>CALXLX010000028.1 GCA_944389315.1 uncultured Opitutales bacterium
ACAACGAATGGCTTACGGTTATCGAAACTTCCAAAATTACAGATTGAGGGTCTTGGTTCTATGCGGCGTCTTTCATTAAAATCCACTCTCTTTGGGGTTGACCCCATTAAAATCCACTCTCTTTGGGGTTGACCCCATTAAAATCCACTCTCTTTGGGGTTGACCCTATATTTTTAAGTTTTCCGCCGGGCAGTTTTGTATGGCGCCCTTCGACCTGCGGCTATTTGCCGCATAAAAAAACCGCAAGGCGCCATTTTTTTGGCTAACTTGCGGTTTCTTGAAAGTGGCACCCCCAAGCGGAATCGAACCGCTGTTTCCTGAATGAGAATCAGGCGTCCTAACCGCTAGACGATGGGGGCAGGTTTCTTTTAGGTCTCAACCGAATCTTATCCGAATTGCAACCAAATTATGAGTTGCCAAATGTGCCACATAATTTGCGTCTGTCAAGCTCAAGATTTAAATTTTCTTCTTTTTATTTTGATAAAAATTTTCTCCGCATTTTTTTGGGTGCTTTCTTTCGGGAAATTCCCATTCTGCCGCTGGTAGGAAAAAGTATTTTAAGGCTCTATGTGGAGCATCCAATATGCAAAAAAACGGGGCGGATATGCAAATCCGTCCCGTTTTATCCTATAAACTTACCCTGCTATGCGTTAGCCTTTTTCTCTGAGGCCTCCTCGGCGGCATACTTTGCCTTGAGTTTCTTTAGGGCTATAAAGGCCGCCGCGCTTATGCCCGCAAGCACCAGGACAAATACTCCGAGAACGATTCTGTCTTTCGTATTTATTATTGTAAGAACCAGCATCATCAGAGCGAAAACCAACATGCTCCATGCCACGACCATAAGGGGCATGGGGCTTGCCTTGGTCTTAACCGCCTTTTCTTCGGCCGCTTCAAGGCTGAGTATGTTCTTCCAGCCCTGGTCGGTCCTGTCGCCCGCCAAAAAGTGCATCAAAATCACCACGACTATGGGCAGGAATATGCCTATCGTAGTTTCATCGGCTATCCAAGAGCCCTTCAGCGAGCCGAGGAAGGAATCCGGCGGGAACCAGTTGTAGCTGTTTATGCCCACGCTAAGCAGGCCCAACGGCAGGCAGATGAGCACCGTTATCCACAGCGAGCTCGACGCGAGCCTCTTGCTCAGCAGCGCTATGAGAACAGGCGCGAGTATCGGCACCGCCATAACCTGCGCGGCCTTGATGATGACCTTTTCTACGCCGCCAAGATAGGGTATGGCTATCGCCAGGCCCGCTATGAGAATGGCTATCAAAACCGTGAACACCCTGCCGACAAACACGAGGCTCTTTTCAGTATGGTTCTTTGCCAAGGGCCTATATATGTCGTGCGTAAGCACGCCCGAGAACACGTTCAGCTGGGCGCTCATCATACTGGCGGTAGCCGCGAAGAGCGCGGCAACCATCAAGCCCAGCATGCCCGACGGCAACACCGATTTGCACGATATTATATACGCCTTTTCCGCCAAATCTATTATATTGGCGCCCTCCGGCGGCGGGAATTTCAAACGCCAGAGAAGCGGAGGCGTAAGCCAAAGTATGGGGCTTACGAGATATAATACGCCGAACAGATACGCGCTCTTGCGCGCGTCCTTCTCCGTGGGAACGCATATGTAGCGCTGCACATACGCAAGTTCCGCGCCGATTACGAAATAGTGTATCGCAAACCAGCCTATCAGGAAGTATACGGAGTACTCCACGCTAGTCGGCAGGAAGAAGCCCTCCGGAGCCGCATCCACCATGGACGATACGTCCAGATTCATGAGTGTCAGCGGTATTACAAATATTACGGCCAGATTCAGTATGATAAACTGTATTGTGTCCGTCATCAAGACAGCCCAGAGGCCGCCGCTCATGGTGTATATGACAACCACCGTGGTAATCAGCAGTATTACTATGTTCTTCTGCGTGAGGCTTATCTCTATGCTTCCGTCGGGAGCGCCCCAAAGCGCGGTTATAAATATGGTCGCAAAGGCGTATAGCGCTCCGGCGCTGCTGAGTATCCTGAAGACCATCATAAACCAGGTGTAGAACTGCAGTGCGCCGTTTCCAAACCTGCGTTGTATGTATTCCGTCGGGGTTTTGATGCCGAGCCTCTTCCACTTTCCGGCTATGGTATAGCCTACGAGAACCGCGGAGAGACCGTAGCAGAGGTTTATGACTATGGCAACCACGCCGTATTTGTAGGCTATTCCGCCCCAAACGACAAACGTGTTTGCCGAGAACATCGCCATGAATCCGCTCAGACCGCTTACCCACCAGGGCGACTGCCCGCCCGCGGCGAAAAGGTCCGACGTGTTCTTTACCATCTTGCCCAAAAGCAGGCCGATGGAAATCATGGCAATGAGGTATCCTATGAATATGATCCAGTCGGGTGTTGTCATTGTATTGAATTTAGTTTGTTGAGAAAATTAGTATGCGCGCACCTCGAATACCGCCGCGGGCGCCCCCCAGGTGGACTTTATGTCTATGGAAATGGCGCTCGTTGTAACCGGCTTTTCGAGGTTTATAACCTTTATCGCGTTGTGCCAATCCTTCTGGGAGCAAAGAACCTTACCGTCGGCATCTTTGACAGTGAAGTCTTTCGCGCAGAACGGCACGGCGTTTTCGGGGTGCCCCATGAGTATCTGCTCGAGCGGGTGGTCGTAGTCGGAATCGAAGGTTATGTATATCTGCGATATCTTCTTTGGTTTGTCCCACGAGAGCGTTAAAACCCCCTTTTGCGACTTGGCAACCCATGCGTTCGGCCCGCTTACCGGGCGGGCTATGCCGTTTAGCACGTTTTCCGCGCCGAAGCAGTCTATCGCGGGGGAAATTTTCATGGCCAAATTCTTGCCTGCGGGCCTGCGCTCGGGCAGCCAGAACTCGAAGGAGTCTATCCCTATACCCTCCGGGGCTATCTGCGCCGAAGACGCCGCCACCGCCGGATTGAACTTCTGCCCGACGGACAATATTCCAGTTATCCTCTCGTTCGACAGCGCCACCGACAAGTCCTTGTTGGGCATAAGCGCCGCAAAGACGTATTCGTCCGCATCCGCAACCGCGTCCGAGAAGTCTATGTCCACCCAGCTTACTCCTTTTTTAACCTTTATGTCCTTCGCGGACAGCACTTTCTCGGGCGTATGGTTGAAAGGCTTTAACGGAGCCTTAAGCTCAGCCCTCAAGGTGGTATTCTTGGCCGCCTTTACGAGGAAGGAAACCTTCGGCGCCTTCATACCCTTCTTGAGGGGCAGCATCATGGCTCTTGCAAATTCGAGGCCGAGGAACTCCCCGTTTTCCTTGAATCCGCCAAGCTTCATCGTAGTCGACGCTTTTACCGCGGCGCTTTGTGCAATGTCTTTAGAGTCTTTCGCAATCACGCCGGGAATGTACGCGCCCATCTTTATCAGGCGGGTCTGCAGCTCCTTGATGCGCTTCTTGTCCGACACGTCGCGCGGGAGAATCTTCTTTTCGAGGCACATGGCCGCGGCTATGCCCACCGCCTGCGCGCTGTGCCCGCAGGTAGACTGCACCCTCGTCGTGCCAAAAGCCACATGCGAGCAGCTTATTATGCGCCCCGCAAGAAACAGGTTCTTGATGTTGCGCGAGTACATCGTGCGGTATGGAATGGTGTACACCCCCTTGCTGTGCCACTGCACGCAGGGCGCCTGCTTGCTGTACAGGCCGTCGACAGGATGGTGGTCTAGCGCCCAGCCGCCGTAGGAGACGTCGTCGTAATGGAATCTCTGCTCTATGACATCCTGCTGGATGAGCATGTAGTCTCCCTCAAACCTGCGGCTCTCCCTCTTTCCGGGTATGTTGGACACCCAGTCGAGCGTTAGATTTGCGCTTTCCGGATATTTGCCGGAGTTTTTGATGTAATTCCAGATGCCGTAGGCCACGCGCCACAGCTCCTCCTTGATGTCCTCGGACTTCTTTATAGTGTCGAAAAGCCCGCCGAACTCTATCCACCAATAAAATATCTTCGCATTCAGGTTTATCGGGCGGAACTTGCTGATCTCCTCAACCTCCTTCATGGACAGCGCGAAAGAGGGCGGGGTGAACTTTACGGGCCTGCCCATATCGCGCACCGTGAACATTATCGACGAGCCCAAGACGTCCGTCGAAGCCTCCTCCGGGGCGTAGAGCTCGCCGAATTCATGCTTGCTTTCCATGCCCATTCTAAATGCCGCGCCCGTCAGGAAGCCGAGTATACCGTCCCCGGAACTGTCCACAAACAGCGGAGCGGAAACCTTGTAGAAAGTGGAGGTTTGCGAATTGAAAGCCGTGACGGACTTTATCGTATCGGCATCCTTCTTGTCCGCCGCAAATACGGCAGTATTTAGCAGCACCGTTATATTCGGCTCGTTTTGGACCTTCTCGTGAAGGAGCATGTCCCACAGATAGGGGTTGCCCTCCTTATTGCGCCAGAGATTCTCGAGGAACAATTCCTGCGGTAGGCCACCTTCGAGAGCCCAGCGGTCGTTATTGCCCATGTGGCTCGTCGCGCCGAGCACCCACATTCTTATCTCGTTTGAGGCGTTGCCGCCCAGTACGGGACGGTCGTGAATGATTACGACTTTCACCCCGTTTCTCGCCGCAGTTATCGCTGCGCATGCGCCGGCAAATCCGCCGCCTACTATGCAAAGTTCGGTTTCGAGTTCCTGTACGGATTCCTCGCGCTTCTTACAAGGTTTTGCTATCCACATACTCTTTATATAAGATTGTTAACAACTATACCGCACTATTGCAAACGCGGTATCACTTAAAAAACACTCAAAAAACTCTGATTTGTCAAGAAGAAGAAAATTCTTTAAATGTTTTGTTATTTTTTATAAGGCTCTCGTCATTTTATAGCTCTATTTTCCACTTGCATTCATAGCCGGATTATTGCGCGGCAATGGACAGGGTATTTTTTACGGCAGGGTGCTGCTTTTGTTCCCGGCACATTTTTCTCCACTTCCAGCAGCCGTGATTTGCCTGCATATTTTTGAGCGGAATAAAATCTCAAAATATTCGGAGCAGTTGAGAAAATATGTTTAAAGTTTTAAAATTTGCTTGAAATATTAAACTTTGTATTCAATATCAAATGCGACGTTTTTAACCAAGCGAATCAGGTAATCTATAAAATAAAGGACCATTCCCATGAAGATGAAAAAATTTATCAACAGTCCCGAAAACCTTTCCACGGAGCTTCTCGAAGGCCTTTGCATGGCGTATTCGGACAAGGTTGTATTGGCGGAAAATAAGATAGTAGTCAGGGCAAACCCGAAGTCCGAGGACAAGGTTGCCATAATCACCATGGGCGGTGCGGGGCACGAGCCGGCTCTCAGCGGTTTTGTCGGTGAGGGTATGCTCGACGCGAGCGTCGTTGGCGATATCTTTGCCGCTCCCGGGGCGCCGAACGTGCTGGCCGCGCTGCGCCGTTTCAAGCGCGACGCTGGCATAGTGCTTGTGGTTCTAAACCACGCCGGAGACGTCATGAGCGCGAATATGGCACTACAGATGGCCAAGCGCGAGGGCATAAAGGTTGCAAAGATTTTGACTGCGGAAGACATCAGCGCAGGGTTGGACACTCCCCTGGAGGATAGGAGAGGGCTTGCGGGCTGCATACCGCTCTACAAGGTCATAGGCGCGGCCGCCGAGGCGGGCAAGAGCCTTGAGGAGGTTGTGGAGATAGGCGAGAGGTTCAATTCGCAGATGGCGACATTGGCGGTTGCAATGTCTGGCTGCACGCATCCGCAGAACGGCCAGACCATAACGGAGCTTCCCGACGACGAGATGGAGATAGGCATGGGGCAGCACGGCGAGGCAGGCGGCGGCAGAAGCAAGATACTTACCGCCGACGAAACCGCCGAGAAGATGGTTTCGCCTTTGGCCGAGGCCGTAAAGGCGAAGGCGGGAGACGAAGTTTTCCTCGTCATAAACGGATCCGGCGCAACCACGCACATGGAGATGGACATAGTCTTCCGCGCGGCGGCAAAGTGGCTTGAGGCGCGCGGCGTGAGGGTCGCCTGCGGGCTTATAGACGAGATACTCACCGTGCAGGAGATGGCCGGCTTCCAGATGATACTCTGCAAGCTTGACGCCGACCATAAGGCCTATTTGAAAGCCCGCAGCAACACTCCTTATTGGACTTGCATAGGTTAAACAGCAATACGCTTCTGAAAAATATTTTATATGGCAGATAAATTCGACTTGGAAACGGCAAAGAGGCTTTTTGCCTCGGCCGCCGAGATGGTTGCCCGTAGGGAGGCCGAGTTCTCAAAGCTCGACGCCGCCACGGGCGACGGCGACCACGGCACGGCGATCAAAGCGGCCATTGCCGCGGCGAGCGTCTCTTTGCAGGCGGCAACAGACATTAAAAACGGCTTTGTCGACGCTGGTTTTGCGACCATGTCGGCAACCGCGGGCTCCACGAGCACTCTGTGGGGGGCTTTTTTAATGGGGTTTGGAGACGGGGTAAAGGAGGGCGTAGATGCTCTCGACGCTCCTGCCTTGTGCGCGGCCTTTGAGAGCGCTCTTGCAAATGTGAGAATGCATACAAAGGCGGCCGTCGGGGACAAGACTCTTATGGACGCGCTAATTCCGGCGGTAGAAGCCATGAAGGGCGCGGCGGACGTAAAGTCTCTTCTTCGAGTGGCTGCCGACGCCGCAAAGAAAGGGGCCGCCGACACTGTCGGAATGCGCGCGAAGTTTGGCAGGGCTCACAATTTAGGGGAGAGGTCCGTGGGCCATGCAGACGCGGGCGCCACGAGCGCGGCTGCAATATTGGAGCTTTTTGCAGACAATTTCTAATTTTGACACATAATAAAAACTAATCGCAAAGGAAAATAACAATCATGCCTGACGCAGACGGAAACAAGGACGCCTCAAATTACGGATTGGGCATTCCCGTAAAGAAAAAGAGCTTCTTCATGAAGGGGCTTGAATACGCCGATTGGGGTATAAAGGAAAGAATGGCCAGAATTTTTGACAAGCGCAGCGGCAACGCCGTTATGCTCGCCTTCGACCACGGCTACATAATGGGGCCGACAAGCGGCCTCGAGCGGATAGATTTAAATGTAGTTCCGCTCCTAAAATATGCCGACTGCATAATGTGCACGCGCGGCGTTTTGCGCTCTTGCATTCCGCCGGATTGCGGCAAGCCTGTTGCTCTGCGTTTCAGCGCGGGCGGCACTATACTCGGCTCCCTCAACTACGAGTGCGTCATGGACATAGAGGAGGCCGTGCGTCTGGACGTTTCGGCGATGGCAGTCATGGTTGCCATAGGTAGCGAGAACGAGGCTCTTACAATCCGCAATCTCACTAAGACCGCCGATATGGGCAACCGCTACGGCATACCCACTTTCGGTGTGACCGCCGTCGGCAAGAATCTTGCCAGAGACGCGCGTTATCTGGGGCTTGCAACCCGCGTTTGCGCGGAAAACGGCGCAACTTTTGTCAAGACCTACTACTGCGAGGGCTTTGAGAAGGTCGTGGCCGGATGCCCCGTGCCGATAGTAATTGCCGGCGGCAAGAAGCTCCCCGAGAGGGACGCTTTGGAGCTTGCGTACAAGGCCATAAACGACGGAGCCAACGGCGTGGATATGGGCAGAAACATATTCCAGGCGGAGGATCCAGCAGCCATGATACAGGCGGTAAGGGCCGTCGTTCACAAGGGCTATTCGCCCGACAGGGCTTTCGAGCTTTATAACGACATTAAGTCTAAGTAGGGCAACCTTTGCTTTTTGCTTGTTTAAGAGACCCGCCGCTTATGCGAGCGGGTTTTTTTGTCGTTATATTCCTTGCTAACGGCGTCTCTCCGCCCTTCGCAAAGGAAAAAACACTCCGAAAATACGGGGGGTGTATGGGGTGCGCATTTTCGGAAGACAAATGCCTACGGGAACGCGCCCGGGGAAAAAGGCGGACGCTAATCGACAATGCGGATTTCAAATTTAAGCTTCTTTCCGCATATGAAATGCAGGAAGCCAAGAGTCTTGAGAAAGATATTGAGCCAAAACGGGTTTTTAGAATTGTTCACCGCCCAGTTGAGCTTTTTGCGGCTCAGGCCCGCGGGGGCGGCTGAGAAGAGAGCGCGCGCAAAGCGCATAAGTCTTGCATCGTAGGCATTGCATAAAGACCCGCAGTTGTGGGAGCGCAAATCCTGGTTTTCCTCTGCCCATTTTAGCCTGGCTGCTATGGGGTCTGAATCAAAATCTTTGCGCGGCAGGCTGAAAACGGCGGAAATTATGAATGCGTTGCGCCCTTCGTCGAGAAACTCGGAATGCCTGTGAGAGAAGCTTATCTCGTTTTTTTTGCGTTCGCATATCGCGCCGTTTTCCAGGACGCGCACGCTTACGAGATAGTCGGAAATGTATTTGCCCTCCGAAGGCCCCGTTCCCGCGTTCATGGCTATGGCCCCTCCTATTTGGCAGGGGGCGCTCGCAAGATAATAGGGTGCGTCGTATCCGTTTTTATACGCGAATTTCAGAAGCGACATTACGCTTGATGACGATGAGATTTCCACCTTTCCTCCGCCCAAATCCTTCAGCCCACACGGAAGCTCGTTTTTCAATACCAGGCTTTTTATATTTTTATTTTTGAAAAATACATTGGAACCTCCTCCGAGGACAAAGGTCTTAAGGGAATTCTTGCGGGCAAAATCAAATGCGGCTGCGGCGTCTTCGGGCGAGTGGGCGGCGCAGAAATGGCGCGCGGTATTCAGGGTTCTGAACCGCGAAAGATTGTCTGATATGTATTCTGAAATTTTCAACGCATAGAGTTTTTCCCGCGGCATGTTTTTAGGCAAGAATAAATGTTGACCGCAGACTGCGGGGCATGTTGTATTTTTTTTCGATGCGCAATTTCGACGATATTGAAATACACCCGGAGGCGGAAATTTCTGACGTTCCTCCGTCGTCTAGCGCGTCTAAACAGTCCTCTGATGGGGAATGGGAGCTTTGTTCGGACGATTCCAATGCCGGACAGAGCAGGCGTTCTCAAGGTTCCTTCTTTTCGCGCGAGCGTTCTTACGTATCGGGCGGCGGAGCAAGCGGGGATTTTCGCGAAAGCGCCAGAAGATATATTTATTCTTCAGGCTGCTCCCAATGTTCATGCTTTGTCTGGGTTATATTGCTTACGCTTATCCTAATATTGCTCGGGCTTTAACATAGCTGTCTGTGCGTGTTTGCGTCGCTTTTAATAAGGGATAGACTGCGGATTTAGTTTTGCCGCGAGGGGTTTTATTCTGCGCTATAAATACCCTGTAATTCCCAGATTTTCATCCCCTGAAAAATTTTTCCTCCGTACGCTGGCTTCTTGCCTATATGAGGAATAACAAAGGGCCGGAAAAATATTGCCGGGACTTAAGGCGCATTTGCCGATATATCCGTTTTTGTCCCCCGGCTTTTTAGAATTTTCTTAAGCTCTCCTACGTCCGGAAAATCGGGCGAGTCTGCGCCTTTGGTGTTTTTTGCAGTATATGCCGCAAGCGTGCCCGCCACAGCCCCGAGATTCATAAAGAGGCATTGGTTGCTAATAAGGCAGTAGGCGTTGTCCGTGGCCGAGATTCCCGTAGGCACGCTCAAATTGAAGGGGTCTTTGCTCGACGGGGTAAGCGCAGCAAGCGGTATTTCCGCGAGCAAGGTCTCTATCTTTGGCGACGGCTCCTTTTGAGTTTTTCCAAGCTCTTTTACGGGCGCGAGAATTTCCGCAACGGCTACGGAGTCTGACTTTATAGCCCCTTCCTTAGTCAGCAAGTCGCGAAGCGATATCACGCAGCCGCCGCGTATCTTTGGCGGGAGGAAGTTTGCGTGGCTTTTGCATCTGCGAGCGGCTGCTTCGTCGGCTGCGGGAGCGTAGCTTTGAAGCATTTTTCTGCGCTCCTCCGGAAGGGAGATTTCGCCATTTAGCAGTTTCGACAGAAAATTTAGCGCCAGGGCGCGCGCTTTTTGCCCTGTAAGAACGGCCGATTGCGCGTTTTCAAGCAGCGGATTTTGCTCCTTGAATTTTACGCACAGCCTGAGTTTGCCGTTTGGAAGCGAATTGTACACGAAACTTCTCCTGTCGTATCCGAAAGCCGGCTCAAGGCCTCTGAAGGCTTCGGGGGAAACTTTCGGTATGGGGGCTTTGTTCTTGGGCACGCGCGATAATATCAGGTTGTATTCCGATACGTATTTTTTTCTTCCCAGCCATGCTGATAGGTTTTCCGCTCGGTTTTCAACGGCATGAACTTCCGCCTTTTCGGCTTTTGCGGGGGGAGGGTGGGGTAGAAATTCCACCCCGGAGGCCTTGGAAAGAAGCATGCAGTCTGAAGCGTCCACGAACGCTTTTGCCGCTATTGCCATGTTCTCTTTTCCGGATGTGCCGTCTATGCTAACAAGGCGCTTGCCGGCTTTCTTTGCTGATTTTAGCTCGAAATTTTGCACAAGCTTCAAATTGCTCCGCGATGCCAACATCTGCCTTAATATTTTTTCCGCCACCGACGGCTCGAATTTCCCCCCGCGCAGGGCTCCAGCACTCGCCGATTTTATAAGGCGCGAATCCTCCCCGTATATGTTGCAGTAGTATGCGTATACCCTGTCGAAAAATTCCCTCGGCGTCTTTGATAAAGACGCGTATGTTGACGCATGCACGCAGTCTGCCCCGTTTGTAAAAACCCCGCCGAGCGGAGAAAAACTTTCCTCTATCAGAACGGTTTTTGCTCCCTGGTCGGCCGCCGCAACGGCGGCACATATTCCCGCTGGAGTTGCTCCGTAAACTGCAACGTCAAATTCCTGAGATGTTTCCGCATGCGCAAACGCGCATGCCGCAAAAGCCGATATAAGGCCGCAAATAAATGCCCTGCGCGTTTTGGCGAATTTCATATCTTATTATCATCGCAAGAATTTTCGCCTATTTCAAGCGCAACTTTGATATTTGAGCCGTTCGCTAAGATTTTTGCGCGCCAAGAAACGGTGCAGGCATTAAAAACGCAAATTTTCCCCTCGAAAGTTTTAGTTTTTTCGTCCACCCAAAGCCCGACTACCCTTTAAAAAACTATGAGTATGCAGGACTTCCAGAGCCAAAACCGCCGTAATAACATATGCCTTCTTTAGCGCGATAGCGCGGCCTTGACAAGCTCCTCTGTGCTGGCTTGCGAGCCGAGCTTTTCGAGGGATTTCCTCACCGCTTTGTCCGCGTCCGGCAGTTTGTATCCGAGGGCCACAAGCGTGGCAACCGCGTCGGAAACCGCAGTAGGCTGCGCCGCCTGAGAGGCCGACAGCAACGCCTCCGAAGCATCTCCTGCCATTGCGCCGCCTTTAAACAGAACGTCCCTAAGCTCAACAACTATTCTCTCAGCCGTCTTCTTGCCTATTCCCGGGCATTTCGACAGCATGCTCACGTCTCCCGCCGATATGGCCGATTTCAGCGTGTCAACGGACATTCTGCTCAAAATATTTATCGCTATTTTCGGGCCTATCCCCGAGACCTTTTCCACCAGAAGCTTGAAAAAATCCCTGTCGTAGGCCGTGGCAAAACCATATAGAGTCTGGGAATCCTCCCTGTAAACCGCATGCGTGTGCAAAAATACCTCAGAGCCGTTCTTAGGCAGTTTTTCGGCGGTGGTCACAGGTATGGAAAGCTCGTAGAAAAGCCCGCCCGCCTCAACCACCGCGCTCAGCGGCGTGGAGCGCGCAAGAATGCCTTTAATGCCCACTATCATAGAAATTTATCCCCGCGGCGCGGCTATTTTAGGCCCAAGACATCTTCCATTCCGTAAAGGCTCGGGGCTTTCCCCATAACCCATTCCGCCGCTTTTATGGCGCCGCGCGCAAAAATTTTTCTGTCCTCGGCTTTGTGGGTGAGCTCCACCCGCTCCCCGTCTGCCGCAAAGATTACAGAATGGTCACCTACGACGCTTCCGCCCCTTAAGGCATGCACGCCTATCTGGTTCTCCGGCCTTTCGCCCGTCTGGCCGACCCTGCCGAATTGAAGCGCGTCTCTATTCAGTCCGCGTTTGTTCAAAACTATGTCTATGAGCTTTTCCGCCGTGCCGCTGGGGGCATCCTTCTTGTGGCGGTGGTGCATCTCGACTATCTCCACGTCGAACGACTTGTCCAATATGGCCGCGGCTATGCCTGTCAGGTAATTTAGCAAATTCACCCCGAGGGAATAGTTGCCCGCCCAAACTATCGGAATGGACTTCGTGCAGGCCAGAATTTCCTCCCTCTGCTGCTGGGTGTGCCCGGTAGTGCCTATCACAAGCGGCTTTTTGTGCTTGGCGCACAGCTTTGCAAGCGGGGCGGTGGCATCTCTGAATGAGAAGTCTATTACCACGTCGCACTGGTCTATGAATTTTTCAGGCTCGTCGCCCGCGTCGCAGGCGGCCGCTATTTCAGCCCCGCACTCCTTCGCGCAGGCGGCTATGGCCATGCCCATTCTGCCTTTTGCACCGTTTAAAAGTATCTTTGCCATTACTTGATAAGATTGAGGTTTTCGAGCGTTGAGGTAAGCAGAGCTTTATGCTCTTCCGTCATGCGGCACAGCGGAAGCCTGACACAGTCGGAATTTATCAGGCCCGTCTTCATTGCCGCAAATTTTGCGGGAACGGGATTGGGCTCCACAAACAGATTCTTGAACAAATCCTTGAGCCTATCGGATATTTCCCTTGCACGCTGTTTTTCGCCCTTCAAATACAAGCCTACCATCTCGGACATCTGCGCGGGAATTATATTCGACGCCACGCTCACCACGCCGACGGCTCCGTTATCCATAAAATCAAGCGTAAGGCCGTCGTCCCCGCTGAGTATGGATACGCTGTCTGCGGCTCTCGAATGCAAGTCTGCAACCTTTTCGGCCTTGCCGCCGGCCTCCTTGAGCACGCATATGTTAGGGAACTTTTCGCGCAGGCGCAAAACGGTGTCGTTTTCTATGCCTATTCCGCAGCGCCCCGGTATGGAATATAGGAATATGGGCTTTTGCGTGCATTCGGCTATCTTGGAGAAGTGCAAAAATACGCCTTCCTGCGTGGGCTTATTGTAGTAGGGGGCTACGACCAGGAAGGCGTCGGCCCCGGCTTCGTCGGCCTCGCGCGTAAGATGCACGGCCTCCCTCGTGCTGTTGGAGCCCGTACCCGCAACAACGGGTATTCTGCCGCCGACCGTCTTGCAGACGTGCTTTATGACCTCCAAATGCTCTACAGTGTCGAGTGTGGGGGATTCCCCCGTTGTTCCCACTGGCACTATTCCGCTTACGCGTCCCTCTATCTGTCTTTCGACAAGACTTTCAAGATCCGCATAGTTGACGGATTCGTCGTCGTTCATGGGCGTTATAAGCGCCGTCCATACTCCGGAAAAATCATTCATAATTTATTTAAGGATTCTTTACTATTGCCCCGCTTGCCTTGCAAGAACAAATCTGCCTTTATTTCTCAGCCCTTCATGAGCAAACGAAACAGCCCATATCATAAAAATTATTGCTTGAGCGCGGCGGAAAAATTTTTAATGCAGTATATCATAAATGAAGGGAAAATTATTAGGAGCAATACTCGGAGCGCTTGCCGGAGGCCCTATAGGGGCCATCATAGGAAGCGCGGTCGGCCATTGCGCGGTTGACGCAAATTCCAAGAAGCAGGCTTCGGAAGGCTCAAGGCGCATGTCGCACGAAGACGCGGATTTCTTCTTGGCGCATCTGTGCGCCGCATGCGCGAAGATGGCCAAGGCCAACGGCTCCGTATCCCGCGCGGAGATAGACGCCCTTGAGCATGTTTTCATGGAGCTGGGCATCACCGGTGAAAAACGCGAAATGGCCGTCGGGTATTTCAGGCGGGCTAAGAGCAACGAGCAGATCTCCTTCATAGACATAGTTTCCTCGTTCGCGAGGAGGGGCTTTTCGGCAAGCTCAAAGATATTGTTTTTCAGAGTTCTTGCGCGCGTTGCATTGGCCGACGGCAATGTGGACAATGCCGAGTTTGCGTATTTGCGCCAGGCGGCGCGCGCGCTGGGCATCCCGACCTCGGTCGTAGACAGGCTGAAGTCCGAATATTTTGAGGAAGACAGAGCCGGGGGCGGCAAAGGCAATACTCCTCCGTCTTCGGAGGCTTCCATGACGCTCGCTGAGGCGTATGTCGTCATGGGGGTCGATTTCGGAACGGACAAAGAGACCGTAAAAAAGATATACAGGCAAAAATGCAAGGACTTGCATCCGGACGTTCTCCGCAACAAAGGCTTGGGAGATTTCGCCGTTAAGGTTTTGGAGCAGGAGCTTCAGAAGGTAAACGATGCCTACTCCGCCATAGAAAAATACGGCTCGTAGAAACTGCCTCCTGCCTTTCAAGCCGACCCGCGAATATAAATTTTGCGTCTGTGCTCCGCTCGCCTTATGAGGACATTCCGAGCCATCTCGGCAGGGCGGTGGAAAGTTCCGGCACGAAAGTAACAAGCGTCTGCGCTACAAGCATAGCCGCAAAATAGGGAAGCATCTTAGGCGTTAGCTTGGATATGTTGGTATTTCCAACCCCGCAGCCCACGAACAGGCAGGTCCCCACGGGAGGCGTACACAGGCCTATGGATAGGTTCGATATCATTATTATCCCGAAATGCAGGTCGCTGATGCCCATTTCCCTGACGACGGGCAGGAGTATGGGCGTAAAGATGAGAACCGCCGGAGTCATGTCCATAAACATTCCCACGAACAGGAATATTATATTTATGACTATCAGCAGCGCAACGCGGCTGTCCCCGAATATGGACAGCGCCTCGGCGATTCTCGCCGGGGCGTTTGTCATGGTGAGTATCCAGCTCATTGCGCTCGAGGCGGCGACTATCAGCATGACGACCCCCGTCGTTGCCGCGGCCTGCGCGAGTATCTCCAGAAACTGCCGCCTTGATATGTCCCTGTAAACAACGCCCTCGAGTATGGCCGCATAGGCCACCGATATCACCGCGGACTCCGTTGCGGTAAATATGCCGCAGAGTATGCCGCCGAGGACTACGACCACCAGCATCAGGCTCAGAAACGCCCTCTTGAAAGTATCCCAGACAAGGCGCATGTCCAATGTTCCCTCGCGGGGAGCGCGGTTCTTTCTTATGACTATGTAGCTTGCCGCCATTATGCATATCCCGAGCAATATCCCCGGTATTATGCCAGCTATAAACAGCGCCCCTATGGACAACCCCCCGACCGCAACGGAATAGACTATCATTATATTGCTCGGCGGAATCAGCATGCCCGTCGTCGACGAACACACCGTTATGGCGACCGCCGTCTCCCTGTCGCAGCACTTCTTCTGCATCTGCGGTATCATGAAGGAACCTATGGAGCTCACCGCCGCCACCGCGCTTCCCGATATGGCCCCGAAGAGCATGCAGGTTATTGTGTTTACATAGGCGAGCCCCCCCGGAAGAAACCTAACCAATGCTGAGGCGAAATCCATCAGGCGTTTTGCCATAGAGCCTTTGCCCATTATCATTCCCGAGAGTATGAAGAACGGAATGGCCAGCAGCGCAAAACTGTCCACTCCCTGCAGCATTGACGTCGCGCAGATTTCCATAGGCTCAAAGCCCGCCGCATACACTGCCACAAACGCCGAAAGCCCTATGACCACCGCTATGGGCGCGGAAAGCAGAAGCGCCGCGGAGAAGAACACCGCAAGGACTGCAAGCGCATTCATGAATTTTTCCCTCCCGCATAGGCATTGTCCGGAAACAGCGTTTCCGCAAATGTGTTGAGCGCAAAAATCGCGGATAAAATGCCGCTTGCGGGCAGGCACATGTATATCCACCACAATTTTACGGACGGTAGACACACCAGGGAAGTGTCGGAATGTTTCGCCGTGATGACAAACATGATTCCGCCAGCGAACATCACCGCAACTGCGAATATCAAAGTTAGCGCCGCAGCCACGCAATGGGCTATTCTTCGGGGCTGCGGAGAAAGTTTCATCGCGAGGAAATCCAGGCCTATGTGTTCGTTTTTACTGAGCGCGTATGCCCCTCCGAAGAATGTCAGCCATATTAGGAGCATTCTCGCGCACTCCTCGGTAAAATCGGCCTGGCTGCCAAATATGTAGCGGGTAAAGACCCCCCATAGAACGTCCAACACCAGTAAAGACAGTAGCCCCGCGCAGAAAATGCCGAGCAGTTTAGACAGGCGCCCGGAGAGCGCCTTTAACACGCGCTTAAGCAGGGGAAAGCCTTTCATTTTACCGCCTTTATCTTTGAAATTATCGCATTTATTGCGGGGTCTTTGCTGTCTTCGTAAACCGAACTTGCCGCGGATTCAAAGCTCTCCTTGGGGGTTATAAATTTAACTCCCTTGCGTTCGAGCTCGGCCTTCGCCTCCATAGTTTTTTCGTTCCAGAGCCTCCTTTGGTATTTTGAGGATTCCTCCGCCGCGCGCTGCAGTATCTCACGCTCCTTTTCGCTCAGAGAGCGCCATGTCTGGGCGCTTATAAAAAGCACGTCGGGAATTCTTGTGTGCTCGTCGAGCGTGAAGAATTTTGCTACCTCGAAGTGGGCCCCTGCCAGGTACGTGGGTATGTTGTTTTCCGCGCCGTCAACAACCCCCTGCGCCAAAGACGTGTATGTCTCTCCCGCGGATATCACCGTAGGCGCCGCCCCGAAAGCCTTCATTAGCGCTATGTCCGAACGCGAGTTCATAACCCTTATCTTCAGCCCGACCAGGTCCCCGGGTTTTTCTACGGGCTTTTTTACAGTGTAGAAGCTCCTCGCCCCGGCGTCGTAAAAGCACAGCCCGACAAACCCTTTTTTCTCCATGGCCTTGAGCAGGTTTTTGCCTATTTGCGAATCTAACACCTTCCAGTAATGTTCCGAATCCCTGAAAAGATAGGGCATTGCCAGGGCCCCGAGCTCCGGGACGTGCACGCTCAATGGGGACGACGAGTTTTTAGCCATGTCCAAAGAGCCGTTTCTTACCTGCTCCGTGCACTTTATCTCAGACCCCAGCGCGCCTCCACTGTATATGTCTATGGAAAGCGTCCCGCCGCTGAGCTTTTCGGCAATTTCCTTCATGTGAATCATTCCGAGGTGCACAGGGTGGGTGGACTCAAGGCCGTGGGCGAGTTTCAGGACCCGTTTTGGGGAGCTTTCTCCCGGGCTTGAGGCATTGCCGCTCGCGCATACCGCCGCAAAGACGATAGATGCAACCAAGGACCCGCAGAGCAGGCCGAGCGCAAAGAACGAAAGGTTGTTGTGTGTTTTTTCGAGCATTTTCTAAGCGTGTTTTTTCATGCCGAGGCGTTCCTCGAATTCGGCGGTTATTCTTCGTACGGTTTCAAACATTTTTTTGTCCTTTGAGGGCGAAAATCTCAGCGCGGGAGCGGTTATCCCGACAGAGGCAACCGTCGCCCCCGATGCGTCCCTAAGAGGCACTGCCAGACAGCGCACCCCGACATGGTACTCCTGGTTGTCTATCGCGTATCCGCGCTTCTTTATCAGGGCAAGCTCCTTCTCGAGCGCGGAGGAAGCGCATATCGTATTTGAGGTGCGCTTGTCGAGGCGTATCTTTTTTAGGAATGACGGGTCTTTATGGAAAATGTCCGCAAGAAGCACTTTGCCTGTCCCCGAGCAGTGCATGTCCACTAAAGCCCCCGCGCGCGAGGCGGCATGCAGGGGCAGGGGGCTTTCGCATACCTTTGCTATGAGCACCTTGGCTCCGGAAGGAACGCCAAGATGCGAAGTTTCACCCGTCTCGTCCGTCAGTTTCTTAAGGTAGGAGTCCGCAAGTTTAAGGAGGTTGGTCCGCGCGATGGTGCAGTCTCCCAGAGACGCAAGCGCGCTTCCGAGCGCGAAGGCCCCGTCGGATTTCGCGAGGAAGCCCTCGTCTGAGAGAGTCTCCATAATCCTTATGACCGAAGTCCTCGGAAGCTTCAGCGCGTTGGATATCTCCAGGCATGTAAAGCTGCGGGAAGTAGACCCCATGTACTTCAGTATCCGGCAGGCGTTCTTCAGATTCGGTATTATATAGCGGTTCATCTGCGGTCCAATATTGGCTTTCCTATGATTGTTTAAAAGAATATCCGTGCGGCTGTGTTCAAATGCGGACATAATGTTCAAATTTTGAAAAAAACGCTTTACGCGCTTTTGGTCAATGTCAAATATCCGTCCATCAGCCGCGCGCAACGCGCGCTGAAATTTTCTACGATATGAAAAAACGCTATATTCCGTGCCGCCTCGCGGCGGAGAAAATGTCCACGCAGCAGCTGCGGGACGCATTTTTAATAGACGACCTTTTTAAGGAGGGTGTCGTCGATTTGTATTATACGGATTGCGACAGGGCGGTGGTGGGGTCCGCATGTCCGCTTTCCGAGCCGCTTGCGCTTCCGTCTGCGGAAGAGCTTAAGAGCGAGTTCTTCTGCCAGAGAAGGGAGCTCGGGGTCCTGAACATCGGCGGGGCTGGCTCGGTGTTCGCCGACGGCGTGGAATACAAACTCGCCGCGGGCGAGCTTCTCTACGTCGGCAGGGGTACCCGCAAGGTGGAGTTTGCCTCTGACGACGCGCGAAACTGCGCGCAGTTTTACCTGCTCTCTTATCCGGCTCACAAGGACTTCCCGACGGAGAAGTCGGCCCTGGGAAGCGCGAACATGATAAATTTGGGGAGCAAGTCGCTTGCCAATGAGCGCACGATAAACCAGGCTATATGCGAGGCGAGGATACATAGCTGCCAGCTTGTCATGGGCTATACGAAACTCGCTGACGGAAGCGTATGGAACACCATGCCCGCGCACACTCACGAGCGGCGCTCTGAGATTTACATGTATTTCGGAATGGGCCCGAAGGACTGCGTGTTCCATATAATGGGCTCCCCCGAGGAGACGCGGCATATTGTGGTTCGCGACAGGCAGGTGGTGGTTTCGCCTTCATGGTCTGTTCATTCAGGCTGCGGCACGCATGCGTACACCTTCTGTTGGGGCATGGGCGGCGAGAACCAGCGTTTCGACGATATGGACGAAGTCCCGATGGAGGATCTGAAATAATATGAATATACTTGAGAAATTCTCTCTTGCCGGCAAGATGGCCGTAGTTACGGGGTGCAGCAGGGGAATAGGTTTCGGGGTGGCGGAGGCTCTCGCCCAGGCTGGGGCCGACATAATAGGAGTTTCCGCCTCCATGCCCTCCGACGGCGGGAAAATAGGAGAATGCGTGCGCGCCATAGGCAGGTGCTTCCACGCCCTCAAGTGTGACTTTTCCGATCCCGAAGGCGCCAAACTCCTGTCTGAGCGCATTCTGGAGGATTTTGGTACTCCGGACATACTCTTCAATAACGCCGGCACCATAAGGCGCGCCCCTGCGGCGGAGCATTCAGACGAGTTTTGGTTCGAGGTTATAAACGTGAATTTGAACTCCCAGTACATGCTCTCTCGCGGGATAGGTGCAAAAATGCTTGAGCGCGGAAGCGGCAAGATAATTTTTACAGCGTCTTTGCTCACTTTTCAGGGGGGGATAAACGTGCCCTCGTACGCGGCGAGCAAGGGCGCAGTAGGGCAGCTTGCAAAGGCGCTGGCCAACGAATGGGCGGGGCGGGGTGTGAACGTAAACGCGATAGCTCCGGGATACATAGCAACGGACAATACCACAGCCCTACGGGCGGACGAAGTCCGCTCGAGGCAGATACTCGAGCGCATTCCCGCCGGTAGGTGGGGCACTCCCGGCGACCTCATGGGCGCGGCGGTGTTCCTTTCAAGTTCCGCCTCCGACTACGTCAACGGCCATGTGCTGGTAGTAGACGGCGGCTGGCTTGCCAGATGATGAATTTTTTCACAGGAAACCTCAATATGGAGAACAGCGATGAGCTATCTAAATAAAATATACACACTTACATGTATATCTTCAATATTTGCGTTTTGCGCGTGTTCGTCTCCGTCGAATAATAGTTCTTCGGATGCGGGAAAGCCCGCAGGAGACGCAGAAATGGCATCGAAGATAGTCGCCCAGGCGCAGAAATCGGCAAAGTGGCATATAGCAAATCCCACGAATACCTCTTTGGACATACGCAACTGGGAGATAGCGCCGTTTTACGACGGGTTGATCGCCGTCTCGCGCGCGTCGGGGAATCCGGAATTTTGGGCCGAGGTACTGCGCTTCGGCGACATGGCCGGCTGGCAGCCCGGTGTGCGCGCATATCATGCCGACGACCACGCCGTCTGCCGCGCGTGGCTGGCCACTTACGAAGCGGACAAATCCAAGAAATACAGGCTCTCGCCGACTTTAAAGACCTTCGACAAAGTCATCGCCGATTCCAAGACGTGGGGCGGTAAGAAGCCTTTTGCGCGCTTCGGAGGTAGTCCGGAATATCTATATAATTGGTGCGACGCTCTTTACATGTCGCCCGGGGTACTTGCGCAGGCAAGCCTTATTACTGGCGACAAGAAATATCTCGATTTTGCCGACGCCCAGTACAGGCTTTGCCATAAGGAGCTTTTCAGCCCCGACGACAGCCTGTTTTACAGGGACGGCTCGTACATAGGCAAACTCAATAAAAACGGGAATAAGATTTTCTGGGGCAGGGGCGAAGGCTGGGTTATGGCCTCCTTCCCGAGCATGATATCCGCTTTCGCCGCGGACGACGCCAGGCGGGAGTTCTATGTCGATCTTTTCAAAAAGATGTCCGGCAAGCTGCTTGCCTCGTCTTTGGAGGACGGCATGTGGGGTGTGAATATTGTCGACAAGGCGGAGTTGGCCGGCGGAGAGACTAGCGCTACATGCTTTATAGCCTACGGCCTTACTTGGGGCGTAAACGCCGGAATTTTGGACGCCAAGACCTATCTGCCGCATCTTGTGAAAACCTGGGAGCGCGTCACGGAAAAGTGCGTCACAAAAGACGGCAAGGTGACATTTATACAACCTGTGGGGCAGGCTCCGGGAAAGTTTGGGCCTGATACCTCTAATCCGTACGGGGTAGGGGCGTATCTGCTTTTCTCTTGCGAGCTGGCAAAAGCGTTCGGGCTTGAGTCTCCAAAAAGCGACGTCGAGCTTGTGAAGGCCGCCGAGACTATCAGGGATTCCGACGTTCCGCAGGCCATAGCCCTGCTTCAGCCGCGCCGCATGGACGACGCCGCCTGGGAGAACAATCTTGCCGCCTTCAGGGTTTACGGGCCTGCTTTGAGAAATTCAAAGGGTGGCGAAAACAGCGGAGTGGACGTGTGGTTTAAGCTTGTGGAAAAGCCCACGCTTAAGAGCGTATACCAGAGATCCTTCGACGAGAATTTCAATTATCACAAGAAAAATGCCGAGACCTACGACAATTTTAAGGTAGCCGACGGAGTGGGCTGCGGCGGAACCGGCATATGGCTGGACGGGAAACTCCTGAAAGCCGGCGTTTACGAGCGCGCGGAGGTGCTGTGGAACACGCCTCAGAGGGCGGCCTTGAGGCTCACATACACTTATTCGGTGCCGGGGGCGGGAAAAATCACGGAGCTTAAGACCATAACATTGCAGATGGACACCCGCGAATGTTCTGTTGAGTCAAGATTTGGCTATTCACGCAAGAAACCTGCGGCGGGTCTCAGAGTTGCGGCAGGCCTTCAGCCGCAGACTGCTAAGGCGAAAATATCCAAAAATCCGAAAGACGGTTTTTTGAAAACAGAGGAAATAGTAGATTCCGTTCCGCTTAGTATGTATATAAAGCCTGTCGATGTTTCTTCTGTTAAAGGCTTCGCCACTGTAAGATGTTCGCGCGGGGCGGAGGAGCTTGTTTTGCTCGAGACAGACAAAGAAGGCAAGATATTCTATAAATTCGGCTACGATATAAAATAAGCCATATATCTTTCCCCGGCTGTAAGATATTTGTAAGGACGCAATTCTACGTTGTTTTTGCGTCCTTAATTTTTTTCACTATCGTGTTTATATGCATTATATAATATATATAGGGCAAATATACGGATGAATACTTTATTCTCTATAGTAATGTCCTAAAAATGCCAAAAATTTTGCCGCATAAGAAAGTTGCAAAAAGAGAAAAAAAAGATTCGACATCTTCTCGTAAAGCTGCTTCTATTTATTGAAAGGGCTATATATTTATGCGAGAGGTTTTCGTATAGTATTATGGCGAAAAAATTTATATAGACTGCGGAGAGTATCCGCGGATTTCAATGGACGAGAAAATGCTTCATCAGAACAGATACTTTTTCTTAGGAGTGCGGGAAATTATGCTACGTACTTTCCAGGGATTGTATCATTTTAGAGGAGAGCTTTTTCCTCTCGCTCAAATCGCCCGTTATTCGGGCGATTTGTTTTTTATATATTTGTTCTTTTTTACGAAGAGGAAATTTCTTACGCCCATTTTATTTGAACCAGAATATGTATTATGCCTGAGAAAAAGAAAAAAATAATAAGAGTCGCCAATAGACAAGGACGGCGCAAGCGGATAGAATTGCTAGAAGCTTCCGGAAAGGTCTTTGCGCGATATGGTTACAACGGTACTACGGTAAGGGACATAGCTGACGAAGCTAAGGTGCAACCCAGCGCCCTGATATACCACTTTGGCAGTAAGGAGAATCTCTTTCAGGAGACTCTGCGATACCATATTATCGAAAACGGTCAGTTTGAGCATCTGTTCGATGCCTTTAACGGGTTGGGGGACAACCCTGAGCCGCAAGTTGTCTCAAATACTATATATGCCACATTGAGAGGTATTTACACCGCGTGCCATGGGCCGAGGGGCAAGGTGGCAAACCTTAACGGTTTAATTATCTGCATGCTCAATGACGGCGGCCAGTTGCCTAATAAAATGGTGCATAAACTCGGCGATGAAATGATGTCAAAACGCATATATAAGATATTGCGCACCATAAACAAGAACATAAGCGATATGGACTTGTTCTGGTGGAGTAGGCAGTTCTGGTCGATGATATTGTATACTATATGCGCCCAGCCGCTTATTCTTGCGCAAAGCGGGGAGAAAAAATATTCCGAAGAATTTGTGGAATCTTTGGCGTTCCGTTCTGCCAAGGCATGTTGCATCTTAATAGGCCTGCCCATTCCGAAAGCGGACGACAAATGGAAAAAATAGCGCTTCTCCGCCTATTGAGATAAATAATAAACCGTTTCTTCAGCTTTTTGTTAGTTGAAGAACGGTTTTTTTGTTTTATTCTCATATTTTTTTCAACTTTTGACTTTTGCTCTTATTTATTTGTAAGTCGCAAAATTTCGGAGACTTGTCTGAAAATTTGCAAGTACCAATATCCTTTTTAATTGCCACGTATTGCCGTGTGCGGTTTCTATTATTGTGCTGCAGCCGCACAGGCAGGGTATGCAAAATAATATTACTTAATATTTATAAGATATATGCAATGTGTAAAAAATGCATATTCGTGTGAAACTTTCATGAAATGCGAAAAGTAGACGAAAAATGAAGAAATTGCATGATATTTTCTTTGTTTTTCCATTTTTTTATGTATTTGCGCTAAAAAATCTAATCTTGAAATTTTCTTTCGGCGTAAAAATGTCTTTGCTGAGAAATCGAGATCCGCATTTTTAATATGCGTAAGTCCTATGCCGTATGTACGCTGCGGAAATAAAGAATATTCTTACAACGACAGTTCAGTTTGAATTTGGCGATTTTATGAATGCTTGTTAAAAATATTGTTTTATCTGTACTTTCGCTTGTCCGAAAGCTTCCCGCCACACAAAAAAACGGCCGCTGTCTGCGGCCGTTTTTTGTAAGAGATTTTCAAGCACCTATGCTTTTGGGAGCGCTGCGGCTATCTCAACCGAATGAACCTTGTTGCGCTTCACTTTCTCGAGCCTATGCCTGCGGCGTATCTTTCTGATGAGCTTGTTCAAAAGCAGATCGAGGGACTTGTACATGTTGTCGCTTGCTACGCTGACAACCATATCCGGCCCCTGAATTTCAATGTGTCCTCTGGCTATAAACTCGTTGTCTTTGTGCTTGTTGGCATCGTACTGGAGATCGACGCGAAGTCTGATTATCCTCTCGTCAAGGGTGAACAGCTTGCTCAATTTTGATGTTGCTTCCGACTTGAGGGCGTCGGTCAATTCAAGATTGTTCCCCGATACGATGATCTCTTTTTCGTTCATGCTTGTTCCTTATTTTGTTTTTGTTTACGGGGGCTGCCTTTTTCAAGGGCTCAATGTTCACCCCCGATAAGTTAATCTTCTTTTTTTTATCGACACTCGTCAACACTATAAAGTTCCTTCGGAATATTTTTTTTCAATATTTTTAAGCTGCCTAAAGGCGGAGAGCAAAATGCTTTCGGAACGGCGTTGTTTTACTCCTTGAAAAATTAAAGGAGTGAAGCTTTATTTTTAGGAATGAAACTGTTGGGAACTTCCGGCGGGGTGCTGCCGGATTATTTTAAGCCATATGGAGCGGTTGTAATCAGCGGGGCGTCGTCCGGCATAGGACTTGCGTTTCTTGAGGAGCTATCGAGGCTCAATCCTAAACTTGCCGTATTCAATCTTTCGCGCCATGCCGACTCAAGCTTTGCCGGATATGCAAATCTTACGCATATGCCTTGCGATCTTACCGATGCAGAGGAATTGCGCCGCGCATACGCCGCCATAGCAGAAAGGCTCGCCGGCATAAAAGGCAAGCTTTTGCTCGTCAACAATTCCGGATTCGGAGGCTATGGATTCTTCCCGTCTCCGGGGCTTGAGCACAACCTGTCTATGATAGACTTAAACATTCGGGCGCTGACGCACCTGACGGGGTTGTTCCTCCCCGAACTAAAGAACAGGGGCGGGGCGGTTGTCAATGTTTGCAGCACTGCGGCGTGGCAGCCCTGTCCGCGCCTGAATGTCTATGCCGCAACAAAGGCCTATGTTATGAGCTTTTCTCTGGCGCTGGGGCGCGAGCTTTCTTATAACGGAGTTCGCGTTCTTTGCCTTTGCCCAGGCCCGACGTCAACAAACTTCTTCAAGGCTGCTGGTTTTGAGAAAAGGCCGCTTCCAAATTCATTCGGGCACAATCCGGGCCAGGTAGCGCGCGCGGCTCTCAAGGCGCTCGCCTCCGGCAAGAGCCTTAAAGTCGTGGGAATCCTAAATTCCGTATCGGCCAGATTGGCGGGATTTTTGCCAAAAACTGTCTCTACCGCAATTTCAGACTGGATTTTGTCAAAAATAAGAGCAGACTAAACTAATGCAGTTTTTCGGCAAAAAAATAATTAAAGACGGGGCGAGACCCTCAAGGATAGTGATAGCAATCATCTATACGGTCTTGGTCGCGGGGGTGCTCGCATGGGGGGCTTTTATCCAAAAGGAGCCTTTCGAGGGTGAAAACCAGGCAGATTCATCTCAGATTTCAAAATGAATAAATTCTCAAAAGTAGCAGTAGTCGGCGCCGGAGCGTGGGGAACGTCCCTGGCGGTTATCCTTTCAAAAAAATCGCCGAACGTATGCGTGTGGGCCCGCGAAAGCGAGGTCGTAGATTCCGTCGCAAAACGACGCGTAAACGAAATGTTCCTGCCGGAAGTCAAGATTCCGCTCAATGTTTCCTTCTCGCACGACGCGAAATCCACAGTTGAGGACGCCGATCTCGTGTTGTGGGTTGTCCCTATACATTTTCTCGGATCAACCGCCAAGGATTTTGCCCCCTATATAAAAGAAGGGGCAATCATGCTAAACGCTGGCAAGGGCATAGAGACTAATACGTGGCGCAGGCCTTCGCAGATATTGAGGCAAGAGCTTGTAAAGGGTGGGGCGTTCGGGTCCATAATGGGGCCTAATATAGCCTTTGAGGTGGCTCTTGGCCACTATGCTGAGGCGGTTATAGCGCTTGACAATCCGGATGCGGCAAAGGAGGCGGCGGATTTGTTTACAACGGACACTTTCAAGGTTCGATCGAGTACCGACGTTGTCGGCATAGAGGTCGGGGGAGCTCTTAAAAATATAGTGGCTCTCGCAGCCGGTTTTTGCGACGGCATGAAGCTTGGCGCAAACACGAAGGCCATAGTGATGGCGCGCGGCTTCCAGGAGATATACAGGGCCGCCGCCGCGCTTGGGGCATGGAGCGACTCTTTCATAAAAGAATCTGCGCTTTTGGGCGACGTTTTGACGACGTGCATGAGCCCCGACTCCCGCAACCGCCGCACCGGAGAACAGCTGGGGTTGGGCAAGCCGCTCGGCGAGGCTCTTGCGATGTTAAACGGCAGAGTGTGCGCAGGCATAGAGACAATAAGAATCTGCCGCATGTTCGAGAAGGACTACTCCCTAAAACTGCCCATAATGACCGCGCTTTGCGACCTGGCCGAGGGAAAGATAGACAGAAAGACCTGCCTCGAGCATATGCGCCAAACTTCGTAGGTTTTTCTTTTCAAGTGTGTTATGCCGTGAAGTATCTTGCTGAAAATCTGCGCGGGGTGAGAATCTTGGACTGTTCCCTGCGCGACGGCGGGCTCTGTTGCGACAGTATGTTCCCGGAGGCCTTCCCAGAGTCTCTTATTGGCGCTCTGTCCGCATGCGGAGCGGACATAGTTGAAGTTGGGTTTAAGAGCGCAGAGGGGAAATTTTCTCCCGCGAAATTCGGCCCGCTGAGGTTCTGCAGGGAGGAATATCTAAGGGTGCATTTTTCAAAGCTGAAAGGGCGCCTTAAATTTGCCGCGATGATAGATGTTCTTACTTCCGGCATGTCCGGCCTAATTGTTCCCAAGTCTGAAAGTGTTGTGGATATTTTACGCGTTTGCGCATATTACGACAACCTCTGCGAGATGAAGGACATTCTTGCCGAGGCCAAGGAAAAAGGATACGAAACGGCGGCGTGCCTTATGGCTGTATCCACGCTTTCCGACTCGCAGATAGATTGCGCTCTCGGGGAGATTTGCTCCTCGGCGGCCGACATAGTTTATCTTATGGATTCCTTCGGAGCCCTATTGCCCCAAAGGGCATCTTCCCTCGCGGAAAGATATGCAGCCGCGGCCCATTCTTCCGGGCGTTTGGCGGGGGCGCATTTCCATGACAATATGCAGTTGGCTTTTGCAAATTCCATAGCCGCGGCTTGTTGTGGGGTTGATATTATAGATTCCTCCGTTGGCGGCATGGGCAAGGGTGCGGGAAATTGCCGCACCGAAGAAATTTTGCCTGCGAAATTTTCTTTAAAGGAAGTGCGCATTTTGATGGAGTTTATAGAAAGGCGTCTGATTCCAATGAAGGGGAAATATTCCTGGGGATACAGGCAGGAATACGCCTTATCCGCTGCGGGGAATATGAATTCTAAAATTGCGACTGCGTTTATAAAGGGCAACGCATGCCAAACTCCGCGTCCGCTCGATTTCTTAGACGGCTTGCCTCCTGCCGTATTCTCGCCATGCTCCGAGGAGGGAAAAGTATCGCGAATTAAAACCTCCAGTGCATAAAAGCTAAAGGAGTTAGACAAGCGGCTTAAGGAATGTAGAGTAGATGTTTTTCGACCAAGAAAAGCACTATGACAGAACCGAAATACCGCCGTCTAACATACGACGATAGAAGAGTAATAGAGAACATGTGTAAAGCTAAAAAAACGCAATCGGAGATAGCAAATGCGATAGGAGTATCGCAATCTACCATATCCCGTGAATT
>CALXLX010000029.1 GCA_944389315.1 uncultured Opitutales bacterium
AAGGGGCTTTGCATAGTTTGCGGAACGCAGAGGCATTATGCCAACCATTATCTCGAGGGCATAGCCCGCGTCCAGAACGGCGAGATAGGCAAGATACTTGCGGCCTACTGCTATTGGAACCAGGGCGGCTATGTCGGCGACGGGCAGACGAAGATTCTGGCCAAGAGCGTCCACACGAAGGATCTCGTTCCGGATGATACGATGTATCAGATTAGGGACTGGACTGCCTTCATCTGGACGAGCGGAGACCATATCGTCGAGCAGCATGTGCACAACATAGACGTGATAGCCTGGGGCCTCGGCTACGACCGCCTCCCCGTGGAGGTCAACGGCATGGGCGGCCGCGCTTTGGATTTGCCCGTGCCGCAGTACGGCGACCGCTTCAGCCATTTCGACGTGGATTTCGACATGGGCGACGGCCTGCATATCATAAGCTATTGCCGCCAGGAGCCCGGCACTACGGGTCTTGTCGGAGAGCGCTTTGTGGGCGAGAAGGGCGTGATAGAATTCATGGGAGACGCCAAGCAGTTTGACTCCAAGGGCAAGCTTGTCTGGCAGTGCAAGCCCGCCGGGATAGGGCCGTACACCCAGGAGCACGTCCATCTTATAGACTGCGTCAAGAACGGCAAGAAGGTCAACGACCTGCACAATCTGATAGTCTCCAACACCTTCGGCATAGCCGGAAGAATGAGCGCCTTCTCGGGCAAGCGTTTCAAGTACGACTGGGTGATGTCCAAGTCCAAGGAGAGCCTTATGCCCAAGGATCTCAAGGCGCCCAAGACTCCCATAACGGGGGTTCCGGTTCCGGGCAAGTACAAGCTGGTCTAATAAACTACGCTTCTTTTATTCCTGCGCCGCGCGGTGGCTTTTGCCTCCGCGCGGTTTTTTTTTGGGGGGGGAGGATTTTCCCCTGCTTAATTTTTTTCGGCGGCGGCGTTTTAGCATGCGGAATGCGCCCAAAAAGAAAAACCTTATGGCATTTTAAGAAACGGAATTTTCTAAAGCCGCAAAGAAAAAATATCTTCTCTTCCTTGGACGCGGATATGCGGGGTAGATTTACATTTTTGCCCCGTAGCCGATTCGGGGAACTTTTTCTGATGGAGCAAAAGGCGCGCTTTGCGGAGCGCGCGGTGTTTCCTCCCGCGCTGGCCTGTGGCGCATGGAGCCGGCCGCGCCTTGTTTTATACCGCGGTAAATAATTTTAAGCGCATACGCCATAAAGGCGGCAATAGGGCGGCCGCCTTCCCCGCATGGGCATTGCGGAGAAACCGCCGCAGTGCCCGCACCACCCGCATTGCAAGTATGCTTGGGGAAACTACGATAAGTCCGCGGATTCGCCCCCGGCGTCTGGAGCTTTTGTCTCCGCGTCCTCCGTGGGGGCGGAGTCTGCGGATATCATTAAAACGTTGCTCGCAGACATGGCGTTTGCCTCGTCCAAAAAGTGCTGCTGGGCGCTGAAGGGCTCCTGAGAGGACTTCATCTCGGAGCTTCTGTAGTATGCCCCGTTTGAATGAAGCAGGCTTGCAAATAGATTGTCCTTGAGGAATGCGGGAAGAATGTCGTCTATAATCCGCTTCTTTAGGTCGGGATCCTCCACGGGATATACGCACTCTATGCGCCTGAACATGTTGCGCGGCATTAAATCTCCGCTGCCGGCGTATATCTCGGGGGAGCCGTCGTTTTCAAAATAGTATATGCGGCTGTGCTCGAGGAACATTCCGACTATGCTGCGCACGGATATATTCTCGCTAAGGCCCTTCACCCCGGGCACGAGGGCGCAAATTCCGCGCACGATAAGCTCTATCTTAACCCCCGCCTGCGAGGCCTCGTAGAGCTTGTCTATGACGGACTGCTCAAGCAGGGAGTTTGTCTTGGCTATGATGCGTGCCTTCTTTCCCGCCTTTGCGTTGCGTATCTCGCGCTCTATCTTCGAGACGAACTTTGAATGGAAGCAGAAGGGCGCGACCATCAGCTTTGAAAAACGCGGCTCGGCGGCGCGCCCGGTGAGCGTGTTAAAGAGGTCGGCTATCTCGGAGCAGATTTTGTCGTCGGCGGTAAAGAGGGAAAGGTCCGTGTATATCTTTGCCGTCTTTGAATTGTAGTTTCCCGTGCCAAGATGCGCGTAGCGCCTCAATTTGCCGTGCTCGGAGCGTATTATAAGGCATGTCTTGCAGTGGGTCTTAAACCCGACTATGCCGTAGACGACATGTACTCCCTTCTCCTCAAGCTCCCTGGCCCATTGTATGTTGTTCTCCTCGTCGAAACGGGCTTTCAGCTCCACAAGAACCGTCACCTGCTTGCCGTTTTCGGCGGCGTCCTTGAGGGACTTTAATATGGGGGAGCCGGAGCTTGTGCGGTAGAGCGTAAGCTTTATGGCAAGGACGTTCTCGTCCGACGCGGCGGAGGCTATGAACTGCTCCACGGGGGAGAAGCTTTCGTAGGGGTGCTGCAAAAGCCTGTCTTTGTTGCGTATGACGGAGAATATGTCGTCTCCCGAACGGAATGGCTGGGGCACGAAAGGCTTGAAGGGCGCAAACTTTAAATCCGGCCTGTCGACAAGCTCGTACAGATCGTTTAGCCGCGCCAGATTTATCGGGAAGGAGGAAATCTTGTAGGTGTACTCGGCCGGCAAATCTATGGACTCTATCAGGCTCTGGAGCGCCGCGGCGCTTACGCAGTCCTCTATCTCGAGCCTGACGGCGGCCCCCTTCTTGCGCTTGTGCAGCTCGTTTTCTATCGTCAGAAGCAGATTTTGCGTCTCCTCCTCGTCGAAGTACAAATCCGAATTCCTCGTTATCCTGAATACCGCGGAGTTCTTGACCTTGTAGCCCGGGAATAGGGATTCTGCAAAATATTTGATGGTGTCGCTTAGGAAAACTATCCTGTACTCGTCCTGCTTGCCAGACTGGAGCCTTATTATTCTCCTTAATATGGGCGGGACGGGAACTATCGCAATGTCCGGCGCGCCGCGCACCCTCTCTCCCGGGCGCGCAAGAATAAGAAGCACATACAGCCCCTTGTTCCTCAAGTGCGGGAACGGGTGCGCCGGATCCACCGCAAGCGGCGTAAGAGCAGGGTATATGTTCTCCTCAAAATACGTCTTTAGCCACGCCCTCTCCGTGGAATTGCAGTTCTTGGGGCTCTTTATAAATATGTTCTCGCGCTTGAGAGCGGGGATAATCTCCCCGTCCCATATCTTGTACTGGTCGGCGACCATGGCGCTTGTTATGGCCCTTATCCTTCTGAGCTGCTCGCGCGGCCCGAGACCGTCGAAACCGACCTCTCCAACGCCGGATTCCAGCTGCTGTATCAGCCCGGCTACGCGTATCTCGAAAAACTCGTCGAGATTCGAGCTTGTTATGGCCAGAAAGCGCATTCTCTCAAGCACCGGGAAGAGCTTTTCCTGCCCCAGGTCGAGCACTCTGCGGTTGAAGGCGAGCCAGCTGAGCTCCCTGTTGAAATATGGCGGACGTATTTTCTTTTCAGTGGGCATGATGCAAATCTAGGAATTTTAACATATCAAAGAGCCAGGCGCGGCGTCTTTCAAGCAAATTTATGTTAGCATTTCGTCAGCGGGAGGGCCGCTATGCTTGGGATTTTTCCCGCCATTCCCAATGGCAAAGTTTGCATGTCTAAAGAAGAATTTTGTCCCCGGTTGACTATATGTTTTCTTTTGCGCGGAAATAAATTGACAAAACCTGCCGTGAAAAAAAACTCGTTCAAGGAACAAAAGTTATGTGTTTTTTTGCAAGAAAAAACAGGGAGTTTGTTATTGGGGATAACATTTCTTAATATACAGGAGGAAAAATCAGTATGAAGAAGAAACTTCTAAACCGGAGAGGATTTCTGTCCGGAATGGGCGCGCTGGCGGCGGGCTACACTCTCATTGCGAAAGTTCCGGCTGCCCGCGGCCAGGAGGCGCTGGAAATTTCCAAGCGCGCGGCCGCCAATAAAGCCTTTAGACCCGGCGTAGCCGGTGCGCCCGTGGAGCCCAACCTGAAGCAGGTTGATTTGTCCTGCGATGTCTTTGTGGCCGGAGGCGGCCTTTCGGGGATAGCCGCGGCGCTGAGCGCGGCCAGGCACGGCATGAAGGTTGTCTTGTGCCAGGACAGGTCGAGGCTGGGTGGCAACGCCAGCAGCGAAGTTAAGATGCACCCACTCGGGGTGGCCCCGTCGCTTACGGGATTCCGCGAAGGCGGCATAATGGACGAGCTTAAGCTCGAGTGCGCTGCGAACAACACCCAGAATTCCTGGGAGGTTTGGGATTACATACTTTACGACAAGGTTATTTCCGAGAAGAACATAACTCTTATCCTCGACGCTCCTCTTTTTAGGGTGGAGACTTCGGGCGACAAAATAAAGACCGCGTGGGTGCGTTGCGATGCCAGCTGGCAGCTGTATAAAATAGACTCCAAAATTTTCATAGACGCCACGGGAGACGCCCGCATGGCGTACGAGGCGGGAGACGATCTTGTCCGCGGGCGCGAGCCAGTCTCCACTTACAACGAGTCCGCCGCCGACTACGGCACTCCGGGCACTTCCATGGGCTCCTCAATAATGTTCCAAGCCAGGAAGCTCGATGCCCCCAACAAGTTTGTGGCTCCCAAATGGGCAAGAAAGATAACCCCGGAGATGCTCAAATTCCGAAGGATAGGCGCAAAACATTTCGATTCTTTCGAGTACGGCTATTGGTGGATAGAATTGGGCGGGGATACAGATGCGATAACGCAAAACGAACGTCTGCGCTTTGAGCTTCTGGCGGTAGTTTTGGGCATATGGGACTATGTCAAAAACAGTGGTGATTTCCCTGAATCTGCAAACTGGGCCATAGAGAATATAGGCATGCTTCCCGGAAGGAGGGAGACCTTTAGGATAGTTCCCGAGTTTGTGTTCACGCAGCACGGCATAGACGGAGACTGGCGTTCGTATCCTGACAATGTCTGCGTCGGCGGCTGGACTTTGGACGACCATGTCGAGCGCGGCTTCAACGATTACGACAAGCCACCAAACCGCAATATTCGCACCACAAATTACTATAATATTCCCTTCGGATGCCTGATTTCAAAAAAGATAAAGAACCTAATGGCGGCGGGCAGAAACGCGGGCGTAAGCCATGTGGCGCTCTCCAGCACGAGAGTGATGAGCACCTGCGCGGGTATGGGGCAGGCGGCGGGCACGGCGGCTGCAATATGTGTGGAGACTTCAAAGACCCCCTCTGAGGTGCGCAATATGCCCGGGCTTATGAAGCGCCTCCAGCAGGCGCTGCTTAGGGACGACCAGACCATAATAGGCGTGAAGAATGAGGACCCCCTCGATTTGGCCCGCAGTGCTCTTGTGTCTGCGTCGGCAAGCACGGAAGGAACCCGGCCCAAGAATGTCATCAGCGGGCAGTCTTTCGAGGCCAAGGGCAACAATGCCTCCTTCAAGGATCCTCGGCCGGTGGACAACAGCTGGATAGCCCCCATTGCCGACAAGCCCTGGCTGGAGTTGTCTTGGGGGGACAGTCCCGTTAAAATTTCCAATGTGCAGGTGACTCTGGACGCTGGTAACAAGACTCTTGCCATAACAGGCCAGGCCGCCTTCCGCAAGCAGATGATAATAGGCCCGCAGCCGCGCATACTTAAGGATTTCGACATAGTTGGAATCTCTCCCGACGGGGGGCAAAAGATCATCGCTCAGATACGCGGTAACTATCAGCGCCAGGTGCGCGCATCTTTCGAGCCCGAAACGCTCAAGGCGCTTCGCATAAACGCGCTCGAAAGCAACGGAGACAAGAGGGCCGTTATTATGGAGGTGCGCTGCTACGCCTAAGGAAGTCCGCATATTTGGCATTTTTTTGACAGGCAAATTTTTGAGGGCCGCCCGCATGGGCGGCTCTTGTTTTTTTGCAAGCCGCGTTTTATGCGCTCCGCACAAAGGCTTGAATCTCTGCCCGCGCAAAGGGCGCAGAATAAAAAAAGACCCGCAAAAACACGGGTCTTATAAGTCCGGATAGAACGCGCCCTACTGCTTGGCTATGCGCTGTATGGTCGCAAGGTCCAGCTTTCCGTTGCCGAGCACGGGTATCTTTTCAACCTTCTTTACCGTGCGAGGAATCCATAAATTGGCTATTCCCTCGTCTGCGAGAGCTTTTCTCAAGGCGGAGAAATCTATGTCCAGGCTGGTGACAAGAACGAGGCTCTCGCCCTTGTTGTCGTCGTCGCGGGAGCCTATCGCAACCGTGGGAACCTCCGCCTCCTCCTGGCCGAGCAGCTTGGCTATGCGCTCCTCCATAAACGCATGGGGGACCATCTCCCCTCCTATCTTGGAAAACCTCGAGAGCCTGCCTTTTATGTAGATGAACCCGTCCGAATCCAAACTCGCCAGATCTCCCGTGTTGAGCCAGCCGTTGGAGAAGCGCGCTTTGTTGAGCTCCGGCATGTGCAGGTATCCCCCAAATACGTTTCCGCCCTTGAGACAAAGAAGGCCCGTCTCCCCTATTGGAAGCATCTCTCCCGTATCGGGATTTATCGTGCAAGCCTGCATGCCGCCGAAAAGCTGGCCCACAGACCCACCTCTCGAGCCTGTCTTGTACCCCCTCCAGCCGTTGTCGGGAAGGTTGTCGGCAAGGTTTACGCTCACAACAGGCGACGCCTCCGTAAGCCCGTAGCCGGGGCGGTATTTAACGTTCGTAAAGCGGCTCTCCCAAAGCTCGGCAAAACCGTCGGGCGTCTTCTCCGCGCCGGCGATTACCTCTCGCAGAGTCTTTACGTCTTCGGGGTTTCCCTTCTTGTAGTACGAGCGCAGGAAGGTTGGCGTGCTTATCATCAGCGTGCTTCCCCCTTTTCTTATCGCCTCAAAATTTTGCGCCACCTCGAGCGGGCTTTGCACCGCAACCTGCGGTATTCCAAAAATGCAGGTAAACCACACCTGTATGCTCTGCCCGAAGGAGTGGAATAGGGGAAGGTTCGCGTGGAGTATGCCGCCGTCTCCGACTATGTTTGTGGCAAGCATCTGTATGCAGTTTGTCATCAGGTTTGCATGCGTGAGCACGGCCGCTTTCGGCAGCCCTTCAGAGCCGCTCGTAAATATTATGGAAGCCTCCCTGTCGCCGCCGTCCTCGGGTATCCTAAAGAGTTTCTTAAGCACGCAGGAGGGCAATAGCTTAACAAGAAGAAGCTTCTTGGCCACGCCTTTTTTGCCTATGGATTTCAATATGTCGGCTATGTCGTAGAAATTGTCGCTCCAGGGGTAGTCCGGCGTGCGCTTTTCCACTCTCTCGCGAACTTTCCTTGAGCTGATTACGGACTTTATCCCCGCGTGCGCCAGGCAGTGGGAGGCGGCTTCTCTACCCATTGTGAAATTTACGTTCACGCTGGATTTCCCCGCCATCTGGCAGGCCAGGTTCACCGCAAGGCCTGCTATGCCCGATGGCAGCGCTATGCCTATGCGCGGCTGGTCGGCAAAGTTCCTCTCTATGAAGTCCTTTATGCAAAGCGCCGTTGCAAGCAGAGTGCCGCGGTTCATCTTCCTGTTTAGGGAATGGTCGTATATGAAATGTTCCGATGTGTTCTTCGACAGGGTCTCGAGCGCGGCCGCGCCAAGATTTTTCCCCAACAAGGGGTGCGACTTGTACTTTTCAAGCCCCGTATCGATAATCTTACCGTCTATGATATTCATGTTTGCCAAAGTAGTAATAAGCCGTATGCGTTTGCGGTCAAAGTTTTTTTGAAACTTTTGGACGATTTTTCTCGGTGCGAAAAAGGTTTTTTGCATCCAGGCTCGGCGGAGGGGCAAATCGCGTTTTTTGCGCCTAAAATATTGCGGGCTTCGCAATGAAATTTGCCGGGGCCTGGTTTCCGTCTCGTACAAATATGAATCTTCCGCGTCTTTAGGTCTTTTAACCGGCGTTTTGCAAGAATGTGCGCCGCCTATAGATGCCGCCCGGTGGCGTCCGACGGCGTGGCGCGCTCCCTTTAACGAGGTCTGAATGCGCGCTGTTTTTCCCCATCAATCTCCCGCAGCCTCCCCGAAAAAACTTTACAGAGGACATGCCCAAGTCTAAAAACTCTAAACTGTAAGATGCTTTCGGAAAAAATCTACAGATTGACCGTGTTGGTGCTTGCGGCGTCGCTGTGTATTTCAACGGCGTATTTTGCCTTTGCTCTCGTGGGGGCGTGGGCGGAGAACGAGCAGCTTCTGCAGTCCGAAAGCGCGCTTGTTAGGCAGATAGACGTCCTGTCAAGAGAACGCCAGTACAAGGAGGAATACTACTACAGGCTCCTACATGATAAGGACTTCAAAGAGCGTGTGATAAGGGAGAAACTCGGGTATGTGGGCAAGCGCGAGCTCGTGTTCCGCTTCGACGATAGCGCAAACAGCCCCGACGACGAAAACACGAAGGTATCCGCAACCGCCGAGCCATCGGGAAGTGCACATTCTGAAACTCCCCCCGCGAAACCTGAAGGAGAAACCCCTCCCAGAGAAACATCCTTAAGGCGGGAATCCATAGTTATATCGGATCCTGTGGAAAATGCAAAACCCGTTCGGAAAATCTCTTCGGATAGAGCCGCCCCGGCGGGCGCGCAGCGCATGGATCCGGATATAGAGCGCGCAATAAGGATCTCGGAGGGGAATAGAGCCCCCTCAAACGCCGCGGGAGCAAACTCGGGGAAGGCCGCCGGAACGATAAAATTTAGAACCGTGGGGACGGAAGGGAATAGATGATTTTTCTTAAGGCTCTGTTTTGCGTTTATTGCGCTGCGCGGTCCGTTTGCAGGCGCCGTATTTTTTTTATTGCGCTTATAGCGGGGCTGCTCCAGAGCCATTCCTTCTCGCAGGACGGGGATCTTTTTCTTTCCGGAACCCTGCCGAGCCTTGAGGAGAAGGAGTCCTCAAAACCCCTTGAAAGCGCGAAGTACGTATGGAGTTTTTCCTCGCGCGAAGCGCCGTCTTACGAAACTTGCGGGAATGTACAGGTCGGGCGAGTCTTGCGCGGCCTGGAGTTCGTAAAGAGCACAAGGCGCGGTGGAGACGGGGAGGTGGCCGCGTTCTTGGAGGGGTCGTATATAATATTTGGCAGGGAGATTGCCGGGAAAAATCTGGCGGAGGGGTTGGACTCCTTTACCCTGCACCTTAGAATGCACTCCAAATGGGGGCATTGGCGCTATCCGCTTCTGGCATCGCTGGACGAGAGCTTGCCGCCAGAGCGCAGGGATATAATAACGCCGCCAAAATCGGGCCAGGGGGTATGCTTCAACTGGTATTCCGATTCTATAGAGAAACTTCTGGACAAATCATGCTTGAAGAATTCGCGGGTAAAAAAGCTGCTTTCTCGCGAGGATTTTTCGGCGGGCAGGATAAGCGTGTCGTCGAATTTGCGCGGCATGGATTTGTCCTGGTGGCATGAGCTTACCTTTGTATACGACGGCGTAAGGCTGAGGCTTTACATAGACGGCGTTCTGATTGCGGAAAATTACCCCCTTGCGGCAATGCAAAACCTGCGCGCGCCGTTCGTATTTCCCGCTCATTCGTATTATGCCGCCAAGGAGCGTAAGCTTGAGCCTGCGCAGGAGGCCGCCGCAGGGGCGGAAGGCGCCTCCGCCGATTCTGCCGCCTACAGCGGCAGCCTATCAAAACGTTTTGAGGAGGGCGCAAAATTCTTCGAGGGAGATTTGGACATAGTGGCCTTTTGGGACAGGGCGCTTTCGGAGGACGAGATTTACTACCTGTCCGAGAGCCCCCGTGCGTGCGAGCTTTTGAAGATGGACTATGTCGGGCTGAATCCGGAGAGCGCGTATTTGCTGAAATCGTCCTCGCCCGACGCGGCCGCGTCGTTTCCCGTTCCGTTGTATCTGGGGACGGACTGCCATTTGTTTTACGTGCTCGAAAAGATAGGCGGCATGGACAAATGGGGTTTGGGCGGGGCCGTCATAGAGCACGCCAAGACCGACGAGCTTGGCATTTTCCATGTCCTCGGCCGCGCGGCGGATATTACGGACAGGTTCCAAAATTCAAACGAGTATCCCGACGCGGTGGAGTTTGGCGGCAAAACTTTATTATTCCATTCCGACGGAGGGGCCGACGCAAGCTATGCGGCGTCTAAGTTCAAGGGCGAGAACATATGGATTTCCGAAAGCTCGGACGGCGAGTCTTTCTCTCGCAGGCCGAAGCCTGCAATAAGAAATTCAAAGGCGCCGTTTTGCGTTTTTGAAAACGGCGGCACTTTGTATCTGTTCATGTCAGACGGCGGCATATGGGCCTCGACCGACTCCCTGTCCTGGAAGAAGCTCAAGCGTACATGGAAGGATAAGGACGGCGATTTCCCCGGCTGGGTGGACGTATTTAACATAGGCGGCCTCTGGCGCATGGTTGGCGGCGACGGGCGCATTTTTGCCGCCGACAACCCCCTCGGCAAGTGGCGCCCTGTAGCGGACATTATTGTTGGCGGATTAAAGTATCCGCGCGTGGCAGTTTCCGCCACCGACGGGCTCGGCATTTCCGCGCAGAAGGCGGTTCTTGCGGGAGTGGCATACAGGGGGTCCGCCGCGACAGCCATTGTAACGAGGGATATTTCCCTTTCAGAAAACGGTGTCTTGAAGGCGTCTCCGCCGCGCGCCCTCCAGCCGGAGTCCGGAATAGCTGAGCCCTTTGGGATAGTCTCGGATTCGGGCAAACCCGTTGGGGGAAAGTCCGGCTCTTTCAGACTGGACGGCCTTTCCAAAAAGGCCAGGGCCTTCGCGCAGCCCGCGCCTCTTTCTCTGAAGGCGCGCTTCAATGTGAGAGTTGAAAAGCTTGGAAAGAACGCTGTCTTCGGCGTGAGGATGGGCGCGGCGCGCAGCGGCCCGTACACAGGAATGGAGCTTAAAATATCCGCCGCAGACTCTGCCGCGCGGCTTTCCGAGCATTATGCCGCAGCAAGAGACAAGGAGAGCGGTGAAATTACCAAGACCGCCGTATCCGAGAGGGCGCGCGTCGGGTTTGCAAAGCTTTCCGAGGGCGGGTCTTTTCCCGTGGAGATTTTGTTTTCGCAGGGAGTTGCAGACATATATTTAAACGATGATACCCCCATCTCCGGAGCGGGAGTGCCCGCGGTGAGGGATTGCGCGGAATTTTTCGCGGAGAATTGCAGGGTTGAGATTTCCGGCCTGCAGATGGAGCCGGCGGGAGCGGTAGTTCCGAAAGGTTCGGCGCGCCCCAACGCCCCGAAAGCGCAAAAGAGAAGCAGCAGATTCAACAGATAAGGAAGAGGCGTCCGAAAAAAGAGGTATGAAAATATTAAAAAGTTTTCTGATGTCGCCGCGCAAAGCGGTTTTGGTGTTGTCGCGCGATGTGGCTCGGCTGCCCGAAAGGGTGTCTGTCTTCAAGAGGGGTGCGGAAGCGGCCAGGGACGCGGAATATGTAGGATATGCGCCGGTTAGCACCGTCGCCTCCGCGACGGGATACTACATAGAAAACGGATACGCGCATTTTGTGCTAAATCCTCAAAACTGCCCAAACGGCTCTATGGCCGCGGCTGAGGACTACTACCTGTGCGGCTCCTTCAACGGCTGGCGCGACGCCGTAGGCAAGGCCCAATGGAGGCTGTCGAAACAGGGGGCGGAGGAGTTCTCTGGCTGGGCGCTGAAGGTCCCCATGAGTTTCTTTGAGGACGGCAGAAAGAAATATCTCTTTAAGTTCGCCACGCGCTCCAGGTGGCTCGAGCCCGTCCGCTCGAGCCCTAATATAGACTTCGACTCATCGGGAAACGCAAATTTGCGCTTCTCCCCGGATAAGACGGGGCGCAACATTCTGGTGGCGCGCTTTGCGGGAGACTTTGACTTTACGTCCGATTACGAGATTTCCATACCGGGGTTGCATATCTTCCCGGCTCCGCTGGACATGGAGCGCCTGCTTCTGAGCCTGGATTCCGCCAAGCCGCTCGGCGCCTGCGTAGAGGGTGGGCGCACGGTATTCAGGCTCTTCGCGCCGAGGGCGTCGAGGGCGTTTGTGACTATACGAAAGAGCCGAGCGGAGGCCGCGCATACTTTTGAGATGCGCAAGAGTTCTGTTTCAGACTGGGTTGCCGAGTTCCCCGAAAATCTGCACGGGGCGCTGTACCACTACAATGTTGCGGGCAAAAATATGGACTCCTTCACCGCTTTCGACGGGGAGGCGAAGGTGGCGGATCCTTTTGCGCTGGCCGTGGAAAGCCCCAACGGCGACGGCTTTGTTGTGGATACAAGCCGCCTTGCCAGGCCGTCTCGGCGTTTCGAGCCCCCTTGCTGGCACGATCTTGTCATAATGGAAGCGCATCTGCGCGACGTTCTGGGCAAGGCTCCCTGCCGCGGGCTCGACCCCCACGAGAGGCTCCGCTTTTCGGGGCTGACAAAGTGGCTGGCGGATTCCTCCTGCTACCTGCGCGAATGCGGGGTAAACTGCGTGGAGCTTCAGCCTGTGCAGGAGTTTTCATATTCGGCAGCGTCGGAATATCAGTGGGGATACATGCCCGTAAACTGGTTTGCGCCGGCAAGCGCGTATTCGGACTCCCCGGCGACCATGTCCCAGCACGAGGACTTCTCCCGCATGGTAAGGGCTTTTCACGACGCGGGGATAGCCGTCATACTCGACGTGGTTTACAACCATGTGGGCGAACCCAACAGCCCCATCAGGCTCGACAAACGCTATTTCTTCGAGACTGACCCTTCGGGGGCGCTCGTCAACTTCAGCGGCTGCGGAAACGATTTCAGGGCGGACACTCCCGTGGGGTTTAAGATGATAATAGATAGCCTCAAAAGCATGGTGGAGCTCTACGATATCGACGGCTTCAGGTTCGACTTAGCCGAGCTTTTGGGAGTGGGCGTTCTGCGGCGCATAGAAAGGGAAATTAAAAAAGTGAAGCCCTCGGCAATACTCATAGCGGAGCCGTGGAGCTTCAGGGGGCATATAGCGCGCACGCTCAAGGACACGGGCTTTGCGTCGTGGAACGACGGCTTCAGGGAGTTCGCCCGGGAGTTTGTGTTCGACGCTCGCAATTTCGACGCGTTCAGGTACTTTTCCTGCGGTTCTTACGGAGGGGTTGCGTCTTGGCCCAGCCAGACTGTAAACTACATAGAAAGCCATGACGACAAATGCTTCTTCGACCGCATAAGCGGCGCGTACGCCAATCCGTCGGAGGCGGATTTGCGCCGCTACAAGATGGCTCACGCATTCGTGCTGCTGTCTGTGGGCATGCCCATGGTCGCCGAGGGTTTCGACCTCGTCCGCACAAAGTTCGGCAAGAACAATACCTATCTCGACGGCGAGGCCAACGCCCTCGACTATTCCCGCGGGCTGCGTTTCAGCGGAACGGCGCAGTGGCTTAGAAACCTGGTGAAATTTAGAACCTCGCGGGAGGCAAAAGCACTTCGCCTTGCGGACACTCCCAGGACTTCCTACTTCAGGTTCTTCAAAGACGCCGACAACTCCGCCTGCGCGGCGCTGTTTAATGCGGATTCCTCTCTGCGCGGGGCTCCGGCGATATTTGTAGCGTACAATCCGTCGGAAGAACAGAGGACTATCCCTCTTAAGGACCTCAGCCTTCATGACTTTAAGCAGATTGCCGACACCGACAGGTTCTGCCAGGGCGGCTTGGACTCCATGTTGCTGGATACGAGCGGCGGAAACATAACAATGCCTCCGCTTTCGGTCTGCGTGTGGCTGGAAAAGAAGGAGAGAAACTAACAGTATGGCCTCGTCGAGAAAACTCTGGTCTGATAAGCTCTCCTCAGCCGGCAAAAACGGCGGGATTCTTTCCTCCCGCGGAATTTTTGCGGAGAAATCCCTTAAAAAAGCCCGAGCGAATATACTTCAGGAGAGCCTGGGCGCATTTGCGCCGCCGGTTCAGTTTGAGGGGGTCATACTCGGCATAGACCCGAGCTTGCGCGGAACGGGGCTTGCGGTCCTTAAAATCGCCAAGGGCGCGCGCCCTTTGTACCTCGACTCCCTCACGGTCAAAAATCCGCCGGATCTGAGCGTGGCGGAATGCATAAAAAACATATTTCTGCGCGTCGACGAATTTGTAAGGAAATACGGGGTCAGCGTAGTTGCCGTGGAACAGAGTATATATGTGCAAAACAACAGGGTTGCCCTCGTACTGGGTTCCGCCCGTGGGGCGGCGATAGCCGCGGCGGCGGTTGCGGGGGCGGAAATTTTTGAATATGCGCCGCTGCGCATAAAGCAGGCTGTCGTGGGGTTCGGCCGCGCGAGTAAAGAGCAAGTTTCCCGCACGATGAGTTCTCTCGTGGAGGGCGCTCCAAAACCGTTTCCCTTCGACGAGGCCGACGCCGCAGCAGCGGCTCTTGCCCACGCCTTTACCAAGGGGCGCAGGGGCCTGCCCGTCTGAGAGTTAAACTTTGCCGCTTGGCAGCATGGATTCGCATGCGGAACGTCTTTCTGCGCCGATATTTTTTATGTTCCTGACTTTCCCCGGCGGGCAGTCTTCTCCCAGGGCGCATGTGGCGCGCGGGTGGTTTGATTTTTTAAGCGCGGCGGAGTTTGCATAATCCGTATTTTTCGCGCGGGTATCTTTTCTTGGCATGTATTCCGGGAGGGCCTAAGCCTGAAAAAAAGAAAAATTTTTCTATCGTAAAAAATTCCAGAACTGCAAGTATGGCGTAAAAATAAACGCATATATGAGCAGAAAATCCATAGTAGTGATGGCCGCCGGCATGGGAAGCCGTTTCGGAGGGCTTAAACAGCTGAGCACTTTCGGGAAGAATAACGAGACGCTTCTCGATTTTGTCATACAGGACGCTTTGTCGGCCGGGTTTGAAAAGGCGGTGTTCGTAATCAGGGCAGACATAGAAAAACCGTTTAGGCAGGCGCTTTCCGGCAAGTACGAAAACCTCATGGACGTGCGCTATGTGTTTCAGGATTTGAACGACTTGCCCTTCGGGCTCAAGGCTCCGCAGGGGCGCGTGAAGCCGTGGGGAACGGGGCAGGCGGCACTTTCGGCTGCGGGCGAGATAGACGAGCCCTTCCTGGCCATCAATGCCGACGACTATTACGGCCCGAGCTCCTACGTTAAAATGGCGGAATTTCTCGATTCCGGCGGCGCGGACTACGCCCTTGCCGGATACAGGCTCAAAAACACGCTCTCCAAGAATGGCGGGGTGTCGAGAGGGGTATGCTCCTTCGATTCCGACATGTTCATGACAGATATTAGGGAATATACAGATTTGAAGCTCTGCGGCGCGGGAGTCTCCTCTGCGGAGGGGGCGGCGTTTACTGGGGACGAGCTTGTCTCTCTCAATTTCTGGGCCTTCAGGCGCGAGTTTATGGATTTGCTGGCGGGCTATTTTGAGGATTTTATAAAGGAGAATATAAACGAGGCCAAGAAGGAGTTTTATCTGCCATTTGCCGTAAACAGGGCTGTAAACGAGGGTCGCGCGCGGGTGAGGGTCGTTCCCGTCGACGAGGTCTGGCAGGGCGTGACGTATAAGGAGGATAAATCCGTGGTGGAGGATTTTCTCCTCAGGAACCGCAGGGGGTTTTCACTGTAAATTTTGGATAATTTGTTTTTCTTTCGTTTTATGCGCCCGATGGGCGCATTTTTTTTGCCCAAGACAATGGCACGGGGACATGGGGAGGAAAAATGGTATTCTTTCTTTTCTCCGGCGGAAGCCGTGCGGGAATATCAAAATTCCGGGAATAGAAGGGGATTGCCTACCATAGTTTTTTGCGGGGAAATGGGGAATTTAAGTATTTTATATAAATAGAGTTAAATTCATATATCTTCTGTTGCGAGAGGAAGAAAAACTTTCTGTATTGCTCCTCAAATAGAGTAAATTGTAACCCGCTATGGATTTTTCTTTCTCGGAGCAAAAAACGCGAAAAAAACCTTCACCGAAGGGTTTTTTTAAGAAGTTTTTTGGGGTAAATAAGGCGTGAATATAGTGTTGCGTTTTGTCTGAAAAAGTCTTTTTATACAAGGTTTTTAAATATCATGAAAATATTGGTTGCAGATCCCATTTCGCCCACGGGCGTTGAACTTCTCAAAAAGCAGGAAGGCTTTGAGGTAGTCGAAGCCTACGGCTCCACTCCGGAAAAGATAAAGGAGCTTATAAAGGACGCTTCAGCGGTGATAGTCCGTTCAGAGACGAAAATTACCGCGGACGTCATAGCTGCGTCTGAGTGTTTGAAGGCGGTAGGCCGCGCGGGAGTGGGCGTTGACAACATAGATATTCCCGCCGCTACGGAGAAGGGCGTGATAGTGATGAACACCCCCACGGGCAACACAGTTTCCACGGCGGAGCTGACATTTACGCACATGCTTTGCGGAGCGCGCCCGATACCGCAGGCGAACGCCTCCATGAAAGAGGGCAAGTGGAACAGAAAAGCTTTCAAGGGCAGCGAGCTCAACGGCAAGACGCTTGCGATTTTGGGCATGGGCAGGATAGGCTCGGAGATAGCCAAGCGCGCGCAGGCCTTCAACATGAAGGTTGTAGCGTACGACCCCTTCCTGACAGACGCCCGCGCCAAGAGCCTGGGTGTTGACATGGTGGATCTGGACACGGCGTTTAGAACTGCCGATTACATCACCGTGCACATGCCTCTTACCCCCGCCACGAAATATATGGTAAACGCCGAGGCCTTCGAGAAGATGAAGAAGGGCGTGCGCGTGTTCAACTGCGCAAGGGGCGGAATCATAGACGAGAAGGCGCTTGTTGCGGCATTGGAGAGCGGCAAGGTTGCCGCGGCGGGCCTCGACGTGTACGAGGACGAACCTCCGCCGCCCGACAGCCCGCTGTTGAAGATTCCCAATCTGGTGCTTACTCCGCATCTTGGAGCGTCCACTAAGGAGGCCCAGGAGAGCTGCGGCATAGAAGTCGCGGAGGTGATAATGCTCGCGCTCAGGGACGGCGTTATAAAGAACGCCATAAATGCGCCGAGCGTAGACGCCGAGACCATGAAGCAGATAGGCCCGTATATTTCCCTCTGCGAGAAGTTGGGAACATTCGTTCAGCAGATTTCCCCCGAGAAGGTGGAGAAGCTTTCCATAAAGTACTTCGGCAAGCTTGCCGACACGAACAACAAGCCCCTGACGCTTGCCATACAGAAGGGCTATTTAAGCCGCATATCCGACAGCGTAAACGACGTCAACGCCCCGGTCAAGATGAAGCATCTTGGCATAGAGGTGGAGAGCGTCAAGAGCAACGCCGACAGCGACTATTCCGAGCTTGTGGAGGTTTCTGCAATATGCTCCAAGGGCGTTTCCCACACTGTTGCGGGCACCGTCATGGGCAAGAAGGCGAAGCCGAGAATAGTAAGGATTGCGGGGCATTCCATGGAGCTGAGCGCGGGCGGAAAATGCCTGCTTCTGATCCGTAATGTGGACACTCCCGGAATGGTCGGCGTGATAGGCACGGTCATGGGCAAATACGGCTGCAACATAGCAAATATGTCCTTGAGCCGCGTCGACGAGGGCGGTTTTGCACTCACGGCTTTCGAGCTGGATTCCATGCCCTCGGCGGAGGCCGTAAAGGAGCTTGAGTCCAACGAGAATTTCAAATCGGTGCGCGTGGTCGACTTGTCTTAGTCGGCCGGCCCCCGCGGGGGCGCGCAAAAAGTAAACATCGCACGCTGAAATGGACATACTAAGCGCAGTAATAGTTGCCCTTGCGGGATATATTTTGGGCGCAATACCCTTTGCGGTTATCATAGCCTCGTTCTACGGGGTGGATATACTAAAGCAGGGCAGCGGCAACCCCGGGGCGACGAATGTCAAGCGCGTCTGCGGCAAGTTCGCGGGCAATTTGTGCTTCGTTCTCGACGCGCTCAAGGGTTTCTTGGCGGCGTTCTGGCCGACGCAGGCTTGGAGGTTCGGGATTTCGTTCGACGCAGATTCGCTGACGTGGCTTTGCCTTGTTGGGCTGGCGGCGGCGATAATCGGCCACTCGTTTTCGGTATTCCTCAAATTCAAGGGGGGCAAAGGGGTGTCGGTCGCGGTTGGAGGGCTGGCGGCGGTCATGCTCTGGCCGATAATAATAGGCCTGGTTGTGTGGCTTGCGGTGTTCTACTCGACAAGGTACGTGTCTTTGGCCTCCATTGCAATGGCCGTCAGCCTGCCGGTGTCTTCGGCGCTTTTGGACGGATTCCCGTCTGTAAACGCGTACTTTGCGCTGGCCCTTATGGCGCTGATAATATTCAGGCACAGGAGCAACATAGTGCGCCTATTGAAGGGCAAGGAAAACAGGTTTTGATTTAGATGAATAAGGTTTGCAAAATAGGCTTTTTGGGCATGGGAACGGTCGCCGGAGGCGTGTGGAAACATCTCTGGGAAAACCGCGAAGAAATGCGCCGCAGATTCGGGTGCGACTTTGAACTTTCAAAAGTCTGCGTGCGGGACGTGTCCAAACCGCGAGATGTGCCCGTGCCGGCCGAGCTGCTTACGTCCAATCCGTTGGACGTCGTCGACGATCCGGACATAGATGTCGTATGCGAGCTCATGGGCGGAGTGGACGAGGCCTACAAGCTTACGATGCGGGCCTTTGAAAACGGCAAGAGCGTCGTCACGGCGAATAAGGCCCTGCTGTGCCACAGGGGCGGCGAGCTTTTTGCAGCCGCCCGCAAGGCGGATTGCGGGTACTTTTTCGAGGCGTCTGTGGCCGGCGGCATACCCATTATAAAGATAATAAGGGAGGGTCTGATCGCCAACCGCTTCAGCCGCATATACGGAATTTTAAACGGGACTTGCAACTACATATTGACGCGCATGGAGCGCGAGGGCGCAAGCTATGAGGCCATACTTGCCGACGCCAAGAAGCTCGGCTATGTGGAGCAGGACGAGTCCCTGGACGTCGACGGGTTTGACACCGCGCACAAGGCCGCGGTATTGGCGTACATAGCGCACGGAAAGTGGGTGCCTCTGGAGGATATGATAATAGAGGGCATACGCTCCGTGACGCTCGACGACATGCTCTGGGCGAGGGATTTCGACTACCGCATAAAGCTCGTGGCAAACATAGAGTGCGACTTTGCCTCAAGGAAGCTGTCCGTCAGGGTGTATCCGGCGCTGTTGCCGCTATCGGGGATAGTTTCCAACGTGAACGGGGTTTTCAACGCCGTTGCGATAGACGGGGACGTTGTGGGGGAGTCTGTCTTTGTCGGCAGGGGCGCGGGCAGGGAAGCTACGGCAAGCGCGGTAATAAGCGATATTGCCGACGCGGCAAAACGCCTGCGCGGGGCTCCCGATCTGGAGTTTAAGAGCGACGATATGGGCTTGTCCATGGCTTCTCTAAAGGACATGCCGGGAAATTTTTACATGCGCTTTTGCGTGCGCGACGAAGCCGGCATCTTGGCGCAGATAACGTCTTTGTTCGCGGAGGCGGGAGTGTCCATAGAGCAGCTTAAGCAGTCTAAGCGCGCGGGAGACGACAGGGCGCACATAGTGCTTACAACGCACAAGACAAACGAGCAGAGCATTGAAAAGCTGAAGAGTTCCCTCGCGGAGACTTCGGCCCTTTGCGGGGAGCCTTTCGTGCTCAGAATCTTTAAGAAGTAGAGAAAATGGCATTGATAGTACAAAAATATGGCGGGACGTCCGTCGGGGACGTCGAGCGCATCAAGAATGTCGCCAGAAGGATAAAGGGCATGGTCGACGAGGGCAACCGCATAGTGGTTGTCGTATCGGCGCGCAGCGGCGTGACAAACGACCTCATCGCCAGGGCCAAGGCCATAACGCCCAACCCGGACGAGCGCGAGATGGACAGGCTCCTTGCCTGCGGAGAGCAGGAAACTATAGCCCTCATGGCCATGGCGCTGGAGTCCATGGGCCAGAAGGCCGTTTCCCGCACGGGCGCTCAGGCGGGCCTGTTTACGGACAGCCTGCACACCAAGGCGCGCATAGTTAAAATCACGGGCGGGGACATACTCGAGAAACTCGACGAGGGCTATGTGGTGATAGTCGCGGGCTTCCAGGGCGTAAACGAGCTCGGCGAAGTCACCACGCTCGGCCGCGGCGGCAGCGACCTTTCTGCAATAGCCATAGCCGCGTCGATAAACGCGGACATCTGCCAGATTTACACCGACGTGGACGGCGTCTATACGGCGGATCCCCGCATAGTCAAAAAGGCGCGCAAGATACCGGTAATATCGTACGACGAGCTGTTTGAAATGGCCTCGAGCGGGTCTAAGGTAATGCAGGCGCGCTCGGTGGAGTTCGCGCGCAAGTACGGCGTCGTATTCGAGGTAAGATCCAGCTTTAACAACGAACCAGGAACCATCGTGAAACTTGAAGTACCATCTCTTGAGAGCCTCGTCGTAAGCGGCGTGGCGGTCGACAAGAACCAGACGAAAGTCACCCTAAGCGAGCTGCCCGACCAGCCGGGCGTGGCGGCGGAGATATTTGAGAGCCTCGGCAAGGCGGGCATCATGGTGGACATGATAGTCCAGAACATAGGCCGCGGCGGAAAGGCCAATCTTACCTTCACCGTGGCAAAGGACGACGCCTCCAAAGCAGAGCAGATTCTCAACGAGGTGTCCGGAAAGCTCGGCTGCAAGGTTTCCCTTACGGGAGACATCGCGAAGGTGAGCGTCGTGGGCATAGGAATGCGTTCGCACAGCGGCGTTGCCGGAACTTTCTTCAAGGCTTTGGCCAAGGAGAACATCAACGTGCAGATGATAACCACCAGCGAAATAAAGATAGCCGTTGCAATAGATCTGGCCGACGCCGACGTTGCCGCCAACCTTCTGCACGAGGCTTTCGGCCTCGACGGCGATAAATAGAAAGACGGGAATTTTCCGATGAACTTTGTAAGCACAAGGGGCGGATGCAGGCCGTTTTCGTTTTCCGAGGCGGTCTCCGAGGGGCTTGCGCCCGACGGCGGGCTTTTTGTTCCGGAGACTCTGCCAGATATTTCGGCCCTGCTCCCCGAATGGGAGAAGCTGCCGTATCCAAAGCTGTGCGCGGAGTTCATGAAGATTTTTGCCGTCGACATACCCGCAAAGGATATAGACGCAATAGCCGAGATGGCCTACAAGCGTTTCGACACGCCCGAGATTGCCCCTCTTACAAGGCTTGATAAAGATCTGCATCTGTTGGAGCTCTACCACGGCCCGACGCTTGCGTTTAAGGATTTTGCGCTCCAGTTTTTGGGCGAGCTGTACGAGTATCTGCTTTCGAGAAGCGGGCGCAAGATAAACGTTTTGGGCGCCACCAGCGGGGACACCGGCGGGGCGGCCATAAACGGGCTTCTTGGCAAGGGCAATGCAAACATATTCATACTCTATCCCGAGGGGCGCATATCTCCGCTTCAGGAAAGGCAGATGACATGCACGGGGGCTAAGAACGTCTTTCCCATAGCAATAAGGGGAACTTTCGACGACGCCCAGGCGATAGTAAAAGAGCTATTCTCGGATTTGGATTTCAAATCTGCATGGAGGCTTTCGGCGGTAAATTCCATAAATCTTGCCAGGATACTTGCGCAGTGCGTCTATTACGTCTGGGCGTATCTGCGCTTGGACAAGGATAGCCGCGCTAAAGTGCAGTTCATAGTTCCAACGGGCAATTTTGGGAACGTTTTGGCGGGGTGGCTTGTCTCGAAAATGGGCGTGGGCGGCCTGAGCTTCAAGGTGGCGACCAACCGCAACGACATACTCTACAGGCTGTTTAAAACGGGCGTGTACGAGGTCTCAAAGGTGTGCCCGAGCCATGCGCCGTCCATGGACATTCAGGTGTCGTCGAACTTCGAGAGGTTCATATATCTTTCGCAGTGCGGCAAGGACGCCGCCAAAGTGCGCGAGGTTATGGCCGGCTTTAAAAAGAGCGGCAAATGGGTGTTCGACAACTTTGCCGCCGACGGGTTCTCGGCCTCGAGGGCGGACGACGAGCTTATAGAAAAGCTGATAGTAAGCGCGTACGGGAAATACTCCGTAGTGATAGATCCGCACACGGCGTGCGCCTTTGCTGATTTAAGCTTCGACGGGACCAAGGTTGTTGTTTCAACCGCGCATCCGGCGAAGTTCCCGGATCTTATAAAGAAGCTTCTCGGGTTTGAGGCGAAGGCCGACAGCCTCGAAAGGCTTAAGGACAAACAGATAGTAAAAACCGTGATGGACGCGGACAAGGTTCTTGTCGCGGCCATGATAGAAAAATGTGGACTGGTCTGATATGGCAAAAGTTTTCATATACGATACAACCTTGAGGGACGGGACCCAGGGCGAGGGGGTTTCGCTTTCCGTGGCATCAAAGATAAGGCTTGCCCAGAAGATGGATTCCTTCGGGATAGATTTCATCGAGGGGGGCTGGCCGGGCTCCAACCCTCGCGACATGGCGTTCTTTGAGCAGATACGCAAGGAGACGCTGTCCCATGCGAAGATTTCGGCGTTCGGGTCGACACGCAGGGCGGGCGTTAAGGTTTCCGAGGACTCGCAGCTCAGGCTGCTTCTCGAGGCGCAGACTCCGTATGTTACGATATTCGGCAAGACTTGGGGCTTGCATGTGGAGAAGGTCATAAAGACCACTTTGGCGGAAAATCTGGATATGATAGAGCAGTCTGTGCGGTTTCTTGCCGACGGCGGGCGCAAAGTCATATATGACGCGGAGCATTTTTTCGACGGATACAAGGACAACCCGCAATACGCCATGGAAACTTTGCGCGCGGCCGAGAGGGGCGGGGCAGAATTTCTCTGCCTTTGCGACACCAACGGCGGCTGCATGACAACCGAGATTTTCGAGATAGTAAAAAAAGTTGTAGGCGGGTTTAAGATACCCGTTGGCGTGCATTGCCACAACGACTGCGGCCTTGGGGTCGCGGTGTCTTTGGAGGGAGTGCGCGCGGGGGCGTCCATGGTCCAGGGAACTTTAAACGGCTTTGGGGAGCGCAACGGCAACGCGAACCTTACGAGCATAATTCCCAATCTCATCTTGAAGATGGGGGTCGACTTAAATTGCGCTCCAAATCTAAAAAAGCTGCGCGACCTTTCCCTCTTTGCCGACGAAATGGCAAACTTCAAGAGTGACTCCCGGCAGCCCTATGTAGGGGCGTCGAGCTTTGCCCACAAGGGCGGCGTGCATGCGGACGCTGCAAACAAGGTGAAGCGTTCGTACGAGCATATAGACCCTTCTCTTGTCGGGAACAAGACGCGCGTGCTCGTGTCGGACATGTCGGGCAGGGCGTCGGTTATGATGAAGGCAAAGGAGCTTGGCGTTGAGATAGACTCCAAGGATCCGTCCATAAAGAAGTTCCTCGACGAGCTTAAGACGCTTGAGTTTAACGGGTACGAGTACGAGGCTGCAGACGCGTCCTTCGCGCTGCTTTTGGCGAAATTCCTCAGGCGCAAGAAGGAGAATTTTTCCGTTAGGGGCTACAGGGTTATCGTCGAGAGGGACGAGATTGCCCGCCGCACGCGGTCGGAGGCCACTGTTAAGCTCGATGTGGACGGGAATATAGAGCATACCGTAGCCGAGGCTCACGGCCCGGTTGCCGCGCTGGATCTGGCCTTGACAAAGGCCTTGGTAAAATACTTTCCGCAGCTGAAAGACTCCGAGCTTACGGACTTCAAAGTGCGCATACTCGACAGCGAGAGCGGCGCAAATGCAATTACCCGTGTGCAGATAGAAACGAAAGACAGAAACTCTATATGGGGAACTGTAGGCGTTTCAGACAATATAATAGAGGCCTCTTGGCAGGCGCTCAAAGACGCCGTTGAGTACAAGTTGCAGGGACTCTCGCAAAAACCTAATGAAGCAGGCAAAGATAAATAGG
>CALXLX010000030.1 GCA_944389315.1 uncultured Opitutales bacterium
TGGTTGCCTTCTGCATGTCGTAATCTTGCGCCCCTATGTTGTAGCGCGCCAGCTCCCTCCTGAAGCCTTCAGTTCCTGCATGATCCTCTTTGGGCAGCCAGCAGCACATGGCCGTAGCTCCGCGCGCTGCGTATATCAAGCCTACCGGCACGTCGAGGCTCTTGTATATGTCCTCCGCAAAATAAATGCCTACCGCGCTGAAATTGGCGACGGAATCTGCTGTGCATTTAATCCACCTCGCGCCCTCGGGAGAATCCTCCTGCGGAACCTTCTTTATGGGAGAGGAACTTTGAGAGAAATAGCGTATGGGCGGATTTGTCGCGGCAAATTTCTTTATGTCCGCCAAAGTCGTGGTATTTGCGGCGCGCCACTCCATATTCGACTGGCCAGAGCATATCCACACCTCTCCCACGAGAACGCCGTTTATGCTCTTTTGTATATGCCCGTTCTCGAAGACATGCAATGAACGCTCGGCCTTAGAGGGCTCAAGGGCGTCCAAATACACCTCCCAATTGCCGTCGGAGTCCGCCGACGTCTTTGCGGAGAGCTTCTCCATCACAACTTCGACGTCCGCGCCCGGAGCGGCTTTGCCCCAGAATTTTACTGGTTTGCCGCTTTGCAAAACCATGTCGTCCGAGAAAATCTTCGGCATGCTGATTTCGGCAAGGACGTAGTTGAATGCGGCGCATACGGCCGCCACTGCGAGAATGAATTTTTTTGCCATATATTTTAGTATGTTGTATAATTCCAATGCCTTTGATTGATATGCTTTATTTTAATTCCGTCAAGAAAAAGGCGTTGCGAATTTGAAAAGTGGAAGATCGGGGGCTCTGATGCCAAAGCGGGAAAATAAATGCTTTAAAAAATCGGAGTTTCGTGAAAGTATGTATTTTTTTATTGCATATGCGCGACAATTCCCTGCTGAAAATAGAAAGTATTGCGGAGCATCTATGCCGGTTTGCGCCGGACCCCGCCACCGCCGCGTCTACGCGCATAATAATAGAGGATTCTCTTTCAAGTACAAACACGACTCTTTCGGAGATGTCCAAAGACTCCAAAACGGCATTCCCGACGGCGCTCTTCGCCAGGAGGCAAACGGGCGGGATGGGGCGCCTCGGGCGCAAATGGCACGGGGGAAACGGCGTTTTGTGCGTTTCCGTGGCGGTGCGCTTCGTGGGGGATACAGCGGGGCTGGAGTCTTTCACCCCGCTTTGCGGGCTGGAGATATGTTCAGCTCTGACAGGCGCTTTCGGGGGAGGCTTCATGATAAAATGGCCGAACGACATCTATTTCGGCTCGCGCAAGCTCTCCGGAATGCTCGCCAACCTGATGGTGCGTTCTCCGTCCCAGGGGGGCGGATGCGTCGCGGTAATGGGGGTGGGCCTCAACTGTTCGAGGGACTCTGTTCCCGGGGAAATAAGCGGCACAAGCGTGGATTTGCGCGAGGCGCTCGGTGGGGAGAGCCCGGATATGAATTTAGTCGGGGCGCTGGTCGTCGGCAGCGTGGAGCGGGCGGCGCGGCGCATAGAATGCGGGGAAACGAAAGATTTGAGGGAACGTTTTTCAAAATATGATTTCCTATATGGCAGGCAGGTGGAAGCTCTCGCGGGCGGCGTTGTGTTCACCGGGCGTGCTGGCGGCGTAAACGGCGTCGGCGAGCTTGTCTTAAACACTGCCGACGGCCGCGAGGTTTCTATATCAGCCGGGGAGGCTACATTGCTCAAGAAATGAAGATTCTTTGTGTAGACATGGGCAATACGCGCACACACTGCGCGGTTGTTGAGGATATGCGCGTGCTCGATTCGTGGGACGTGTATACGAAAGACTTTCCGGATTCCCTCTCCCGCGGCGGGGTTCGCGCCCTCGGGGTGGACGGGTTGAGCTGGTGCTCGGTTGTGCCCAGCGGCGCGGCCCTGTTTCAGTGCCGGTTGGATTCGGATTTTTCTGATTTGGACGCCTACAGGCTGACTTTCGACACCTCCCCCATACCCATAGACTCCAAGAATCCGGCGCAGGTGGGGCAGGACAGGATAGCCGTTGCCGTCGGTGCAGGGGCGTTTTTCAAGCCTCCGTACATAATAGTGGACATGGGCACTGCCGTGACCATAGATTTGGTGGATTCGGGCGGGGTGTATTCGGGCGGGGCAATTGCGCCAGGGCTTTACGCCTTTACGGATTATTTGAACGAACGTGCCGCATTGCTGCCGCGCATAGACCCGGCGGAGGCGGACTATTCTTTAAGCGTGGGGAAGGATACCCGCGAGGCCATGCAAGTGGGGTGCGTAAAGGGTTTTTGCAGGCTTGTGGACGGCATAATATCTGACATAGAGGCGGATTATTTCCGCGGACAGTGCGCGCGGCCCAAGACGATTTTCACCGGGGGCAGCGTCGCGTTATTACCCAAAAAATGGCTTGCAGAAAGGAAAGTAGAGTGCAATCTGGCCAACATAGGTCTTTTCATGGCCTTCAAATTTAACAAAGGAAATAGATTATGAAAAAGATATCCATATTGGTGTTTTCGGCGGCGGCGGCGCTTTCGGCGTTTGCGGCTTCCGCGGACTCCTCTGCTGCGCCGGCTCCGTCTCCGGAATTGCTCAAGAACAAGGCCCTCTTTTCAAAGGTTGAGCTTTTTGACAATCCCATTGTATTTTCTAACGCCAAGGCCAATGCCGACGCCATAGCCGCGTACGAGGCCAACAAGGCGGGCTATTCGGACGGGGAGCTTCTCCCGGTGGCGCTGTGCTATATGAACAACGGCAATTTCAACGCCGCGGAGTCTCTTTTCGACATATATCTAAAAGCCAATCCAGACAATATTAGGGCAATGAAGGGAAAGGCGGCCGTTTGCCTGCTGCAGAACAAGCCGGATGCGGCCATAGAGATCTTCGGCAAAGTTTACGAAAAAGGCGACAAGGCCGCGTTGAAGACTTTGTGCCAGACTTTGGTTCTCACCGGCAAAGTGAACGATCTTTCAAAGTATATTAACGAGATAAAGGAGCTTTCCAAGACGGATTTGGACTACGCCCTCTTTGCGATGATATACGCCCTCCGCGACATGAACAAGACGGACGACGCCCTCATCTCCGAGATTCTCAAGGGTATAGACGTCAAAACCGCGCTTCCGAAGGCTTCAGGCGCCACCTTGGAGAACATTCTGAAAGTTTATTCCATAAAGGCCGACTTGTTCCCCGCAAACACTCTTGTGATACCCGCGAGGGCCACCACCAACGTGTCTTTGTGGGTTCCGGCAAAGCTCATATACGAGAAGGCTCTTGCGGCCAATCCGAAAGACACTCTCGCTCTGAGGGGATACGCGCTTGTTCAGTACAGGACCGGCGACGTCGCCAAGGCCACGAGCCTTTTGCGCCAGGCTGTGGAGTTAGGCGACAAGGAGGCCGCCAGCGACGCGGCGGAGTTGTTCGTCCTTTCGAGCTCCGATCTTGTCTGGAAGGAGTTTTCCAAGGATTTCGCCACCGCCGCCATAAAGCCCCTCGTGAGGGCGGGCATGCTGCAGATTGCAGACCGCAAGGACAACGCGGACATCTTTTTCCTGGCTCTTTCGGGCGAGAATTCCGACACTCTTTTCAAGGACGCCAGCGTTCGCAAATTTACGGAGAAGCTTCTTGAGAAATTCGGGAAGGACGCGCGCGCCGCGGACGTCAAGAAGCGCCTGGACGCTACTAAGTAAATGGTTCAGCAGAAGAAAAAGAAGACAGACTACGCCGCCTTGAACAGCCCGTTCATGAGCATTCCGCATATGGACGTCAGGGCCGCGAGGGCTCTTTTGGATCTGAAATTTTCGGAGATATACGAGCTTCGCGGGCGTTCTCCCGAGACTCTCTTTGAGGACTTGAAGAAGATACGGCTCAATCCCGATGCAGACTTGGTCAAGTTCTTCGCGCTGGCGGTTGATTTTGCGGAGAAATAGCGGTCTGGAACTTTTCGCATGCTAAATTTTGAGGGGCGGTTTCTTTTTCAGGGAGCCGCCCTTGTAGCATGCGCGGCATGCGCTTTGCGTCTGTGTCGGGCGCGCGCCTGGGGTGCGGAAATTGAAAGCCTGCGTTCAAACTAATTGCTTGAAATATTTTCGGGGCCGCTTAGCTTGAAGGGACCATGCTTTATACGGACTTAAATACGGAAATCGACGTCGGGGCGAGCGCGCACCATGTTCGCTTCGGTCCGTTAAACGTGCTTGTGGACTGCGGCATGCATCCGAAGCTCATGGGCTACGAGGCTTTGCCGAAGCTCGATATGCTCGGGCGGGGCACGCTGGACATTGTGGCGATCACCCATGCGCATCTGGACCATTGCGGGGCTTTGCCGCTCGTCGCGGAGGCGAACCCCAACGCGCATATTCTCGCGGGGGAGGGCTCTGGCGAGCTGATAGTAAGAATGCTCAGAAATTCGCGCTCCGTAATGGGCAAGCAGAAGGCCGAATACGGAATAAAGGAGTATCCGCTTTACGATTATTCCTCGATAGATTCGCTCTCGCGCAGAATAGAGACAATGACCAACTCCTACGAGCGCTCCTTCGGGGAGGACGGAGAACTCAAGATAAGCTTCTATCCGGCGGGGCATGTGTTCGGGGCTTCGGGCGTTTTGATGGAGCACAGGCAGCGCAAGGTGTTTTTCACGGGGGATATGTGCTTCCATTCCACCACGATGATACGCGGGGCTGATTTTCCAAAATGCAGGCTCGACACCCTTGTGGTGGAGACTACGAGGGGCTCCTACGATAGGCCCGAAGGGCAGACCCGCCAGTCGGAGGCGAAGCGCTTTATGGAGAGCCTCGCCAAGATAATTGCCGAAGGCGGGAGCGTGCTTGTACCGTGTTTTGCGCTCGGCAGAACGCAGGAGGTTTTCAATTTGATACACATAGCGAAGGCCTCCGGCATGATAGCGTGGGACTGCCCCGTCTATTCCTCCGGGCTGGGTTTGGATATAGCCGAGACTCTGGCGGAGACTACGAGAAAATACACGCAGTTCCACTTCGGCAAGAGCTGCCTTGAAGGGGTTGTGCCGCTTAGGGAGGAGATAATCCCCGGGCGCGATTTCGACAACAAGGGCATATATGTTCTCGGAAGCGGAATGATGACCCCGAATACCCCAAGCTATGCCGCGGCGGCGGCGCTGATAGAGCACAAGGCAAACGCGATATATTTTGTAGGATATGCGGATCCCGACACTCCGGCCGCGCGGCTTATATCCTGCCCCAAGAATGCGGATTTCGCATTTCCGGAGCTGTCATATGTTGGCAAGGCAAACTGCAGGGTCGCAAAGTTCGATTTAAGCTCCCACGCGGACAGAAGCGAGGTTCTAAGGTTTATTCTCGACAGGGACCCGCGCTGCGTGGTGCTCACGCACGGATCGTACGAATCGCGCGAATGGTTCATGTACGAGATAATGGAAATATCCCCCAAAACCCAGGTGATAATACCCGAGCCCGGCGAGGAGATGGAGCTTTAACCTGTTGCTTCCAGGAGTTGGCAGATAAGCCTTTAGGCGAGGGGAAGCATGCCTGCGTTTATTTTGCGTTTTGAAATGCGCTCCGGCCGTTTCAGCCCTCGCCGTATGCTGGCTTTGCGGGGAGCTTTCATTCCCGGCATTCGGAAAATTTTTCTCCGCCAAAAAAATTCCTGCCGCGCTTTTACAAAAGCTCCACGGCTACGGCGTCGGCGTTCAGGCGGCCCTTTTCGGTAAGGCGCAGAATTTTTGAAATCTCGTATCCGCAGGGGTTGCGCAATGTGGATACCTCAAGAAAATTCTCGCGCTCCAATAGGGCGATTGAAGGGGCGTACCTTTCCGAATCTGCGCGGGGATAGCGCATCTTAAGCCGCATTAAGTCCACCCCGCCGCTGGTGCGCAGGCCGAATATCAGAGCGCTGGAGAACAGCTCGTCGTCGTCGAGGGGCACGACATCCTCGAACTTTCTCTCCGTGTGGCCCGCCTGCATGTCCGCCCACGCGTTTATGTCCGACGGGTTTTTAAACCTGCTTGCCCCCCATTGGGACGCCGCCGCCGGGCCGAACCCCAGCCACGAGCCCATCGCCCAGGTAATGCGGTTGTGCAGGCATTCGCAGCCGTCCTTTGCATAGTTGGAAATTTCGTACTGCCTGAAGCCGAGCTCGGGAAGCAGGCGCATGGCCAGGGTCATGAAGTCGGCCTCGCGCGACGCCTCGTCAGGCGTCTTGCCGCGGCCGGGACAGTTTGAGGTGCCGTTTTCAAACTCGAGGCAGTAGGCGCTTATGTGCGAGGCGCCTGTTCCCGCGGCGGCGAGTATGTCGGAGCGGAAGTCCTCGAGGGTCTGGCCGCCGACGCCGAAAATAAGGTCAACCGAGAACTTCTCAAACCCGACGGAAAGTATGTCGTCAACAGCCCTTGCGGCGGCCTCGGCGGGGTGGGGGCGCCCGAGGGCCGACAGCGTCTTTTTTGAAAAGCTCTGAATCCCGAGCGATATGCGGTTTACGCCAAGGCTCTTTAAAAGCGCGAGTTTAGACTTGTTTATGCTCGACGGGGCCACCTCCACCGTCCATTCCCTGAGGGGCTGCAGCCCTAATATCTCCGCCGCCCTTGCGAGTTTTGCCTCTGACAGCGCCGCAGGCGTGCCCCCGCCCCAGTAGACCGTGTCGAAAGGCCCTTGCAAGTCTCCGCGTTCGCGCCTGAAACGCGCTTCGGCCTCCAGGGCTTCAAGATATAAATCCACCGCTTCGTTTGTAGGGCGCAATTTGTAGAAGCGGCAATATCCGCACAGCCTCGCGCAAAACGGAACGTGCAAATATACGCTTTTCATGTCCGCAAGAGGCGGCAAAATCTTTTTATCTTTGTCTTGCATAGAAGGCCCAAAGGCGTATCTTGGAAATGCAAACACAAAACATAATATTTATGAATATTGCAAAGATTTTTATCCTTTTCTCCTCGGTATTTGCCGTGCTTTTGCTTTCGGCCTGCCAGGGGCTGACAAATCTGACCCCTCAGAACATACCCGAAAACACCTCCCGCACTTATACGCTAAGCTTCAGCGCGTATATAAACGACGGCTCGCTCGTTCCGGGGTCCATAAGCCCCTTCATAGTCATAGACGGCGAGACTATCCCAATGAGAACCGTCTCGGATCTGGAGGATAAGCGCGTGTTCGAGTACGACTATCAGATGCCTAAGGGCAGAAACCATGCGAAATACTACTTTGTCGTAAAGTACAAGGCGGACATGGGCAAAAACGGCATCATAGAAAAGGAAATCACGAGCCCGACAGTTTACGAGCTCAATGCGGTATCCCGCTATGTGGCAAACGTGCAGGCAGAGCGCGGGGTTGTAGGCTCCGAGGTGATGATACTCGGGAACGGGTTTGACACTCTCGACAAGGTCAGGCTCGGCGGAACTATGGCCGACACAAGGTTCGTATCCCGCACGACGCTCGCCTTCATAGTGCCCCCGCTCGACTGCGGCAAGAATTACGATCTTGAAATAGTAAACAACGAGGGCTCCTCCATGTGGGTTAGCTCCTTCAGGGTAGATCCGTCGGAGATGGAGGTTTCACCGTCGGTATTCGTCGCCGACAGCGGAGATGTGGTCAATATGATTTTCAAGATAGGCTTCAACGCCCCCGAGGGCGGCTATCCCATAGAGGTGACCACCAATGTGCCCAGCAGCATAGTTATGCCGGAAGTCGTTGTGCCCGAGGGCGAGAGCTCCGTGGCGGTGCCCGTGCAGGCTGCCAAAGACGCGGCTGGCATGCTCTTTATAAACGCCAAGGGCTTTAAGGAGAAGACGGTTCCCGTGGAAATCTCCCCCTCGGCGGAGGAGGCGGCTAAGGAGCCCGCTCCCGCCCAGCCCGACGCTGCCGACGGCGCGAAAGAGAATAAATAGGCGTTTTTTGCCTGGCAATTTATGACGGAAAGAAAATCCTCCAGAAAAAGCAAAGCGAGCAAGAACAATAGCGCCGCAACGGCGTCGAAATCCGCAAAGGGTGCGGCGGGGAAGCCCTCCTGTGCGGATTCGTCCGCGGCGGGCAGGTTGTGCCCACGCTACAAGGGGCATTGCCACGGCGCGTCCGCCGGGAAGGACGAAAGTGTAAAAAAAATACCCCTGCCTGCGCCGCAGCCCGCGGAGAGCATGGCTCTCGACCAGCCTATAGAGGGCGTTTTCTCGGACATGTCGGAGCGGCTGATGAAAATCCAGCGCGATCTGATGATGCCGGCGTTCGTGTTTGAGAGGGCCGGGATACAGAACACCATAACGTTTTTCGGTTCGGCGCAGATAAAGAGCCCGGAGGTTGCCGCGGAGGCCTTGGAGTCTTTGAAGAAGAAGTCCGAGGGTAAGAAAAACATGTCGGAGGATTTCCTCGCAAAGCTCAAGAAGGCCAAGATGGACGTAAAGATGTCCCGCTATTATGCCGACGCAGAGGAGCTTGCCAGCCGCATACAGGAGTGGTCCAACATTTTGAACGTCTCGCACGACGACAAGTTCTACATCATGACGGGCGGCGGACCGGGCATAATGGAGGCTGCAAACAAGGGCGCCAGGAAGGCCGGCGGCAAGACTGCGGGGCTGACCATACTCATACCCGACGAGCAGCGCCGCAACGACTATGTCTCTTTGGACGCATGGGTCAATTTCAACTATTTTCTGATGCGCAAGTTCTGGCTTTTGTTCTTTGCCAAGGCGCTGGTTGTGTTCCCCGGCGGCACGGGGACTTTCGACGAATTTTTCGAGGTTGTAACCCTCATGAAGACGAGGAAGACCCACAACTATATTCCGACGGTGCTTTTCGGCAAGGAGTTTTGGAGCAACGCGGTAGATTTCGACTATATGGTCAAGACGGGGGTGATATCCTCCAAGGATTTGTCATTTTTCCGCCTGGAGGACTCTCCCGAGGAGGCGGCCGCGTACATAACAAGCGAATTGGAGCGCATATATTTTTAGCCGGGCGGATTTCTCCCGGGCATGAATTTGGCGCTTTGTCCGAATTGGAAGGGTATATTTGCAGATGAAGATAATTGTTGTCGGGGCGGGAGATGTCGGCGCGTACATGTGCCAGGTGTTGAGCGAGGCCGGGAACGAGGTGACGCTGGTGGAGTCTGTCGACAGCGTGGCTGACGACATAGAGGAGCGTCTCGACGTGCGCGTCATACGCGGCAACGGCGCGAGCGCAAAATATCTGAAGCGCGCGGGGGCTGCCTCGTGCGACTTTTTCATGGCGCTTACCGCCCACGACCAGCTGAACATAGTGGCCTGCTCCCTGGCGCACAATCTGGGGGCGAAATTTACGATAGCCAGGGTTCACGACGAGGTTTATTCGGACACTTCAGTGGTGAATTACCAGGACTATTTCAACATAGACTTAATGCTAAACCCCGAGGCGCTTACCGCGGTGGATTTGGCAAAGGCGATACGCAGCCCGGACAGGGTTGCTATAGAGGACTTTGCCAGGGGCATGATAGAGCTCCAGCAGATAGACATATCCGAGGGGGCGAAAATTGTGGGCAAGTCCCTGAAGGAGGTGGGTCTGCCGTCGGATTTGAGAATAGGCTATGTGCGCAGGGCAGACAGCCTATTTGTGGCAGGCCCCGATACGGTATTGCGCCCGGCCGACAAAGTCACTGTGATAGGCGCGCCCGAAAAGATATATGCGCGCCGCGACATGTTCTCCTCGGCCGACGACGGCGGCAGCATAAGGGTTGTCATATACGGCGCAACGGAGACTGCCGTTGCGCTCATGCGCATGCTCTCCAACAGGCGCTTCAAGGTGCGCGTGATAGAGCAGAACCTGGCCAGATGCCGCGAGATTGCCGAGGCTTTCCCCAATGTGACGGTTGTCAACGGCAGCGCGACGTCGCTGAGGCTCCTCGAGGAGGAGCAGGTTGAAAGCGCGGACTTTTTCATCGCCTGCACTAAGGACGACGAGGAAAACATAATGACGGGGCTTCAGGCAAAGAAGCTCGGCGTCAAGAACGTAAAGCTGGTCATAAACAAGCCCGACTACGAGCAGGTGCTGCGTTCCATAAGCTCTTTCCTGGACATACAGGTGGCCCTATCGCCACGCAAAGCCACGGCAATGGAGGTGCAAAAGCACATCACGGACAAGAAGTATGCTCTGGTGGGCTCCATAGACGGAGGGGATATAATCTGCGTGGAGATGAAGGTTCCGCAGTCGAGCTCGTCCGTCGGGAAAACCGTGCGGGAGTTGGGGCTGCCCAAGGGCTGCATCGCGGCGGTGATAATGAAAAACGACGGCGCGGCAAAGGTCCCCGAGGCGGGAGACAAGCTGTCGGCCTCAGACCGCATAATACTAATTCTCAACCGTGCAGACATCCAAAAACTTGTCGATATTATTTGCTCTTAGGCTCCGCAGGGGGTTCGTTAGATGAACTATGTTGTCATATTCAAGCTTCTGTCCGTAATCCTATGGATTATGGCGGGAGCGTTTTCTCTGTGCATGGGCGTCTCCGTGTATTATTCGTCCTCGAGCGTTGTGGAGGCGGCCGCTTTGCCGTATTGGGTGACCTGCGTGGCGATAGCGGTGTTCCTTGCTTTGTGCATATATTTTCCCAGCAGGCGCGCGGCGGCAAAACTCTATAAAAAAGAGGCCATGTGCGTTGTGGGCATAGGGTGGCTGGCGTGCGCGGCCTTGGGGGCTCTGCCGTTTATGCTTATTCTGGGCTGCTCGGTGGGCGATGCGTTTTTTGAATCCTCAAGCGGAATAACAACCACGGGGTCGAGCATTTTCTCGTCGGTGGAAAACCTGCCGAGGAGCGTCCTGTTTTGGAGAGCCCTGTCCCAATGGATAGGCGGCTTGGGAGTTGTGGTGTTCTTCGTGGGAATATTGTCCTACCTCGGCGCGGGGGGAAAAATCTTATACTCCAACGAAATGGGGACAAACTCCTCCGAGATGGAAAGCGCGAGGGTTCAGACGGGAGTGACGTTCATAATACGTTTGTACATGGTGCTGTCCCTGCTTTGCCTTATCCTTTTCAAAATATTCGGAATGGGGTGGTTCGATGCGTTCTGCCACATGTTTTCGACCGTGTCGACAGGCGGATTCGGCAGCTACGACACTTCCTTCGGGCATTTTAAAAGCGCCCCACTCGAGTGGACGGCAATATTTTTCATGTTCTTAGGCGGGGTGAATTTTGCGGTTATGCTCACTCTTTTGAGGGGGAAGATAGGAAGGGTGTGGCGCAACACCGAGCTTAGATGGTATGTCGGCGTGATTGTAATTTCCGTGCTTTCCATAAGCGCGGTTCTTGTCGATTTCGGAGAGATGGGAGTTTCCCATTTGCATTATGTCGTAAGGACCGCGGCTTTCCAGGTGGTCAGCGTTATGACCACAACGGGCTTTTGCACGACGGACTTTCAGACATGGGCGCCGCTTGCCCACATAATTTTATTTACATTGATGATTTTCGGGGCGTCGTCGGGATCTACCGCCGGCGGATTGAAGGTTGCGAGAGTCGCCTTGGGGGCAAAATCACTTTTGCTCAACGTGGAGAAGTCGTTCAGGCCGCATGTTGTAAGAACGCTGAGAATGAACGCGCATCCCGTTGATGAGCAGGAGAGCTTCTCGACGGAGAATTTCATCGTGCTCTATTTCGCCTGCTTTATGGTAGGCATAATAATGCTGTCCTTCTTCGAGGTTGATCTGAGTTTTGAAGGCTGCATTACCGCGGTGGCGTCGTCGATGTCTAACGTGGGGCCGGGGCTCGCCGAGGTGGGGCCGGTTAACAACTACGGATTTATGACCGAGGCGTCGAAAATTCTTCTGGCGCTTTTGATGATAATGGGCAGACTTGAATTTTACGCGATACTGGCTCTCTTTATGCCGTCGCTATGGAGAAAGTTCGAATAATGATAAAGCTGGGAGTAAACATAGACCATTGTGCAACGTTGCGTCAGGCGAGATACCGCCAGACAAAGGCAAATTCCGGAGTCATTATAGAGCCGGATATTTTGCAGGCCGCCTTCTTCGCGGAAAACGGGGGGGCAGATTCCATAACCGCCCATCTGAGGGAGGACCGCAGGCATATGAACGACGCCGATCTTGCTGCTTTGCGCAAGGGCATAGTTGTGCCGCTTAACATGGAGATGGCCTGCACTCCTGAAATTCTGAAGATAGCCCTCAGGCTGAAGCCGGATTATATCTGCATGGTGCCGGAAAACCGCGCCGAGGTCACCACGGAGGGCGGGCTGGACGTAATCGCAAAATTTGAGGACATATCCGCGGCGGTGGACAAACTTTCAAAAAAGGGAGTGGTATGCTCGCTGTTTATAGATCCCTGCATAGAGCAGGTGGAGGCGGCGGCAAAGTCGGGCGCGCAGAGCGTCGAGCTGCATACGGGAGCTTTCGCCAACGCATGGGGGAACGTCCGCAAAAAGGACGCCCAGAAAAAGCGCATAGCCGCGGCGTGCGCATATGCGCGCTCTCTGGGGCTTACGGTGAACGCCGGTCACGGCATAAATTATCTGAATGCAAGGGAGGTCGTCGAGCTTGGCGACTTTAACGAATTCAACATCGGGCACAGCATAATATGCCGCGCCTTGGCGGTCGGATTGTCGGAGGCGGTCGCCGAGATGAAAGAGCTGATAAATTCATGATGGATATGAAAGAGCTTTGCGCCCCGGGGGGAATAGTCGGTGTGGGCACGGATCTTGCCGAGGTGGAGCGGGTGCGCGCAATGCTCGAGAAATATTCGGACGCGTTTTTAAATAGAACTTTTACCCGGTCTGAGATAGACTACTGCTCGAAGAAGGCTCTTGCCCACATGCACTACGCGGCGCGTTTCGCCGCCAAGGAGGCTATGGCAAAGGCTCTCGGCACGGGGTTTGCGGACGGGGTTTCGCTGAAGGATTTGTCCGTCGAGATAGACGAAAAGGGCGCTCCGCACGCCGTCGTTTGCGGGCGGGCAAAGGAGATAATGGAGTCTATGGGCGGCTCAAAAATGCTTGTGAGCATATCGCATACAAAACAGTTTGCCTCTGCGGTGGCGGTGATATCGAGATGAGAATTTTAGATCCCGTAATGTCGTGCAAGGAGGCGTCGGCCTTCGAGAAAGATTTTTTCGGAGGCGATGAAAACGCGGCGTACTCGGCCATGAAAAGGGCGGGTGCCGGCGCGGCGAAAATGTTTTTGGAGGAGTTCTCCCCATTCTTGGCCCGCTGCGGGAAACCCCGCATCGTGTGTTTGGCGGGCAAGGGCAATAACGGGGGAGACGCCATTATAATGGCCTCCGAAATAGGCCGCGCATTTGTCGGGGCGGAGGTATTTGTCTTTATGCCGGGCGGGGCGGAGTCTATGGGGGGGCTTTGCCTGAGGGCGTTTAGGGAGCATCTTGCGGGCAATGAAAATGCGGAGTTGTCGTCGGACTTTTCCGCGCTTGAATCCAAGCTAAAGGGCGAATGCATCGCCGTGATAGAGGGCCTTGCGGGAATGAATTTCAGGCCTCCGCTTTCCGGAGGGTACGCGCGCTGTTTGGATATGGCAAACGCGGCCGACGCAAAGGTTAAGGCGGCCGTAGATCTGCCCGCCGGCATATGCGAGGCCCTTCCCCCTGACGAACATGCCTTTAGGGCCGATGTAAGCTACGCCGTAGGCACGGCCAAGGCGGCGCTTTTCGAGGGGCAGAACGCCGAATATACGGGGCGCATACGCTATGTGGACTTGGGCTTTTTCGATTCCAAAGAGCCGTTTTGCGGGCCCGGAAGGGGGGAGTTTGTCGTAAGGGAACATGTCTTGGACAGGGTGTTTGGACAGTTGCGGCCCTCGCGCTCGGACAAAAGAAACTACGGTCATCTTTATATATTTTCGGGCTCCATGAGCTATCCGGGAGCGGCTCTTTTGAACGTCAAGGGGGCTCTGAAATCAGGGGTGGGGCTTGTGACGGCGTTTGTGCCCGAGCATCTTGCCCCGAGCTTTGCGGCGGCGGAGCCTTCGGCGATATGGGTGCCTTGCCCGACGGACGAAAGCGGCGCGCTTTCCCTTGAGTCGTTCTATCTGTACAAGGGCCGGGCGGGGAGGGAAACCGCGATTTTGATGGGCTCCGGGGCTACGAAGTCCGCGGAGAGCGCGGCTTTGTTCGAGCAGGTTCTTAAGGAGTCGGGCAGCCCTGCGGTGCTCGACGCAGACGCAATTACTGCGAAGCTCTTCGGTCTTTTGCAGGGTAGGGCAAACTCTCTTATAACTCCCCATATGGGCGAGTTTCTGCGCATTGCGGCGGATTCGTCAGACGCAAGCCTCCTTGCAGCGGCCAAAGGCGCGGCCGTCCTTTTGAAAGGCCCGGTGACCTCTGTTTGCGACGGGGAAAGAATTGCGCGCTGCCCGCGCGGGTGCCCGGTGCTTTCGAGGGGCGGCAGCGGAGACATACTTTCGGGGCTTTGCGGCGGATTGCTCGCGAGGAAGGATTTGTCCTTGGCGGCTTTCGACGCGGCGGCGCTGGGAGCGCAGTGGCTGGGAGTCGCCTCCGAAAGGGCCTTTGCGCGTTTCGGGCAGGACGCGGTTTCTACAAGGGAAATTGCCGATATCTTTTTGAGGGAGGCGGCGGGATACCGTGGCTGAGGACGAGACGCTTTCATGCCTGAGGCTATCGCTGGTCCCAGACGTGGGGGCAGTGACGGCGCGCAGGCTCGTCGAGCATTTCGGTTCCGCGGGCGAAGCGTTGAAAGCCTCCGAAAGGGAGCTTTCCTGCGTGGAAAGGGTTGGCCCGAAGATTGCATCGGCAATCGCAAAAGCGCGGGAAACCCCAGGTGTGGAGGCTGTTTTAAAAAAGCTGGAGAGATTCGGCGCCAGGTACGTTTGTTATGCCGACAAAGACTACCCCGAGCTTCTAAAAAAACTTCCCGACAGGCCTCTTGGGCTATACATGAGGGGGAATGTTAAAATTTCCCAGGCAAGCGTGGCGATAGTCGGCTCGCGCAGATGCTCCATATACGGGCAGACTGTGGCGCGCAAGTTTGCGGGGGCGCTTGCCGCGGAGGGCTTTTGCATAATTAGCGGAATGGCAAGCGGCATAGACACCGCCGCGCACATGGGCGCGCTGGAAGCAGGCGGGCAGACCGCCGCGGTGTTCGGCTGCGGGCTTGACATAGTCTATCCCCCGGAGAATGCCTCGCTGTATTCCGAGCTTTGCTCAAAGGGAGCGGTAATCTCGGAATTTCCCTTAGGCAGGCGGGCCGACAAGGGAACCTTTCCCATAAGAAACCGCATAATAGCGGGCATGGGCATAGCCACGGTTGTCGTGGAGTCCGACAGCCGCGGCGGCAGCATGATTACCGCGCGCATAACCGCCGAGTACGGCAGGGACGTTTTTGCCGTGCCCGGCAGAATAGACATGCCCACAAGCCGCGGCTGCCACGACCTTATAAGGGACGGCGCAACGCTGGCCTCCTCTGTTGAGGATATACTCGAGTCCCTGAATTTTTCAAGGCAGGGGTTGTTGAATCTCGGCTCCGTCGGCGCGGCCAGTTCAGGCGCCGAACGGCGGGAAGGCGGCGGAGATTTCTCCGCCGAGCCCGACGCCGCAAAGAATCTTCCGCCCGACGAGAGGGCCGTGTTCGACATTCTAAAGCAGGGCGAAACTCCTCTCGCCGAGGAGCTCGCCCAAAGCCTGGGCATGGAGGCCCGGAAGCTCGCCGCGGCGCTTACCATGCTTGAGATACGCGCGCTCGCCCGCAAAAGGCAAGACGGCCGCTACGAACGCTCTTTCTAAGCGGGCGTTTGGAAAATTACTCCTTCAGAGATTTTTCGAGCGAGTCGATATTGTCGGTGAAAATCTCGTCTCCCACGAGTATCTTGCGGGTGATCTTCACAATTTCCAGGCCTTCCTGCAGCTTGCCTTCTTTCTTCATTCTCAGCACAAGGGGAAAAGTCACGTTGCTGAAGGCTATGGCGGTGTCTTTCTTAAAGTAGGATATGGTGCTTTTGTAGGAGGAATACAGGCCTTTCATGTCGTCGTTTTCGAGGTCCGCGAAAATGTCGCGCAGGGCGAAGGACATGGCTATGTCCGGGCGGTTCTGCCTGGTCTTTAAAATTATGCTCGTAGACAGCCTTCTTGCGCCGGATTTGTCCCCGGATTTGAGCAGCATGTCTATGAGGGGCCTTCTGTATGCGGCGTCCAAATCGGGAGACTTTGAAAACGCCTTTATCGCGCGGGAGTATATCTGGGCAATATATTTTTCGTCCTTGCCGGACTCCTTCGCGGCCTCTATGAGCACGTCCCAAGAATCCGAATTTCTCGCCTCGACTTTGATGGCCGCCTCCGCCGCGGCCGCGGCCTTTTCATAGTCCTTCTCGGCAAGAAATTTCCTGGCAAAATACGTATGTACGCAGTTGTCGGCAAAACGCGGGTTGGAGCGGAAATTTTCCCTCAGCATTTCCAAGTCGTGGTCTGTGGCGTTCTCCCATGTCTGTGGGTCGAAGGTTCTTCCGGTGACGTACCGCGCGCCCTCGTAGCGTCCGACGTCGAAATTCCAGTTTCCGGGCCTAAGCATATACGCCGTCCACGCGTGAAACCCGTCTGCGCCCGCCCCGGATAGTATGAAACTCGGAGAGCCGCGAGACTTGGCAACCTCGGATGTGTAGTATGCCTGGTCGACGCAGATTCCGCCGAGTTTTTTTATGTTTTCGAGAGAATAGTCGTCCGTAGGCCAATCCAACACCTTGTCCTGCAGGCGCTCGTGGTCGTATTTTACGGACGAGTAGAGCTTGCCCAGATTCGAAAGATTTGTGGAAACCCCCTTCTGGGCATATTCCTTGTCAGCTTCCGTGCCAAGGCTGCTTACTACATATTTTAGCTCCTCTATGGACAGCTTCTCCGGCTGAATCAAAAGCCTGTTGCGCTTCCTGTAAGAGGTCCACATGTCGAAATCCTTGACCGGATCAGGCAGAACCCTCGGCAGAGCCTTTTGGGAAACCTGGTGGTGGGGCCAATACTCGGGAGGAGGAGTGTCGAACACAACCGCTATGGCCACTGCGAGCCTGGAAAACTCCTTGAATTTGTCGGGGGAACTTTCCCATATGTCCGAAAGTATCCCAAAGACCCTGTCGAGCTTGTCCTGCGGCTTCAGCGCAAGAACGATATCCTCCACGAGTTTTGGATCCGAAAATATGTACGCCTTCATCGCCGGATTGGCATTCTGCCCGTGTTTGACCATGAGGCGCAGCAGGTCTGCGGCATATATCTTCACGGCGGCGGCGCCCAGCTTGTTCGACGCATACAGCTTTAAGGCCTCCTGACTCAGAGCTTCGGCGCGCTCCTCCTGGGCGGCGGCTTCTTTACCGAAAAAGGCTTCGTCCAAAATCTCCTGCGCATAAATGCCAGCACTGCACAATAAACATGATACAGCCAGAAAAAACAACTTCATGAAAACTTTTTAGCATGTTTTCCCGGGCTAGGCAAGCCCAAGAATCTCGTCGGCATTTTTAACGCATTTTTTCAGCCACGACAATAGAAGCTCAAGCTCCTCGCGCCTGTTCAGCGCCCAAAATTCTCTTTCCCGCGAGCGTATGCGGCTGCATATGCCCCCGAGGCATACCCCCGCAAAGACGGACAAGTTAAAACTCTGCGCCATTCCGTACATCGGGACGGAAAACCTCACGTCGGCAGACTCTATTGCAATGTCCGAAAGCCCCGTAAGCTCTGTTCCTATCATCACGGCTATGGGCCTGTCCAAAGGCAGGGTCTGCAAAGTCAGAGAGCCCTCTCCCGGCACGGAGGCCGCCAGCATATACCCCATATTGCGGATTTCCCCAAGCGCCTTTGCCACATTTTCCCTGCAGCCCTTCGGAAGGGGCGAGTGCTTGAGGATTTTCACGTTCCTCGGAAAACGCCCGTCTCCGCAGGGATACTTATGCACCTCGAGCCATTTTGACGCCCCCGTATCAACCTGCGCGCTGGCCCTGAACTTGTAGCGGCTTTCTATGACGTGCACCTCCTTTAGCCCAAACGCGTCGGCCGTCCTCAATACCGCCGCCCCGTTGTGCGGCTGGAATATGTCCTCCAAAACCAGCGTTGCCCGCCGCGTCCTAAGAGAAGCCGCCCGCCTGAGCTTCCCGAATCTGGATGCGGATATCTTCTTTGAAAGCATGCCTATCTGCGCTTCAAGATCTGCCGGAGCCGGGGATATGTCAGTCTTCATGGTTTGGCCTTGCGCAGAGGTTCTCGGCGGGTTCAAGCGAAAAGGGCAGCACGCTTTTGCCGTCCTCCAAAAGATGTTTGTCGCATATGCGCAAAAGCTCGTCGAGGCTTTGCGCGCGGCGCATGGAGTTTAGAAACTCCCCGGTGGAATCCACCCCGAGCGCTATGAAATTGAGAAATTTCTTCAGCCGCCCCGGCAGGTTCTTAGGCTTGGGCTTGTACTTCTTGGAATTTGAGATGATCTCGTCGACGTATTCGCGCACGTCGAGAAGCCTGGGCATGAATATCTCTCCCGCCTCCTTCCCCTCTGCAAGGCGCTCCCTCGTCTGCCTGAATATCCACGGATTCCTCATTGCGCTCCTGCCTATCATTATTCCGGAGCACTTAGTCTCTTTCAATATCTCCTCGGCCCTCTTCCAGCTTGTGATGTCGCCGTTTGCCACAAGAGGGGTGCTGCCGCAAATCTCCACAGCTCGCTTTGTGTAGGAATGGTCGGCCTTGCCCCTGTATAGTTGCTTTACGGTGCGCGCGTGCAGGGCTACAAAATCTACGCCGCAATCCAAAACGGTTTTTAGCAGAGTCTCAAAGAGGGAATCGTCCTGAAAGCCTATACGCAGTTTTGCGCTCAAACAGCCGCCCCATGCCCCCCTCATCGCCGAAAGCAGGGAGGCTATCTTCTTTGGATCCTTAAGCAGCGCTCCCCCAACGTTTTTCCTGTAAACTTTTGGCGCGGGACAGCCCAGATTTAAATCTATCGCCCATATGCGGGGATATTTCTTCGCCTCGTCGATAATGCGCAGCATGTGGTACTCGTCCTCGCCTATGAGCTGCAGAATAACGGGGCTTTTCAGCTCTTCGTCAAGCAGGGCGGCAAGGTGGCTTTTCTCTATCCTCGAGGACGGGTGCACGCGCAGATACTCCGTCACAAAAACATCGGGCGCGCCCAGTCTGGATACGGTGCGCATGAAGTTTACGTCGGTCACATCCTGCATGGGCGCCAAAAATGTGGGTGCCGCAGTGCGGGAAAAAATATCGGGTAGCATCGCCTAAAGCTGGTTCTTTATCTTTCTCCAGACGTCGTCGACGTCGTCAACCTTGTCAAGAACGTCCCTCGCCACGAGTATGGGGGCCCCCGCGCGTATCGCCAATGCGAAGGAATCGCTGGGCCTTGCGTCCAGCTCCACTATCTTGCAGCCGAGTTCGTTCTCCATCTGAAGTTTCATTCTCGCAAAAAATGTGCCCTCCGAGGTGTGGTATACCAAAACGTCGACTATTTTGCAGTCGAGGGCGTCTAGCGCGTAGGAGAACAGCTCGTGGGTTGTGGGACGCTGGTTTTTTACCGCGTTCATGGCCCTGTCAACCGCGCCGCCCCCGCTCTTGTCCATATATATGACAAAAGTCTTCGACGGGCATTTCACGAATACCGCATATCCGTACGGAGACGGACACGCTCCCGCTATCTTTGCTTCTTCGGTTCCCATTTGTGCTTTTTTGCAATACTCCAAATGCCCGCGCGAACATTGCAAATATTCCGCGGGCGTCTGCGTATATTTATCGCACATTTGCCTATTTCTTCACAATCTTTTTTTATTTTTTTGAAAAAAACTCAAAAAAATGCGCCGTGGAGGCTTCTGACACCCACGGCGCAGCGAAAATCGGGCTTTTTAAATTAGTCTATGCGCCTTATCTTTGCAGAGAATCCTCCGGCGGGCGCCATGGATACTTTCAATACGTCGGATTTTGAAACCTTAAGCTTGGAAATCTTCGCGTCCGTGGGGGCTTTGTCAGCATTTGCGCCGTCGGAGAATATCTCTGCCTCATAGACAGCCCCGTCGTCGAGGAAATCCAATTTTATCTCCATCTTCCTGGAGGAGGAGTCTGTCATGGCGCCGACATACCAGTCTTTCCCCTTGCGGCGGGCTATGGCCAGATACTTGCCATATTCGCCCTGAAGAGGCTTTGTCTCGTCCCACACGGTGGGGATGCCCTTTATGAAGTTGAAGAATTCAAGGTTTTTCTCGTACTGCGTGGGCGAGTCGGAGAGCATCTTTAAGGGCTCAAAATACACTATGTACATGGCCGCCGCGTTTGCCCTGGTACCCTGAGCCGCAGGATTTGAATAGCTTACCGGAAATGTATTTCCCTTGCCGGCAACGCCCACGTTGCGCGTCGCCCCGGGGGTGTAGTCCATGGGGCCCACTGCCATTCTCGTGTAGGCTATGTCTATGTTGTGCCGAGGCGTGATGCTGTCGCCAAACTTGTTCATCTCGCCGCCGCGGACGGCCTCAAAGTTTACGACATTCGGATATGTGCGGCTCAATCCCGCCGGCTTGGGGCAGCCGTGGTAGTCAACGAGCATCTTGTACTCTGAGGCAATGCGGGCGAAGTTCTCGAAAAATTCCATGGCAAGCTGGTCGTCCCTGTTGGTGAAGTCCACCTTGACCCCTGCGGCGCCCCACTTCTTGAGCCGCTCGAGCGTCTTGCGCGCGGAAGCCTCGTCGCTGACGGAGCGCATCGTCAGCCACGCAAAAACCCCAACGGCCCCCGCATTTGCCCTCTTTATGACCTCGGGCATGTCAAATTCCGGCTCGGCGTCTGCGCAGGTGTCGTAGTCCTCCACCCAGCCGGCGTCTATGAGTATGAAGGGCAGCTTGTTCTTTACGGAGAAATCCGCAAAATAGTCGTAAGTGGGGGTGTTCATGCCCGTCTTGAAATCGACGCCCTCGAGATTGGCGTCGTTCCACCACTCCCACGAGCATGTCCCGGTGCGTATCCAGGAGGTGTCGGCAAGCTTTGACGGCCGCGCAAGCTTGTAAACGGCATCGTTGCCGAGCAGGTCTATGTCTTTCCTGGCTATGATAAACACCCTCCAGGGCATGGGCTCTTCCGCGGGGCGCTTGGCGATGTAATCCTCGGTCTTGTCGGGGAATAAAAATATGTTGCGGTGCTTTTTGAGCGTCTTGGGATAGGGTGCGAAATTGGCCGACAATACAGCCCCGTCCGTGTCCGGATACCTGAGCCTCATGGCCGGATAGCTTATCATGTCGGATTCCGTAAATAGAATTTTCGCGTCTCCGGTATGGATTAGAAGGGAGGTGTTCAGGCCGTTTTTGAGCTTTTTCAGCCCGCCTACGGTAGTGTCTTTATAGTTCGATTCGCAAGCGGGGTCGTACGGGTGGGCGCTGACCTTTGTATCGTCGGGGAAGGGCAGTGTGAGAGTTTCGCCCTTTACGATGGCATCTCCTTTGCCTTTAAGCTGAAAACGATAGGCGGCCGCGTCGTCGTAAAGGCGCAAGATTAGGCTGAAATTGTCGAACTCGACGACGGTTTCGTTGTAGCGGTTTGAGATTTTCGCCTTAGTCCACCATACAGTCTCTATGGTTTCGTCCGCGGAAAGATTTTTTACGGAAAGCGGCTTTGCGGATTTGCCTATTTTCCCGAGGCTTGTGTCCAGGCCTATCTTTGCGTCTTTCAAGAGGGTTTTGCCGTCCATTTTCAGCGTCAGGGACAGGTCTTCCCCGGCGGATATTTCCATCTTGAGTTTCCCGTCGGGGGAGAGCGCGGAAATATCCTTGGCTGCGGCCGCTTGCTGGCAGAAGAATATCATTCCCGCGGCAAATAATGACAATGCCGCCGAAAAGGCGGAACGTTTGGCGTGACTGTTCATATTCAGAATTTTTGCGCGGGGTTAATAGGCTGTCAACTACGCTTTTAGTTTTCCGCAATAAATGCTTGAAACCCTTGCCGACAAGTGGGATATTGTAGGGTTTTAATATGGACAATTTCTCCTTCGACAGTTTTGACGATTTCTTTCAGGACGACTCCGACGCCATAAAGTGGTCTGAGCGCGACTGGGCTAAATATGTCAGGAAGTCCGATCTTGAAATAGGCAGATTTGCCTCTCTTTATTCCCTCAACAGGCCGCAGGGAAAAACGCTAGAGGAGATAGCGCAGGCTGCGGGGTGGTCTTTGGCAAACTATGCAAATCCGGAGGTGGATTCATACTACGCGTCATATTCGCAGTCGGATATGGACGACGATGAGGGCGGGGCGGACTTCTCCTACGAACCCTGGACCCTCCTAAACCACCCCGTATTCATCATTACAAAGGCGCTCTTTAAATGCCTCGACGAGCATATGGGCAGGTTGCTCTTGGAGGTTGGAGCGTCGTGCGCGCAGACTTGGGGGGTGGCAAAGTCCATATCGGAGGCGTCGAATTTTCTCTCCCTTGCGGTCAACTCCACGGATTTGGGGGAGGACACCCTCGCGCGCTGCCATTACAAAATGGGGGCTGCCTCGCTGAACAGGCTTCTGGCGAAGGTCGACTCTATCTCCATGCCGGAGAGCAGGGACGGCAAAGAAAGACTTGCAAGAATACGCAATATCGTATTCGATTTAAGACAGCTTTGCCTGAATTTGGCTGAGCAGTCTGCGCAGGCCCGCGGCGGCGGTTTGTAATCGGGCGTTTTTGCGGCGCGTGCGCAGGCATGGTTTATCATACCCGCATTTACGAAATATGACTATTTTTTCCTTAAAAAATGCTTTAGTTTTCAGCGTGTCGCTCGTTGTGTCGGTTTTTTTTGCCGCAAGCGCGGGAGCGGAGATATCCGCAAGGCTCGGGGAAGTGGGCATGCGCTACGCCAACGTTTCCTTGACGGATGCGGCGGCATCAGGCGAAAAGCCGGATGTCACGTTTGAAGTTTCAAAGAAGTCGGATCCGGCGTCGTCGGCTTGCATCAAGGCAAAATTTGAGAATTTCAATTCAAAGAGCGTATCCGCCCAGATAGGTCCCCTCGATGCCGGTACCGAATACGTGTTAAAAATATCCTCGGCCGGTGGCGGGAAAACTTTGGAGTTTAAAACCCGCGCCGATTGGGAGGGCAGAAACCCTCCGGCCGATTTTGAACTGGCTCTTCTTGGCGCCTGCCACGACAACGACAAGGTTTACGATCCGCCTTTCCGCACTCCCGGCGGCGGATACGAGGTGTTCGACTCGGTTTTGAAAAATTCTCCGTCGGCGGTGCTGTGGCTGGGAGGCTTCATATCTTTGCGCCCGGCGGATTTGGGCTCTTATGTGGGTTATCTGGCGAGGTATGCGCGCGCGGAAAAAGAGTATAAGGCGGCAAAACTTCTCGAGGGGGCTCCCAATATGGGGGTCATGGGCATTTCCGCCTACGGGGACTCGTCGGACGACGGCCGCAGCCTCTGCGGAGCGTATGCGCGCAGGGCTTTTTGCGATTTTTGGCCGAACGCATTTTCGCGCGATATTCCGGGCGCACTGGCGTACTCCTTTAAAATATACGATGCTGAGTTCTTCGTTTTGGACGACTGTTCCGCGAGGGACAATATGGCAGAAAGCCCTTCTGAGCGCAAGATGTTCGGCAAGGATCAGATGGATTGGCTGAAGAGCTCGCTGCTTAAGTCCAAGGCGGTGTTTAAGGTTGTGGTGGCAAACTCGCCCATGTTAAATCCGGTGGAGAGGGTGGGCCACTTTGCGGGGGCCAAAAACGAGCGCGCGGATTTGCTGGATTTCCTCGCGAAAAATAAGATAGAGGGGGTTGTGTTTTTCTCGGCTGGCAAGCCATATTTCGAGCTTACCCGCATGGTAAGGGCTGGCGCGTACGAGCTCTTTGAGGTGACAACCGGCCCCGCGACGGCGCGCGCATCGGAAAAGGCCGAGGAGCTCAACTATTTTAAAGTGCCCACAAGCACGGTATACTCGCGCGGGTTTGTGCGCGTGGGGGTCTCCGGCCCCGAGGGCGACAGGCTCATGCAAATCCAGATTTGCGACACCGCTGGCAAGCCTCTGTTCAAGCACGAAATACCTCAGAAATCTTTAAAATTTGAGAAATAGAACCGCATGCCGGAGACTAAGGGAAAAAAATCCGCGGAGAATATATGGCTAAACCTCGGCTTCAACATAGCCGCTCCGACATTGCTTCTAATAAAGGGCAAAAGCCTGCTTTCCTGGCTGGGCTTCGACTTTTCTGACTCCGCATTTGCCACGAGCGCTATATTTGTCGCGGCTCTGCTCTTTCCGCTCGTGTACGGCATTTGGGATCTTGTATCCAGGCGCAAGTGGAATGTATTTTCCATACTTGGCATAGCCAGCGTGCTTCTGACGGGTGGCATAGGCCTTATGAAGCTTTCGCGCGAGTGGATGATAGTCAAGGAGACGGCCGTCCCGCTCGTTTTGGGCGTTGCGGTTCTGGCTACTCTAAAGACTAAAAAGCCCCTCGTAAAGCTGCTTGTCATGAACGAGAATGTCCTGGATATACAGCGCATAGAGGAGGCTTTGGCCAGGCGCGGGGAAGCGGAAAATTTCGGGGAGTATCTGAGGAGGGCAACATATCTTGTTGCGGCGTCCTTTCTGCTCAGCGCCGTGCTCAACTGCATTCTCGCTTGCATAATTTTCAAAAGCCCCGCGGGGACGGACGCCTTCAACGAGGAGGTCGGGCGCATGACGGCCTTGTCGTGGCCGGTGATAGTCCTGCCAACGACCGTGATAATGATATTTGCCATCATGCAGATTTTTAAGGCCGTAAAAAACTGCGCCGGGCTCGAAATAGAGGAGGCTCTCGCCGCGCATTTGCGCGATAAGGGCGCCGGGGAAAAATAATGCGCGAGCGTGCGCTTCATCCGGCTTGAAGACCTCGGAGAGCCTATCTCTTTCGGCTCACGGGAGGCGGATGGGGCAAATCCTGCTTTTTTAGGGATAAATATTTTTGTGCGCCCGCGGAGGAACTGTCGCGGGGGCGCAGGGTCGAATAGTTGTAGCGAATTTGCTTGAAGGGAATTTGCCATTGTATAAATTGGGGCGGCATTATGATTAAAAAATACGTATTTTCTTCGGAATCGGTCGGCGAGGGGCATCCCGATAAGGTGGCCGACTACATCTCCGACAGCGTTTTGGACGCGTGCCTTGCGCAGGATAAGTTCAGCCGTGTTGCCTGCGAGACGCTCGTCAAGAGTAACTGCGTGACCGTCGCCGGCGAAATCACAACCAAGGCCAAGCTCGATTACGAGAAGATAGTGCGCGACGCCATACGCGAAATAGGCTACATCAACGATGACGACGTCTTTCATGCAGACAAGGTGTTCTTGAACAACCTTATTACAAAGCAGTCTCCCGACATCGCCCAGGGCGTGAACGCGAAGAAGGCCAAGGGCAAGAAGACGGCCGAGCAGGGTGCGGGCGACCAGGGCATAATGTTCGGTTTTGCGACGAACGAGACTCCCGAGTACATGCCCGCCTCTGTTATGTTCGCCCACAGGATACTCACGGAGCTGGCAAAGCAGCGCAAGAGCGGCAAAGGCCCCAAGTGGCTCAGGCCCGACTGCAAGAGCCAGGTTGCCGTGGAGTACGAGGACGGCAAGCCGGTGCACATCAAGAATGTGGTGGTTTCAACCCAGCATTCTGCGGACGTCGAGCACGACGAGATAGAAAAGTACATAATCGAAAAAGTCATAAAGAAGGTTTTGCCGGCCAAGCTTTTGGACAAGAAGACCCAGTATTTCATAAATCCGACGGGCAAGTTCGTAGTCGGCGGGCCCCAGGGCGACAGCGGCCTTACGGGCAGAAAGATAATAGTGGACACATACGGCGGCGCGGGCAGGCACGGCGGCGGGGCGTTCTCGGGCAAGGATCCGAGCAAGGTTGACAGGAGCGCGGCCTACATGTGCCGTTGGGTTGCCAAGAACATAGTAGCGGCCGGCCTTGCTGACAAGTGCGAGCTTCAGATAGCCTACGCGATAGGCGAGCCCAAGCCCACGAGCATTACGGTTGACACTTTCGGCACGGGAAAAGTCGACGAGGAGAAGATAGTCAAGGCGGTTGAGAAAATCTTCAGTTTCAAGCCTGCCGACATCATAAAGCAGCTGGATCTTTTGCGTCCGATATACAGGAAAACCACCAATTACGGGCATTTCACCAAGGCCGATCTCCCCTGGGAGAAGACGGACAAGGCGGATTTGCTCCGCAAGGCGGTTTTGAAATAGGTCTTTAATCCGGCGGCGCGCGTTTTGCTCTCCGCCGGATTTTTATCAAGGTTAGCGGCGCGGATATATCCATTGCGGGCTTCATGCTTTCCAAGCGGAGGGTTTTTACCTCTCTTTTATAGTACGGCGTTTCCCCTGACGGAATACTCCCCAAAATTTGGGCGCCGCTTATTTTAATAGAAAACGGTTCTGCTTTTTTATCTTATACAGCGCGGGAGAGAATTTTTCTCTTGTGATGGAAAAGTGATACTTAGAGCGCAGACGGCCTTTCAGAATTTACACACAACAACAGCGTACGAAAAATATGGCGAAAAAATCATCGAATAACGAATACAAAGTTGCCGACATAAAGCTGGCGGACTTCGGAAGAAAAGAATTGGACATAGCCTCTTACGAGATGCCCGGGCTTATGGCTCTGCGCAAGAAGTACGGCGCAAAGCAGCCTCTGAAGGGGGTTCGCATAACGGGGTCTTTGCATATGACAATACAGACCGCCGCGCTGATAGAGACTCTAAAGTGCCTGGGTGCGGACGTGCGCTGGGCAAGCTGCAATATATATTCGACGCAGGACCACGCCGCCGCGGCAATCGCGGCCGGCGGCGTGCCGGTGTTCGCATGGAAGGGCGAGACTTTGGAGGAGTATTGGGATTGCACTTTCCGCGCGCTCACCTGGCCCGACGGCAAAGGCCCGCAGCAGATAGTCGACGACGGCGGAGACGCCACTTTGCTCGTCCACAAGGGCTACGAGCTTGAGGAAGGCTCAAAGTGGGTTTACGAAAAGAGCTCCTCGGAGGAGGAGGAGGTCATAAAGAATCTCCTCAAGAGGGTCTATAAGAAGGATAAGAACCATTGGCACAAAGTTGTCGCGGATATTTCCGGAGTTTCCGAGGAGACCACCACGGGCGTGCACAGGCTCTACAAGATGGTGGAGGATAAAACCCTGCTGTTTCCGGCAATAAACGTCAACGACTCGGTCACTAAGAGCAAGTTCGACAACCTTTACGGCTGCAGGGAGTCTTTGGGAGACGGCATAAAGCGCGCCACGGACGTCATGTTCGCCGGAAAGATAGCCGTTGTCTGCGGATACGGAGATGTCGGCAAGGGCTGCGCGCAGGCGCTGAGGGGCTTGGGCACTACGGTGATGATTACCGAGGTGGATCCCATCTGCGCGCTTCAGGCGGCAATGGAGGGCTACCGCGTTGTGACTGTCGAGGAGACTTTGGGCCTTGCGGACATATACGTCACAACCACCGGCAACTGCGACATCATAACCATAGACCATATGAAGAAGATGCGCGACCAGGCAATAGTTTGCAACATAGGCCATTTCGACAACGAGATACAGGTTGCAAAGTTGAAGTCCTATCCGAAGATCAAGCATGTAAACATCAAGCCGCAGGTGGATAAATACACCTTCCCAAAGGGCAACAGCATATATCTGTTGGCCGACGGGCGCCTTGTAAATCTGGGCTGCGCGACGGGGCATCCGTCCTTTGTCATGAGCAATTCCTTCACAAACCAGGTTCTTGCGCAGATGGATTTGTGGAAGAACAGGGGCAAGTACGAGCGCAAGGTTTACATATTGCCCAAGAAGCTCGACGAGGAGGTCGCAAGATTGCATCTGGAGCGCATCGGCGCGCATCTTACAAAACTGACTCCCAAACAGGCGGCCTATATAGGAGTGAATGTCGAGGGGCCCTATAAGCCCGACTATTACCGCTACTAAGGGCTTTTTTCTACAAAATCTTTCTCCTGAGCATCTCCCCCCCCCATTTTTTTTGGGGGGGAGGGGAAAAAGATAAAAAAACGGCTTTTTTAAATTTGTAAAATTCCGAAAAAAAATAATTGCTTTTTGTAAAAGCGATGCTACATTTAAAACTCATGAAACCTCGTAATATAGCTTTTATAGCAACTTTAGTCGCATGCGCTTCGTTCCTGGCGGGCTGTGTGGCCGATGAAACCACTGCCCAGCAGAAGACCACGGCTTTCGGCTTGTACACTTACGAACCTGCGTGCTTTACCCCAAATACGAGCTGCACGTCCATGACTATTTCCACGGACGACGCAACCGGAATGGAAATACCCTCGGGTGACAGGACCCAACTGTTCTGGGGGCTCATAAGCATAGAGGACTACTAAACCGAAATATACTCCCCATAAACTTTTATGAAGTCCGATTTTTCCGATCGGACTTTTTTGTTTATGGGAAGTGCAATCCACATAGGATATACAATATGGCTGTTTTTACAGGAGGCGACATCTCGGCGGTGCTGTTCGATTTGGACGGCACTTTGGTCGACAATTACAGGGGCATATATTCGTGCCTGAACGAGACGTTCGACAAGTTCTCAATACCCCGCAGAAGTTACGAGGAGGTTGTCTCGTGCGTGGGCGGGTCCATACTGCTGACCATAAAGAAACTGCTGGGTGAGGTTCCCAATCTAAACGAGATAGGCCAATACTATGCGGATCGTTTTAACGACCATGCCCTGGTGGGGCTGAGGCCGCTGCCGTACGTGGATAAAATACTTCCGGCCATAAAGGAGCGCGGCGTGAAGATAGCGCTTCTTACGAACAAGGCGCAGGAGGCCTCGGAAATAATACTCGGGCATCTCGGGTTTGCTCGCTATTTCGACGCCATATGCGGCACTACATTGCACTCCGTCCGCAAGCCCGACATAGAGTTTACGCGCCGCGCGCTTTCGGCCCTGAATGCAGAGGCAAAAACGTCGCTTATGGTGGGGGATTCGGCGTACGACTATAAGACTGCGAAGACTGCCGGCATGTATTCTGCAATGGTCGCCACTGGGGCAACCAGCATTGAAACCCTGCGTGAAACTTGTCCGGATTCCATAGGAGTTTATCCCTCCATGAGGGAGCTGGCAAAGGGCGTTTGGAATATGGATATTTAGGCGGCTTAAGCCTCTGACGGAGCCTTGGTGCAAAGAAAGAATATTATTCCTTCCGCGCTTTTGTTTTGCGGACGGATAAAAATATTTCGGGCAAAAGGCCCTATTTGGATTATTTTGTTTGATTTCGGATAAAAAGAATAAATATTTTTCAAAAAAAAGGGGCGTTGGCGGTCAAAGCCCCGCAAGGGAAATTTTTTTAAGATGTCGGCACTAAACTATCTCTATGTCTTAGCCGCGGCTGACGCGGGTATAATCAAATATTTCAACGATTCCAACTTCGCCGGGCAGGTTATAGTGGTGGTGCTGCTCGCATTCAGCATAGTCGCGTGGGCGGCGCTGTTCGGGAAGTACAACGACCTTAAAAATATGCGCGCGCTGAATATGTCGGTGGAAAACCGCATAGCGCGCTCTCCTTCCATAATGGAGGCCGTTGCGCAGGGGGGGCTGCGTGGCCCGTATGCGGCTCTCGTCAAGGAGGCGGTTGCTGCATGGAACCGTTCGGGAGGGGATCCGTCGAGCATAGACGAGATGACGCTAAAAATGCAGCAGATAGAAAACGCCATACAGCGCGCCCTTTCCAGACAGTATATACGCTACGAGTCAAAGATGGTGCTATTAGGCTCCATAATTTCCGGCGCGCCGTTTCTGGGGCTTTTGGGCACGGTGTGGGGCGTTATGGACTCTTTCGGTAGCATGTCGGGGCAGGGCACGGTGACTTTGCAGCAGCTCGCCCCGGGCGTATCGGGCGCTCTGCTTACTACGATAGTGGGCCTGCTTGTGGCGTTGCCCTCGCTTTTCGGATACAACTTTTTGCTTACGCGCTGCAAGGGCATGGTAACGGATCTTGAAAATTTCGCCTCGTCCTTGTGCGATAAATTTGAGCTCGACGCCCGCCAGCGCATGGTTCACACGTCGGCGCTTCAGAGGGGGCAGAGCACCGCGGGCAACGCGGGCCGGGCTTTGTCGGGAGATTACGCCTCGCAGCCAGAGCGCGCTGCTGTCCAGCCCCATATAGTTCGGGAGAACGAGGGTGTCGGCGGGTATCCATCCTCCGGAGCCCAGCTTTCCAATGCCGAGAATACGGCTCCCTCGGCGAGGCCGGCTCCGTCGGACAAGTTTAAGATATCCTTCGATGACGAGGACGACTCCGACCGCTATTAAAGAGTAGAACCGCTAACTCGGTTGCACGGCAATGGCAAGGAATTTCAAGAGAAAAGAGGGGCTCAGCGCGCTAAACGAGCTGAACATCACGCCGCTGATGGATTTGGCGTTTTCGCTCCTTATAATATTCATGGTCACAACCCCCCTGCTCGAGCAGACCATAGAGCTGAATCTGCCCAAGCAGGAGCAGAATAGCTCGAGCCAGCGGCCCGAGAAGGTGGAGTTTCAAGTCATAAACATAGACGCGCGCGGCCAGGTCTATTGGGGCAAGCAGCCTGTGGACTTGGTGGAGCTGGAGAATATGCTTGCGTCTTTGGCCAAGGAGCTTGATCCGAAGCCCATAAGCCTGCGGGCTGACAGAACTTTGCAGTACCAGAAGGTCATAGACGTAATAGACGCGATAAAGCGGCACAAGCTTACAAAGCTCAACCTCGATACGGAGGTCAAATAACCGTCGGGAGTCCAATGTTTGATGTTCAGGACAGAAAGGCTTATGGCAAGTCGATATTCCTTCATATCTCGGCGGCGGGCATGCTATTTTTATTTTCGTATATAGGCACGCTTATTTACGAGAGCAGGTCGGAGGAAAAATTGGTTTTTGAGTTGATGGAGCCTACGCCCGAGCAGAAGGAGCAAATGCCAGCTTTGCCTACCTTGCCGGAGCTGAAGGTTGAAACATTCAAGGATCTTAAACCCATAGAGATTCCCGAGCCGGAGGAGTTGGACCTCTCCGAGCCCGACGAACCAGAGCCCGAGCCTGAGCCCGCTCCCGCCCCCAAGCCCGCGCCCAAGAAGGTTGTTGAAAAGCCCGCACCCAAGCCGAAGAAGATTAGCTATGCGGATTTCAGAAAGGATAATCCGTCGAAGAAAACCCAGACTTCAAGGCCAAGAAAACGCCGTCCGCCCACGAAGATAGAGAGCATAAAGGTTGGCGGAGCCTTGGCGGACATAAAATATACGTCCTCGTCAGCGCAGGCGGCATCTGCATCGGCTTCTGCGGCGATGCAAAACGCCATGCAGGCCTACGCCAGGTACATAAACAATATGGCCAAGAGCAAGTGGCGCCTTCCGCAGAATTGCGCCGGCATGGATTTGTCCGCAAAGATAGAATTCAAGGTTACTCAGGCGGGGGGCGTCACCAACATTGTTGTGGTGCGTTCAAGCGGAAACCGAGAGTTTGACAGGTCCGTTGTGGACGTGTTTTCGTCTTTGGTTTTGAACGCGCCCCCTTCGGGGGACAGCGTTGTGATAACTTTGATGTTCGACTCCCAGGTGTAGCGTTTCTCCCATCTCGCGTGTGGGAGTGAAATTTTATCTCGGCATATTTGGAAAAAATTTCATAGCGGGATTTCTCCTGGCTTTGCGCGCGCGGAGATAATGCCAAAACGGCACGGGAAATTTTTTGCGACTATCTTGGCTCCAAGGGCAGGGCTTGGCTTCCCGCGCGCGTTTTTCAGAAAGATTCGGTGCATGCCAAAGGGAGGGCCTTGCGGTTTGCCGCATTAGAAAATAATGTTATTTATCAATATTTCACTTTTTATGCGGCACAATTTTTGCGCCTTCCACGGGGAAGGCATACGGCAAAAGCGCCCGCAGAAAACGCGGCTTATCTCGGGGGGTATTTTATCTTTCGTCTAAGTCCTATGCCTTTAGGCACAAAAAATGCGCGCTTCTTAAAGCGCGCATATAGGATTATATCTAAGTTTGCTATTTTGCCTTCTTGGCGTCCTGGAGCTTCTTGTTAGCGGCTGCAATTTTAGAGTATTTTTCCGCCCAGTATTTCAGCCCGGCTATCTTTTCGGCGTCGAGCTGCTTGACAACCTTTGCGGGGGAACCGAGAACAAGTGAACCTTCCGGAACAACGGTGTTCTTTGTCACAAGCGCCCCGGCGCCCACTATTGAGCCTGAACCTATTTTAGCGCCGTCCATAACCGTCGCCCCCATGCCTATAAGGCAGCCGTCGCCTATCTCGCAGGCGTGTATTATGGCATTGTGGCCTATGGTGGTCCATTTGCCAATCTTCACGCCGTAATCGTCTGCAAGATGCACTATCGTTCCGTCCTGAACGTTGGAGCCTTCCCCTATCTCTATGGAGTTTATGTCCGCCCTAAGAACGCAGCAGGGAAATACGCTGGCCTTGGGGCCTATGGTTACGTCGCCTATCAGAACGGCGTGTTCGCTCACATAGGCGCTCTCGTCCACGACGGGCGTCTTTGCGAGGTGCTTTTCAAGTCTTTCTTCGAGTGTCATAATATTTATCCTTATCGGACCATTACGGTTTTAATTGAAAAATCCTTGCGCGCTTTCGCCCGAAATTCAACTTTTTTCCGCCCGTATTTTTCTTAGGGAGCGGAGTAGGGCAGAATATGCTCTTTGCCGAAGAACTCCTCCAGGCTGTTCGGATCTTTCATCTTCTCCCCCGCGAGTTCCGCTTTGCGGAAGGCCGTCTCGAGCGCCTCGAACAGCTCAAAACGCTTCTGCCTGTAAAGATACTCCGGAGAGTTTTCAAAACCCGCGGTGTCGGCCCTCGGCTTGGATTTAAGCCTCTCGGCGCCAAGCCGTATCAGCTTCAAAGCTTCAGCTCTGTTCTGCCCCTCCACGCCTTCGAGAATTTTCGACAGCTCTGGCCTGTCGAATGACACGGGCTCCTCGCCGGGGAAACGGCGCGCGTTTACCGTGTGCGTGTCGAACACCTTTACATCCTTGCCGCACAGGGAAAAGAGCTTGCGCAGCTCCTCCCTGCTAAGAGGGGTCCTGCCGGTGGGATTTTGCGGATATGCGCAGTCGCTGGTAGAATAGCACGGGGCGTTTAAATCTATCCATGTCTGCAAAGTCTCAAACTCGTCTTTGCTAAGGCGCACATTGTTGTGCCCGGAATCCAGCATCTGAATCATTTTGCTTTGCTTGGCTCCCCATGTGTTGGCCTCGGGAATTTTATCCGGGCCAGCGCCTATTGCAGATATGCTCTTTTTCTTATGCAGCGCGTAATACGAATGGGGGAACACCAAACCCGCGTCGGCCGACAAATCGACCTTTCCTTTACCGTCCTTGTCGTGGCAGGGAAAACAGTTTTTCTCGAAAATCGGCTGTATCTTTTTTATGTAGGAGAAACTCTCCCCGCTCGCGGCGGTGGGCGATATCTCTTTCGGAGGCCTGCGCAGGGCAAGCGAAGTCTTGTTGTACGATATGGGCGGCGGAGAGTTGCGGTTCTCGTGGCAGCCGCTGCACGATACGGTCTCTCCGGGCAGGGCGGAGAATCCGCTACGCATGGTCTGCACCATGCGCTTGTCCTTGTCGAGGGCTTGCAGGTATAGGAACCTGTCCGGCGGAACTTTAAAATAGGCGCTGCCGTCTTCCTCAACAGGCACTATGCCAAGCTCTATCTTCCTGTCGTAATCGTCGAAATTCATGCAGGGCGCCTGTTGGCCGTCGTTTTCCCACGCGCCGCGGCACCAGGAAATCTTGGGGGCGTCCTCTATTATGCGTAGGTATTTTATGTCCCCCTTTTTTATGCCGCGCATGTGAGTGCCTTCGTAAACGTCGCTCAAATATACGTAGGCGTCTTTTGCGGAATAGTCGTGCTGCTCGGGTATGGAGGCGGGAAGTTCCCTGGCGGCCAATACCTCAACGGAGTCTATGCCGTAGCCTTCGGCTTTGGCCCGCGCGATAAGCGCGTGCGCGGAGCTGTCTATGTCAACAAGGTACAAGCCAAGCGCTCCTCCCTTGGAAATCTGGCGCGAGACGAGTATTTCGGATTCCGACAGCGGTTTAGGCGACGTGTATTTCAACTCCACCTGCTTCATGGAATCCGCCCATTTGTCTCCGGGCTTGTCTATGAGGGGGCGCGCATTTTTAGGAAATATTTTTGCGACGCTCTTTTCGCCTTCCACGGATATCTTTCTGTCTATGAGAGCCAGAGCGCCCCATGGAAGGTCGTGGCAGGAGGAGAGTATGCACACAACAAGCCTTCCGCCCGGCATCTCCCTGCCGAAAAGAGCCGGATTCTTAGTCTCCTGGCCCCAGTAGAGCTGGTGGCGCGTGCCGTCGGGATTGCAGGTCCATAGGCCCTGCGCTCCAGAGAAGTTTCTGTCGACATATTCCCAGCGGGTGTACAGGATTCTGCCGTCATTCATCACCGAGGGCAGATGCTCGAATTCTATGGAGTTGCCTATCCTCAGTACATTTGTGCCGTCGGGATTTACCGAGTATAGGTTGTTCATCATATGCCTGTTGCACCCGCAGTACTTCGACGCCCTGCTCGACCCGAAAAGTATGCGCCCGTTTGGCAGAAATACGGGGTCTATATCCGCGGCGTCGGCGAGGTTTGTAATGCGCCTGAGATTGCCTCCGTCGGCGTCGGCTGTGTAGATTCTGAAATTTTCAGACGGGCTTAGCCTCATCGAAAAGACTATTTCCTTTGCGTCGAACGAGGCGGATACGTCCCTGATATACCCGTCGGGAGCGTAGGCGATAACGCTCTTTTTTGCGGCTTTTCCCGCCTTGTCGAAGTCAACCCTGACCAGTGCGGCTTTCCCGGCTATCCTGGCGAACACCCCGGCGGTAATCTCGCCGCGCGGATATGCGGTATCCGTATTATGGTGCGTATATATGTAGTTTTTGCGCACGCAAAAGAGCACGCTTTTATTTGCAAGGGAAGAAGAATCGAAAATTTCGACTATGGAGTCTGCCGCAGGGAGGTCTGCCGCGGATTTGGAACTTTCCCCGTCTATCGATGCGGCCGACAGCGCAGTGCATGCGCCGAATGCGGCGGCCAATCCCCAGATGTTTCTAAAAAAGTTCCTGCCCATAGGTATAACCTTTTAAAGATATTAACGACCTTGTTGCATTTTTAAACTTAGTTTCAAAATAGATCCGCCGGCGCTTTCTGTCAACAATAAAAAAGGCGCGCCAAAAGGCGGGAGTTTCGTTGAAATCTTTGCTTGAAAATGCCCGATGGACAGTCAAAATAAAACCCATGAACGAAAAAAGATTTTCTTCCAGACGCGGCGGATGCCTGGGCTTTATAATAAAGCTTCTTCTGCTGATAGTCGTGCTGCTCTGCGCGGCGTTGTATTTTGCGGGGAACTACATAGTTTCCTTTTCTGTCACAAACGGGGCAAAACTCGTTGGCATAGACGCGGGATTGAAAAATTTCATGTTAAATCCGTTCTCTCAGGTGGTTTCCGTGGGAGATTTCTATGTGAAAAACCCCGAAGGGTTTACTTCGGGAGACATGTTGTCTGTAAAGAAACTGTATTTGGACCTTGATTTCAGCCCTATGCAGTATTTCTCCGACAAGCTTGTTAGCATAGACGAAATAAACGTGGACGGCCTTCAGGTTATGCTTGAAATAAAGGGGAATCCCAAGACAGGCCTGCTCGGTTCAATAATAAATCCGGAGACGAACCTCAGCGCCCTTCAGGACAAACTGCAGACTTCTAAGGACGGGCAGGAGGAGTTCAAAAAGACGGATGCTTCCGGAGAGGAAGAAAAGCCCCTGAAGCTCATCGTAAAAGACTTCAAGTTTAACGACTGCAAAGTGATAGTGGCCATAGACGGCAAACCCGTGGATTTGGTGCTTCCGAGTTTCGAGTTGAAGGATCTCGGCGTTGCGCAGAACGGCCTTACGGTCACGGAGCTTTCCCTCAATGTTGTAAACGCCCTTACCACGCGCGCGGTTGCCCTGTACATTAAAAACGCGGCAAAGAATGCCGGCGGGGCATTGGAGCAGGGCGGAGATTCCGTCAAGGACGCGGCCGGAAAGGGCGGGGAATCTCTCAAGGACGCGGCGGACAGCGCGATAAAATCCATAAAGAGCATATTTAACTAAGAGGAAATTTTCCCCAAAATCTTCTATGCCGCAAGGTTGTTTGCCTTGCGGCTTTTTTTAAGGCCTTCTTAAGGCGGGCATCTGAGGCCATGGCATATATGCGCATGGCGCCGCGTCTAAGGAGCATGCAAATGTTTCGGGATGTTTCTGCTCCGGATTTTTAGCTTGTCTGCGGGCGGGGCCGCCTCAAGTCTTCTTGCCAGATGCCGGACATAAAAAAAGCGGCAAGAAACTTGCCGCTTAAAAATACGAGTAGTAAATGGATTGCTTAGGTTATCCGCACCTTTTTGCGCAAGACCCCAAATCTCCGAATTTAAAAGTTTTCCCGGACTTTCCGGGTTATCCGCAATCTCTGCGCGAAACCCGATTGAGGCGCTCAAGAAGGGCGCTTTAACCCTTGCAGTCCCACGTGCGCTTCTTATGACGATTTGCCTTCAGACGCTTACTGCGTTTGTGCTTGTTCATCTTGAGCCTGCGCTTTTTCTTGAGATTTGCCATATTCTTATTCTTGTTTGATGAAAATTATTTAAAGTAAAAGAGGTTTTCACTTTTTCGGGGTTTGTCAAAGAAAAAATTTCTGTTTTTGCCATGGCCGGCATGACGATGGGCGGATTTTTTCTCCGCCGCGGCCTTGCCTAAGAAGCCTCTAAGCTTGCCCGCTCTGCCTCCTGCACAAGAATTGCACCTCTGCCGCACTTTATCAGAAGCGGATCTTTGCAAAGTTCTGCGCCCGCATGCGCGCAAGAGACATTGTCCTCCGATAGATTGGCCTTCTGCGCGGCTTCTGAATCGGAAAGGGGCAGGGCGCGCCAAATGATAAGCCTGCCGCCTTTTTCTATTTCGTCGGTAAATGCTCCGGGGAACGGCTTTGAAAGCCCCCTTACCATGTTGAAAACCTCTCCGGCGCTCTTTGAAAAATCTATGCGGCCGTCCTCAGGCCTGCGCCGGCCGAAATACGACGCTTTTGTCCCGTCCTGCTTTTCAAGCTTGGGGTTGCCTTCGAGCAGGGAAGGCAGCGCCGCCCTTAAAACATCGACAGCGGCTTTCGTTATGCGCGGCTGTATCTGGCCTACATATTCGTCCGCACCGAAATCCACTCGCTTTTGCAAAACTATGTCTCCAGTGTCGAAGCCTTCCTCCATCACATGCAAACTCACCCCGCCATGGTCCTCTCCGTTTATTATCGCCCAGTTCAACGGCGCGCGGCCCCTGTATGCGGGCAGATAGCTGCCGTGCATGTTGTACGCCCCGAGCCTCGGAACGGAGAAAATCTCCTTGGGTATGAAGTTTCTGTAAAACAGCGACAGCAGCAAATCCGGCTTTAAGGACCTGACAAGCTCCGCCCATTCGGGGGATTTTAAACTTTTGGGTTTATACACGGGTATTCCGCGCGCTTCAGCTACGGCTTCTGGAACATCGAACCAATGGGCCTCGTGCAAATCCGTATCGTGGGTAAACACCGCGACAACCTCGCACGGACTTTCCAGAAGAAGCTTCAGGCATTTCGTGCCTACATCGCTAAACCCGAAGAATACAACCCTCGGAAGATGATTTTTCCCTTCCGCGCTCATTCTTCGTCGAAACCTTCGGTTTCCTTAAGTACGTATCTCGGCCTCGCCTGCACCACCTGGTATATCCTTCCAACATACTCGCCCATTATGCCTATGCCGATTATGGCAACGCTTATCAGGAAGAAGAGTATTGAAAACAGGGTGAACACGCCGTCCGCCTCTGACCCCAGCAGAAATCTTCTCGCCATGAGCAGTATGAACAGGAGCAAAGACCCCATCGCCGTCAGGAACCCGAAGAGCGTAAACATCTGCAGAGGTATGAGCGTAAAGCCCGTTATAAGATCGAAGTTCAGGCGGATTAACTTGTAGAGATTGTATTTGCTCTTACCCGCCTGACGGGCGCAATGCTCGACCTCCACATCCACCGGGTTTGACGCAAACGTATAGGCCAGTGCCGGTATGAATGTGGAACGCTCCCCGCAATTTACTATCGCCCTGACTATATTGCTCTTGTAGGCGCGCAGCATGCACCCCTGATCCTTCATGGATATGTTCGTCATGTTTTCGCGCGCGAAATTCACTATCTTCGAGGCCAATTTTCTGGAGATGGAGTCCTCCCTCTCCTTGCGGTATCCGCCTACGGCGTCGTATCCCGCGTCTATCTTCTCTATCAGCTTTACGATTTCCTCCGGCGGATTCTGCAAATCAGCGTCGAGCGTCACTACTATGTCTCCCCGGCATCTTTCAAAGGCGGCTATCAGCGCCGTGTGCTGGCCGTAGTTACCGTTGAAGTCTATCAGCTTGACTACGTCGGGGCGTTTCTCTCGGAAGGATTTCAGTATCTTCCACGACAGATCTTTGCTCCCGTCGTTTACAAATATAACCTCCCATTTTCGGCCCATAGAGTCCATCGTCTTGCAGAGCCTTTCGAATAGGGGCTCGAGGTTTACCTCTTCGTTATACACGGGAATTGCAACGGATATATCCATGGATATCTCTCAAGACTTATACTTGGATAAAGTCAAACGTATATTCTTTGCGGCGCTCTAAATTTTTTTTGACTCCGCCCCTCCATTAGCTCTTTTCCCGTCCGTTTTTTGCCCATGTATGCCGTATGGAAAATAAATTTGTTGCAAAGGGGCTGCGTTTAGGCAATAAATGACAGGTCGTTCCAAACTTGGAAAAGGATGTTGAAAATCGTTCCGGGTATGCGGACGTTGGTGTGTGGATAAATCATGAAATCGGAAATACTTTTTGAGTTGCCTGAGTCGTTGAAGATTTTTTCGGAATTCTTCGATCCGCAGGCCGCGCCGTGGGAATGGGTTCGCAATATAAAAGCGGCCTTATCCTCTGTCGATTTTTCAAAATACGAGACAAAAAGGGACATCCCCCGCCATGTGACGGTGGACGGAGACGTGTTTATCCACCCGAGCGTAAAACTGCCGGCATTCGCCCATATTTCTGGCAAGGCGTGGATAGGCGCCAATACGGAAATCCGCCCGGGAGCCTTTATTAGAGGCTCGGTTATCATAGGGGAAAATTGCGTTGTTGGAAATTCCTGCGAGTACAAAAATTCCATTCTTATGGACTATGTCCAGACACCGCACTACAATTATGTAGGAGACTCTGTCTTGGGGAACCATAGTCATCTTGGAGCTGGCGTTATTTGCGCAAATTTGCGCCTCGACCATGAAAATGTTATGGTTACAACTCCAGAGGGAAGAAAAAATTCTGGGCTTAGAAAACTCGGTGCTATTCTAGGCGATTATGCCGAGGCCGGGTGCAATGCCGTACTTCAACCCGGAGCCATTCTGATGAAAAAGGCCTGCGTGCTTTCCTGTGTGCCATTTGCAGGGCTTCTCGAAGAATCCACCGTAGCATCTACAAAGCAAGTTATAAGAAGATTCCCCAGAAGAGGTTTCTGAGAGATCTTTTCTCTATTAACATTCAGAAATTATTCCCCCCATTTCATCTAAGGTGTTTTTTTCGTCTTATTTATTGGGG
>CALXLX010000031.1 GCA_944389315.1 uncultured Opitutales bacterium
AACGCAGAGCCTATGGATACAGAAACTTTGAAAATTACAGACTGAGAGTCCTCGTGGAATGCGGGGTGAATCTATGAAAGGCAAATCTAAAAAATCAACCTATTCCACAACCTTTGGTATTGACCCAATTTATAGCCGCTTAAATACAAAAAAACGAACCGCTATATTTAACGCGGTTCGCTTTCTCACCAAATGGTGGGCGATGCAAGACTCGAACTTGCGACATCCTGTGTGTAAGACAGACGCTCTAACCAACTGAGCTAATCGCCCTAATTTCTAAAAACCACTCGACAATGCCCGCTCTTGAAAACTTTTCAAGAATTTTTTTTGTTTTTGCTTTAAAATTTTTTAGCGACCCTTTCTATTAGCCTCATGAGACTCTTTACCCCAGCTTTTTTTTACATTGTCCTGATGTCGATTTGCCCATCTATGCTTCTCGCCGAAAGAACCGTTTCGGACGCACTGGGCAACTCGTTTGCGCTCTCTTCGGAGGATTTCAAGATCGTCTCGTTGTGCCCGAGCGTGACTGAGAGCATATTTGCCATAGGTGCGGACGACAGGTTGTCTGCCTGCTCCAGATTCTGCAGATTCCCCAAGGAGGCCGCGGACAAGCCAAAAGTTGGCGGATTCTTCGACCCTGATTTTGAGAAAATAGCCGCTCTCAAGCCGGAATTTGTCGTCATCCCTGATACCGCCAACGCCGTATTGGTAAATCGCTTAAGATCCATGGGGATAAAAATATTCTTCCTGAATAAAGAGGGCCTTGCGAATATTGCGGCAAATTTGCGCCTTCTCGGAGTTCTTATGAACCGTTCGGACAATGCGGAAACTGCCGCCAGAAAAATAGAAAACGCAATCTCGGCAAACGCATCAAACCCATTCGTCTTAAAAAGAGTATTCCTCATGTTCGACAAGATGGCCGCAGGCCGCACTTCTTTCGCGGGGGAAGCTCTTGAAGCGGCCGGATTCGAGAATTGCGCCGCAGAGGATTCTTCCTGGCCGGTTCCGAATCCCGAGTTTATAATATCGGCAAATCCGCAGATATTGATCTTGGAGAAAAAAGCCTCGGATTCCGAAGACGCCCTCCTGGCGCGCTACCGCAAAGACGGTGTATGGCGCGCTACCGACGCCGTCAAAAACTCGCGCATATATTTTATAGATTCGGACCTTATAAGTATCCCCGGGCCGCGCATGGCCGATGCTATCGCAGAACTCGCCCGCATAGGTTTTGAGGCAAATAAACAGGCGCGCCCCTGAGATTTTCCCAATCGGCGGCGTGTTGATTCCCGGAGCTTTGCGCCGTGGCGCATTTCCGATATTTGCGCCCAAACAGAAAAAAAGAACCTCCCCGGCTTATTCGCGTGGGGAGGCTCTCTTTTCGCCTACGGGCTTTCCCGCGGGCTTTTTTGTTTTTTCAAACTATTTAAGTGGGCGTATCTTCACGTTCCTAAAGTCTGTAGCAGCCCCGCCGTGCTTGCCCTGAAGGCCTATCTTGCCCTTCGTGGGAACCTGGCTCTTTATCTTGGCTGTCAGCCACGTGGGAATCTTTGAACCGTCCGGATTGACATCCTTTTGCGTCCACTTAGAGAGGTCTATATGGTTTATCTTCTTGCCGTTTAAGGTGACGTCTATTATCTGTCCGCGGCAGCTTACAACCATATTGTTCCACTCCCCTATAGGCTTCATGTTCTCGGTGATGGAAGGCGCGGCATGCCCGAAAAGCGCGCCGGTAAGCCATGTGTTCCCGCGAGACCTATACTTGTCCGCCTCATTGTCGCAAATCTGAATCTCAAGCGAGTTGGGTATCCACTTCTTTGTGTCCGTGCAGTATATGACTATGCCGCTGTTGGAATTCTTCTCTATTTTGTAGTCGAGAGAAATCTCGAAGTTCTCATAGTCGTCCTTCGTGAATATGACTTTGTCCTGCGTGGAGACTAAAGTCCCGTCGGGCTTTACGCTCCAGACATCCTTGTCGTATTCGGCATTTGACAAATCGGCTGCGAACAGGGGCTTCCATCCCTCGTTCCCATCCGGCGTTAGAGCCTTGTCGCTCGAAGAACAGCCGACGAGAAGCGCGGCTGCCGTAAGTATAGAATATATTATTTCTTTTTTCATAATGTTTTTGTTTTCTTTGAGATAAATTATACCACCTTCGCATTGTCCCATCGGAAGGCGCTCATCATCAGCACCCATATCCCCAGCATTACTGCGGGCGATTGGAACGGAAAATCTATAATCCCGGTCGCGGCGACGCATAAAACCGTCAGCAACATAAGCGTTCCGGGAAGGCTGAACCTCCTCCTGAACAGCCACAGCAGAAGAAACATCAACGGAGTCAACATGTGCAACACCAACCCTGCTATGCCGTTTTCTATGATCTTTTGGAGTAAATCAGATTTAGGAGACAGCCATGGATCGTCTCCGAAATCGCTATCCTGCATAAACGCAGTCAGCGCGGTGTATGAAGACGTCCCCCAGCCGAATAAATATCTGTCTTTTATCAGATTCATCCCGTTTACAACCAGAGACTCCCTCTGCGCAAGATTCATGGAGTAGGGGTCCTTTGAATTTACCAAAAGCCTTTCCTCCGGATCCGCATAGGAGTCCGCAAACATCATGCCCGCTGAGACAAGGCATATCAGCGACAGCACCGTATATGCGTACATCGGCGTTCCGCCGCGTATAAAGCGCTTCTTAAAGGGCTTCCACGACCTCTGGGTATAATGCCTGTTTAGATTGCTTATTGTAGGCAAGGTGTCCACCGCCAGAAACGCGAACCCCACTCCCGCTATCGCCAGTGCGGATACGGCCTGTATCGGGGTTGCCGTGCAGAGTATGCTGGCCAGGAGCACCCCCGCGCATAGTATGCATACGAACCTGAGCGAATAAAAAAAGTGTCTGAATGTAAAAGTTTGATTCGTGTATATGGACATCGCCATGAAGGCTCCCGCCCAGATAGTCGCGTAGCTCGCCCAATGGAACTTGTCGGGGAAGGTGGAAAACGATGCCGATCCGAGAAACGGTATTGATAGCGCGCTGTTCTGATTCCGGATAAAATCCATCAGAAAGCCGGCCAGCGCCAGCGCTACTGCGAACAGACCGCAGAGTATTAGTATATAGCGTATTATATATCTGGAGTCCGTCAGAAAATATAGGCTTAAAGCGCAGGCCACTATGGACAATGTGCAAAGCTCGGCGAGTATCGGAATTAGAATGTCTGGCGTTGCCGAAACTATGGGGGAGAAGTTCTCCGTTATGAGAGAATAGTATGTGTTGGACCCTATAATTAAGCTTTCTATCGCCGGAGAACACAGCCCCGCCACCATCAGCGCGAACGATACTATGTACGGAAACAGCGCGAGAGTGTACAGAAAATTTACGTTGGGCGGGGCGTCTATCCATACGGATTTATATACTATCATATTTATCGGCGCCAGTATACCCGCGGCTATTAGTATTCCCATTCCAAGTTCCGACGTGCCCCCGAAGAAAAATGCCGACGCGCATACAAGCAACGCCACGTTCACTATCAACAGGCGTTCGCTCGCATGCTTGGGAGCCTTTATGACAACTTCCTCGTCTAACATGAAGGTTGGAATTTATTTAAACATACTGCTTTTGCAACATCAAAGGCGCATTTGTTTCCCTCGAGCGCAGACAATATCTCAAGGCCGAATTCCACAGCCGTGCCCGCCCCCTGCGACGTTATTAGCGCCCCGTCGGACATAACCGCCGCGTCGGTCCAATTATCGCCAAATTTGTCCCTGACGCTGAAATGCGATGTAAGCTTTTTGCCCTCCGTTATCCCGGCTTTTGCCAGCAGAGTCGGCGCGGCGCATATGGCGCATACCAGAGACCCGCCCTCGCGGCACTTGCGTACAAGCTCCATTATGCGCGCATCCTTTGCCGCCTCGAAAACCCCGGGCCCTCCGGGGATTATAAGCGCGTCGGGAATTGTGTCTATAGCCGCCAGCGTGGTGTCTGCGCTCAATATTATTCCGTTCCTCCCCCTTACAAGGAGGTTGTCTGATGCAGACACCGCAAGCGTTTCCACGCCGCCCCTGCGAAGAATGTCCAGCGGAGCCACAGCCTCCAGCTCCTCGAAATTTTCAAATAAAATCAGGTACGCTTTCTTTTTCATCTTATAGTGCTTCCTAGAAATCCCAGTATCTTGTCCCAGTAAAGTTGGCTTTCGGGCATTTTGTTATGGCCGAATCCCTCCATCATTTCCAGATGTTTTTTATCCGCCCCGCATGCGGCGTACAGCAATCTGCCGTTTCTCGGAGGCAGTATCTTGTCCTTAGTGCCGTGCAGGAACAACGTCGGGGCGCGCACCTTTTTGGCGCGGCTTAGATTGTCCAGCCAGCTCCAGAAAAAAAGATCGAAAGGCAGTATCGCGTATGAGCTTTTCGCCAAGCCCCCCACAACCACAAGCGCCCCTATCTCCCTCGACGAGGCTATGTGCAGGGCCGTTACGCTGCCTATGGAAAACCCCACTGCGGCAATTTTTTCCGGAGAAAAACCTTTGTCCCTTACGAGGAAATCGTACGCGGCGTCGGCGCATTTTAAGGCGCTTTCCTCTTTTGCGGTTCCCTCGCTGGTGCCGTATCCGCAGTATTCGTAGGCTAAGACGTTGTATCCGGAGAGCTTGTATCTTTCGAGAGTGTCGGATATGGAAAAGATATCCTCCCTATTGCCGTGGCTGTAAAGTATGCACTTGTCCGAGCCTTTGTTCTCCAAAAAACGGGCGGAAATCTCTGCGCCGCCCGGGATCCGCAGCTTTATAACCTCCGGAGTGTCCACATAGGTGGACTCCGGAGCGGGATAGGCTATCCTGTCCCCGAAAAGCCATGCGGCAAGCATCAATAGCGCAAGCGCAGATGCGGCTGCCATGACGAATATGTTAAGCCAGAATATCATCTGTTCCTATTGTATTCGTCTAAAAGTCTCCAGTATTCAAAGGGTATGGCTTCGGGGCGCGCCATGGTGGAGAGTCCTTTAGTTGCGGCGTCTGCCAGCCATTTTGAGGCGGTCTCCGCCCTCTGCGCCTCCACTGAGCGGATTATCGTGCCTATCTGTTTTCTGCGTTTCAGGAAAATGCGGCGTATAAGGCCTTTTGTATCCTCCGAAAATATATACGGATGCTCCTTCAGGGTCAATTTCAACAGGGCCGAATCCACCGCGGGCCTCGGGTGGAAACAGGATGCGGAAACCTTGTGCAGGGGGGCCGCATCGTATGCGGCGTTTAGAAATATGCTTATGGGGGAGTAGTCCTTGCTGTGTTCGCGCGCGGAGAACCTCTGGGCCGCCTCGCGCTGGAGCATAAGGCTCATCACTTTTGGAAGCCTGTCTTGCGACAGTACGCCGTCGAGCCAGGGAGTGCTTATAGCGTAGGGCAGATTTGCTATTATTTTAAAGTCCTTAATGTCCGCCGGAAGAGACGCAAGAGGATCCTTCACGGCGTCGCCGCATACGAGGTTCAGATTTTCCTCCTTGCCGAATGTTTCTTTTAGAAAAGCGTAAAGAGTCTTATCCAGCTCTATCGCAAAGACTCTCGCCCCGGATTTTAACATCGCCCCCGTGAGCGTCCCCAGCCCGGGGCCTATCTCCACAACGGCCTCTCCCGCCGCGAGCCCCGCCAACTCCAAAGATTTTCTGACTATATTTGGATCCACCAGAAAATTCTGCCCCAGTTTGCGGTTGGGCAGATGCTCTATCTTCAAGAGCAGCTTCATCGTTTCGGACGGGCTTAGCAGACCTGTGTAATCCATTATTGTCATTTGAACCATTTTTAATTTTGCGTCAAAGAAAATTGACGATTTTTCTTTTAAAAAGAATCGGCCGGCATAAGTTTAAATGAAATGGATTCTTTAGATAAATTTCTCGAGGTGATAGGGCGCCTGCGCGATCCGAAGGACGGGTGTCCATGGGACAGGGTTCAGACGCATAAGTCCATACGGGGCCATCTGGTGGAGGAATGCGCCGAACTTTTGGAGACTATAGACGCGGAGGATCCCGACCACATGCGCGAGGAGCTTGGCGACGTGCTCATGCACTTGGCTCTGCACGCCCGCATGGAGGAGGAGAAGGGAAACTTCACCTTTGACGACGTTGTGCGGGAGATAACCGAAAAACTCGTTAGGCGCCATCCGCATGTTTTCGGCCAGGCCCATGCCGACGATTCCGACGACGTCTTAAAAATTTGGGTCGATGTAAAAAAGAAGGAGAAGGCGGACAAAGGGGTCAAGGTATCGGACAATTTCTTTGAAAATATACCTCCGGCGCTTTCGGCGCTGCGCCTTGGGCGGGAGGTCGCAAAGAAGCTTCCCGAGAGCGTAAAGGCCGAGGGCTACGCCCTTGCTGAGAATTCAGGAGACGCCTCTGCAGCGGCTGGGGCGGAGATATTCAAGGCGGTGGAGAAATGCGTCGCTTCAGGCCAGGAGCCTGAGGGCGCCCTGCGCGACTGCATATCGCTGATGCGCAAGGCCTACGAAAACGAAAGGCGGAAGGTATAAGCCGCTCCGTAAAAGAGGTTGTTTTGGAGTTCGACTTCGGCGCCCTGAAAGTCGAATTTAAAAACGTCCGCGCGGCGCGCTCGTTTAGAATGTGGTTTGCCGACAGGGACACCCTGCGCGTCACAAAGCCTTGTTATGCTTCGGAGCGCGAGGCTTTGGATTTTGTCAGGGCCAACGCGAAGTGGATATGTTCAACCCGTTCCGCCGTGCCATCGCGCACGAGCCTGGCAGACTATCTTCTGGCGAATCCGTCAGTATGGATTTTCGGGGACGTTTACGAGGTCGTAGCAGTTCCCACCCGCACCAAGAGCGCGTATGTATTGCGCGACGATTCCGCCCGTAAAATACTCTTGATGCACAGGACTGGCGGCGCTGCGGATTCTGATATAGAGGGCCTATTTATGGATCTTGCCTCAAAGTCTATATGCTCAAGGGTTGCGTCCGTGGCGGAGAGGGAAGGGTTTGAGTATTCCCGCATAAGCGTACGGAACCAGCGGGGCAGGTGGGCGTCGCGCTCGTCGAGCGGAACGGTCTCATTCAACTGGCGCTTAGTGCTGGTGCCTTTCGAGCTGCAGGATTATGTGATTTACCACGAGTTTGCCCATTCGCGCTTTATGGACCATTCGGTGTCGTTTTGGATTTATCTGTCGAGGTTGTGCCCCAATGCAAAGGCTCTCGACAGAAAGATATCCGCTCTTTCCCGCGGCATATTTTGCGTGGGCTCTTAGGCGGTCACCGAGCAAAATTCCTGTTCGGAACGCCGCCTGCATGCTCTTTTGCGGGCAACGCGCCAGCATGAAGAAAAGGATTGGCATAGCAAGCTAAACGCATGGGCATTTTAAAAGCTTGCGCCTATTGCGGGAGGGTTGCCGGGTATGCGGCAAAATATAAGGCGCCGCAGTGAGCGTCTAAAGACAAATCCGCCCGGGAGGAGATCCCTTAGGCGTTCTGCGCGCCGTTTGGGAAAATCCTATCGGACAGATACTCCGCCCTGCGGCGTATTTCCTCCATGGCAATTTCCACGTCCGCCTTCCTCGAGGCCATGTTCCCGTTCGCAATTTTGGAGAGGTCTTCCAGCCTGTATAGATACGAGTTCTCCGTATCAGAATTTTCCTCTATGTTTCTGGGCAGTCCCAAGTCTATCAAAAATTGCGCGCGCCCGCCGCGCGCCGCCGCCGCGGCCCTCGCCTTGTCGGAGGTTATCAGGGGAGTTTCCGCGTTTGTCGCGCAAACTACAACGTCGAAATCCGCAAGCTTTTCGAGCGCGAGCTCCAAAGGCATGGCCGCTCCGGAAACTTTCAAGGCCAGAGCATGCGCCCTCTCCCAAGTTCTGCTTGCAACCGTTATGTTGCCCGCTCCCCTCAAGGCGAGAGCCTCTGCAACCGCGCCTCCAGCCTCTCCGGTTCCTATGAGGAGAATCCGTACAGAGGAAAGATCGTCGAAAATCCTCTCGGCCAGCTCGCTGGCCACGCTGCCTATGCTGATTTTCCCGCGCCCTATGCGCGTGTTTGTCCTGACCCACTTGGCCGCCTGTATGGCCTTTTGAAAAAGCCTGTTAAGCAGCGCGGTGCAGGTCTTTCTCTCTGAAAAAAGCGCGTAGGCGGCCTTCACCTGGCCGAGTATTTCCGTCTCGCCCGTCATCATGGAATCCAGCCCGGAGGCCACTTTAAATATGTGCTCCACCGCCTCTGAGTCCGTCTTAGCGTAGGCGAAAGAGTCGAAAGCCCCGGCGTCTCGCTCGCCTCCCAAAGCCGCCGCGGCTTTTGCGGCGTCCCTGGCAAGAGATAGGCTCTCCGCCTCCATGTAAAATTCAACCCTGTTGCAGGTGCTCAGAATCAGATGGCCGAAAACCCCCTCGGACCCCTTGAGAATATCGGACGCGCGCAACAGCGCCCCCTCCTTGAGCGAATAGCAAGACAACATATCCGGGAGCATCACATTGTGCGAAACCCCTATCGCGTACAAATGCCGTTGAACTTGCCCCATGCGGAGTTTCCCCAATTATTGATCGCCGGATACAAGCTTATCCATGGCGTCGCAAAACAGCAGCAGGTTTTTCCCCTCCGACGGAAATGCCTCCAAAATCTTTCTGGCCGCGCCCACTCTCCTTAAAAACTCCTTTTTGCAAAGATCCATCACCCCGAATTTATCCATCTGCGCTTTGATCTCGTCCCTGGAGGCGGTGGAGTCGCGCAGAGCCTTGGATAGCTTAGAGGCAGATTTGCGGTCCAGCTTCTCGAGAAGCAAAATTAACGGATAGGTCTGCTTGCCGCTGAGAAGGTCCGTCCCGAGCGTCTTCCCGAGCTCGTCTTCAGATTTCACCCAGTCGCAGATGTCGTCGTAAATCTGGTAGGCTATGCCAAGCTCCCTGCCGGCGCTTTCGGCGGCGGCGGCCCACGCCTTGTCTCCGCCGCACTCCGCACCCATAAAACAGGAAAATTCAAAGAGCACAGCGGTCTTGCCCCGCACTATCTTATAGTACTTGCCCCTGGATATGTCGGCATTTCTGTCGGCGAGAGTCTGCTTTATCTCCCCCTCGCAGATTGCCCGCACGCATGCCGACGCCTTCGCCGACAGGGCAGAATCGTTCTCCTCGAACGACAGCGTCATAGTGTGGGCAAAAATGGCGTCCCCCAAAAGTATGGCTATCTTCGTGCCGTATTTGCTACCTATGGTGGGCTCCCCGCGGCGCATATCGGCATTGTCGATTACATCGTCGTGAATGAGGGTTGAAAGATGTATAAGCTCCGCTATGGCCGCCCTTCTCGAGAGTTTTTTATCGTCCGCACTCTCTGGGGCCGAAGCGAAAACCAGCATCGGCCTTATGAATTTGCCCTCCGGCCTTACGGCGTCGCGCACCTGCTCGCGCAATTCGGACTCAAAACACGCCGCCTGCGCCTTCAGGAACTTCTTAAATGCCGACATTCTCTTCGCGAGGGGTTTTGCCGCTTCGTCGAATACGTTTTGACTGTGAAATTTATTTTTCAATACGGGGTTCTATTTTCCTATTATGCCAATTCTTCGCAATTAAAAAATTGAAAATTTTAATGCGATAAAATCTAATTCGGCTGATGAAGGACTATATCCCCGATATTTTAATGCTCTGCATCTCGTTGTGGCTGGCAAAGGTTTTCATCTCCGATTTGCGCTCCGGAGCCGGCTCCGAAGGGGCCCGCAAACTCGAGGGCGCGCAGCCGTGCCGCCTTAGCCTTTGCGTTTTCGGGGCACTTTGCGCGCTGGTAGTGCTGGCTCTGTTCACCTGGGCGGAGTATTGCTTCGGGGTGTCGCAAACCCAGAGTTCGGCTCCTTTTTTCGCGCTCGCATTCTGGCTTTCAAGCGCATTTATTGAGGAGCTTGTCTTCAGGGGATATTTTGTCGTCAAGAACAGGGGGAGGGCGGCTTTGATGGCAAGCATATTTGGTTTCTCCGCCCTGTTTACTCTCGCGCATCCATTCTTTTGGTCTTACGCCCCTCCCGACGGCGCCGCAGACGGCGCGGAAAGCGTCTTAAGCTTCAACTTCGGAGCAAACGCGGTGATATCCTCCCTTTGCATATTCACACTGTCTTTGCTTTTCTACTGGCTCAGGTTTGCGCCGCAAAACGTGAAAAATTCCATAATTCCGTGCATTGCCGCGCACTTTACGTATAATTTCGGTGTCTATTTCATAAAACTTATTCAGGGGCATATTGTCTTTTAGATGGATTTCTCCGGAAAAAAATTCTTTCTTGCGCCTATGTCCGGGTTCAGCAACCCGGTCTTCAGGCGCCTGTGCGTAAGATTCGGGGCGGCGGCGACGGTTTCAGAGTTTGTGTATTCGAGGGCGGTATTGTCGGGCGCAGAGGCAGTTATGAAGAAACTGCGCTTCACGGAGGCGGAGCGCCCGTACGGCGTGCAGCTGTTCGGTTCGGATCCGTCGGAGATGGCGGAGGCCTGCTCCTATGTTGAGGAGCGCTTGGCCCCTGATTTCATAGACATAAATTTCGGCTGCCCGGCGCCGACTGCGGTGTGCGCGGGCGCGGGCAGCGCTCTTTTGAAAAATCCCGACCGCATGGCGGAAATTGTGCATGTATGCTCGCGCGCGCTTAAAAAGACGCCGCTTACGGCCAAAATGCGCCTCGGGTGGAGCGAATCTTCCATAATAGTGCCCGAGGCCGCCCTGCTGCTCGAAGCCGCCGGCGCCAAGGCATTGACCCTCCACGGAAGGACGAAGCTTCAGGGATACTCCGGCCCCGCCGATTGGACCCTCATAGAGCTATGCGCTCGCTCGTTGAAAATACCCCTGATTGGCAACGGCTCGGCGGAGGATTTGTCCGGCGCCGAGCTGGCCAGTTCGGCGTGTTCGGCGTTCATGATAGGCAGGGCGGCGTTGGGGAATCCTTGGATTTTTGAGAACATGCGCAGGCGCATGGAGGGAACTGAGGCTTTTAGGCCCTCCCGCAGCCAGAGGATAGCCGTGGCGTTAGAATTTGCCTCCGAGATGTGCTCGGAGGGCATAGACGGGGTTTCAGAACGAGATTTCGCCCGCGCCCTTCCGCAGGTTATGGCTTTTTTGAAGGGGTTTTCCGGGTTTAAGAACATTCGGCGCGCGCTCTCGGGGGTCAAGACTCTTGGGGAGGTCCGCGCGGTTTTGGAAAGGGAGAAAGATTTATGAAAAAGTTTGCGATTATACTTTTCTGCGCTGTCTTGTTTGCGGCGCAAAGTTTTGGAGCTTCGGCAAAGGAGAATATTCAGCTTGGCATGAAGGCCTATGCTGAGGGAGACTATAAGCTTGCCGACAGCCTCTTAAAAAAGATTACCCAGGCTGACGATGCGCCCTCGTACAGGCTCGCGTTGTTCTTGCGGGCGAGCATAGCCTCCTCGACGGGGGAAAGGAGCCAGGCTATGGATCTTTACGAGCAGTCGTTCAAAAATCCTCCGGAGGGCAATTTTTCGGAGCTTGCCTTGTCTTTTGCAAAGTTTGCGGATTCCAACGAGATGTATGCGGATTGCGCAAGGCTGCTGCCCACTTTGCCAGGATTTTCCGATTCTGTTCTCACGTCAAAAGATTTGGTCGCCTGGTACTATGCCAAAGCCCTGCTAAAAACGGGGGAGACACGCAAGGGATTGTCTGTCCTCGGGGAGATGTGGGACGCCTTCTCTGAGAGCAAATCAGCCGATTCCTGCGATCTTTTGGCGATATCTGTCGCGGACAAGGATCCGCTTTACAAGGACTTTAAACTTGCCTCCTTGCAGCTTAAGTCCGTGCGAACTTTGGCTGCAAAGGGCAGGGCGGCATTGATAAACTCTGCTCTCTTTCCCGAGGTAGGTGAGGCGGACATCTCGGAGCTGAGTCTCGGGGAGCTGTTCTATCTGGCATCGGAGTATAAGAACAAATACGCCATTTCGGCGCTGGCCTCGCGCGCGGCCGCCGAGCCGGACAGCATTTTTGCGTGGCGCGCAATGTTCATAGCCGCCCAGAATCTGTTTGACGGCAAGAACTACGAGGGCGCATTGGAGCTTCTCGCCCAGGCAGAGTCTATGGCTCCAGATGATTTGTCTTTGACCTATCCCGTGACTCTTCTTAAGGGCGATTGCTACCGGCTCATGCGCAACTACGCCGCCGCCAGGGAGGAGTATTTGAAGGTTGTCATGAGCAAGTTCGTCAAGGGCGAGCCGAGCGCCGAGGCTGTCTATAAGACGGGAATGACGTGGTATTCCGAGGGGGATTATCCCAAGGCGCACGCGTATTTCGAGCGCGTGTATGTCGCGTTTTTCCCCTTCGACTATTGGGCCTCTCGGGCCTATCTATACGACGCAAAAAGCCTTATATATTTGGCAAAGCCCAACATGGCACACAAGGTTCTTCGCGAGTACATCAGAACCACGAAAAACCCCTCCGGCCCCATTTACGAGGAGGCATTCAAACTCTATTGGGGGAAGGAATAATCTTATCCTGCAAGGCAGCGCCTATCGGGCAGGCTGCCTTTTTAGCTTGATTTGGTTCTTAACGCCGAACTGCTCGAGGAATCCCTCCAAGGCGGTTCCGTCGGGGGAGATTTTCCCTTTGAACGAAGCTTTCATATAGGGCATTGCAAAAGACAGGTCCTTGCCGGACTTTTCCATATAGAATACAGGCATGGCATTGGGGGAGGTCTGCGGGACGGAAAAGTCGGCGAAATATTCCCCGTTCTTGTCCGAGATTTCCAGAACCGCCTCCATGAATTTTCCGCCCACATGCATATTTCCCTTCCAGAGGCCGCAGATGCTTTTGTCTATGCCTTTTGGGGCGGAGGATTTTTTCAAGTCTGTGGGGAAGTCCGTCCCTCCCTGGGAGAAATTACCCTTCAAGGTGCCTTCAGCGGAAATTTTGCCGGAAAATTCAGCGGAAGCGTCCTGCACGCGCATTTTAAAGGTTCCGTCGTCGTGCGAATTTATATAGCTTATGGGCATATCCCTTATGCCCTGTTCGGGGCTGGAAAAACGCCCGGAATAGTTGCCTGAGGCGTCCTTTTGCAGGTTGAATATCAGCCTTATCTCGAGCCCCCTGAGGTTTATCTCTCCGCTCCAATCGCCGCCGTAGTCTGCGGCAAAAGCCCCGCCAAAGGCAAGAAGAGCGGAGGCTAAAGTTACAATCCGGGGAAATCTTAAAAACATATTCATAATCGCGGGAAAATTTTCTATTTTCGGACTGCTTTTAACTCAAGCAATTTTTCAGCCTTCGGGATTGGGCGGTGCGCCATTGCGGCCAGAAGTTTCCTCTGCGCCGCTTGTTTCTGCGCCTTTGGGGCTTTGCCGGCTGTCGGAAATTTCGTAAAACGACGCTTTTCCCGCTCCCTTTAAGACTATGCTCGCCGTGAGGGCGGAGCACATTCCGAACAGGCTTATTCCTATAAACATAAGGCACATGCCCACAATTCTTCCCCCCGTTGTGACAGGATAGGTGTCTCCGTAGCCGACTGTGGATACCGTAGATACGGCCCACCATAGGGCGTCTTCTGCGTCGAGTATATTTGCCCTCGGGGCGCCGCGCTCAAAATGCAGTTCAAGCGCTCCGCTTACGGCTATGCTTACAAACAGCAGCGCAAAAACCGTCAGAAACGCGCCTTTTATGCCCATTCTGGCAAAAAACTTGGCGAAGCGGTCGGATGCGTCGCGGCGTTTCATGAATTTAAGAGCCCTCATTATGTAAAATATCCTCAGGAGCCTTAATATTGGGACTCCTGGCATTGCGGAGATTAGATCCACCCAGCCGTAGAGCAGGTATTTCCATTTGGATTTTGCCCTGAATAAACTGAGGAGGAAATCCAACGCGAAGAACGCGCAGGCGACGCCGTCCCCGTAGCGCAGGTATTTTAGCAGCTCGTCTCCTCTCGGCGCTGCGAGGGAAAAAAACGTCCCGAATAGCGCGTAGGCGGACATTAAACTAATAAGTATGCGCCAAGATTCGGAGCCTCCGCCGTCTTCAAATAGCGCATCCTGCGGGCGCCCCCCCGCGCGTGCTGCCTGGGTGTCTGGCGGGGAGGAAAGCTCCGGCGTATTTTTGGGGGAATGTTCGCTCATATTGACTTTATCGTAAAAACGGCTTCTGTGTAAGTTATGAGAATGCTTGAAAACATCTTTGACATATCCCGTATGTCTAAAATCGGTGAGGTTTGCAAAGAAATTTTCCCAGAATCCGCCGTGCGTATGGAAAAGATAATATCGTCTGGGCAAACTTCCCCCGAGGGCTTTTTTTACGATCAGGAGGACGACGAACTTGTCTGGCTTCTCAGCGGGGAGGCAAAAATAACGTTTAAAGAGGGCGCAGCTCCTCTGTCAATGAAGGCAGGGGACGGCGTTCTCATATCCGCGCACGAACTCCACCGGGTTGATTACACTTCCGAAAATCCCCCGTGTATTTGGATTGCGGTTTTCGGAAAATTCGGGCAAGATTGCTTGTTAAAAAAATAGGGGAAACATGTCTTTTGCCCACGGGTTTCTTCCGACGCGCCCCGGGCGCGCCGGCTTGGAACCTGCAGCGAAGGCGGGTTTTGCCATGCGGTCTAATGCGCGCTTTTTAAAATGAGAACATTTGTGGATATTTTGGGCAGAATCTTGCACGTTCTTCCGGACGGCGCAAACAGGGCGCTTTGCCTCTTTGTGGCGTTCTTTATAATGACGTTCATGCGCTCGCGCAGAAGGATACTGATATCGAACCTTGCAAGGTGCTTCCCGGAGATGTCTTCGCGGGAGATTCGCCGCCTGGCATGGGAATCGGCGGCGCGCACGGCTGAACTGGGCCTGTTTGTACTTGTCAGCCCGCGCATGGACGACGCCGAGATAAAGCGCAGATTTTCCGTATCAGACTACATTTCAGGAGAGTTCTTAAAAATATCAAAGAACCCCAGGCCGGTAATTTTGCTAGTTCCGCATTTTACGATGATGGAGTCCGTGACAATACTCCCGTATCTTCTGGGGGGTAAAATTCCGCCTACGGGGGTCTTCTACAGGCCGTTTAACATGCCCTGGCTGGAAGATTGGGTCCTCAAGACGAGAAAGAGGTTCGGGATAGAGCTGCTATCGCGCAAGAGGGGGCTAAGCCAGGCTTTCGGTTTCCTCAGAAACAACGGGTGCGTTGCGATATTGTTCGACCAAAATTCCGGAAGCGCGGGCGCGGTGAAGTATCTTTTCGGGAGGATAACGTCGTCTTCGGGGTTGGGGGGAATGTTGTCGGAGAATTTCAAGGCAGACACCTATATTTGCTATGCGCGCAGAACGGGCTTTTGGAAGTCGCGCATAGAGGGCATGCTCCTGACGGACTCGCACGACGCGGAAGACGTCGTAATAAGCGCCGATATGTGGCTCGAAAACGTGCTGAAGAACGACCCCCAACTGAGGGCAGATTGGTTGTGGATGCACGGGAAATGGAATATGCACCATTCCGGCTGCCTGTTTTCCATAAGGCACAGGCTCAACTACCTTAAGGCCGACGCCGAGCGCAAGCACATGCGCTCATATCCAAGAAACGTCCTGTTCGAGCTGCTTCTTCCGGCAGATTTTGAGGCCCTGCTTGTGGCGCTGCCCTTTGTGAGGACTCTCCGCGCAGAGCGTTTCGACGGCGTGTTTTCGGCGGTTGCCGACAGGCGGTATGCGGAGTTTTTGAAGTTCGTGCGCGTGGCAGACAGCGTAACTCCCGTCGATTACAGCGGGTTTGGATTTGTGAAAAGTCTTCTGGCGTTGCGCAGGCCGGCGGAGCTTGCTCCCGATTATACCGTGCTTTTCGACGGGGGAAAGAAGGCTGCATTGTTCGCGCGGGCCATAGGCGCCATACAGACTCTCGGCTTCGGGCTGAAAAAGAGATTTCTATGCACGCAAACCTGCATTCTGAAAGATGCGGCCGCCGCCCCCAAGGCGGTGTACAGGCGCTTCTTTGAGTGGTTTGCATGCTACGGGGAAGTGGATTTTTCTCCCTTCAACACGCCGGCGCCCGCGGCGGCCGACATAGTTGTGCAGGTTCCTAAATTCGGCACGGGGGGAGCGGTTGAAAAATTGTGCGCGCGCATGAGGGCGGAGTTCCCCGAACTGAAATTTGCCGAGATTCTGGCCGATCCGGTGGCCGCGGCGCGCATGCTCGGCGGCGCAAGATGCTCCATAGCATTCGACTCTTTGGGGGCGAGTTTTTCTTCGGTTATGGGGGTGAAATGCGTCGTATGTTCGGATTCGGAAATAGACGACGAGCGTATCGCCTGTACGGTGCCAAGGAAAACCGTGTCTTTCTCCGAGGCTATGAAAGACGCCGGCTTGGCTGTGATTGCCGCCCGCGATTTTTAATTTGCCAATATGCGCGCCGTTTGGCGGTCCTGCTTGCGGCAGGGGGCGCGCTTGTTTTGCGCGCAGGGGTTCCGCCGAAAGGCGGGGAAGGGCAAAATTGCTTGGCTTGGTCTTGCCGCTCTTACTTAGGCTAAAAACGCGCATTTTGCGCAGCGGAACATCCGAATTGCTCTTGCTACGCCTCAAAGAGCACTTTGAAGGCTATGGCAACAAGCACTGCGCCTCCGAACATTTCCGCCCGGCCCTTTAGAATGCGCTCCAGCTTTGTCCCCAAAAAGCAGCCGAAAAGCGACACCGCAAAAGTGACTATCCCTATCGCCAAAGCGGGCTCCCATATCTGGATTTTCCTGCACGCTATGCTCACCCCGACGGCCAAAGCGTCTATGCTCGTGGCTATGGCAAGCATGAATATCAGCCTTATGTCCGACGGATCCGCATATTTTGACACGGGGCGGTTCTCGTCGCCGCAGAGGGAGTCCTTAATCATTTTCAGCCCGATAACCAGGAGTATCCCAAAGGCTATCCAGTGGTCGAAGGACTCTATGAACTTGTAGGCAATCTCGCTGGCGCCGTAGCCTAATATGGGCATCATGCATTGGAAAAAACCGAAAAATGCCGCTATTATAAAGGCGTTCTTTGCGGGCAGGGCGCGTCCGGACGCCGCGGCGAAGCAAACGGATACCGCAAAGGCGTCCATGGAGAGGGCCAAGCCCGTAAATATCGACTCCGTTATTCCCATATTTCGTCGGATTTTCTAAATAGAGGGCTTTTTAACAAGTCATTTTTCAAAAATGTTTGCCAAAATTTTCGGCGGGCATTTTTTTAGGGGCATGTCAGGAATAAGGAGCATGTACCGTAGGTGGAAGGTTGGAGCGTCGGAATTTTCCGCCGACATTGCGCGCGGGGCGAGGTTGCTGTCTTGGGACGTAAATCTTGCGGGGGGGCTCAAGCGCCGGGTGATACTTCCGCCCTCGTCCATAGACGCCGAGACCCTGCCGGAGGCGCACGGCGGCAACCCCATATTATTCCCGTTCGCGGGAAGGCAATTTGCCGACGGAAAGCCAGACTTTTGGAAGGGCAAAAATTCCGCCTCAAGGCCCATGCCGATGCACGGCTTTGCGAGAAATTCCACATTTGAACCCCTGGAAATCTCCGAGGACGGATTCTGCGCCATCCTTGTTCCTGACGATTCCGTAAGGGAGTATTACCCGTTCGACTTTCAATTCAGGGTGTCATACGCATTTTCGGAGCTTTCCCTGATATGCGACCTGACACTTTGCAACAATTCCTCCTTCCCGATCCCATGGGCTGCAGGCAACCATTTTTATTTCGCGCTTCCCTGGATAGATTCCACCACCCGCGCTGACTACATCTTAAATATAGACGCTAAAAAGCAATATGCATATTCGCCTGACGGAAATCTTATAGAAACGGATTTCCTCAAGACGCCCCAGTTTTCCGACGACATGGTAAACCGCATATTCATGCGCCTTAAGACGAACAAGTTTTCCTTCGGGCCAAAGAGCGGGGAGGAAAATGTGACCGTGACGGTGGGGGCCTCTGCGCGCCCGCCGGCTCAGACGAGCGTTGTCACCTGGACTTTGTCAGACTCCAGCCCCTATTTTTGCGTGGAGCCGTGGATGGGCCCGCCGAATGCATCGTCGCATAAGAACGGCCTTTCGTGGGTGGGGGCCGGGGAGTCGGAGACGTTCTCCACCATGGTAAGCTTGGCGTAGAATAGGCTATGGAGGCTCTACTTATTGCCGCTCCGTTCGTGTCGGCGTTCCTGTATGCGCTTGCCTCCATGTTCCTGAAGCGCGCGGCGAACTCGGGGATAGGGCCGGCGGCAATGTGCTTTTGTTTCAATGCCTTTGTCTCTGCGGTATATGCGCCTGTCCTGCTTCTAACTTACGATAGCGGCACCGCGGAAATGTTGTGGATAGTTGGAACCTGCACGGTTCTTTTTCTGCTCGGGCAGATATGCACATATTTGTGCGTGTATGTGGGCGATGTATCTATAATGAATCCCGTCATGGGCGCAAAAGTGCTCGTAGTGGCTCTTATAGCGTATTTGGTAGTGGGCATACCCATGCCTTCTGCGTGGGTATGGGCGGCTTTCATCTGCGCGGCCGCGATTTTCACAATGGGCTTTTCCGGCCTAAAAGATGCGGGTAGAACATTTGCCACCGTAGTTATGGCCTTGCTAACCTGCCTATTCTACGGCACGGTTGACGTCGTAATGCAACTCTATGCCCCCAAAATGGGAGTTCTGTTTTTCATATCGGCGCTGAGCGTATCCCTGCTGCCGGCTTCGCTGCCCTTGCTGCCCTGGGCCCTTAAGGATTTTAAGCGCGGGGCCGGAGCGGGAGTGAAATGGCTCTATGCAGGCATACCCATGATAGTAATCCAGGACATATTGTTCTGCCTGTCGCTTTCCCTCTCAAAGGGCGGTGCGGTGGCGGTAAATATCCTCTATTCCACCCGCGGGCTTTGGAGCATATTCCTCGTTTGGGCTCTCGGGGCGCATTTCGCAAACCGCGAGGCCCTCGACGCCGGGCGTGGCGCTTTCTTGCGCCGCACGGCCGGCGCGTTTATGTTGCTTATTTCCGTGGTTATGGTATTGGTGTGCGAATAGAAATTTTAACAATATGAGAGCGGTGATTCAAAGGGTGTCGGAAGCGTCTGTGGACGTCGTGGAAAACGGCGCGGCAAGGCGCACGGGAAGCATAGGCGCCGGGCTGGTTGTCCTCCTTGCGGTGGAGAACGGAGACTCGGCGGCGGACGCGCAGTGGCTGGTTCAAAAAATAGTTTCCATGCGCATATTTGAGGACGAAAACGGCAAGATGAATCTGCCGCTTGACCTCAAAAGCGGGGAAATTTTGCTCGTCAGCCAGTTTACGCTTTTCGGGAATATGAAGAAGGGCAACAGGCCGTCTTTCAACCGCAGCGCGCCGCCCGAAGTGTCTATCCCGCTGTACGAGGAGTTTTCCAGACTCCTGGAGCAGAGCACGGGAAAGTTTCCCCAGAGGGGGGAGTTCGGCGCTATGATGAATCTGCATCTTGTAAACGACGGCCCGGTGACGATAATTCTGGATTCAAAAAACCGCGAGTTGTAGCGCAGGGCAAGGGGGTATTTCCCGTAAATATGGGGCGCAGCCGCGGCTTGTGCGGCCGCGAAACCCTCCGGGGAAATATTGTTTGAATCGGGAGGGAAATTTGTCTTATAAAATACGGGAAAGGCCGATAATTATCGGAAGCTTTTTCAATAGATTTTACGAATCAAGATGAAATACGAATTCAAAGCGGAAGTCAGGCAGGTGCTTGACATAGTTATAAACTCGCTCTATACGGACAAGGAGATATTCGTCAGGGAGCTTGTATCGAACGCCTCGGACGCGTCGGGGAAACTGCGTTTTCTAAAGCTGTCCGGCAAAGAGATTGCAGATCCGGACGCGGAGCTTAAGATAGAGGTCGGCTGCGACGACAAAGAGGGGACTGTTTGGGTTGAGGATTTCGGCGTGGGCATGACTGAAAAGGAGCTGATGGAAAATCTCGGCACCATAGCACATTCCGGCTCCAAGGCGTTTTTGGAAGCGCTAAAAGACTCCAAGGGGGAACTGGGAGACAGGCTGATAGGGCAGTTTGGCGTCGGCTTTTACAGCGTGTTTATGGTTTCGGACAAAGTGGAGGTGGAAACCCGCTCTTACGACCTTTCCTCAAAGCCGCTTAAGTGGTCTTGCGACGGTTCCGCCGAGTTTGAAATATCCGAAGGCTCCAGAAGCGTGCGCGGCACAAAGATAACCGTGCATCTGAAGAAGGATTTTCTCGAGTTTGCCGACAAATACAGGCTGCGCTCCATATTGGACAAGTACAGCGTCTTCGTGGAGTATCCGCTCTTTTTGAACGGGGAGAAGCTCGAGACCATGCAGCCGGTTTGGCTGAAGGGAAAGTCCGACGTCAAGCCCGAGGAGTACGAGGCGTTTTACAAGTTCCGCGAGCATACGTCCGAGGCCCCGTTAGATTGGGTGCATTTCAGCTCTGACGCACCGATAGCGCTGAATGCGCTGGTGTATGTTCCGCCCGTAAACGGCGAGAGGCTCGGGTTCGGCAAGGTCAAGTGCAACGTCGGGTTGTACTGCAAGAAAATACTCATAGACGCGCATCCCGAGAATCTCCTGCCCGATTGGATGCGTTTCGCAAAGGGCGTTGTTGATTCCGCGGATCTGCCGCTTAACATATCCCGCGAAAGCATGCAGGATTCCGCCCTTGTTTCTAAGATAGGCCGCATAGTGGTGAAGAAGTTTGTGCGCCACATATCGGATTTGTCCAAGAAGGATCCTGAGAAATTCTCTAAGATAATGAAGACATTCGGGAATTTCTTCAAGGAGGGAGCCGCTATGGACTTTGAGCACAGCCCCGAGCTTAGAAAGCTGCTGCGCTTTGAATCCAGCAGCTTGGAGGCCGGCAAGCAGACCTCTTTCGAAGACTATGTCTCGCGCATGAAAGACGGGCAAAAGAGCATATTCTACGCCTACGGGCCCGACAGGCGGACGATAGAGTCCGCCCCCTATCTTGAAGCCTTCAAGGCTCGCGGGATAGAGGTGCTGTTTTTGTACGAGCCTATAGACACTTTTGTCCTGTCCAATCTGGGAGATTTCGACGGCAAGAAGTTTGAGGCGATAGATTCTGCGGACATAGATCTTCCCGAGGCGCCCGCCGCGGAGGGCGAGTCCTTGCCTAAGGAGGATATGGAATCGCTTTGCGAATGGATAAAGTCTAAGCTCGGAGCAGACAGGGTTGCCGAGGTTTGCGCGGGGACCCGCCTGACGGAGAGCCCGGCTGCGGCGCTAAATGCTGATCCGATAAATCCGTCCATGCGCCGCATAATGAGGCTGATGAATCCGGAGGATGATCTTCCCCAGCCTAAGGTGAAGTTCGAGATAAACCCGCGCAGCGCCGTCATAAAGAATCTGAACGAGATTCGCTCTAAGGACGAGGCCCTTGCGGTTTTAGTGCTCGAGCAGCTATTCGACGATTCCATGCTCTCCGCGGGCCTGCTGGAGAATCCCCAGTCTATGGCCTCGCGCATAAACCGCATTCTTGAACGCGTGAAGCCCTGATGCTTTTTAGTTTTTAGCGTTTGCGGGCGGTTCGCGGCATGGGCGGACCGCCTTTTTATTTAAGAAATTGTTGACGAGCCGATTGGGCGGTATTTTATCTTTTTAGAGTAGAAATGGACCCGATCGTCTTCAAATACGTCCCCGTGGAGAGAATATGGGGTGGGAACGCCCTATGCGAAAAATTCCACAGGGATGTTCCGATGAACGCCAGGATAGGCGAGACATGGGATCTGTCCGACAACGGCAAGGTAAATTCCGTGGTGGCGTCCGGCAAATACGCGGGGGCTACTTTGCGCCGGCTTATAAAGGAGCATTGCCTGGAAATTATGGGGCCGGGGTGGAATCCTGACGCGGAGTTTCCCATACTTGTGAAATGGCTGGATTGCGAGAAGCCCATCAGCGTCCAGGTTCACCCCACGGCGCGCGTCGCCGAAAAGTACGCAGACAGGGTAAAGGACGAGTGCTGGTATGTTGCCTCCTGCGGGGATGCGGGCAAAGCGGAGGCCATAGTGGGCCTGAAAGACGGGGTCTCTGAGGAGGATTTTAAAAGGGGCGCGCACGGCGCGGCAGTTTTGGATTGCCTGCAGCGCGTGTCGTTGTCGGAAGGGGACGGCATTTTTCTCCCTACGGGGACGGTGCATTCCATAGTATCTCCCGCTCTCATATACGAGGTTCAGCAGAATTCCGACAGCGCTTACCGCGTGTACGACTGGGACAGGGTCGGCCCCGACGGCAGGTCCAGGCCTCTGCATATAGACAAGTTTCTCGAGACGGTGGAGTTCCCGGTTGAGAATCCAGTTCCTGTACGCGGAGTTGAAAACGGAGTGATATGTAAATCCCGGCATTTTACCGAGTCAGTCCGCACGCTTTCTGCGGGGCGGGGGCTTTCGTTTGAAGCATGTGTCCAGCCGCGGATTTTGACGGTGCTATCGGGCTGCGTATCAAGCGGCGGCGGAGCCGCGCTCAAAGCTTTCGACACGGTTTTGCTGCCCTATGCCGGGGCGTTTGAATTTATAGCCAGAGAAGAATCTAAACTGATAATCACGGAGGATTTCCTGTGAGAATGCGTATTTTTAAAAACATGTTTGGGCGTATGAGGAGGGATCCCGTAGGGTTTCTCGTCTCGGTTTTGGCGACTTTGTCGGTATTTTTTGCGGCGGCGGCTTTGTTTGTTTTCTTCGCCTTCGGGGTATATTTTCCGTCGTTTTTCTGCGGGAGAATAACGGAGTCAACCGGCTTTTCTGTGAATCCGCAGGACTCTTTCATAAACATTTACACCGGGGAATGTTCGTTTAAAAATATCGTGGTGGACAATCCGTCGGAGTTTGGAAATGCAAATTTCGCGAAAGTTTCCGACCTGAACTTGAAAATTTCCATTCCCGATTTCATCTTCCGCGGGGTTATAAATATCAGAAGCATAGATTGCAACATCGAGAGGCTATCCTGCATAATAAACATAGAAAACGAATATAACCTTAAGGTCTTTGTGGACGCCATGAGCCGTTGTACGGAGGTTCCCTCAGGGGGAATCCAGCAGGTAAGGGTGAGAATAGGATCCTACGATTACAAGAACATCACCGAGGGCGACAGCGTCCAATGGAGCAGAAAGATGTCTTTCGATTTTGCCCGCTCCGGGGTGGATTCCCGGCAGTTGTTTAAGGACTTTTCCGAGGCGTTAGACGCGGCGGGGGCGTCGTTTATATCGAAGGCGTTTATAGAGGGCGGGGAAAATCTATAGCGTTTATGAATATTGTGGTTTTTGCAAGCGGGGCCGGGTCGAACGCGGCTTGTCTGTTTAGGGACGGGGCCCGGGGAAGGTTCGGCGGGGCGAAGTTTTTTCTCGTCAGCGACAATCCAGACTCCGGCGCTTTGCGCGCGGCCCGCGAAATGGGCATAGAGTCCATAACTTTCAACCCCGGGGCGCCGGGCGCGAGAATTTCTCCAGATGCCGCCGGGCGCTTGCTTGAGGCGTTGGAAAAGATAAATCCGACTCTCGTCGTTCTGGCGGGATTCATGCGCATTATGCCTTCGGCGATTGTTCGCGCGTTTGACGGGCGCATGATAAACCTGCACCCAAGCCTTCTGCCGCTTTACAAGGGCAAAGATTCCATAAGGCGCGCTTTTGAAGCCGGGGAGAAAATCACCGGGTGCACGGTCCACTATGTTTCCGACGAACTCGACGGCGGCAAGATAATAGCCCAAAAGCCTGTGGAGATTTTGCCCGGAGACTCTGTCGAATCTCTGACTCAGAGGGTTCACGCGGCCGAGCACGAATTGCTGGGATCCGTCGTCGAAAAGCTGATTATAGGCCGGGAGGCTCGCCTTTAGGGCGCATTTGCGGGGGGCGTGCCTCTCGCGGGGCTAAATAAGGGCCCGCGGCTTTGCGGCCTTTTTCCCATGCGCGGTTGCGGGCCATATCAGCAGCGGCAAGCGCAATTCAAAATTTCTCCGTCTGGATTTCAGTTTCCATAGATTTTTCTCAAGAGCTTTTGCGATACTTCAAAAAGCTCGTCGAGGAACTTGGGGTCTGCGGAGAGAGCTTCGGCATTGGCGCGCAATATGTACGCCGAATCTGACGGATAGGGCCGCGACAAAAGCGTCTCTACAGCTCTTTCCCTCATGTCGGCGTTCGCGAAGCCCAAGGACAGATAGCGGCAGTAGTTCGTGCCGTTGAGAGCCATGCCGTCTACAAAATCTTTTTTTGAAGCCTCGTTTGCAAAATAGTCCTGCAATTTTTCCTTACCAAGAAAGTGGGCGTGGGCTATGGCCAGGGGATAGTAATATTTGCTCCAATTCTTCACTCCCCACTTGAAGCGGGTTCCCAGCGCGAGATATTTCATGCCGAACTCGTATTTCCCGAGATTTTCCGCCCTGAGATTCTCGTTTGCGGCCAGCAATAACTTTATCTTCTTGGACAAAGCAATGTCCTTGGCGGGAATGTTCTTCCCGCTTGCAAAAGCCTTCATGGCGCTATTGAAAGACGGCTTTGAAACGCCGCGGCATAGGAGGAAAAGTTTGTCCTCATCGTGGTTTATGTTGGAGAGAGCGAATAGAAAAACGTCGGGAGCGTCGGCCTGCATGGCTATGTCTGCTATTGTCTTTGCGGCGGCCCGTCTTGTCGCCTGGTTTCTCTCCGTCAAAAATGTCTTTTGCGCCGCGTCTATGAACTTGCCCGCGTCTTCTTCGGCTCCCGCGGCCCGCAATTTAAGGGCGCATGCAAACATGAGGACGGCCCTGCGCGCCCCGTTGGCAACCCTCAGCAAATTCTGCGAACATTCCTGCGCGGACTTCTGGGGATCTGAAAAATCGTCGGCCATAATTTTTTCAAGAGAGCTTAGCATGAAATATTCGGCCATAAATTGAGGGTGGGATATCTTTGTCAGAGCTTCGTTTCTAGCCTTTAAGTCTCCGTTTAGCTCGCGGGCCAGGGCCAGGCTCGAGTACATGTCGGAAAGGTAGTAGGGATTCTCCGTTCTGGATATTGCCTTTTCTATGAGATCCGCCCTGCGGTTTTTTGCCGCGCTTTTGCAGAATACGGCCTCCGCGAGCTCTATGTCGTCGCGCGGCTTCATCTCCGGCAAGGAGCATATGTACGCGCAAAGCAGGACCGCGACCGCGACCGCGCCAAGATACATCAGAACCTTAAGAAAGTTTTTCATGCGTTGGGGAAACGTTTTTCTATTTTTTATCCACGTTGTCAAGCGGGGGAGCCTCAAACATTCTTAGCTTGGGAGACTCTATGCGCGCGCTGTCCGAGTGGAGAAGATTTACAAAGAATATACCGACGGACACGGTTGTCGCATCTTTGGGGGATATTTCCGATAGGGACGCCGGAAAGGCCTCTGAGCCGAGTTTTTGTACCTCCAAAGTTTTTGATAGGATATGCCTTCCCCTGTTGTCCGCAAACACCATTCTGAAATAACACATTGCTCCGCCTGTAAAAGAGCCTCTAAGCTTGGCGGAAAATTCATAAAGGCGGCCCGGCAGGCAGGGTATGGATTTCTGTACCCCTCCGTTTATGATGTTGGAAAACTCCATCTCTCCAACGGGAGACCCCTCCACAATGCGCGCCGTGGCGTTTTGGCTGCTGCAAGAGTATCTGCTCCAGCCTTTAGGCAGTTTTCCCTCCGCAGAGTCTTGCGGGGCGGAGAAGTCCCTGTCGAAAAAGTCCGGGGCTTTTCCCCTTAGTATAAGCAGCTTATCAAATTCTTTTTTTCCGAGTATCTTTTCCAGGCGCTCCAGCATCTCCTTTGAGCATGCGCCGCTTTTCATCAGTTCAAGCGCCTTGGACGGGAGAGGATCTGAATTCTTCCCCATAAATGCCCGGCCGAAGGAAAAACCGTCGGCGGAGAAGCTTCTTCCGTTTGAGGCGGCTTTCTTTGCGGAGTTTAAATAAGCGAGAGTCTCTGCGTCGCTTAAAAATTTGAGCGCGTCTTCTTTTGTCCTTAGCGGGTTTTTCGATATCTCCCGCTTTACAAGATAGGTTTTTATGCAAAGCTTCGAGAGATCAAAAGCGTCTTTCAGCGCCTTTACCCTGCGTTTTGTAGAGGGAGTTTTGGCCTGCGAAACCGCCTTCCTTATGGCGGAATCCATCTTTCTTACCCTTTCGGGCGGGAACAGCTCGCATACGGATTCCCTCTTGTAGTAGCCCAACCAGCGGGGAATGTCGCGCCTTTGCGTCCACGCGCGTTCGGCCTCGGCGAAAAACTCTTTCGCCCCTTCGGAACTTTCGGCGTAATAAAGCCTGAAAAATTTGTCCTCCAGCTCGCGGGCGTCCAGGGATACGTCTTTTAGGAGAGAGCGCAATATCCACATCTTCGGAGCGTCGTAAACATAGAAGGGGGAAAACTCTCCGATGTAAAAGCGTGCGCCGGCTGAATGGGCCCGCTTGAGCCAGTCTGCCATGAGGGCGGGGGCGTAGCGCGGCACGGGGTAGGCGTAGCCGTAGTTGTAGTCGTATATGCCCAGGGCTCCGACGCCGCTGTCGGCCCACCTGCGGAGCAGGTCGTCCGCGGCGGACTTTGCTCCCGCGTCGAAATCTGCATAGCGGTCGGCGGTGACGTAAAGAATCACATTTTCCCTCAGCTTGAAATTTGGAACCTCCTTGTGAGTTCCGTACGCCAGCGCGAAAACATACCTGTCTGGATGTTTCTTGGCCATTATGTCGGCCACGGAATTTGTAAATTCAAAGACTATGTTGGAATAATTCCTCTCTGATTCGTAGAAGCCAAAGACCCTGTCTGAGGTACGGCTGGAGTCGTCGTATATGTCGGAGTCCGACGGAACCACAGAAAAGGCGCGTTTAGACGGCTTGTCTAAAAAAAACTCGTCTGCCTTTCTTGCGTAGAACCACGGTAGGTCCCAGTTCATGAAATCCGGCTGAACTTGCGGGCGGGCCTCGGGGGATATCCGCCTGGAGTTTCTCGACGCAAAAAGCTCGGGGGAGAACTTGAACACATCCTTCGTAAGGAAAATCTGCGGAGAATGAACATATGCCGTCGCTTCGTTGTTGTTGCCTACCAGGGCCGCGAAGATTTTTTCCCTCCTGGATTTCGGAAAATCGAGCACGGCGGCTGCGAAAGACGGCTTTACCTCGAAATGCCCGTATTTTAACGATACGCGCCTGCCCTGGGGAAGCTCTGCGGCTTCGTGGGGAGTAAGAAAGGCGAACCCGAGAAAGTCCTCTAAAAAAATACACGCCGCGCGCAGCTCGTCGCCGTGTTGCGGATATAGAATTTTTACCCCGCCGGCCCCGATGTCGAAAATGAAAGTCTTCGCGTCCGAAGGGTCCTCCAGCAGGGGCGACGGCGGCGGAGCCTTTGCGTTTTTGCCTATGCTTATTGCAATCTCCTCGCCTTTCAGGTATTTTTCGTCGGTAAACACTTTCGGATAAGCCCTCTGGGAGAGAATCCTGCCTATGTTTTCTGCTATTATTTCCGCCGCGCGAATTTCCGCTTTGTTGGACTTGTCAGAGACTATAATTGTCGTTTTTTGCGAGTAGGACCCGTCGGAAATTACAAGTTCCCCGCGGGCATGCGGGAAATGCCTTCTGGGTGCGGATAAAGCCGTCGCCCACGCCAGTGCAAAAAAAACAAATATGACAATGTTTGCCTTTGCCATCGAAATATAGGCGTTTTTTATGAGCTTTTGTTCCCGAACCTTCAAGACTATTTGGATGTATGCCCTCTATCTGCCCTTGTCGGCCCGCGCCTTGGCCTCCTTAGCCTTCTCGGAAAGTATGGACTGGTGCTTATTTAAAAACATGTCTGCGTATTCTTCCATGCCGGCCTTCCTTGCCGCCTCCGCAAAGAAGGGCAAGGCGGACTCAAGAAACTCCCTGTCGCTTTGCCGTTCGTCGAAAAGCCTCTTGCCGAAGGCTGCGCACTCCCGGTATGCCCCGTTGGGGTAGAGGAAGTTTTTTGCAATGTCCATAGCCAGGGTTTTCTCGGCGAAAGTCAGATCTCTGCCGTCGAAGAAGGGCAGTACGCGCTCAAGCCCCGCCTTGACGTTTCCGACTTTGGCATGCAGCAGGGCAAGTTTGTAGGAGAAGGATAGAGATGGGAATTTATCCGCATATTTAAGTGCGTAGTCCAACGCGGCCTGAGCCCCCGTTCCCGACTCTATCAGATTGGCCTTCCTCATAGCCGCATAGGCATGTTCCGGAGTGAAATTGCCCGAGTCTATCTGCGCAACCTGCTCGTCCAGCGACTTTCCAAAAGGCTTGTACAGCGGGTCCCCTATGAAAATAGCCTGCCAGCTAAGCGACGGCAGCGACGCAAACGCGGCTTCCCCGGCGTTTCTGCCCCCTGCCAGTTCCCTGAAAAATATGTCAGGCCTGTGCGTAGTTCCCAAGAAAGGCTCGAAGACATTGCCCGCAGTGGCGCTCATCCCGCGGGATACCAGGGTAGGTGCCCATTCCGACGGGGAGGATATGTTGAGCGCCGAGTATGAATATATGTGGAATCCCACAGCCCCGTTGTTGAAGCGCAGGGAATTGTCCGCGAAATATTCCTTCGGCCTGGCTATATACCAGCCGAAATAAGCGCAGAGGCCGTCCCTCCTTTCAAAGTATCCCATGACCGAGGCGGACTCGTTTACATCGGTATCGAATCCGAGCTTTTTTGCCGTCTGCGCGCATGAATCCAGCCAGGCGTCTCCCGAGGGCTTGTTCGCCTTGTCTATGTACACCCTCCCCATGAATCCGTATTCTTCCGCTGCGATTGCGCGTTTAAAAATATCGGCCGCCGCCTCGAACGACGGGCCGTCGAGCCGCGCAGTGCGCAGAATCATAAGGGGCTTGTACGCGCCGCACGAAGGGTTGTTGTAAAGAGGGTTTCCCCTCTGGCCCGGCAGGGGATATTCCCCCTGCAAAAGCATGGCAAGCTCCGAATCTACCGCCGCTGCGTCCGACTTCGGGGAGACCTTCCCCCCGCGCCTCTGCGATACCTGCGGATCTGAAGACTCTATCCCATGGGGCACGCCCTTGCATAGCACGAGGAAATCCACATCGGACTCCAGGCATACATAGTCCGCAGCAGACTTTGCCTCGCCGGATTTCTTCATAGCCTTTACAAACCCGGATTCCACAAGTTTTTCCAGAATGGGAAGGGCGATCTTTTCGTTGTAAAAGCCCCGCTTGACAAGTGCGTGGCGCCCCATGGGCAGCCTTATTATGTTCCCCTGCGGAATCTTTCTTGCCGCCGCGTATTCTTCTGCCAGCTCGCAGGATCCTTTCACGTCCGAATTTGCGACTATGCAGACTTTTCCCGGGGTTGCGTTCTGCGCAAACCCAAGTGTCAAAAACGCATATATGCACAGCAGCGGCGCGGTTTTCTTAACGCATGCAAAAAGCTTGTCCATTATCTAATTTGTTTTGATTGAGTCTATATATTTAAGCAGTGCTTTTGCAACGCATCTGCCGAAATCTTTGAGATTTTCCTTAGAGGTAGCCACTCCGCGGCATGTCGCATAGGGCGTCTCTATGCTTGCAGACATCTTCGTGCCCTTCAATTTCGTGGCGTAATCCGGCAGTGAAGATCTGTTGGGATCATTGCTTGGCTTGTTCCATCCCGTCCCATAAGGAAGGAAATCCGACGATAGAAAGGGAAGCTCGGAGGTGTTTACGCTTTCTATAATATCCGAGAAAATTTTAACCTGCTTTTCTATGGTAGCATCCGGCCTTCCCGGCAAATATATGGAGCTGTTGTCGTTGTATGTGCGCCCGTCCTTGGGCCTTTCCCCTACGAACGGCGAATGAAAATCTATTATAATGTCTGTCCCTCCCTGCTTTTCCCATTCGAGCAGTTTTTCCTTCGCGGCGGCGACGCTCGGGTATATGGGATTATCTATGTAATCCCTCCCGTGGTCGTGCGGTGCGCGGTTCTTGCCCTGGTCGCCGTTTTCAACGCCGTCGAGGTCGACCATGGGAATTATGAAGTACTCCGCCGCTTCCCGCAGGGCTTTGCCTTCCGCGGAATCCGAAAACAGCTCCCTCATAAAACCCTCCAATACGTAGGACCCGGTGGCTTCGCAAGCATGGTGGCGCGATGTTAGAAACACCCTCGGCTTTTTCTTCGCAGGGCTTTCGTTCAATGCTATGCACACATTTTGCCTGCCTTGCCTGGTCTTGCAAAGAGGTCTTAGCTTAAAGCCGTTTTTGCCTTCAAACTCCTTTGAGAAAGACTCTAAATCCGAGAATAAATAGGGTATGCAATATGAGAACCTAACCTCGTTTACGCCTTCGGGAGCTGTATAGAAAAATTCGTCCACAGCGGGTTGCTCCTGCGGATTTTGCCATTTCCAGGTCTTGCCTCCGTCCGTGCTTATGGCCGGCCCAAACGCGTCTATAAGCCTCCAGGGCTTGGCCTGGTTGACAAATTTGAACTTTACAGTTTTTCCGCCAATGTTCTTTGCCTTGAAATTCCAGTAGAACCACCACGGTTTTGAGCCTCTGAGATCCTGCCTTAAATATACCGTGTCTTTCTCTTGGTCTATCTTTTCAACTATTATATTTCCGCCGGGATAGTCGGAATTTATCTCTATCTTGCCCTCCGATATCGACGCAAAAAACGCATAAATACAAAAAAACGCCATGAAATATTTCGTTTTCATAACGTTTTTGTATCAGTATTAAAATTCGAGTCCAAGACAATTTTGGGGATATTTACTCCTCCCTATGGAAGGCTTTCTTTAGGCTTTTGCTCCTAATATTTCCTATGCTGTCGCTAGCCGGAGATGTTCTATGTGGCGGCATGGATATATGCGTGGGTCATTTGTTGTCCTCGGGAGAATTTAGGTATTTTAGCAGCGCTTTTGCCACGCATCTGCCCAGCTCCTTCATATTCTCCTTGGAGGTTTGCACCCCGCGGCATGTGGCATAGGGGGTCTCAAAGCTTGTAGACAACCTTGTGCCTTTCAAGGTGGCCGCATAGTTCGCCAGCCCCGTAGTGTGCGGATCTTTGTTCCACGACTTGCCGAAAGGCAGAAAGTCCGACGCCAGGAAGGGTAGGCCTGACTTGTTTACGCCCTCTAAAATATCGCCGAATATCTCCTGCTGCCTTGATATCTCGCTGTTGAACTGCCCGACGAGAAATACCACGCTGTTTACCGAGAAGGTCTTTCCGTCCTTTGATTTTGAGCCTATGGACGGCGAATGAAAATCTATTATAACGTCTGTCCCCCCCTGTTTTTCCCATTCGAGCAGTTTTTTCTTTGCGGCGGCGACGCTCGGGTATATGGGCTTGTCTATGTAGTCCCTGTTGTGGTCGTGCGGGAAGCGGTCTTTGCCTTGGTCGCCGTTTTCCACGCCGTCCAAATCCATCATGGGAACTATGAAATATTCCGCCGCTTCGCGCAGGGCCTTGCCCTCTGCGGAATCGGAGAACAATTCCCTCATGAAACCCTCCAATACGTATGAACCGGTAGCCTCGCAGGCATGGTGGCGCGACGCGAGAAACACCCTGGGCTTTTTCTTTACCGGGCTTTCATTCACCTTTATGCATATATTCTGCCTGCCCTCTCTCGTCTTGCAAAAAGGCTCTATTGCAAAGCCGTTCCTGCCTTCAAACTCCTTGGCGAACGCCTCGAAATCCGAGAACAGATAGGGTATGCAGTAGGAGAACTGGACCACGCCCGCGCCCTCGGGAGCGGTGTAGGAAAATTCGTTTACGGCCTTTGTGTCGGGCGGGTTTAGCCATTTCCACGTTTTTCCGCCGTCGGTGCTTACCGCAGGCCCGAATGCGTCTATGATTCTCCAAGGCTTCGTCTTGTCCACAAATTTGAACTTTACTGTTTTTCCGCCTATGTTCTTTGCCTTGAAATTCCAGTAGAACCACCACGGCTTGGTGTCTCTGAGATCCTGCCTTAAATATACCGTGGCTTTCTCTTGGTCTATCTTTTCAACTATTGCGTTCCCTCCGGGATAGTCGGAATTTATCTCTATCTTATCCTCTCCCATTAACACTGAAGAAAGGCACGAGCATGCACAAAAAAACGCCACGAAGTATTTCATATTCATGGCGTTTTATTAGTAATCCAAATGGGGCTATTCAAGATAAATTTCCTCCGGCGAGCCTCTTGGCGGCCGGAGGAAACCCCTGCCGTATCTCTACGGCTTAAGGACAAATTCGCCGAGTTGTTCCGGCGCCTTGCCCTCTTCCTGAATGGTTACCTTGAACTTTATTTCCTTGTCCATCGGAAGCGGATAGACGCTTATCTCAAACGGGAACTCGTCGCAGACAATCTTTTGCGCGGAGGGAGAGCTCATCTCCACGGTCAGTTTCGCCTTCTTCTCCACTCCGCCGGTCATCATGACATACAGCGAGTCCTTCCCGAAGGGCGAGCGTATCCTGAATGCGTGCATGTCCCCGAATGTCTCGCTTGCGCCTTTCTTCGCGATGTGGCCGCCTTCCGATATCGGGGGTATATTGCGCGCAATATCCTTGCTCTCCGCGGGTATTTTTACCGTAAAGAGGCCGTAGGCTGGCATCTTTATCTTCTTTTCCCCGAAGAACTGCAAGGTGCCCACGGGCTTGCCGTCAACGTCCAAAAGCTCGGCGGGAACGTCCGTCTTGGCGCCCTGCATGAGCTTGCTCTGGGCGTCGAACTCAAGCGACACCTCGCGCGCCTCCTCGGAGTCGTTTAGAAGCATTATGTATATGTAGTCCTTCGCGCGCGCCCCAAGAGTGCTGACCTTCGGGCTGCTCGGCCTGACGGCGTTCTTGTCCAGCAATATGCGGGCTTCATCCCCGTAAACCTTGCCGTTTAAGCCGAAGATTCTGTCCGTGAACCATACGTATCCCTGCTGGCGCACAAACGGGAACTTCACCGCGCCCTTCGAGGCTATCTCAAACTGCGTCATCAGATAGTCGAAAGTCTGCGCAAAGTGGCAGGGCGCATGGTGGTAGTAGTAGCTTGTGATGTCTGGCCCGCGTATCGAGTAGTCGGGGTCGTGCGGGAGATCCGTGTAGTCGCAGATGTAGTAGCCGAAGAACGTCGCATAGCGGCCTATTATCGCGTGGCGCGAGTACTTGCGGATAATCTCGTCTCCCGAGTACTGGTAGGTCTTGAGCATCTCGGCCGACCAGCTGGGCATGAGTATGTTGAAGTCGTTGTAGTCTCCGCCGGCCCTGAAGGTGCTGGGCTGCTCCATGCCCACGCCTATGCGCGAAACTTTCTTCGCGTCGGGAATCTTCTTCTCCTTGACTATGAATTTCCCGCTGTGTATGCCCGCGTCGAGAAGCGGATTTCCCTTTATGAAGGAACGGGCCGCCTCCTGGGTGTCGTTTCCAAGCCTGTAGCGCTCCGCGTCCCTCCACCATATGTGGCCTATTCCGGCGACTATGTTGTTCTTGTTTATGGTAATCTCACCCTTGCTCGGCCGCGGATAGGCCCACTGCGCGGCGAGCGTATGGAACGCTCCTCTGCGCGCAAAATCGAGGTATTTGGGATCCTTCGTAGCTTCATAAAGGTCAGGCAGATACCACCAGTAAGGATAGAACGACACGTTCGCAAATGCGCTGTAGTCGGCCTCGTCCGTATTCCACATGAAGAACGCTTTTACGAGCCACTGGTCGACCAATTCGCAGGTCTTCTTGAGAAGCTCGTCTGACGGGTTGGCCAGCCACAAGCCGAAAAGCTGCGTCCACCCAGGCTGTGCGGAGTACATGTTTACCTTGTTCAAGTCCACCTGGGTGAACTCGTTAAACCACGGGTTTGCGTTCCCGAGAAGCCTGTTTACGCTCGCGTAATAGTCCGCCTTCCACATGCCTGAGGGCACGGACATCGCGTATGGTGTCGGCGAATAGGGGCTGCGCTCCTTGCGCGGCGCAAAGTGCGAGCTCTGGCGCGTGAGAGTGTACTCTATGGTGGGCAGCGATATGTTCTTGTAGTACTCCTCGTCGTCGGTAAGAAGCGCGACTTCTATCTCCGTCATGGGCGAGGCGTGGGTGACGAGGGTCTTGTCCTCTATGTTCCATCTGCCCTTGTATTTCCTGCTCCAGCCGCTTGCGTTCTCGTTCTTGAGGAACGCCGCAAGATTTGCCGCTGCGTCGGAGAATGAAGTGTCGTAGCTTTCGCGCACAAATTCTCCCGCGGGCAACAGTTTCTCGTTCGCCACAGCGAGGGCCTCAAACCACTTTCCGGGAATCGAAAGCGCATACCAGGAGGTTTCTAACGTCTCGCCCTCCTTCTTGAAAGAACCCCTTCCGCCCAAAATCGGCTGGAATATGGCAGGCTGAACCTTGTTGTCCGGGCTAGCCAGCGAGAACCCGTAGAGGGAATTGCCCTTCCACGACCATTCCTCCGAGGGAAGCTTGTCCGGATCGGCTATCAGCGCGTTCGTAAAGGGTATATCCCCCTTGTCGTTCGTCTGAACCATGCTCAGCGGCTGAGACATGAATCGCACGCCGAGCTGCTTTGGGGTCCGCATAGTCATTCTCATCTGGAAGAGCGGGGGCATCTGCGTGGCTATGGCCTCCTCCCTGTTTATCTTGCCGAACCCTGTCATGCCTGTCGTGTACCAGCCGTCCTTGTCTATGGGCGCGCTGAACTCGTACTTAAGCAGAGGGGAATCCTCCGCGAGGGTGACAACCGCCTTAGCCCCGTTGCCGAGGTCCAGCTTCAAGGACTTATCCGAGATTCTTTCGATATCTTTCGGCCTCATGACTGTCATTTCCTGCGGCGCATAGGGGTAGTCTGAATTTGCTTTGGCCTCCAGATTGTAGGAGTCTGTCTTTATGCGCATTATGCCGTCGTTCTGCTTCCAATAGGAGAAGTAGGAGTCGAAATATTTAGGATCCTCCGACTCATAGCCTATGAAGAAATACTCGTCCTTGAAATCCGGGCGCTTTATCCATTTGCCGTCCTTGAAAAGCTCTATACCCCTCTCGTAGAATTTGTTTCCCTTGTCGTCGGCCCTCTGGGTGAACACAACCCTTATGTATTTGTTCTGTATACCTATCCTCTTGTTGCCCTCAAAGCTCTTTAGAACGGGCATCTTTGAAAACTCGCTCTCGAATGTGGCCGATTCCGTGCTGAGAATCTTTACCCTGGCATGCCTTCTTGCGCCCAAATTTGCGTTCGAGCCGTTGGGCGTGAATGAGTCGTCCTTGGAAAAGCATATCGCCGCGCAGCGGGGGAACATGCCAACGCGCTTTATTGTTATCTTGTTTAAGCCCTTATTGAGCGTGAGCTTGCCCAGGTTCTGCCATGCGAAACCGTCCTTCAGATGGGTGCCTCCCATTCCGGGAGTTTCGGTGTCGTTTGCCGTTATCCTGAAGGAGCGGCTGCCGGGGGCCTGTTTCTCAAAGTCGCACCCGAAGGCCCATACGTTGTATGCTCCTGCATCGGCCTCCGAGATATCCGCCAAAAGGAACGGTTCGTTATTCGAACTTTCCGTCATAATTACACGTTGTCCGTTATAGCCGGATATGAGCCAGTCGGCCAGGACAAAGTCCGCAGGCTCAATGAAGAATCTTTTTCCTCCTTGTTGGGCCTGCGCGGCAAACGCAAAAGCTATTGCCAGAATTGTCGTCAATAGTTTTTTCATATATAATGTTGTTTTGTTGTTGGAATATACTGGAACAATCATGTTTTTTTATCCGCGTTATGCCAAGCTCATTCTTAAGAAAGTTTAAATTTTAATTATTGTTTTTTTGACGGTGTATTGAATTTTCTTGGGAATTGGTCAGCCCGCGGCGCTCTTGTTTGCAGCATTTTCCCAGGGAGATTTTTCCATGCGCAACGGGCGCCCACGCTGGCGGGGTACGGCTAATAACTTGACAGGATTGCCGCGCTTCTTATTGAAAAAAGGGTTTGTAAAAGATGATTTCCCTGACCGACATAACCTTAAGCTACGGCGCGCGAAAGCTGTTCGACGGATTTTCCATGAACATAAACAAGCGCGACCGCATAGGCCTTGTCGGCTCCAACGGGGCGGGGAAGTCGACCCTGCTCAAGGTTCTTGCGGGGCTCGAGCAGATAGATTCGGGTAAGATAGATTTCGCAAAATACGTCAGCGTGGGCTATCTGCCGCAGGATATTATAAATTCTTCGTCCCTGCCGCTTTTCGAGGAGGCGGAGAGCTCTTTTGAGAACATATTGGATATAAGGCGGCGCATATCCGAGGCGGGGGATATAGTTCAAAATACGCCTTCCGACAGTCCGGATTACCTTCAGGCGCTCGAGACCATAGGCGAGCTTGAGCTTGCCCTTGAGGATATGGATGCCCGGCGCCTGCCGAGCATGATAGAGCGTGTCCTGCACGGCTTGGGATTTTCCCAGAGCGACATGCAAAAGCCCTGCAACGAGTTTTCCGGCGGCTGGCAGATGCGCATAGCCCTGGCCAAGCTTCTTCTCAGAAGGCCGACTTTGCTTATGCTCGACGAGCCCACAAACCATCTGGATTTTGAGTCTGTCATATGGCTTGAGGGGTATCTGCGTTCCTACGACGGCGCGGTTATAATAGTCAGCCACGACAGGTCTTTCCTAAACTCGCTTACAAATAAGACATTTTTGCTTACCCGGGGTAGGATAGAAACCTATGCTGGCAATTACGACTTTTACGAGAGGGAGTCTGTCCTGCGCAAGGAGAGGCTTTTGCGCGCCGCCGAAAACCAGGAGCGGCAGATTGCCAAGACTGAGCGTTTCATAGAGCGGTTCCGCTATAAGAGCTCAAAGGCCGCCCAGGTTCAAAGCCGCATAAAGGCCCTCGGCAAGATAGAGCGCCTTACGGTCGAGAAGGACGAGGGGCATATAGAGTTTTCCTTCCCCCCGCCGGAGCGCAGCGGAGAGATTGTCTTAAGCCTTAAGGATGTGTGTAAGTCTTTCGGGCAAAACCGCGTCTTGGATGGGGTAAATATCGAGATACGGCGCGGCGACAGGATAGGGGTTGCGGGGCTCAACGGAGCGGGCAAGTCGACCCTCGCCCGGGTGATGGCGGGGGTGCTGCCTCCGGATTCCGGAGAGGTGAAACTCGGCCACAATGTAAAGCTGTCGTATTTCGCCCAGCACCAGGCGGCGGAGCTCGACAGGGAAAAGACCGTGCTCGAGGAGGCCTCGGCGGAGGCGTCCATGGAGCAGAAGCCCAAGATTAGAAACCTGCTTGGCTCATTTCTTTTCAGCGGGGACGACCAGCTGAAGAAAGTTTCGGTATTGTCGGGCGGTGAGAAGAACAGGCTCGCCCTGGCTAAGATGCTCTTAAAAAACTTCAACTTTCTGATTCTCGACGAGCCCACCAACCATCTGGACATAAACTCCAAGCGCGTCCTGCAAAGCGCCATAAAGGCGTACGGAGGCACCGTTGTGATAGTCAGCCACGACAGGGATTTCATCTCCCCCCTGGTCGGCAAGATTCTCGAGATAAAAGACCGTTCCGCCATATTGCATAACTGCACCGCCGACGAGTACGCCGAGATGCTCAAAGCCCGCTCCGCGCAGTACGAGGCAGAGCATTTTTCCCGCAAGACTTCCCCCGCCGACAAGCCTGCCGACGCAGGCGCGCGCCTTACGGGCAAGGAGCGGCGCATCTTGGTATCAAAGATAAACGAAAGGCTCTCTCCTCTGCGCCGCGAGTCTGAAAAGACGGAGGCGTTCATAGCTTCCGCTGAGGCCGACATCGCCGCCATGGAGGAGAAGATGTCAAATCCGGACTTTTACAAGGACGGCAAGGGCGTCTCCGAGCTTTCCCGCTATAACAGCCTGAAGGCCGAGCTTGAAAAGGCGTACGAGGCTTGGCAGGAGCTTTCGGAGCGCATAGAGGCCATACGCTCAGAAATGCCGGAGTAGGCCCTTGATTTCTTGGCCGCTTGCCGCCTATAATGTCTTGTTTGCCGCCGCTTGCCGCGCGGTCAGTATTCCGCAAAGATTAAACCTTGTGCGGCGGGTATTTTTACAGATATCGTGCAGGAGCCTTCGCCTCCGCCGGAGGAATTTTCCCTTTCGGCAACTTCAGCTTCGGACACGGAGCCGTCATGGGGGTTAAGCACTTTAAAGTTTTTTCCGGCAAGGCGTATTTTAGAGTCGTAGTCCCTGCCGCTTGTGTTGGCTATAAAGTATACGGATTTCCCGCCACTTATCTTCCTTATGTATTTAAGGTTCTGCCCGTAAAATTCCACGGGGGATTTCGCGTGCCTGGATATGAAGGCGCCGACCGTGTTTGTGTAGGGCTCGTCGAGGGCAAGAACGTTCTTCTGTTTTGCAATCTCCTTTGAGATTTTTTCTATTTCGGCGTTTTCGTCCGCCGATACGCTCGACAGGAAGGGCATGCGCTCTCCCACAAAAAGCACAGCCCCGCCGTTCTTTGCGAACTCCAAAATTTTGCGGTAATTTTCCGCCGAGATTGTCTGCACGCAGGGCATTATCAGCAGATCAAAGGCGTTGAACTGCTCCTTATTGTTCAATAGAATCTTATTGGCCTCAACAGTGCATTTCTCATTGAAAACTTCCGGATGCAAATACATGAAATCTCTGCCGAGGCTCTCCGTAAGAAGTTTTCCCACCTTATGGTAGTTTGCCTCTTTAATGCTAACGCCGCCTTCGTAGGAGTCTAGCGGCCCCCCGAAACGGTGCCTCGCCTGAAGCGTTTCTATCGGATAATATACGGCTATGTTTTGCCAGACCCTGTCCTCGTTTTGCAGGACGGCGTTCAGCCTGGAGAGAAAATCGCAGAAAGGCTTAAGGCGCTTTGCGTAGTAGCTGTCTTCAGCCCCCAAATCGGGCTTGAATATAACGCGGCTCTTCTCAAGCCACGCCGCATGCGGAATTAAGATATTTATGCCTTTTACATATTGGTCGAGCGCTATCTCGTACATGAGTTCTTCCGGAAGCTCCGGCATCGCGCCGAAAGTTTCGCTCATTACCAGGGCCCTGTCGTAGTTGTATGCGGCCGAGCTTACAAGCTTGTAGAAGTCTTCCGCGGGGCGGGCTCCGCCTATCTTGTCTATGCCGGCAATGCGCTGGTGCTTGAAGGTTTTCATGAAATCCGCGCTTGTACCCACGCAGTTTACGATCTCCTCGTTGTCCTGATGCCCCATAAGCTTTATGTTGTGTGCTTCGCACCAGTCGTTTAGCGCCTTCATGAATCCTCCGGAATACAAGTCTGCCCTAAAGCCAAAAAGCTTGTTTCTGTATGATGCCGTATCGCGCCCAACCCCGTAAAATAGGGCAGGGTACAATGTTTCCGGGCTGTATCCGTATTTTTCCTTAAATTTTTCGTTGAATGACGGGGTCCAAACCGCCCCGTCAAGCCTGTATAAAGTTGGCTCGTCGAAAAATGACGTCTTTATTGTGGTGCCGAAGTGTTCGGGCATATATTCATAATATCTATCGTGGACAAGGCGGGTGAAGTTTTTGCACGCCTCGTAAGAGAGATAATCTACATTGTTTTCGGAATCGGAGCTTCTGCAGGCAAATTCCAATATGCTCCATTTCCCCGCTTGCGGAACCCGCCATGTAAGAACCCCGTCCTTCAGCTTTTCCGATAGGGCAATGCATTCAAATTTTCCTTTACCAAACCCTTGCAACTCAAGTTTGCCCTGTTCGCCAACATTCTCAAAGTTTGCGGCAACAAGCGCCATGAGACTCCCGGAAGTTTTTCTCTTATATGTTACGGTTTCCCCGTTCTTTAGCTCGGTTCTCTCGTGTACGAGTTTTTTTAGCGTGTCTCCGGGGAAGGCCTCCCTGAACCTTGCTATGCCGTCGGCAATTCTACTTCCTCCGCCGTTGCCCGACGGGAAGGCGTACTCGTCGTACAATGACAGCGTAAATCCAATTTCCTTGGCGTAGTCGGCCGTCTGCTTGTAGACTTCGAGGTATTCTTCGCCCAGATATTCCGGTTTAAAGTCTTTTAAAAACGGTATTATTGCAACCCCGCCGTATCCGCAGATTTCCTTTAAGTCGTCCATCTGCTTTTTAATGGCGCTTATATCGGCTTTGCCTGTCCAAAACCATAAGGGCTGCGGCCTGTATGCCTGCGGAGCCCTAAATTTCTCCACTATGTCTTCGCTCCCCGAAAGCGCAGCGTACACCATGCTTATTATTAGCGCGCAAACTATTTTCCCCAGCCTGTTTTCCATGGCAGAAAAGTATTTCCAACAAGTAGTCTTTAGTCAACAATATACTGCTTTTATGGGTAGACTTTCCTCCCCCCTCGCGGAATTTTCATCTTCTGCTTGTTGGCTCCTGGCTTCTATGCGCTTGGCTATGGCAGTTTAACTTCAATCGAATTTCCCTTTTTGTCCCTCTGTTTCCCAAGGCCGCATCTTTCTTGGCTTTTTCATGCGACGAAAAAACCCGCGCCTTTCGGCGCGGGTTTTATTTATGCCAAAATACCCTTATGGCGGTAAATTTAATATTGGTTGGGCATATTGTTCGTAGTCATACCCGGCAGGCCACCCTCCCACGAGGCAGGCCTGTTCCAGGGCAGATCTCCGCTGGCGCTCTGGCGCGAAGGCTTTGTGCCCTCCGTGTCTGTCTCGCATGCGCTCAAGAGCGCAAGCGCCGAGAGAGCCGCTATAAGAGTTAATATACGCCTTATGCTCATACCTTAATTATTATGCTTCAGCCTTTTTCTCTTCGGGCTTTTTCTCGGGAGTTGCAGCCTTCTCCGCCGGAGCGGGAGCTACCGCAGGCTTGGTGACTATCACGGAGCCAAGCTCGTACAAATCGTCAACCTCTATGGTCTCGGGCGTGCCGAACTTCATGTCCACAGTGCAGATGGAATAGTCGTCAAAAATCTCGGAGACCTCTATCCTGGCAACATCCTCGCCCTCGCGCTTGAGCATTATCTTCTGCCCCTGCTGCAACTTGGCGTTCTTGCCGCGGTTGATAGCAATGATATTCGGGGTGTCCAAGTTGGCGCGCAAAACAGTGGCGATGTCGCCTTTTGCAACATAGGGCATCTTAAGCGTGGTGCGCTTAATCTTCTTGCCGCTGGCCGGATCCTCCTCTATGACTTCGACAATCTCGGACATGTCCAGAATCTTCACCTTGTCCTGAAGCTTGGCTATCTCGTCGTTCTTCTTGGCGAGCTGGTCCTCAAGAGAGGCTATCTTCTTCTTGGAATCGTCGGAAGCGGCGGCAGTCTCGGTCTTGCCAACCATGGATTTTGCCGCAACTATCTCCTTCTTGAGAGAATCTATCAGGCTCTCCTGCTCGGACACCTTCTTCTTTGAAGCCTCAAGCGCCATATTTGAAGTGCGCAGCTCGGAGATCTTCTTCTGAAGCTCGCCGTTTATCTGCACGCTCTTGGTGCGCTCGGCCTCGAGGTCCGAATTTGTCTCGCCAAGCTTGATCTCCAAATTCTTGGCGGAGGCTTCGGCCTTGTCCTTGGCAACCTTGGTGTCCTTGAGATCCTTCAGGAGCCCGGGCACCTTCTGCGCTTTTTCAACGATGGTTTCGCCCGCGAGCTTGTCGAGGTGCGTCATCGACTCTTTTATTAGTCCTTTGGTGTCCAGCCATGCGTAAACGCAGAAAGCCGCAGCCAATATTGCAACGATTTTTAGGGTGAGGGAGAGGTGTTTCATTTTGGTTTATTTTTCAAATTTGTATTTGGCATCAAACCCTGTGCCGGATGCAATTTTTACACCCCTGCATGAGTTCGCTGTCAAATGTGTTAGCAATTTAAATATTATTTCTTTGCCGTTTTCAAGATTTATTTCACTGGCAATTTCATCTATTGTCATTTCTCCTCGCTTGGAGGCGAGCAAATCGACTATTTTCTTTTCCGTCTGCAGTATTCCCGCAGCCGCCTTCTTGCCGGCCTCAACCCCGGGCTGATGGTATGCGTTGATGTTTATAAAGCTCGCATAAAAGCCCGTTGCACGGTCGAAAAGCGCTATCAGCTGGCCTATGGACTTCTCGGAAACGTCTTGAACCGTGATGGTTATGTTGTTCCTGCCCTTTGCGCTGAGTGCCTCGCGCGTGCCGAGCAAAAAGCCCTGCAAATAGTCTCCGGAGGTAATCTCGGGCTCGACAAAGACGGGCTGGCCCTCCCTGTCCTTGAGAACCTCTATAAATGTAATAAAGAAATTGTCCACGCCGTCGCGCAGCTGCTGGACGTACGCGTGCTGGTCGGTGGAACCCTTGTTGCCGTAGACGGTTATACCCTGCTCGACGATATTTCCGTCCAAATCCTTCTCCTTGCCCAAAGACTCCATTATCAGCTGCTGCAAATAGCGCGACAAAAGCAAAAGCCTGTCCTTATAGGGGAGCACAACCATGTCTTTCTTGCCCTTGCCGTCCGTGCAGAAATACCACATCAGGCTCAGCAGCATTGCGGGGTTCTTGAGCATGTCCGCGTTGCGGGTGGCCTCGTCCATGGCCTTGGCTCCGTCGAGCAAAGCCCTTATGTCTATGCCCTGCAAAGCCGCAGGCAGAAGGCCAACTGCGGCAAACTCGCTGGTCCTGCCGCCGACCCAATCCCACATCGGGAAAAACTCAAGATAGCCGTTCTCCTTCGCGAAATTGTAAAGTTTGCTGCCCTTGCCGGTCGTCACAACAGCGTGTTTTGCAAAGTCCAACCCGGCCTGCTTGTACTTCTCCATGGCCTCGAGCATGGAGTTGCGCGGCTCAGGCGTGCCGCCGGACTTAGACGCTATTACCGCCAAAGTCCTGCCCAAGTTCTCCTTGCCTATCTTCTTAAAGACAAGATCCATGCCGTCAGGATCTGTGTTGTCGAGGAAATAGACCTTCATCTTGTCCGAGCAGGGGCGCGAGAGCGCGTCGGATACAAACTCCGGTCCGAGGGCGCTTCCGCCTATGCCTATGCAAAGCACATTCTCAAATTTTCCGCCCGCGCCGCATATCTTTCCGCTGTGGACGTCTTCGGCAAATTTTGAAATCTTTTCTATGTTGTCCTCTATCTCTTTCCTGAGTTCCGCGCTGGGCGCCATGGACGGATTCCTAAGCCAATAGTGGCCCACCATGCGGTTCTCGTCGGGATTGGCTATCGCGCCCTTTTCGAGACTCTCCATATCTGCGAGCGCCTTCTGCGCTTTTGCGCCCATCTTTTCGAGAAAATCCTCCCCGAAATTCACGCGGCTTATGTCGAGAGAAAACCCGAGCTGTTCGAGATTGAGAAAATATTTTTGGAATTTCTGCCAGTTCATAAATATATTTTTCCTATCGTAGAAGGGCGTTTTTTTTTGTCAAATATATTTACCCCCTCGGGGAATGCGCAAATTAACGCTTAAAAAATGTTGCATATCCGCCTTTGAAGCGCAATGATGGGGTGCATGAAAAAATTAACAGCTCTCTTTGTGGCCTGTGCGGCCGTTTTTTTTCTGACGGCCTGCGAAACTAAAATCGCCGTTGAAAGCGCGGCGGAGCCGATAGCGACCTATTCCGACATGACGGGCTCTCTCGACGGCAAGATAAAGACCGACCTTAAAACGGCATTCAACGCGACGAACATCGCCCTTGAAAGAGACTTGAAATATTTTAGAGTCGGCCAGAAGGAGACCCGCCACGGCTGGAAGATTTACGCCCGCGCGGAGCTCGACAGGCAGATAGTAGTGGAGCTCATCAAGGCCGAGGACGGCTTTGTGAACATCTCCATCAGCTTCGGCGACGGAGACCTTATGCGCAGCCAAAAGATATTCAATACTATAGCCAAAGAGGTGCGCACCATCTCCATGTAGAGGATGTTTTCCCTTCAGCGGTACGCGCCGTGGCTTCTTACGCTCAACGGCGCGTTTTTTATGGGGATGTGTATCGCCCGCGAAGATGGGAGGATATCTGCGCGGGATTTGTAGTCTTGGAAGTTTCCTTTAGCGCCTTTAAATTGTCTGAATATGGATGCTATTCTAAATTATACCGCCATAAAGTTCTGCGTTCTTGCGGCTTCTGCGTTTGCCGCAACGTGGATTTCCGCGCTCGCGGTTGCGGGGCTTAGCGTCCCGATAAAGGCGAGGGTCTCATTCGATTTCTCCGCGGCGTTTTCTCTGATATTTTCCGCTGCGCTTTGGCTGCTTCCGCTCGCCCTCAAGGAAATTTCCGACGATATTCCCGAGGAGTTGTTCTGGGTAGAGATAGCCATAGTGCTTTTACTTGCGGCGCTGTATTTAAAATACCGCCTCGCCTGCGGCTGGAGGAATGCCCTCATACTTTTTGCTGGTTTTGCGCTGTCTGAGGCGGCGGTGTACGTCTATCTGAAAGTCAATATATTAAACCAATCTGTATAATTTATGGGAAACGGTAAATTTGACACGGTGGAGTTTGTCTCCAGGCTTGTAAGGTTCAGGAGCGTGTCGGCCCTGCCGGAGAATTCCGGAGATGTGGCTGCGTGCGCGGATTTCCTAAACGAACGCTTGAACGCTCTTGGGTTTGAGTCGTCTGTCGTAAAGACTCGCTTAAATCCGATAGTTTACGCCACTCGCAAGAGCAGGGGCGGGGAGCCGAAAGCGCGTATTTTATGCTACGGGCATTACGACGTGCAGCCGGTGGATCCCATAGACAAGTGGCTGCAGCCCCCCTTTGAGCCGGTTGTCAAGGACGGGCGCTTGTGGGGCAGGGGCACGGCCGACAACAAGGGGCCCTTCTCATGCGCGCTTGCGGGGTTGGTAAATTTTCTGTCGGAGAATCCGCTCGCGCCTTTGGACGTGGGCATAGTTTTGGAGGGCGAGGAGGAGATAGGCAGCCCGAGCATGGAGGAGTTTGTTAAGGAGCGCGCCGAGGAGCTTTCCTCTTACGACTGCCTCGTGTTCAGCGACACTTCGAGCGCTTCTGTGGACGATCCTGTAATAACCATAGGCCTTCGCGGAAACGTAACTTTCGACGTGCGGTTCAAGGGGCCTAAGGCAGATTTGCACTCGGGGCTTTTCGGCGGGGCGGTGTATAATCCGCTTCAGGCCATGGCGGAGGTCTGCGCTTCCTTGCACGGCCCGGACGGCAGGGTGAATGTGCCGCACTTCTACGACGGCGTCCTTCCTCTTGAGGACTGGGAGAGGCGCCAGATAGCGGCAAATCCATTCGGCCCGGAGGACTTGAAGAAGGCTGCGGGCGTGGAGGAATTGTATGTTCAGGCAGGCATGACCCCTTCGGAGGCCTGCCGCGTGATGCCTACGCTCGAATTTACCGGAATGGGCGGCGGCTGGCAGGGGACGGACGCAAAGAGCATAGTTCCGAGCGAATGTTTCGTAAAAATATCCTGCCGTCTCGTTCCCAACCAGGACGCCTTAGCCGTGGCCGATGCCGTTAAGCGCGCCATAAAAGAGCGCACTCCGAAGGCGGTCGAGGTTTCTTTCGAGGACCACAAGGGGGCCAGCAACGCCTATGCGGTATTCCCCCCGCATCTTAAAAGCGGGGCAGACGGGAAGGCTGATGATAGATTGGGAAAAATATTTGTGGCTATGGAAAGTGCCGTTGAGGGGGCTTTCGGGCGCAAGCCCATATATCTGCGCGAGGGCGGAAGCATACCGCTTATGCGCCTTCTAAAGGATAAGACGGGGCTTGATTGCGTGATGCTGGGGCTTTTCACTCCGCAGGACAATCTCCATTCCCCGAACGAATCCATGTCTTTGAAGATGATTTCAAGGGCGGAGGAGTGCTACGAGAGTTTCTTCCGCAAAGTTTCAGCGCAGGGCTTGCAATAGCGCAGGCCATTTGGAGCAGCCGGCGCGCATTTTAGCGCCGCCGCCGCGGAGGAACGGAAGCGGCTGCATGCGGATAATGAGCGCTGTATGAATATGCGTGCGCGTATTCTTGCATGTGCGAATGCGCTATTGGGGCTGTATGGCAATATCCGGGGCTTGGACATGCCTGGGGCATAAGGCATATCGGAAAGCTGCATGGAAGGCGCGTTTTTTTTGCAGGAAGGCCTCTTTTTGTTTTGCACGCGGATATTTTCTTGGGATAAGATTTGTGTCGATACTGAAAAAATGTGCTGAAACAGGAAAGGACTTACGCAATGCTTACATGTACGAAAGTTTACCACGACGTGCCTTTTGCGCATCGGCAACATTTGCACGACGGGCATTGCTCGTTCGTGCACGGGCACAACTGGGATATAGCAATATCCTTCGCATGCCGCGAGCCTGACTCCAACGGCTTTGTGGTGGATTTCGGGAAGCTCGGCTTTATAAAGGATTGGATAACCGAACATCTCGACCATGCCTGCGTTTTTTCCGAGAGCGATCCGCTCTTAAACACGCTCGTATCGGCCGCGCCCGAGGCTTGGAAGGTTTACACTGTGCGTTCATGCTCGTGCGAGGGGCTCGCGGCCCATCTGTTTGAAGTTTTCGACGAAATTGTACGGCGCCATACGGATGGGCGCGTATGGGTGGAGTACGTGGAAATAAGCGAAGACAAGAAGAACAGGGCCAGGTTTTCAAAATAGACTCCCTCCGGTTTTTGTAGCTCGATGGACGTTTTTTTATGGAGAATACCCCGTATAAAATTAGCGAAACTTTTTTATCCTTCCAGGGCGAGGGCGAACATTCAGGCAAGTCTGCGTTTTTTGTGAGGCTGTTTGGGTGCAATGTGCGCTGTCCGTGGTGCGACACGAAGTATGCGTGGCTTTCCGGTGAGGGCTGCGCGGTCAGGCCTGCGGGAGATATCGCGCGTGAGGCGGCGGCTTCGGGCGCGGGAATTGCCGTCGTGACGGGCGGAGAGCCGTGTCTGCAGTATCTGCCGCCTCTTGTCGAATCCTTGAAAAAGGTCGGGCTGAGAGTGCATCTTGAGACTTCCGGCGTTTGTCCCATAGACGAAAAGAACGGCGAATGCGCTTTCGATTGGGTGGCCCTAAGCCCAAAGCTGTTCCGCGAACCTCTGCCCGAGTCTTTGGCTCGCGCGGACGAGATAAAGGCTATAGTTTCCTCCTCCGCAGAACTGCGCGAGTACGAAAGCAGGTTCTTCAGCGCGGCAAAGCGCGCAAAGAGCATATGGATAACCCCGGAGTGGGGCAAAGTTAAGGATTTGGCTCTGCTCGGGGACATCTCAAATTTTGTAGTCTCCGCAAAAGACCGCCGAGTACGCGCAGGTTGGCAGCTGCATAAGAACTATTTTGCAAGGTAGCTTTTGTGCCTGCAAACAAAGTTTGGAGGCCTGCGGCGGGAATATTCTTGATAGGGCGGCGCGGGTTTGCTTGAATCGGGCAAAAATATGAATACGTCGAAAAATGTTTTAATACTCGGCGCCAACGGCTTTATAGGCTCGTCGCTGTGCTGGGCAATACTCAACCGTACGAATTGGAATCTGACGGCTTTCGATATGGCCGACGGGAAAATCCAGCATTGCCTCGGGCGCGACCGCTTTGTCTTTAAGAAGGGGGACGTCACGAAGGATACGGACTGGATAGAGGCCCAGATAGAAAAGAGCGACGTTGTCTTGCCGCTTGTGGCGATAGCCACTCCAGCCCTTTACGTCAAAGACCCGATAAGGGTTTACAATCTCGACTACGAATCCAACGTGTCGGTTATAAAGATGTGCGTAAAGCACAAGAAGCGCATAATATTTCCGTCCACGTCCGAAGTTTACGGAATGTGCCAGGATTCGTCTTTCGACGAGTATTCTTCTAACCTCACGCTCGGTCCCATTCCCAAGGAAAGGTGGATATACTCTTGCATAAAGCAGCTGCTCGACAGGCTCATTTGGGCGTACGGCGCGCACGAGGGGCTGGATTTCACTCTGGTCAGGCCCTTCAACTTCATAGGCCCAAAGCTCGACGACGTCAAGAACCCCAAGGAGGGCTCTTCGAGGGTGCTGACACAGTTTATACACAACATAATAAACGGCAAATCCATAAAGCTTGTAGACGGCGGCAAGGCGCGCAGAAGCTTCACATTCATAGACGACGCGATGGACTGCCTGCTTAAAATTATCGAAAATAAAAACGGCTGCGCGAGCGGGCAGATATTCAACATAGGCAATCCTTATATGGATTTTTCCATAAAGCAGCTTGCGGAAATGCTGGTGGAGCTTGTTGCGACCTATCCTGGTTACGCCGAGGCTGCGAAAAATGTAAAGATAGAGGACGTCTCAAGCAAGGACTACTACGGCGAGGGCTATCAGGATGTAGCTTACCGCATTCCGTCCATAAAGCATGCTGAGGAGCTTCTCGGCTGGAAGCCCAAGACGGATCTTAAAACCGCGCTTAAGCTTACTTTGGACTACCATCTTGCGGGAAAAGATTACGAGCTTGAATCCGCCCGCGCGTAAAGGCGCGGCGGGGCCGGACAGCTCTCTTGGGGCCGTTTAGCTATGCCTATGTACATTTAAGCGCGGGAGGAAAATTTATAAGATATGAAAATTCCATTTATAAAGAATTTCATCGCCGGGCGCGAGATGGAATATATCAAGGCGGCGGTGGAGGCAAACCATTTGCAGGGAGACGGGCGCTTTGCGGCGGAGTGCAATGCTTTGCTCGAGAAGATAACGGGGGCGCGCTGCGCGTTGATAGTTTCGTCGTGCACGTCGGGGTTAGAGCTTGCGGCGCTCTTGGCCGACGTAAAACCGAGAGACGAAGTTATAGTGCCAAGTTTCACCTTTGTTTCCACTGCGAGCGCCTTCGCGTTGAGGGGGGCAAAAATCAAGTGGTGCGACATCCGCGAAGACACCCTAAATATGGACGAGCAGTTTTTAAAGGGGATAGCCTCCGAAAGCACCAAGATTATAGCGCCTGTCCATTATGCCGGAGTTGTCTGCGACATGGCCTCTATAATGGAGACTGCGCAAAAACACTCCAGCCTTGTAATAGAGGACGCCGCGCAGGGGATGATGTCTTACCTGGACGGCCGCCATGCGGGCTCTTTCGGCCAGATGGCGAGCCTCAGCTTCCACGGCACTAAGAATGTCGTATGCGGGGAGGGCGGCGCCATTCTTATAAACGACGAGCGCTTCATAGACAGGGCCTACATTCTAAGGGAGAAGGGTACAAACCGCAGGCAGTTTATAAACGGCCAGGTTGACAAATACACCTGGGTGGATTTGGGCGGAAGTTTTGTCGCCTCGGAGATAGCCGCGGCGTTTTTGCTCGGGCAGCTTGAGTATGCCGAGGAAATTACGAAGGCGAGGCTGGAGGTTTGCGCGGCGTACAGAAGGGCTCTTGAGCCGCTCGAGGCGGCGGGCAGGTTTAAGCTTGGCCGCGTCCCGGAGGGCTGCCGGGAGAATGGGCACATATTTTATATGCTTATGAATACTCCAGACGATGCATCCAAGATGCTTTCGCTCTTGAAGGGCGCCGGGATAGGGGCGTGCCAGCACTACGCGCCGCTGCACCTTTCGCCGATGGGAATAAAGCTTGCGGGGGGGAACCCCGTGCGTCTTCCCGTGTCCGAAAGTGTCGCCAAGCGCATAGTGCGCCTGCCTGTGTATCCGCAGATGACACCGGCGGAAATAGACTATGTTGTAGGCGAGGTGGAAAAATTCTAAAGTGCAGAAGGCTTCGGCTATAACGCAATAGGGCTAGGATATTTAGCTTCCAAGGGTAGAGGGGGCTGCCCAAGAGCTCTATGGGCGCAACTTGTTTTTAGAGTGTGCGAGGGGCCTGTGGGGAAGGATATATACCTCCCTCGGGCTCATTTATTCCCGTGCTTTTGGCGGATGAGTCTACTATTTTGCATAGGAGAAAATCTTCTGCCTATGCCACTCCACCTCCTCTGAGGCGGGTTTCCCGACACCGCCTTATGCCGGCCGCCGGCAAAATTTAGAAAAATTTTTGCCGTCAAAAGTTTTTTGCATGCGCACTAAAATGGAGGCACTCCTCCTGGGTTTTATCTATCTGTAATAAAAAATATCTGTAGAACGCTTAAATTGTTTTTTCCCGTTAGTTCGGATGGCGGGAAAAGTTTTTCTAAAGGGAAGATTGTTTTATTCCGAAATAAGACTTGCCTATGAAGTAAAATCTTGTAAGAATACAGGCAATGAAGATTTGCAGAATACCGCTTGTAGTAGGAGTGCTTGTCGCGCCGGTATTGTCGGAGGCAATTTTGCAGGATAGGTTTATGTCGGAACATTTGGACGACAATTCCGACATTCCCCGCGCGCTGACTGCGGAATATTACGATAATATTCTTAAGGACAAACCGTTTTACGACATGACCTACAAGGAGTGGTTCAACGGCCCCTATGCAACCGGGGATTTCTTCGGTGCGAGGAGCCATCTTGAGGAGTACGGCTTTGTGCCGGTTGTCTCCTACACGGGCAATCTCGCCGGAAACCCAACTGGCGGCATGAGGCAGGGGGTCACAAATACAAGCTCGGTAAACCTCGGTTTCGGCGTAAATTTGGACACTCTCACGGGGCTGGACAGCCTTTCGGGCTGGAGTATTGCAAATACATGGGTGTGGCGTTTCGGTGAGAGCCTGACAAAAAGTTACATAGGCAACGCGTTCAACGTGCAGCAGAACTACGGGTCGCAGACTATGCGCTTGTATTCGTTCTTCCTCCAGTACGACGGCAAGATTCTCGATGATTTGAATTTGCGTTTGAAGATAGGGCGTTTCGGGGCGGGCGACAATTTTCTAAGCAAGCCCATATACTGGATGTACATGAACAACGCCATGGACGGAAACCCCGTGGGCATATTCAAGCAGATGCGCTGGTCCGCCTATCCGAGCGGCACATGGGCCGCCTGCGCCAAGATTTTTTCCGACGACGGGGTGTATTTCAAGGCGGGCGTCTACCAGATAAACAGCGACGAGATGGACTCCATGCACAACCACGGCATGGACATGAGTTTTTCAAACGCACTGGGGGTAAACGCCAATTTTGAGGTCGGTTGGGATTTCAACCACGACGACAGCGGCAAATCCCCGGGCAACATATCCGCCGGTTTTGCCGCCGACTGGTACAGCGCGGCGCATCTGGACGATCCTTTGGCAACTTCGCCCTTCAACTGTACGATGTATTTTCAGGCCGATTACCTCATATATAATATGGGTTTCCACCCCGATTCCGATAGGCCAGACTACATTCAGCGCGCGCCCGATCAAAAGTACAGGGATTTGCGCGGAGTGGTTTTATGGGGCGTGGTACAGTATGACCCGTATGAGAATCTTGCGGAGATGCCGGTATTCATAAACGGCGGCGTATTGCTTAACGGCCTTATCCCGTACAGGAAGGACGATGTCATCTGTTTCGGGGCAGCGTACGGCAAGTTCTCAGACAAATTGGGGGATCCTGTCTCGCGCGGCTCCTACGAGGTTATATTGGAGGCCAACTACAAGGTACAGATAAACAGGTTCATGTATGTACAGCCGGATTTCCAGTATGTCATAAATCCGGGCGGCGGCAAATATTCCGACGCATTTGTGATAGGCATGCAGTTTGGTATAAATCTCTGATTAGGGCGCAAGTTCCGGCGCGGGCGTAAAAAAAGGCGGCTAAAAGCCGCCTTTTTTGCAATAAAAATGGGATTTATTTGAGTTCAAAGCTCTTGGAAGCCTTGAAGGAGAGGGCCTTCTTAGCGGGAATTTTAATCTTCTCCTTTGTCAGGGGATTGATGCCCGTTCTGGCGGCTCTGTCTTTTACGCTGAAAGTGCCAAACCCTACGAGCGATACTTTGCCCGATTTTACAATGGCGCATTTGAGCGTGTCTATTACGTCGTCGAATACGCGGGCGGTTTCCGCGGCGGTGTATTCTCCGTGTTTTGCAAGCTGCTGCTGCAGCATTTCTATGATTTCTTGTTTGTTCATGGTATTGTAATGAAAAATTCCTACTTCTAAATTGGAGATAATTATCCGTTTGTAGGCGAAGTATTCAAGAAATAAATTAGGCGTATTTTTTCCATATTCTTAATCCTTTATTCCATTAGATGCAGGCATATTGACGATGTTTTTAGATTGTGGATTTGTAGGGAGTTTTTTTCACTTTTTGTATAATTTTGGTAGATGATGAGGTAAATTAATATCGAAATTCTCCTTCATATAAAGAAATTATGGATTTACATTGATAGAAATATATTGCCGTTGCTTGGATCTTTTTGACAATACAAACTGTGTTTATGTTTTTATATATTTGTTTTTAGATGCTTATAAAAATTTTTTTGAAAAATCTTGACGGTATAATTGCAAATAAGTTAAACCTCTAACGTTTGAAATGTTTTTTTGCCCTGTTGAGTTTTCAAGAAGAAAGGTTTTTTACATGAAAAAAATACATATTGTAGCATGTTATTTTTTAGCATCGCCTCTTTGGCTTTTCTCTGCGCCGCTGACTCAGTCCGATGTGACGGGGTATTGGGCATGCAAACAGGGGTCTCTTGAAACTATTACATATATATCCACAGACTATACCACATCCAGCGCAGATACGAGGGTAAATCCTGAAACGTGGGATGTTTCCACCGCACCCGGCACGGAGGTGATAGGTAAGGCTTTGATGTATAGCGATGAAAGCTATATGACCCAAATAGACTCAGACAAATACCTTGCGGGCATATACAATGGGCCGACTACCGGGGAATTTGCAGATTACACAACATCTACGGCAGCAAAATGGGAGTTTTACGGTGGGGTTGACAATTCTTCTCTCACGGTGGGGAATTTGACTTCCATATTGCCTTCGGCCGAGAATAATAATTCTTTAATAATCAGGAAAAAGGCCGCAGCCAAGAATTTTTCTTTGTCGGTAGGAGAGATATGGGCTTCCGGCGGGAATAGTGTTACATTAGGTACTTCTTCAGCAGGGTGTTTCTTGTCCAATCTGACCTTGGGAAACGCCGAGACGGGAGGAACTATAAATGTTTCCGACGACAGTACTTTATACATTAGGGCGTCAAACCTTACAAGCTATGTCACCGAGATAAATCTCAACGGCGGCGAGTTAAATATTTATAAGGGAGTTTCAAACGATACGGAAGCTTATACGGATTGCACTGCGGATTTCTCCGCCGCGACAATGAATGTTTCCGGAATCAGCTTATTCCGCTTTGGGACGGATACCAAGAGATATACTACAGATCTTTCTTTGGGTAATATCAATATAGCTGCAGATGGAAGCAATCTTAGCTTTGCCGCCTATACCACGGGCAATGTATCCTTGGGAGATGTAGTCTCCTACGGGACGGGAAGTATAACCGTTTATGCCAACAGTTTTACGATAGGCAACATAGACCACTACTCGCGCTTTAACTATACTATCGGTAGCAGTTCAGTTGGCGGCGGTCTTGAAACGGTAAACTTAACCGGTTCAAAGATAAACCTGACCGGTATAGATGCCTCAAATTTGGCTCAGATGCAGGTATATACGCATTATCTGGGCTCGACGGAGCAAATAACGGATATAACTGTAAGCAATGGTTTGCTGGGATTCTTTGGAGGCGCATACGACGATGCAGGGACAACGGCATATTACGGTTACGATGTGGATTTATCCAACGCGACAATAACCCTTGCTGGCAAAAATACTTTGAGGTTTGGTTACACTTGGAACACACTCATGGACGGCACTCTCAGTTTGGGAGATGTCGTGATGTCGTCGTCGGACTTAAATAGCGAATGGAGCATATATACCACTAAAGGCTCTATCTATGTAAATAGCATTTCAACGGCAGTCAAGGGCGGGACTGGCAGCTCCATATTCTTTAAGATTAACAATAAGAATATTATCGTGGCGAAAGATGTAGAACTTGCGGTGGAATCCGTGCAGCTCTACGGCGGGATGACTGTCAACGGCAATTACCTGAACAGCTTTGAGGGGGATTCTTTCCTGCGCGCCCAATATGCGTATACATCGCCGCTTTGTGTAGTCGGTTCATTTGAAACCCAGGGAACATTTGTTGTGGGCATAGCGGATAATACCGTTTGGACCTCTAAGGAGAATACGGCTTTAGTAGTGGGGGGCATAACGGGAGACACGGCCGGTTCCAAGATAACCACGGGTTATAACTATGAGGCGTATACCGCAAATACGGGCACCCCTATAGTGGAGCTAACCGGAGAAGGTAATTATAGCACGACTACTGCGCTTGTTGATTTTGCGGCAGACGGTAATCCTACTGAGCTGGCATTGACTGGCGCGCTGGTGCTGAATAAGACCGGCAAGGGCGTGCAGTATTTGAGGGGCGAGAACATGTACAGGGGCCAGACGACGGTTTCCGCTGGCGAGCTGTACATAAACGCCGACGGCAGCGGCAACAGCGCGGGCTGGGGCATCGGAGCGGTATCGCTTGTGGGCGGCAAGTTTGGAGCGGTTGGAGCTGATGGCGACATAGGCAAGGTTGTCGTGACAGATTTGACCTGGTCTAACGCTGCGACGATAGGCGTGGACGTGTCCATGGACG
>CALXLX010000032.1 GCA_944389315.1 uncultured Opitutales bacterium
ACCTATAACAATGCAAAAGACCAAGAAATCCATAGCAAAACGTTTCAAAGTCTCCGCGAGGGGCAAAGTAATGCGCAGAGTGGCGGGAAAGCGCCATCTGCTCAGCGCCAAGTCTGTCAAGCAGAGGCGTTCTATGGGCCAGGACAAGGCGGTTGACACAAAGGGCGTAATACGCACCGTTAAGGCCGCTCTTCCCTGCGCGTAGAGAAGAAACAACAAAGAAAAACCGAGGCCGAAAGGGTGTAATTGAAGGCGACCCCCAGGCTCATATAAAAAAAGAAGGACAAAAACATGCCAAGAGTGACAAACGCAGGACAAACACGCAGGCGCAAGCAGCGTCTGATGAAGACAACAAGAGGGTACTTCGGCAACAAATCCCGCCTGTACCGCTACGCAAAAGATGCCTCGCAGCGCGCGAGGAAATACGCATACCGCGACCGCCGCGTAAGGCGCCGCGAGTTCCGCAGCCTCTGGATAACCCGCATCAACGCGGCTTGCAGGGCGGCAGGGATCAAGTACAGCGTATTCATGGCCGGTCTTAAGAAGCTCAATATACAGCTCGACCGCAAGCAGCTCTCCGAGCTTGCCATAAATGACGCCGCGGCATTTGCGGCTCTCGTAGCCAAGGTGAAGGCCTAAATCTTACCGATATTTATAAAAAAGGCGCAACATGGACTGTTGCGCCTTTTTTGTTTTTCAATGTCCCGGGCAAAACAGTCCATAAGAGGAGAGTATGTTTTTGGAATTTGAATGCGCAGTCCGACAAATCAGCAAAAAGCGGAGCCGTGCTCCTTTTATATCGCCGTAAAAAAACGCCAGATACTATGGTTTTTACTTGCCGAAACGGCGCATTGGAATATCTTTTTGCTTTTAATATATAATAGATTTTAGCGGACGGAAAATCCGCATGGGACTTTGTCGAAATGGAAGATAAAATCAACGAAATCATAGCGCGCATGGAGAAGCTTCTGCCCGAAGCCCAAACCGCGGCGCAAGTATCGAACATAACGGCTTCGGCGCTCGGCCCGAACGGGGACCTTACGGCGATAATGAAGACCATACCTACGCTCGAGCCCAAGCAGCGGCCCCTGGTGGGAAAGCTTATAAACAAGGCAAAACAGGCCATAGAGTCTCTCGCGCAGGCGGCCTACGCGCGCATAGAGCAGGCGCGCAAGGCCGAGGCTCTCGGAGAAAGGCCGGACATCACCCTGCCCTCGCCCGAAGTTGCGCGCGGAACTATACATCCCCTTACGCAGACCATACGCAGAATTTGCGACACTTTTAAAAAGGCGGGCTTTACCGTGGCCGAGGCTACTGAGATAGATACCGAGTGGCACTGTTTCGACGCTCTCAACACCCCCGCGGACCATCCCGCCAGGGACGCGCAGGACACATTGTTCTTCCCGGCCGGGCTAAAGGTAGAGAATGTCTCGAAGCATGCCGACGAGCTGTATCTGCTGCGCTCGCACACGTCGACCGTGCAGATACGCGCGATGCTCAAGGAGGGCGCGCCCATAAAGATAGTGGCTCCCGGCAGGGCCTTTAGGCGCGACACGGTCGATGCGACCCATTCTGCCAACTTCCACCAGCTGGAGTGCCTTTGCATAGACAAAGGCGTGCGTCTTACGGATTTGAAGGCCATACTTGCGTATCTGTTCAAGGATCTATTCGGAGAATCGGCCAAGATACGCTTAAGGCCGAGTTTCTTCCCCTTCACTGAGCCGAGTTTCGAGGTAGATTTCATGACGGAGAATTTGGGCAGGCTGAGCAACAGATGGATAGAGATTATGGGCTGCGGCCTGGTGGACCCGAATGTGCTGAAGAATGTCGGGCTGGATCCGAACGAATGGAGCGGCTACGCTTTTGGCCTGGGCGTGGAGAGGGTCGCCATGCTGATGCACTCGATAGACGACATACGCCATTTCTACGCCAACGACCTGCGCTTTTTAAGGCAGTTTGCAAAATAAAATATTTTCGGAGAATTTTGTAAGATGAAAGTAAGCTTAAACTGGCTAAACGACTATGTGGATCTTTCCGACGTGTCGATAGATGACATATCCGAGGCTCTGCCCATGCTGGGCCTGGAGGTTGAAAGCGTGCAGACTCTGGGGCTGAAGCCGCTCAAGAACGTGGTTGTGGGGCAGATACTTTCCAGGGATCCGCACCCCGATTCAGACCATCTTGGAGTATGCATGGTCAAGGTGGACAAGAATGCAGATCCCATACAGATAGTATGCGGGGCGTCGAACTACAAGGTTGGCGACCGCGTGCCCGTTGCGCTCGACGGGGCCGAGCTGCCCACGGAGGACGGCAAGGGCTTCAAGATAAAGGTTTCAAAATTGCGCGGCGTTGTAAGCAACGGCATGATGTGCTCCGCGCGCGAGCTCGGGCTCGGCAGCGACCACAGCGGCCTGCTGATACTGCAGAACTCCCCCGAGATAGGCACCCCTATAAACGACGTGTTCACCGATACGGACACCGTATTTGAAGTTGAGCTTACCGCCAACAGGGGCGACTGCGCCAGCCACATAGGCATAGCCAGGGAGCTTGCCGCAAAGTTCTCAAAGCCTCTGAAGACACCGGAGCTTAAGGCGGCGGAGAAATATTCCGAGAGTTCCGAAAGCGGCCTTTTGGACAGCGTCAGGCTCGATACGCCAAACTGCCCCTTCTATCTTGCTGCATGCATAAGGGGAGTGAAGATAGCCGAGAGCCCGGAATGGATGAAAAAGCGCCTGGAGGCTGTAGGCCTGCGCCCGATAAACAATGTGGTGGACGTGACAAATTACGTATTGATGGAATACGGCCAGCCGCTGCATTCCTTCGACGCGGCGAAGATAAGGGAGAAAAAGATATGCGTGCGCCAGGCTGCAGACGGAGAAGTCTTTGAGACGCTCGACGAGAAAACCCACACGCTCACCCCGCTGAACACCATGGTTTGCGACGGTGTCGGCCCGGTTGCCATAGCGGGGGTAATGGGCGGAAAGAATTCCGAAGTCACGGACGAAACTACGGATCTTGTTATAGAGTCCGCGTACTTCAACCCGGGAAACATCAGGGCAACGTCGCGCAAGCTCAATATAAATACGGATTCGTCGTACAGGTTTGCAAGAGACGTGGATCCGCAGGGCACCATAGACGCCTCGCGCAGGGCGGTTGACCTGATATGCTCGCTTGCTGGCGGGCAGCAGGAAGGCGCAACGATAGTTGCCGGCAAGCCTCCCCGCGGAGACCGCATGATAGAGATATCCCTTGCCTACATAATAGACAGGATAGGTTTCGACGTTTTGATAGACGAAGTTGCGGACGTATTCAGGCGTCTGGGATTTGCCGTCGAGATGCCATCCGGAGGGACGAATCTGCGGGTGACGGTGCCGTCTTTCAGGTGCGATGTAGACAGGCCCATAGATTTGGTGGAGGAGTTTATAAGGCTCTACGGATCGGAGCATATCCCCACGCAGATGCCGCTTACGAGGGCGTCTCTCAGGAACGACGACCCCGTCTTTACATACGCCAGGGCCGCGGCCGACTATCTGTCCGCGCAGGGCTTTAACGAATGCGTGCACTACACTTTGCGCAGCAGCGCACAAACGCAGAAATGGCACGACAATGCCGATATTCTCAAGCTCGCAAACCCCCTTACGGCCGACCAGGACTCGCTTAGGACGTCCCTTTTGGACGGGCTTTCAGGGGCGGTTGCCCTAAACATAGACAACGCTAACTCCTTCTACGGATTCTTTGAAAACGGCAGGGTTTTTGCCAAGGTAAAAGACTCCCTTACGGAGCTGGTGTCCACCGCTTTTGTATTTGTTCCCGACGCCCGCGGCGCCAGCTGGACAAAACGTCCGAACGCGGATTTCTTCACCGCTAAAAAGACCGCCTGCGATATGCTCTCTATACTCGGCGTAGACGCCTCAAGGCTGAATTTCAAAAGCGCGCCGGAAAAGATCTGGCAGGACGGCTTTGCGGCGACCTGCGGAGCTGTGGACAGAGAAGGATTCAAGGTGTCTTTCGGGGCGCTCAACCTTGGGTTCCTCAAAGACGCGGGAGTTGACGGCATAGTGTTTGCCGGCGAGCTCCTATTCCGTCCGGAAGTTGCCGCCCGCAAGAAGGCCGCGGCAAAGTTTGCGCCGTTTAGCAGTTTTCCGCCCTCGGAGAGGGACGTTGCTCTTATAGTTCCCAAAAGCATCGCCGCGGCGGAGCTTAAGCAGGAGATAACGAAAATCGCCAAGGCAAAGTGCAAGGGCCAGTTCGACCTGGAAAACGTAAGCATATTCGACCTCTACTCCGGCAAGGGCGTGGAGGACGACAAGAAAAGCATGGCATTTTCCATGAGGTTCCGCTCCGACACAAAGACGCTCAAGGCCGAGGAGGTAAACAAGGTCTTCGAGGCAATCTGCGCGGAGCTTTCTAAGAAATACAAGCTCAGAGCCTAAGGGACAAAGATATAATGCTTGGCTTGAAAAAGAGAAAGTCGAACTCTTCTCCGAATAAGGACATGACTTTCCTCGAGCATCTCGAGGAAATGAGATGGGTTATCATCAAGTGCATAGCGGTTTTGTTTGTTATGCTCTTTATAGTTGGGCTGGGTTATAGCCATTTCTTCGACCTGTTGCAATATCCACTGCACACTGCGGAAAAACTGCTCGGGCACAAGATTCCGCTGAGAGTGGGCTCTATAATGTCGCCCATTTTCATAATGGTCTATGTGGTGTTGTCGGGCGGAATTGCGCTGTCGCTGCCCTTCATGCTCTACTTCATTTCCGGCTTTGTGGCGCCGGGGCTTACGAAGGACGAAAAAAAACTTTTGCTGCCCGGGGCAATTACGGGGGCGCTGCTGTTCATTGCGGGAGTGTCGTTTGCATTCTTCCTGATAATGCCGGCGGGCATATACTTCTCGGTGGTGCTTTCGTCGAGCATGAATCTCGAGACCCTCTTCGACTGGGAGAACTACTATTCGTTTATAATTTGGGTCACGCTTGCGATAGGTTTGGCCTTCGAGCTTCCCCTCCTGGAGATAATACTTCTGTATCTGGGGGTTCTCAATCCGGACTTTCTGCGCAAGAACAGGCGCATGGTGATACTGATCTTATTCATAGTCGCCGCCGTGATAACCCCGCCAGACGTATTTACTCAGATTGCGCTGGTAATTCCCCTTTATCTGATGTACGAGGGGGCGCTGTTCATAGGCACGCGCATGCGCAAGCGCAAGCTTTCCGCCGAGGCCGAGAGGGAGCGCAGGGAGGCCGAACAGGAGGCCAAGGAGCGCAGGGAATACGCCGAGGAAATCATAGAAAAGCGGCGTGCCGAGATGGCCGAGGAGGAGAAGTTACGAAGCGAAGAGGCGCAGAAGAAAGCCGCCGACCCCAACGCCCTGCCCGACGATTACGACCCGAACAAGCCCGACGAAAACGACTACGGCTATGCCGACTACGAGGCCGAATACTACAGGGACGAGTACGACGCCGAGCTCGAGGAGCTCGAGCGCTACGACGCCATACCCGAATACGATTTCTCCCCCGACTGGAGCCTGAACGAGCCTAATCTCGACATCTTTGCGCCGGATTGGCATCTTAACGAGGCCGACAAGGACGTGGAGGAAAAATCCGAGGAAACGGATAAAGAAAAAACCCCCGATACCGATAAGGAATCGGGCTCTACCGCGGGAGGTTCGGAAGGGCCCGAAGCGGAAAAACCGGAAAATGGCGCCAGTTAAGACGAGGCTTCTTTGGAAAGCGGCATTGGGGGCGTGCGCGCTTCTTATGTGCGCGTCCTGCTCGGAACCTCCGCGTCCCGAAAGGGGGAAATATCCGCTACCCGAAGGCGTGGAAACTGTCCAGTGCGAAGTGGGCAAATACGGGGGTGTTTTTGTGCTCTGCTCGGCGCAGGAGCCAAAGACGTTCAACCCTCTGATATCGCCCGACCTTTACTCCTCACAGGCCATATCGCTTTTGCTTTCAACGCTTGTAACGTACGACCCTATAAAAGATGAGACCGTGCCCGCGCTTGCCGAAAGCTGGACGGTCTCGCCCGACGGCAAGAGCTATACCTTCAAAATAAGGAAGGGAATAAAATTCAGCGACGGGGTTGAGATTACCGCGGACGACGTCATATTCACATTCCAGGCCATATTCGCCCAGCAGACCGACGAAAACGGCAACCCCATACTCGACAAGCAGACCGGCAAGCCCCTCTTAAAATATCCGTCAAGATACGCGGGCCAGTACACTATATCGGGCGAGCCCGTAAAGTTCGAGAAGATAGACTCGCACACCGTGCGCTTTACCACAAAGACGGTTTACGCGCCTTTTCTGATAGACATAGGCTTCATAGAGATAATGCCAAAGCATGCGCTCTACAAGGACTTTGAGAACGGAACCTTAAACGAGGCCTGGTCCACAAAAACCGCCATAGACACGCCAGAAAAGATAGTTTCAAGCGGGCCTTACATGCTCTACAACTTCAAGCCAGGCGAGCGCATGACGCTCTGCCCCAACCCGCACTACTGGCGGGCCGACAAGGCGGGCAACAGGCTGCCCTACATGGATTACCTCATATACAAGTTCGTCGCAGACGCCAATACCGGCACCATACTTTTTGCGACCGGCCAGTGCGACGCCGCCGCGGTCAGCGCCAACGACTACGCCTGGGTGAAAAACTACGCCGACACCTACGACTTTAAAATCTACGAGCGCGGGCCCGACACTTCCATACAATTCATCTGGTTCAACCTGAATCCCAACAAGGACGAAAAAGGCAAGCCCTATGTCGATCCCGTAAAGCTGAAATGGTTTTCGGACAGGAGATTCAGGCAGGCGGTGATGAGCGCGATAGACCGCGACGGCCTCATACGCGGCGTATGGTTTGGCCGCGCGCAGAAATTAAACGGCATAATAAGCCCCGCCAACAAGAAATGGCACAACCCCGACACCCGCAAATACGCCTACGACACAAGCCTTTCAATGAAGCTTTTCAACGAGGCGGGATTCAAATTAGACAGGGAGGGCCATCTGCGCGATTCCGCGGGCAACCGCGTCAAGTTCGACTTCCTCGTGGCGGAAAACTCCCAGAACTCGACTACGATAGCCACAACCTTCGTCGACAATATGAAGGCAGTCGGCATAGAGGTAAGGCTCTCGTTTTTGGATTTCGGCACAATAGTCTCCAAGATAGACAACACTTTCGATTACGACAGCGCGCTTATGGGCTTTACGGGCGGCGGAGACCCGTCGGGAGGCAAGGCGATATACCGTTCAGACGGTTTTTTGCATGTGTGGAACCCGCGCCAGAAAAGCCCCGCGACCGACTGGGAGAGGCGCGTAGACGAGCTTATGGACCTGCAGGAGACCACCCTCGACGAGGCCGAGCGCAAAAAGCTCATATTTAAAATGCAGGAAATCTTCTCCGAGGAGCTGCCCTTGCTGTACCTGATAACCCCAATGAGCTATTCGGGCATACAGAGCAAATGGCGCAACATAAAAGTGCCGCCCACGGGAAGCATAATTTGGAACCTCGACGAGCTATACGACGGCGGAGAAAATTAGGAAATGTTAAAATTTATCATACGCAGGCTTCTTGCGCTGATTCCCATGCTGTTGGGAATCAGCGTGCTGGTGTTTCTGCTTATGTACCTTTCCCCGGGGGATTTTCTCAACGAGGCGAGAAACTCAAAGGACATATCGCCCGAGATAGTCCGCCAGCAGGAAATAGCTCTCGGGCTGGACAAGCCGTGGTATGTGCAGTACGGAATGTGGCTAAACAGCGTCTCTCCGATAAAGACAAAATACCTTTTGCCGCCGCAGGAGCGTGAGAAGCACTGGCCTGTATTTCTGGGGGCGCCGGATTTCGGGTATTCGTGGAGCTACAAGATATCGGCGTCTTCTCTCATAGGCCAAAGGGTCGCGGCGACGCTCGCCCTGGCGATAGTCTCCCTGCTTTTAACCTACGGGGTGGCAATTCCGCTGGGAGTCATAGCGGCGGTAAAAAAGGGGTCGTGGTTCGATAAAATCGCCTCGTTTCTGTCCTATGCGGCGCTGAGCATACCGTACTTTTTCCTCGCGCTGCTGGCGGTTTTGTTCGCCGCGGTGACGGGCTGGCTGCCGACGGGCGGCCAGTGCTCAATAATGCACGACTTTCTCTCCCCCGCTGCCCGCGCGGCCGACTACGCAAAACACCTCATACTGCCCAGCCTTGTGCTATCCCTGGGCGGAATAGCCTCGGTAATGCGCGTCATGAGGGGAAATTTTCTGGACTTTGAGCGCGCGGAATTTGCCACCACGGCGCGGGCAAAAGGCATGAGCGAAAACGCCATAATGTTCAAGGCGGTTCTGAGAAATGCGATAAACCCAATAATTACGTCGTTCGGATTCGCGTTTGCGGGCCTGCTTTCGGGAGCGCTGCTGGTCGAAAATGTGATGAACTACCCGGGGCTCGGCCAGCTGATATATTCGGCCATAATAAAGCAGGACCAGTATGTGGTCATGGCGGGAGTTGTCATGGGCTGCGTGATGCTCGTGATGGGACAGCTTCTTGCGGATATCCTCCTTGCTTTGGCGGATCCGCGCATAAGGCTGGAGAACTCGAGAATACCTGTTCTGCCGGTGTCCATATCGATATTGGCGATAATACTCGCGGCAGTCGGGCTGACCTACGTTTCGGAAAGCATGCCGGATACTTTTTCGGCGGTGCTGTCGGCGCTGCTGATAATAGGAAAAATTCTTTTCGGGGCGCTCGTGCTGCTGATAGTCTTGGCGCTAATATGGGCGGCAAAGTTCTTTATAAAAAATTTCCTGCCGCAGACTGTAGCATCAAAGCAGGGGCTTGCGGCTCTTGCGGTGCTCGGGCTTTTGTATCTTGCGGCATTGTTCGCGCAGTTTCTGGCGCCCTACCCCGAGACCCTTCCCTGCCTGAACAAATCCTTCCACCCCCCGACCTTGCCGGTTTGGCACGACGGCAAACTGCAAATAAAAGTCTACGAGAACGCCGATCCGAGCATAGCACTTTACAAGCCTGTCCCCGGGGAATATATCCCCGTAAAATTCTTCGTAAAAGCCAAGCCTTACAAGCTTTGGGGCTTTATCCAGATGCAAACAAAGCTAATAGGCTTGGATACGGACAATCCAGACGCGCGCATATATCTTTTGGGGTCGGACTCCACCGGAAGGGACGTGTTCTCGCGCCTGCTATACGGGGCGCAGGTGTCTCTTAGCATAGGCTTTATAGGGATTGCCATAACAATGGTGATGGGCTTCATGGTCGGCGGCCTTTCCGGATACTTCGGCGGGGCTTTCGACTTTATCGCAATGCGCTTTGTGGAGTTTTTAATGGCGGTTCCCAGCCTTTATTTGCTGCTTGCGATGCGCTCGGCGCTGGCGCCGCATTTCGACTCGTCGGAAATGTACATAATGATAGTGATAATATTGTCCATGCTCGGCTGGGCGGGCACGGCGCGCGTGATAAGGGGAATGTCGCTGTCGCTCGCGAAGCGCCAATTCATACAGGCGGCAGAAAGCATGGGGCAAAGCCCGCTAAAAATAATTGTAAAACATTTTCTGCCAAACCAGCTAAGCTATATTATCGTAAGCGGGACGCTGTCCATACCAGCGTACATACTCGGGGAGGCGGCGCTGTCCTTCCTGGGGCTCGGCATACAGGAGCCGTCGAGCTCCTGGGGCCTTATGCTCGCGCAGGCGCAGTCGGACACAAAAGTGCTCATGCTCGGATTTTGGTGGTTGCTATTGCCGGGAGTTGCCATATTTATAACCGTGCTTGCCTTTAATATGCTCGGAGACGTTCTAAGAGACATTGCGGATCCGAAAAGACAAAACTAAAACAAATATCCTACCATGAAAAAGATATTCTTACTGGGTGTAGTCATCGCAGCAGCGGTATGCGCCTCTTTTGCAAAGACCCAAGAGGCAATTTGCACCGTAACAGTAAAATCTCCGCCGCAGACCTACGAAAAGTTAAAGAAATATGTATCCGCCGTAGACGACGGAACGGCGATGCTATTAAACATGTTCTCGATAACCTTGATGGGAGCCCCCAATTACAGCGGGATAGACAAAGACTCCTCCATGGCAATATGCGTGTTTATGGACAACGGGATAATAAGCCCGGTGCTTGCAATAAAGGCATCGGACTCCTCCCAGCTGGCAATGTCGGTGAAGTCGTCCCAGAGCAACTTTCTGAGGCTTGACGAATGGCTCGTTTTGAACCTCGCGGAGGAAGGAGACATTCTCCCTCCGAAAACTTTTGCGGATTATGCCTATAAGACGGTCAAAGCGGCCTCAAGGGGAAGCTTAAATTCCGACATATCCCTTTCACTGAATATTCCCCCACAGACAGAAGAGACTCTCAAAAATACCCTTTCTGATGAATACTCAAAATTGATAGAATCCGCAGTGGATCAACTAAAGCAAGTAAAGCTCAACTTCACTTTTGAAGGAGACAATCTTCAGACCCAGTTGATATTCAAAGCGAAGGACGGCAGCTCATTTGCGGAGGCGATAAACGCCGTTCCCCTGCGCAAGGAAGTCACCGAAACGGGATTCATAGACGAGAAGAACTGCGCGGTATTATCCTGGGGAGGCATAGACTTTAAGAAAGCCCTAAAACCCTGCAAGGAATTGTTGGACACCCTCCTGGGCACCTTTTACTCCGAGGATACAGCAAAGAAGCTGGCTACCCTGATTTACAGCTACGCAGATTCGAGCGACGGAACATTTGCAAGCGTAATTTACGATGACTTGAGCGCAGTCAACATCTATAAAAGCTCAATGGATTTCGACTCTGCATTAGAGATGAACTATCTGGCCACGAAAATTTCCGTAGACTACTATGCCAAGATATTCGATGCCTCAAATCTCCAGAATATCGGAGTAAACATAGACAAGGAATCCTACTCAAACCTAAGGTCAAAAAAAGAAGTCTTTCCTGAGGATAAGTTCGGGGCGAAGGCCGGGCTGATAGAGATAACTCCTCTCGTGTTAGAAAACGGCAAGAAAAATTCACCCATATTGAATTATATAGCCCAAAAGGACGGTTATATATTTTACGCCTCCGACGAGAAAATTTTGGAGAAGACTCTTTCTAAAAGTCCGTCTAAAGGCATAGTTCCCGACTGCGACATCTACACAAAGATATATCTGCAAAGGTACGCCAAGGCATGCGCCGACATGTTGGGGGAAAAAATGCCCGACATTGCAACCCCCATAGAGCCCCTAGAGATGAGGATGTATTTTGGGGACAATAGAATATCAACTATAATGTCCTTAAAGGCCTCTAACGTTAAGGCGATTGTCGGCGCTGTTAAAAGCTTTCAGCAGCAAAATGCCAACGCCTTGGCCGCTCCGAAAAATTAAGGGTTAGGAAAGAAGTCTGAACATGCAAAACACGCCGTACGAAACATTGTTTGAGATGGAGAAGCTTGTCTCGTCGTGGAAGAAGCGCCCGAGTTGGGACGAGTATTTCATGGCCACGGCAATTCTGATAGCGTCCCGCTCGACATGTTCGAGGCTGAACGTAGGCTGCGTATTGGTAAGCTCTGGCGAGCACCAAAACCGCATAATAGCGGCGGGCTACAACGGGTTCCTCGCGGGGGCTCCGCACAATTCCTGCGTGCGCGACAACCACGAGCTTGCCACCGTCCACGCGGAGCAAAACGCCATAACAGACGCCGCGCGGCGCGGGGTGTCCGTCTGCGGGGCTACGGCGTACATAACGCATTATCCGTGCGTTCACTGCGCAAAGATGCTCGCCGCGGCGGGAATCGCAAAGATAAAATACCTGCACGACTACAACAACGACCCCCTTGCTGAAACGATGCTCAAAGAGGCCGGAGTGGAGACCGTAAAGCTGTGAGGGAAGTTTACGATTCTCTTTCGTGGAGCCTGCTTGCAGCAGCCCCAGAATTCGAGGGCGGAATCTTCGACGAATCCGTAATACTCGTCTTGGAGGACGCCCCCGAAGGCTCCTACGGCATAATGCTGAACAGGCCTAAGGGAAAACTTCTGGCAGATCTTAATACCGGCATAGACGACGCGCTTCTAGGCTCGCTAGAGGTGTTCGACGGAGGCCCCGTGTCCGAAAACAAGCTGACATTTGCCGTATGGAAGGGGCCTGAGGCCCCCGGCCCGGGAAATTTTGCCTATGGCCTGTCTCCGCAAAGCGTAAAAGAACAGCTAGAGAGAGACCCGTCTGCGAAGGCCGCCGCATTTGCAGGATATGCCGGCTGGGGGGAAAACCAGCTGCATACTGAAATAGACTCCGGCTATTGGATAACCAGGCGCAAATTCCCAAAATCGATTTTCGAAACCTCCCCCGAACGCATGTGGGAGACCCTGCTTCTCGAGGCGCGCCCCTACCTGAAGATACTGCCAGAACTCAATAAAGATAAAATCTTCAAAAACTGAAAAAATCTTGTTGACGGCGTAAAAATTTAAGGCAGATTACAACAACATTGTTTTGGGGATGTAGCTCAGTTGGAAGAGCGCCTCAATGGCATTGAGGAGGTCGTCGGTTCGAACCCGATCATCTCCACCAAAACAAGGTTCCACCCGCGTTAAGCGGGTTTTTTTGTTTGGGCATAGGGAAAAGTTGCCTTAAATAGGGTCAACCCCAAAGAGAGTGGATTTTAATGAAAGACGCCGCATAGAACCAAGACCCTCAATCTGTAATTTTCGAAGTTTCGATAACCGTAAGCCATTCGTTGTATCAGTTTCATTTTCCTGTGGAAGCCCTCGGTTATTCCGTTATTTTTCGTAAATCTCCACATTCGGATTATCGGCGTAAACCAGTCGCTTATCGTCTCTGCTAGCCGCTCAAACTCTTGTGTCGCTTCGTATTTCATCTCTTTCATCATTCCTTTCAGTTCCTTTATATTCCTCATACA
>CALXLX010000033.1 GCA_944389315.1 uncultured Opitutales bacterium
TCACCGTCACAAGCATGTGCTGCCAGGAGAACAACACCTCCGGCATGATGTACGAGAGGTTTGTGGGGACAAAGGGCGTGGCAACCCTGTCGTTCAACGGGCCCTACAAGATAACGGGGCAAAACCCCTACGAATGCCCGAAGGGAAAGGGTTTTGGACAGTCGCTTATAAACGAGCACAAGTTCCTGCTCGACCATGTGCGCAAGGGAGAGCATACAAACAAGATGCCCGAGCAGGTCAATTCCTGCCTGATCGCAATAGCGGGAAGGGAGTCCGCATATTCGGGCAAGAGGTTTAAGTACGCGTGGATAAAGGAGAAGTCCCAGCAGTGCTATCTGGACGACTACAAGTCTCTTGCGCTCGGGCAAATCCGCAAGGTTGAACCCGTGCCCGTACAGGGCGAGTACAAGCTCGTATAAAACAAAAAAATATCTTTCCACCGCGCGCCTTTGGGAAAAAAATATCCGGGGCGCGTTTTTTTTAGGCGCCGCGAAGTTGCATGATAGCCGACGCCTTTTTTAAGGCGCAAGAAAACCGGGGAATAGAGATTCCGGCGGGGAAACCGCCGCATCCAAAGAAAACCCAGTTTGCGCACTGGACAGAAGGCCCCGTTCAGGGGGACAAAACAGACTCTTTGAGAATGAAAAAAGCTTGATTACGAAACGATTATTTTTAATTATACGCGTTTTAATTTGTAAATAACCATGAGCGACAACAGAAACAGAGGGCCGCATCAGGCTCGCAATAAACCTTTTCCCCAGGCCGGAAATTTGTCGGCCGGCACGCAGAATGTAACGTCGGACCCCATCATGGGAGAGTCGATATCCGTCTCCGACGAGCGCAAGACGGTGATACTCGACGAAGACCTGGAGGGGCTTGAATTTGAGGACAAGGCCTGGCTATACTGGAAGCGCAACAAGACTTTCATAATAACGCTGATAGCGGTTGTATTTGTGCTGATCATAGGCGTCCAGGGTTGGAAGACCTACAAGAACGATTCATTCAACTCGCTCGCGGCCGCCTACGAGAAGGCGGGCACTCCGGAGCAGCTTGAAGCCTTTGCCAAGGCAAATTCCGGCACTGCGCTTGCGGGGGTTGCCCTGCTGCAAAACGCCGACACCCTCTACGAGGCCAAGGACTACGCGAAGGCGGCAGACGCCTACAAAGCGGCCTGCGCAGATCTGGAAGGCCAGATACTGCTCGGCAGGGCGATGCTCGGGCAGGCGATGAGCGTTGTGCAATCGGGCAAGTCCGAAGACGGCAAGAAGCTTCTCGATACAATTTCTGCGAACGAGTCGCTCTCGGGCGCATACAGGGCGGAGGCGGCGTTCAACTCGGCGATGATATCATTGGCAAGCGGAGATTCAAAAACTGCGAAGGAAAAGCTCGAGAAGATAATCTCCAATCCGCAGAGCGCCTATTGGGTTCAGGCGGCGCAGAACGCTCTGGATACTATAGACTAGTTTTGCAAGGCTTTTAATATAAGCGGCGCAATTCCGAAGGGGTTGCGCCGCTTTTTTATGCCCGAAATCTTATTGGCGAATTCCCCTTTCCGAAAAACTCCGCCCCGCAAAAACGGAGCGGAGTTTTTTCTTGAGACAAAAGCCAAAATACGGATAAAATCCTCCATGTTCGCGTGAATAATAAGCCAATTTTCAGGGTACAAAACAATGTGGAAGGAATATTATGATTAGACGTTCTGTAAGAATGTCCGCATATGCCATAACAGCCATGTTCATATGCTGCGCGGCGATGTCGGCGAAGGATACGGCATATCTAAAAAATATTCTCGACGATGCGGCAAAAAAGGGGGTCGGCACGGTGGAGATTTCCGAAGATGTGGCGATGGATTCCGACCTTGTGATAGGGCCGGAACATTCGGGAATCACCCTGCGCGGCAAGAACGGGGCAAAGATAATTTTTGCAAGGAAGATAGACTCGTGGACGCGCGACGGCAATCTGTTAAAAGCCCGCCTGCCCGACGCCGGGGGCGGCGTATTAAGCCTGTTTGTAAACGGGAGGCGCGCGCAGAATGCGTATCTGCCAAAAGGTGGGTTCTTCTGGAGCGCTGGGAAATGCCCTGTGGACGCCTCGGTAGTTCCGGACAAGGGTTTCTACGCCCTACCCCTGCTCGTGCGCCCGAACGAGGGAAAGATCCTCCGCGAACTTTCAGAAAGCGAGCTAAAAGACGCATATTTGCAGATGTTCTGCGTGTGGAACGAGTTTAAATTCGCGCTGGCCTCCCGAAGGTACAACAGGGAGGGATTCTGCGCCCTCACCCTTATCTCGAACGAGAACTACAACACCTTCAGGTGGGACAGCGCGCCGCGTTTCAGGCTTGTGAACATCAAGCGAGCCATCTCCGAGGAGGGCGAGTTCTACTTTGACTCCGCAAATAGGAAAATTTTCTACCTGCCCAGGAAAGGCGAAAACGAGGGGAACATAGAGGCATATTACAGCCCTAAAGCGGCGCATATCGTAGTTATGGGGCGGGAAGGCAATCCCGTAAAAAACTTCACGCTTGAGAACCTGCGTTTTGAAAACGCCGCGCAGCAGAGGAAGCCTAACGGGGCCATAACCCTGATGGGACAGGCCGCGCACGAGGCGAACTCTCTAATAAAAATAAGAAACGCAGAGAACATATCTGTACGCTCCTGCGATTTTAAAAACATAGACCCCTACGCGGTGCATTTCGGAATGGGCTGCAAAGATTCTAAAATCGAAGGCTGCGCGTTTGCGTCTATGGGTTCCGGCGCGGTGCGCGTGGGGGAAAACTGGAAGGACGATAACCCCACGGAGGGAATATCCATAAGGAACAACGCGGTAGTCGGATACGGTGAGTTCAACATGGCTGGGGTGGCGCTGTTTGTGCAGGACGCGGCGAAAGTCTCCGTCGACGGCAACACGATACGAGACGGGTTCTACACGGGAGTGAGCGTCGGATGGACGTGGGGATTCGGAAAGACGACCACGAGGGACATGTCCGTCAGGGACAACCTCATTTCCGGGACCGGCAAGGGCTGGCTCGACGACATGGGCGGCATATACACCCTCGGGGCCTGCCCGGGTTCCATAATTTCCGGCAACGACATTTCCGGTACAGACAGGCACCGCTACGGCGGCTGGGGAATATACAGCGACGAGGGCAGCTCCGGTTGGATAATAGAAAACAACCATGTGAGAAATTGCAGGGACGATTCCTATTTCATGCATTACGGCAGGGGGATAGTTGTCAGGAACAACATCTTCGAGGATTCCAAGACGTCGCAAGTAGGCCTGGGAAGGGTTTACGACGGCTCCTTTGAATACGCGGGGAATGTAGTTGTATTCTCGGAAGGCCGCGTCCTAAGGAACGATTCCCCCATTCCGCCGAAAGCCGTAAAATTTGCCAAAAACATATATTGGCAAAGAGAGGGAAAACCCTTGGATTTCGGAGGGCTCGATTTTGAGAAATGGAAGAGCTTCGGCGGGCGCGACGAAGGCTCAATAATAGAAAACCCAAATCTCCAGAATTATTCCGCGGCAAACCCCGCTCTGAAAAAGATAGGATTTAAACCTTTCAAGCTCGGAGACGCCGGGGCGGATAAGGAGGTTTTGTCGAGAGCCATGAAACTCGCGGAGGGAAGGAGGCTTATAGGGCAGGCTCCGTCCGAGCCCGATTATTCACCCTACGGGGCGACAAACTCCACGAACTATCCCACAGAAACCGTGGGACGCATGCCCGCCAACATCGAGACTCCTCCCGACGCCGACAGCAATGCCATAATTGTAAAAAGCCAGGACCGCAAAAAGTTCATAAGGCTCAGTTCCAACGAGGATAAGACTAAACGCTCGCAGCTTATATTCCGCTTTAAGGCTCCTAAAAACGAAGTGCGCGCGGACATAGAATTGCGGCTGGCGCCTGACTCCGACCTCACCGCCATATTCTACAGAGGCAAGAAGAGCGAAGATCTCAAGATATTCAAGGGGGGCCTGAAATTCGGGGAGATTTCCGATAGCGTAAGCGAATTTGACCAATGGCTGAATTTCCACATAGAGATGCATTCCGACGGCCACACCCTGCTCGAGATAAGCAGGAACGGGAGAATCATAAAGAAGCTGGAAGGGAAAACCGCCGGCGAGGGACCCTTCTCTTCTCTGGTTTTGTCTGCGCCCAAGGGAGGCAATGCGCATGCGGATATAGGCAATGTGCAAGTCGGGCCGGACGCATAGACCTTGCAGGAGGGAACGGACAGGCAGCAAATGGCATCATAACAGCATAGGCATGCAGCCTTTTGCGGGCGGCAATATTTGGCTATCTTCCCGCGGTGTAAAAAAAAGCTTGACGGAAGATAAAAAAGATAGAGCATGTATTGCTTTCAAAAATTGGCCGATGGTGTAATGGTAGCACAAAGGTTTCTGGCACCTTTTGTTGGGGTTCGAGTCCCTATCGGCCAACCATTTTGATGGGGGTTGTTTTTGCGGAAGTTTTTAGAGTCTGGAATCCGCACAAATCCATTTGAGCAAGCCTTGGGATAATATATTTCCCCGAAAATGTCCGGGGAACATATGCCCGGGAACAAATATATACGGCAAGCTGATCGGCGCATATTGCAACGTCAGTTCAAAGTTCAGAGATGCGGGTTAAAATACGCATAAAAGCATGTTGACATGTTGTTTTACATGTATTTATAAGTTGAGCACAGTCTGCATAAAGTTACTTTGCCGTTCCGATAATTTCTTAAAAAGATATATAGATAGAGACAATTTAATGGATAACACCCTACAGGATAAAAATATGTCGGCAGACATTCTGAAAAATCCCCCCGGAGTGTTGAAATACAAGATATTTGTCATAAATCTGGACAGATCCGCAGACAGATTGCTGCAAATGCAGCGGCAGCTGGAAAACGCAGGATTAGAATTTGAACGGGTTCCGGCGGTAGACGGAAACGCGCTGGACGACGAGAGCATAGGCAGGAACTATTCAAAGGAGCTAAATAGGAAAAAGTACTATGTGCCTTTAAAGAAGGCGGAAATAGGCTGTTATATGAGCCATCTGAAGGCCTGTAAAAAAATAGTCGAGAGCGGCTTGGACTACGGAATCATCCTTGAAGACGACTTAATCCTAAAGAAAAATTTCCGCCTGCTTCCTGAAATCATAAGGCACATTCCGGCAGACTGGGACTACATAAAACTGATTGCCCCGTTCAGGAAGAAAAGGATAACGGGAAGAATTCCAATAGAGATGTTTGAAAACGCCTCAGCCCGCCCGGAGAAGTTTGAACTTGTCAGATGGAATAAACCCCCCACCGGGACACAGGCCTACGCGATTAGCCGGAGCGGCGCGGAGGAATTCTTGCGGAGGCGTTCGGTCTTTTTCCGCCCCATAGACGTCGACCTGCAGTTCACTTGGGAGACGGGGATAGATGTCGTGGGCTTGGAGCCGCAGCTATGCAAGATTTCAGACGCAGAATCTACAATAGGCGGGAGGAAGTTGAAACCCCACTATCCGGCAGCCAGGCTAATATACAAACTAAAATACGCGATAAACTCTCTCATCAGATAGCATATGGGCAGTTTAAAATACAAAATCTTCGTGATAAACATGCCCGGATCAAAAGAGAGATGGGAGTATGTAAAAACGCAGCTAGACGGCTTCAAAGCAGACTACGAGCGCGTAGAGGGAATAGACGTCTCAAAACTCTCGGAGGGAGAATTGGACAAATACTATTCCTACTCGAAGAATAGGAAAACTTATCCGAAGCCCCTAACCCGGGGAGAGATAGGCTGCCACATGGCGCACATAAAGTGTTGGGAGGAGGCCCTGAGGAGGAATCTCGACTTCGCGGTGGTTCTTGAGGACGACATTTCCATAGACGATAGGTTTCCTGAGGCCTTGAAGTTCTTAGAGTCGCATCCGTCGGGCTGGGATTTCATACGCCTGCAGGCCGAGACGAAGCCGCGGAGGCTGTATTTCAAAGAGGACTTTGGGAGTTTTTCCATATATGAGTACATAAGGCACTCTGGCTGCACGTGGGGCTATGCTTTAAACTCCAAGGCGGCGAAGACCCTCGTGGAAAGTCTTCTTCCGTTTGGCATGACGGCCGACTCTAATATGCACGCGTACTACCGTTTCGGGATAGACGTAAAGACGCTCATTCCGCCAGTCATATTCGCCAGGCCGAACAACGATTCAGACATAGAGTGCGCGTCGATGCGCAAAAAGCAGCGGAATTTCTATCCGTTTGCAAGGCAGGTATTTTCCCTGCGGCACTATTTGGGACGCCTTGTCCAGCTCGCAAAACGCGACGGCACAGGGGTTTTTCTCCGGCGCATTGCCGGATCAAGGAACATTCTAACATAGGAGACTGAAATGGAAAACTTATCCATAGGCATACTAACCTGGAAGCGTCTGGACATTCTGAGGCAGACGCTGATTTCATATAGGGACAACGGCCTATTAGACCTGTCCGACGACATCACAATATTCTTCCAAGAAATGGGAGACGAGGAGGTTGCTCTGGCCAAGGAATTCAACATAAAATATATTGGCGACAAGGACAATGTAGGCATAAAAGAGGCCTACAAGGCTCTTGTCAACAAGGCGAAACATCCATATTTTATGTTTCTGGAAAACGACTGGTATCTTATAGAGAAAAGCGACGTTGTCAGAAGAAGGATAGAGGCGGGAATATCAATACTCGAGAGCGGCAAGGCTGATGTTGTAAGATACAGGCACCGCATTAGGCCGGGATATCCGTGCGGCATAGTAAGGAGAAACAGGCGCAGGCCAGAGCTCACACCAAAAGATGATTTAGCTTTTGTACCCTCCACGACGGATATTCCCGAAAAGATATTCGACGAGATTTCCGCCACCGAAATACAAGGCGAGAAATATTATTTTGTCGGGGCGAAGAACACGTACTGGACGAACAATCCGTGCCTGTTTAAAACGGACTTTGTTAGGGAAATTATGGATAAAGAGGTTAAGACTCTTAATCCGGACAGGTTGATTAAGAAATACAATGTCCCATTTAAAAAGATATCCCTTGAGGGTGACTTAGGCAGATACTGGAAAACCACTGACCACGTTACGGCTTTGTCTCCCGGGCTTTTTATGCATCTCGATTATATCGACGATTTCAAAAAGCACATAAAGTTACCGGAAATATTCTTGAGGATATTGTGCTGGTTTATTCCCAACGCAAAGTATAGAAAATATCTAAGGGGCAAATATTCCAGAGTTTAACATCAGAACGATTCAAAAGCCCAGCACGGAATCGCAAAGACAGGCATTGCGTAAAAGATGCGCATATCGGCTGCAACAACATTCCGGAAACTGCGCCGCAATTTACACACGCACGCCGCATTGCGATTATCCCATGGGACTAATCGGCATGCAAATCCGGCTTTGAGAAGCATTGATTCAAGAGATGTCTTTTTTGAGGGCGCTCGCATAGAAAACATTCTTTTGAACGCATTGCAACTTCTCCATTAAAGGAAAACTTTGTCTTTTAGCAAAGGCACAAACAGTCAGTTGATGGAATAACTTTCTAAAAGAAAATGTATGGGGATAAGATATGCGGCAGTTACCACACTCACTCCCTCCGGGGGGAAAGCAGTCCAGGGAAAACACAAAATCGGAAAAGCTCCAATGGGCACTTGAACCGCCGGATATCCACCTAAACTGCCGCCCTCACATAAGGCGCAGGGAATATCTTTTATCTTTACAATTATCGGCAACAAACATAGAAACCCATATTGGAGTTTCTCACCAGAACTCAGGGCCTGCATGGATCCCAAGATATTCATAGTAATTTCCGTTTGCAATCCAGAGGAATATCTAAGACCATGTCAGAATTCCGCTCTAATATAGAAAGCTATTGTTAACATATGTATAAGAATACTTTAGAGAAGATATTCTCGATAAAGGGGACAAGATCGCATAAGATCATGACAATTTTAGGGCTAGAGATAAAATATCGTCCCCTTAAAAGGAAACTGACATATCCATGGGAGACCGGCTGTCCCGCAGAAGAATTTATCCGGATGTACGACTCTCTCTTTTTCTTTAGCCGCATGAGGCTTCCTCGCGAGATTACGCTTATAGAATGCGTTGCGCTTCTTGAAGCGGGAGAACGCGACAAGGCCCTTAGCCTTTTGTCATCATACATCAAAAAGCACGGATACAAGGATGTTGCCTCGTATATGCCGTTGGCTGAGTTATATTGCAAAAGCCAGAATGCAAATCAAGCCGACCTGACAGAGTCGGCTAAGGCGTACGATAGGCTCAAAGACAGCAGGAGCAAAGGGCTGTTAAAAGACCTCATATCGGGGAAGAGCGTTGCCATTGTCGGGAACGGGCCGTCTGAGGTAGGATTAGGCCTCGGCGCAGAGATAGAATCGCACGATGTAGTGATAAGGTTCAACAATTTCAAGGTTGACGGCTTTGAAGCAGACTACGGATGCAGGACAGACATATGGGTGAAATGCCAGAGAAACGATGTCGTGCATAGGAAGCTGAAAGACGTTTCCCTCATATTGTACGAACCTGACTGGGACAGGACACCCATATTTGAAGAATACATAAAAGTCATACTATCAGACGACGCCCCTGCCGATTTCTTCCGTACAGAGGAGCACTCGCATTTATACGCCGCGCTCAAAAGCTCTCCTTCTACCGGCCTTGTTCTTATAGACAATATATTCAAGTATAATCCAAGAGAGGTAGACGTCTACGGATTTCAATTTCTGCAGGAGATACAAGACGGCGTATGCTCCCATTATTTCAAAGACCGGAACAAGAGCAAGGACATGAGGATAGGTGGGATGCACAATTTAGGAAGGGAATCGGAATACATAACATCTTTCCTATTGGATAAATTCGGGGAAAGCACAAAAAAGAGGGTGGCTTCTACAGCGCAAAGATAGAAGCGGGAAGCCTTAAGAATTTATACATTTCAATACGAATCTGCAGGCAGATGAGTTTAGTAATCATTAGCATAATTCTCATATTTATATTTGTCGCGGCAATAATTATTGTGCGGCATAGAAAGAGATACAGGCGCAAAATAGCCATGCTTGAAAGCGAGAATATGACGCTGTCTCGAAACTATGCGAGGTTTTGCCCCATATCTAAAAATAAACGCGCATACCTGCTCAACGACACCCGCAGAGAAACAAACCACTGCGGCTGCGAGCTTGTTAACAGAAACATAGAAATATGCCTGGAGAAAAACGGCATAGATGTGTCGTTTTCAGACTCCACCAATCCAAATTGCGACATTACGGACAAGAATGCCTTTGTTTCTATACTCTCGCATATGGATATTCTCATATTAAACGGAGAGGGAACATTGCACGACGATGCGGGAACCCGTCTTCTTGAGAAATGCCTTTTGGCAAAAGAGCTTGGGATTCCGTGCGTCCTGATAAATTCCGTATGGCAAAACAACAGGATAAACAAAAAATATCTCCATATCTTCGATATTATAGCCGTCAGGGAATCTCTCTCCCTGCAGGAGTTGCCGCCGGAATATAGGCATAAGGCCTTGTGCGTTCCTGACTTAACAATGCTAAGCAATCCAGACTTGAAATATTCGCACGCGGAAAAGCCTTGCACCGTACTGACGGACTCGGTCATAAGAAAAGTCTCCAAGAAGCTGGAAAAATATGCAAAACGCCACAAATATAAATTCTGGACGATGAATCCGAGGAACGGAAACATCTTCGTTACGGAGGAAAAGATAGCGTCCCTGGCGCGAGATTCCATGGTAATAACAGGCAGATTTCACGTCGCTACATTATGCATAAAATACGGAATCCCTTTCCTGGCTATAGAATCAAACACGCATAAAATAAGCGGTTTATTGAAGGATTCCAACCTGGATTTCTGCCTGATAAATTCAGTAGATGAGATAGACAATGCCATTGCGCGTTTCGACAAGGACAAATTCCATAAAAACGCATCAATATATACAAACGCCGCCAACAGCAAAATAGACTCGCTATTCTCAGGCATAAGACGCCTCATTGCTAAAGGCGTCAACTGAGGCGCTTTTGCCTGCATATAAAACACACTAAGTGGAGAAAATCTCCCTTCTAAAATTTAAGGTCCAACGGCTTGCATTGCGACACAGGATCCGCAGAGTTTACTTTTTGTTCAAATTAGGATTGAAAACATTCCGAGAATCCTAAAAAAATTTTCATCGAGGAAAATATCTTAAAGCAAAGAATCTACCATAAAAAAATATGCAGTATATCTATTTGCGCTCACGTTATCTCTGCTGGCTCCAAAACTTATTGCGAGTTTCGACGGGCTAAATATGAATATGGGAACCCTTTCCCTGCTCTCCGACGCAAAATCGCGCTCCATAAGCCCGGAAAACATAACCGGCGAAAAAGGCGGGGCAGCAACGGCGGACCCGTCTAAGGAAGTCCGCAACATCTCAAATGCAGCCCATGCGGCAAAAGAGCTCGGAAAGGGCTGGAAGGTGAATCCGTTTCTAAAAATCTCCGCGGGGGGGAGACTATTACAATAGCAGAAATTAACGGCTCAGGAGCAATACAGCAGATATGGATGACGCCGACGGGCAACTGGAGGACGACTATTATCCGCATATATTGGGACGGCGAGGAAACGCCCTCTGTCGAGTGCCCGGTGGGAGACTTCTTCTGCAGCGCGTACAATAGCTACGCGCAACTGTCGTCGCTTGCAGTGTGCGTCAACCCGGGCAGCGCATTCAACTGCTACTGGAAAATGCCATTCCGCAAAAGCGCAAAAATAACCATGCAAAATATGGGAAATAAGGAGATGCGCCTGTACTACCAGATAAATTATGTGCTGGCAGAAGTCGGAGACGACGAAGCCTATTTCCACGCGCAATACAGGCAAAGCAAACCCACAAACGGCGGCATACATACTATTCTGGACGGCGTAAAAGGGAAAGGCCACTATGTGGGGACATACTTTGCTTGGCGCGTCAACAACACCGGCTGGTGGGGAGAGGGCGAGGTGAAATTCTACATGGACGGCGACAACCAGTTCCCGACTATATGCGGCACCGGCCTTGAGGACTACATCTGCGGCTCGTACAATTTTGATGTCGGTAGAAAGTACGTTACGTTTTCAACCCCATATTCGGGCCTTACACAGGCAATCTGCCCGAAAGACACGTACGGCGGAGGGTCGAAATTTGGAATGTACCGCTGGCATATAACAGATCCCGTGAGGTTCGATTCAGACCTTAAAGTCGACGTGCAAGACTTGGGCTGGCGCGACGGCGGAAGGTACAACATACAAAAATCCAACATCTCCACCGTGGCATTCTGGTATCAGAGGGAGCCCCACGACCCCTTCCCCGCCCTTCCAAAAGCGGAAGACCTTGTCATGGAATAAAGCCTACCCAGGCGCGCGCGGCGGATTTTTTCATCCGCCCGCAAAACGCGCGGGGGGCATGGGCATTCAATAAAGGCCTAAGGCGGCAGAATTAAACTATGCCACTATGCCTCTGAATCCGAGCCTCGAAGAGATCTGATCCGCCTTCGATTTTATATACGCGCCAAGCCGGGGGAAATCCCTCTCATTTATCCTGCTTGCCGGCCCCGTAATCCAAATCGCAGCCACGGCGCACCCGCGTATGTCGAAAATGGGAGCGGCCACGCAGTTTACCCCGTCAACAACTTCGGCGACATCGGCGGAATACCCCTTCCTGCGTATGGAATCGAGCTCTGCGAGGAGAGATTTTTTATCCGTCATGGTAGACTTTGTGAATTTCTGAAGAGGGAAAGTCCCCATCACGCAACTGAACTCGTCCTCCGGAAGATATGCCAGTATGGCCTTGCCCGGAGCCGACGCATGTAGAGGCGCCCGCATGCCTAGCCTGCCCAAAAAATTGAACTGGTGGGAGCTTGCCTCCTGGGCGATAAGCACGCACTCCCCGTCGGCAAGGGCGCCGAGCATGACGGTCTCGCCGAGTTCGTTCCTGACGGCGCACATTATGTCGACGCTCTCGCGCGGCAGGTTTGCCTCGTCCAAAGCAGAATACGCCAAAGAAAGAATATTCCTCGAGACAAAATACAAAGTGTTTTCCGGAGAGGCGCGCAAATAGCCCGACTTTAAAAGAGTCTGAAGTATGCGGAAAAGTGTAGTCTTATTTATCCCCATTGCCTGCACAAGCTCCGGGAAGGACGCCCCGTCGGGTTTCTTGGCAATATACTCGAGCACCTCGAAACTCTTGAGGACGTTCGGAATTATGTACGCGCCGTTTTTTTGAACCCTTCTCTTTTCCATTTCCGTGAATTTACATTAGATAAATCAGTCAAAAACACCCGATTCAACAACAAAATACACCCCTCAAAATAGGCGCAAGCCGCGAAAATCATCTTTAATATACTCCGCGCAAGACAAAGTGTGCCTGGGGAAAACGACCTCCATATTTGTTGCAAATTTGTTTGATAAAAATACAAAAACGCTTAACCTTGGATTATTGTTAAAATCTATTTGTATTTATGGAAAACAAAAAAGTATTTTTGGCCATAGATCTTGGCGCTGGCAGCGGCAGACTTATGGCGGCGCTGTATGACGGGGAAAAGTTAACGCTTGAGGAGGTCGACCGCTGGGCGTCGGAGCCTGTCGACGAGAACGGCTCGAAGCACTGGGACGTCGCGGCGATATTCGGCCATATAAAAGAAGCCCTCGCCAAGGCGGCGGCAAAATACGCCGACAGTGCCGTATCGGTTGCGGTTGACACCTGGGGTGTGGACTACGGCCTGCTCGACGAGGAAGACAATCTCATAAACAATCCCTTCATATACAGGGATTCGCGCACAGAGGGCATGCAGGAGAGGGTTTTCTCCAAGGTCTCCAAAGACGAGATTTACGCCGAGACCGGAATACAGTTCATGTTTTTCAACACCATATTCCAGCTTGAAAGCGAGCTTGGCAAACCCGCCATATCCAAGGCAAAAACCTTCCTGATGATGCCGGACATAGTAAACTGGCTGCTGACGGGGGTAAAGACGAACGAGCGCACAAACGCCTCCACCACGCAGTTGTACAATCCCAACCAGAAGGCGTGGTCGGGAAAGCTTTTGGACAAGATAGGCATACCCCGCGGGATATTCTCCGCCCCCTTTGCCGAGGCCGGGACTGTGATAGGAGAGCTTAAGGATTCGCTCAAGGCCGAGCTTGGCTTTAAGAGTCTGAAGGTTGTCTCCGCGCCCAGCCACGACACCGCCGCTGCGATAGCCGGCATACCCGCGCGAACCACGCCCTGCGCGTATCTAAACAGCGGAACATGGTCTTTGGCGGGCATGGAGCTTTCCGCTCCGCTCATAAACGCCCAGACGCTCAAGGAGAACTTCACGAATGAAGTCGGCGTGGAGGGCACAATAAGGTTTCTTAAGAACATAACGGGAATGTGGCTTTTCCAGAAGTCGAGAGAGAGCTGGGCTAAGGCCGGACAGAATCCCAGCTATGCCGAGACCGACGCTCTTGCCGCCGCGGCAAAGCCAATGTTCAGCCACTTTGACCCCGACCATAAAGATTTTGCCATGCCGGAAGACATGGTAAAGGCCATAGAGGACCACTGCGCCGCGCGCGGCAGGAACATTCCGCGAGACATAGGCCAGCTTTCCCGCTGCATACAGGAGAGCATCGCGCTAAAGTACGCGCATGTTTTCAGCGTGCTCGGAAAACTGACGGGAGAGAAGCTTGAAGTTTTAAGCGTAGTGGGCGGAGGCTCTAAGGACAAGGCCCTCACACAGATGACGGCCGACGCCACCGGCATGACCATATATGCCGGGCCCACGGAATCCACGTCTTTCGGCAATGTTCTAATGCAGCTTAAGGCCGCGGGGGACATATCCAATTTGAAGGAGGGGCGCGCAATAGTAAACGCCTCGGTAAAGCCTCAGATATACACTCCGCAGAAGGAGAGCTCGCGCATGTGGCGCGACGCCTTGGAGAACTTCCAGCAAAATATTTTGGAAAAATAGAAGATGTTTAATCCTCCACAAGACAGAGTAATAGGAAAGCGGGTAAACTTCATGGCAACCTGCCTTTGCGACGCCATATTCGACGACGCCGCAAAAGCCGCGGTAGAAGTGCTCAGGCATTTCGGGGCGGAGGTTGTCCTTCCCAAGGACCAGACCTGCTGCGGGCAGCCCGCGTTCAACAGCGGAGATTTCGCAAGCGCGCGCAAGGTTTTAAAGAGCGCCTTCAGGGCCTTTTCGGAGAACGACTGGCCCATAGTTGTGCCGAGCGCGTCGTGCGCGGCGATGCTGTTCCACTCCTCCAAGATAGCCTTCCGCAACGAGAGCGAAAGCGAGCGAGCCGAGGTGGACGCGTTCGCCTCGCGCGTGTGGGAGTTTTGCGACTATCTTAAAAACTGCCTCGGGGTAGAGAAGATAGGCGGCTCTTTCAGCGCGCGCATAGCGGTGCACAACTCCTGCCATTCGAGGGGTACCCCCACGCCGGAGGCGCTCAGAAGCCTGCTGCTTTCGATAGAGGGCGTGGAGCTTGTCGAGTTTGAAGGCTATGACGATTGCTGCGGCTTCGGGGGGACTTTTTCTGTTGTGATGCCGAATATTTCGTCGGAGCTCGGCCTTGCCAAGGTAAACGCAATATCCGCCGCCGCGCCCGACATCATAACCGCGCCGGACACATCTTGCCTGCTGCACCAAAAGGGCATAGCCGACAAAAACGGCATAGACTATCCTGTAATGCACGCGGCGCAGATATTCCGCGACGCTCTTAAAAACGGAGGGCTCCTGTAATGGCTACGCAACCTATAGACGATTTCTGCGCGAAGATAAAGCCGTCAACAAAGAGCGCGGTTGGCTCGGCCAGCAAGGAGACTACCGCCGCGCGAAAGAGGATATTTGAGGCGGCCTATCCCGAGGCGGGAAAGACCGACGCTCTCAGGGGCATCGCAAACGCCATAAAGGGGCAGGACCTGGCCGCAAACGTAAGGCGAGCGGCGGAATCCCTCGAAAGAAACGGCGTGAAGGTACTTTTCGCGGCAGACGCGATGGAGGCGAAGGAGCAGATTGCCGAGATATTCAAGGCCGAAGGCGTAAAGAACGCCGTCAAGGTAAAGAGCATGACGACGGAGGAGATAGGCTTAAACTCCTTTTTGCAGAGCCTTGGCACCGACATAGTCGAGACCGATTTGGGCGAGCTGATAATACAGATAGAGGGGGAAGGCCCCTCGCACATAGTGAAGCCCGCCATGCACAGGAAGAGGGACGACATCGCCGCCTCTTTTGAAAGGCACCACGTCGCAGACTCCTACGACGACAACCCCCAGCACATAACCCTCAACGCGCGCAAGTATCTGCGCAAAAAGTTTCTCGCCGCAGACGCCGTCATAACCGGCGCGAACTACGTTCTTGCGAAGGAGGGCGCGATAGCGCTGATAACCAACGAGGGCAACGCGCGCTTTTCAATGGCGGGAGCAAAGATACACATAGCCATAGCGGGATTTGAAAAGGTCATACCCTCCGCCAAGGAGCTTGCGGTATTTTTAAACCTGCTTGCAAGGAGCGCCACGGGGCAGCACAGCACGGTTTACACGGATTTCGTATCCGGGCCGGGCAGCGCGAAGAACAGCCCCCAAAAAATGTACTTCATATTTTTGGACAACGGGCGCAGCGACATACTCGGAAGCGAGTTTGCCGAGATATTAAAGTGCATGCGCTGCGGAGCCTGCATGAACAGGTGCCCGGTATTCAGGCTGATAAGCGGGCACGCGTACAGGGCGACATATCCGGGGCCGCTCGGCATAGTGCTCTCCCCGCTGCTTGCCGGAGAGAGGTTTTGCGAATACGCCGACTTGCCTAAGGCATGCACGCTCTGCGGGGCCTGCGCGGAAGTCTGCCCCGCGAAGATTCCCCTGCCGGATCTCGTCCTCAAGATGCGCGATCTTGCAAAGACGAAGCACTGCAAGGTTCCAAACGACATAAATTTTGCGCCGTTCTCATTTTTGGCGACGCGCCCGAAGCTTTGGCGGGCGCTTGTTCCGCTCAATAGGCTTGCAAATTTCCTGCCGCTTGGCGCGGTGAAGTTCGGGCCGCTCGGCAGGTGGCTTAAGACCAGGACACTCCCCTCTTTCAGGGGCGGATTATTCAGAAAGTGGTTCAAAAATGGATAGGGAAAAATTTTTAGACAGGATAAGCGGGGCCCAGAAGCGCGCGGGCAGGAAAATTCCGTCGGCGGAGTTTTCGGAGGAGGACGTAGTCTCAAAGCCCGCAATAGTTGGAACGCCTCTCGAGGCCTTCAAGCGCAACTTCAAGGCCAACAGGGGAACTTTATTTGAGAGCATAGACGACCTTATAAAATTCCTGCGGGCGCAGGGCTACAAGAGGGGCGTCATAGACGCGAAAGCCGGAGCGGAACTTCCGGAGCTTGCCGAGGAGTTCGAGATGCTCAAATCTTTCGACAGGGCAAATCCCGACGAGGCGCAGTTCGGAGTAAGCAGGGCCTCCATGGGCATAGCCGAAAGCGGCGCTCTGGTATTGAAGGACTGCGACACGGCCGACAGGCTTACGTCCATAGCGCCGTGGATGCACATAGCCCTGCTGGACAAGACAGACATAGTGCAAACCATACCCGAAGCGCTCGCAAAGACCCTGACGGATACTCCCTACGCAATATACGTCTGTTCGCCCTCGAAGACGGCGGACGTTGAGGGAATACTCATAGAGGGCGTGCACGGGCCGGGCATACAGGCGTGTTTGCTCATCTGATTTGCGCATAGCTATGCGGCCGGAGCGCAAGTACGGGCGCAGGCCACAACGGGTTCAGGGGAGCGCTGGTTTATCTTTTGCCCGCGCGGTGTGCGGTGGCGCGCGGCCGTTTTAATTGTTGAGTGCGGCCGAGAGCCGCCGTCCGGCGCGGAATTTTTCAAAAACGCTTGAAAAGTTTGCGGGACAACTGGTATTGTCTCTTGCGATGAAGAAGATTATCCCCTTAGCAGCAGCCATTCTTCTGGGGGTATTTCTGTCGGCCTGCAGCCACAGATACACGCCAGACAATATGGTCTCGTCGCCCAGAACCATGACGGGCATTTTAAAGTACAACGGGGCGGTGTTCTCTCCGATAAGCTTTCTGGCGCCGTACAAATACTCCCTATACAGCATTAACGGAGACTTCATAGGCTATGTGGACAACACCTCCATTCCTGCAACGGGGATGGACTCTCTGCTAAACAAGCTTGTAGTTGTGCGCGGTGTAGCGCGCTACGAGGACGGGGACGTTGTAATAAAAGCGCAGAACCTGGATATTTCACGATGAACAAGGACAATCTCATAGACGGCAACGCCGTAGCGAAATCCATACACGAGGAGCTAACCCGCGAGCTTGCGGGGCTAAATGCGCCGCGCAAGCCCTGCGTGGCATTCATCAGGGTCGGAGAGGATCCGGCGAGCGTCTCCTATGTAAAGAAAAAGCAGAGCGTCTCGGAGGCCATAGGCATGGAGAGCAAGCTGTTTGTTCTGCCCGAAGAGACCGGACAGGAGGAGCTAAACGCGCTGATAGACTCCCTAAACGCGGACGACTCCGTGGACGCCATGCTCATACAGGCCCCCCTGCCCAAGCAGCTTGACGAGCGCGCCACATTTAACAGGGTCAGGGCCGACAAAGATGTCGACGGTTTCAGCTCCGCGAATTTGGGCCTGCTGTGCCAGGAGAACAAGAACGCTTTTGTTGCGTGCACACCCGCGGGGATAGTTGAGCTTCTTAAGCGTTCGGGCGTGCAGACGGCGGGGAAGCGCGCGGTTGTGATAGGCAGAAGCCTCATAGTGGGCAAGCCCCTGGCGCTTTTGCTCATGCAAAAAGGGCTGGACGCAACGGTGACTGTTGCGCACTCGAAGAGCGAGAATCTCGCCGAGATATGTTCGCAGGCGGATATTTTGATAGCGGCCGTGGGCAGGCCAAAGACGGTGACGGCGGACATGGTCAAGGAGGGGGCCTGCGTGATAGACGTGGGCATAAACCGCATTCCGTGCGCCGAGAAAAAGAGCGGATACAGGCTGGTCGGAGACGTAGATTTCGACGCGGTCGCCCCGAAGTGCTCGAAGATTACGCCCGTGCCGGGCGGCGTCGGCCCGATGACGGTTGCAATACTGATGAGAAACACCCTTGCGGCGTTCAAGCGGCACATGGGGAAATAAGCCAGCGGCGAATGGCCTGAGGCGGGAGGAGTTTTTCTTTCCGCCTTTTTTTGCGGCGCGGGGCGGGGATGTTCCGATGAAAATTGACAGATGTTCAAAAAAGTTTTTGATGTAGGCAGACAATGCAAAACTTCATATACGACATGGGCTACGACGAGTTTGCAAAGCTCGACGAACTTCGCCAAACCCTACCCTACGCCATAGCCTTTGGGCTGGCAAGAGCGGGGAAAGACCCGCTTCTTTGCGACTTCAGCGACGGCGACAAGACCCACTCCGGCTACGACATGCTTTCCGCGGCTCTGGCTCTTTGCCCCAAGCTTGCGAAGTTATCGGACAAGGCGCGCATAGGGGTGCTCATTCCGCCGTCTTTCGAGTCGGCGGCGGCTAACTATGCGCTGACCTTTGCGGGAAAGATTCCCGTGAATTTGAATTTTACTATGGGGCCCGTCGCGGCCAAAAGCTGCGTGGAGACGGCCGATATAGATCTAATGCTCACCTGCAGGAAGTTCAGGGAGAAGATATGCGCGGCAAATCCGAAATATCCGTGGACGGACAAGGTCGTCTTTCTCGAGGACATTCTCGGCGCAATTTCCAAAGAGAGTTTAGCCGGGCTGAGGGAGCGGGCGGAAGAAGATTTTGACGCCCTCCTTGCGGACTACGGCATAGAAAAGTACGCGGACAACTCAAAAGAGGCGACTTTGGTCTTTACCAGCGGCAGCGAGGGCGCGCCGAAGGCCGCAATACTTACGCAAAAGAACATAATAGCAAACTGCCTGCAAGTGGAGCTAAGCCGCGTATTTACCAAGGAGGACATTCTCCTTGCGAATCTGCCGGTATTCCACTCCTTCGGGCTGCTCTTTGAAGTGTGGCTGATGGCGATAGCCTCGCGCTACACGGTAAGTTTGTTCAACCCGCTCGACATAAAGAGCAACATACGCGCCATAAAGGAAAAGCGCGCCACAGTCATGATAGGCAGCCCGACTTTTTTCAGGGCATACATAAAATACGCGGACCCCGAAGACCTAAAGACGCTGAAAAAAGCGATAGCGGGCGCCGAGAAGACTCCCGCCGGATTCGAGGACTTGTGGAACAGCACATTCTCGCCAAATTCCTACCGCGAAGGCTACGGGCTGACGGAGACTACGCCCGTGGTGGGGGTGAATATGCAGGAGGCCGACTACGGGTATTTTTCCACCGGCTCGCGCAAGGGCTCAATAGGCAAGCTTTTCCCCGGCATGAAGGCCCGCATTTTGGACGTGGGCACGCGCAAGGAGCTGCCTTTCGGGCAGAGGGGGCTGCTTAGCATGCTGGGGCCAAACGTCTTTGCAGGCTACCTGGGCCGCCCGGAGGCAACCGCGGAGGTATTCGACGGAGACTGGCTCGTCACGGGAGATTTGGCGAGGATAGACTCCGACGGATTCCTCTACATAGACGGAAGGTTGTCGCGCTTTTCAAAGATAGGCGGAGAGATGGTGCCGCACGCAACTGTGGAAGACGCCTTAAACAGGGCGTTCGGGTTCGATTCGGCGCAGACGCCCATGCTTGCCGTCTCGTCGAGGCTCGACGAAGGCAAGGGAGAGGCTCTCGTGGTCATAACTTCGGACAAGGACATAACCTTGCACAAGGTAAAAGACGCGCTTAGAGAGGCAGGCATAAGCAACCTCTGGCAGCCTAAATACATAGTGAAAACAGACAAGATACCCCTTCTGGCAAGCGGCAAGCTGGACTTGTTCAATCTATCCGAGCTGGCCAAGGGCGGAGCGTAGAGAGCGTAAACTTCTTTGCGCAAAATGCGCCGCGTTGAGAAATCTTTCTTTGGCTAACCCCGTCGCCGAAAAGAAAGGCGCATTCAACGCGCCTATGCGCGCTTAAAAAATTTCAGCGGCAGGCTATTGCATGGCGCAAGGAAAGCTCAGCCGCCAAGCCCCGGTTTAAGGGTAAGGAGAAAATACAAACGCTCCCCCGCCCTGAATATACGACGCATATCTGCCAAGGCGCTCCCGCGGAAGACATCGCACTTTAGGCCTGGCTAATCCTTTGTGCCTATCGCAGGAAGAAGCAACGTGGGCCTCTTCGGCGGAGTCTGCGAATCGTCTATGGCATTGAACTGTTCCTCAAGCATGGGCTCTATGCGAACTCCCTTCGTGCCGTTTACATAAACTATGCGCGGGCCCTCCGCGCGGGTGTTGTCCTCGTTGTTTATGACTACGGGATTGTCCGTCATGACAACGGTCCCCGCCTTGGGATACACGTCAGCCCTGCCGCATGTAGCCACCTTAAGGCCCTGCTCCATCTTGACATTTCCGAACAAAATAATCTTGTCTATGCCGCGCTCCTTGGACTGCGCCTGGGCGCCTGCCTGGGGCTTTAACATTACAACTTCTATCCTGTCGCAGGAGCCCTTCACGCCGTCTCCGGTGATTTCCACATCTCCCTCAAAAAAGTACCTGTCGGCCTTTGTCCCGCCAACAAGGCTCTGGCGGTTTGAAACTATGCGCGTGGGTTCTCCGCCTTGGGGGGAGTCTGCAGACATCTGGCTCTTTTCCAAACCAACGCCGTCCATATGCGGTAAAATTATGGACGGGCGCTCCTCGGGCTTGTCGGGAGAAATCAGCATCTCTACAAACCTGTGAGAAGTCTCCGCCGGTTTTTTCCCGCTTTTGGAATCCGCCTCCACCTTGGGGAATATGTACGCTATCTGCGACTTTGCCACATAGTCTTCGTGGGTCACTACAACGTCCTTAGCCGCGACTATCTGGCGTATGGCAGCGCTGCCGCCCTCGGCATCCACACTGTCGGCATAGACGTCCATAACCTGGCAGGAAGAATTCATACCCTCCGACGACACGCCGACATCCCCCGTAAATGAAAGTATGTTCGCCTCCCCCTTCTTTACGCTCTTTAAATTGCGGCTCTTAATTACAGTCTTTGAGTTTCCGCCCGCCTTGCCGGCCGCAACCGACGGATCCAGATCCTCCATGCCGCCGGAAAGCGTGACCACTACAAAATCTTTGGGATTCTTCTTGTCGGATATTGCCAGCGCCGTCTGGGAGTTTTGCAAGAGTATGATGCTCTTGCTCTCAAGAGTCATTCCCTTCTCGCGCTCCTCGAGCCTTGCGGAGTCCGTCAGCCAGGTTTCGCCCTTGGCGGGGAACACCTCAAGGCGCTTTGCCGAAGCCGTGCGGGAATCCTTAAAGAGCCTGACATCGCCCAACCCCTCTATCTTCGTTATCTCGGAGCCGCCAGATTTTGACGGCGAGGCATGCGCCATAAGGGAGTCAGCCTCGGCCTTGAACTTCGACGAAGTCACCTTCACGTCCCCCTCGAAGGAAAATTCAGAAAATCCCTCCTTGGGCTGGCTGAGCAGAGCTTCTTTGGAGCTTATGAAAATCGTATCGGGGGCGGAGGAGTCGCTCTCGTCGACTATTATCGCGGTGGAGCGCGTGTTTGCGTCGGAAAAGCTCTTTATCGTATTCTTCGCCTTGCTTATCTCTATGCGCGCCCCAGAAAGAGACGCCTTGGAGGCCTCGTCGAAAAGGCTCGGCTTTTCCAGAAGAACTACGAGGTCGTCCGCCGGGATTATCTTGGCATAGCCGCTGGTGCTCTTTCTGCCGTCGGAATCAAATTTTACGTTCCCCTTCGCCTCTATGTGCTTTACACCCTCCTGGGCAGATTTGCCCTCGGCATTCTTCAGCGTGCGGACCTCCAAAACATCGCACAGAGTCTTTGCCTGCGCGTTTACAACGCTTACGTTTTTCCTGAAGTCGAAACTGTTCTCCTCGGAACCGGTCGAGAAGGTCGCCTCAACGCTCTTTATCTGTGTCTTGTCCTCGGGCTTCTTGCCGGAGATGTCCAAGACAACGTCGGAATATATGTCTATCTTGTCCTGCTTGCCGCTCCAGAGCCAGCGCTTCCCCGTCAGATTAAAGCCGTCTCCGGAAATTTCCACCTTCTCGTTGCTCCCGCCCTCGTTGAGGTCGGGATATACGTCTGCCAGCGGGCTTTTGAATGTGGCGCGTTTTACCTGCGTCTTTTTGCCGTCGTACAAGTCGAGCTTAAGATCGGTAATCACTATCTTCTCCCCGACGTACCTGGCCGTGGATCCGAACACCTCCCAATCCTTAAACCCGCTGTCCGGATCAAAGTTTGGCAGCTCGAAATTCTTTACCAGCCCCGGCATTATGACGGAGTCCGACGCCGCAAAAGCCGCCCCGCACGCAACGACCTGCGCGCAGATAAAAACCGCCGACAACCTGCTGAAAACCTTACGCATTCTACTTCAACGCCGCAGAGACCATTTTAAAAATACCGGAGAAAAGCTCCACCGTATTGCTTGCGAGCATATAGGCGGGCGTTGAATAGACGTTGAGCTTTTCGTCGAAACAATAGTCGTCAACGGCGCAGTTTACATGCTTGGCTCCCATCTTCTCGAGGGCCGATGCCGTTGAGGCGTCCGTGCCTATCGTGAGCCTGACGCCCCTTCCGCCCAAGACGCGCGCGGCTATAGCCGGGGATATGCACACAAAGCCCTGCGGCTTGCCCAAATCTGCCATGCCCAAAACGGCCCTTTCAACGTCGGGATTGACTGAACAGCCATCCCCGTCGAACGCAAAGGTGCACAAATTCTTAGCCGCCCCAAAGCCGCCCGCGAAGAACATTGCGTCAAAACGCGCAGGGTCAAACTCTGAAAGCGGTGCGATATTCCCGCGGGCGATTCTCGCTGCCTCGACCAGAACGCTTCTGCCCCCCTTTGCCGAGGAGCCGTCGAGATGGTTGACAACATCCGCCTGCTCAATATCCGGCGCGAAGAACGACACCTCCGCCCCCTCCTTCTGGCAGGCGTAAAGCAGCATTACCGCTTCGTGTATCTCCGCGCCGTCATAGACGCCGCACCCCGAAAGGACTATCGCAACTTTTTTCATATCCCTATTTTTTTCATATTAACCCGCGCCGGGCAATTTTATTTTTCGTCAAACTTCAAGTACGAGACCGTCGTATGCTATATGCATGCCCTCAGGGAGTTTTTCCTCCCAGACCTCGTAGTCTATATGGCAAGTAGTGTGCGTGAAATAGGAGACCTTCGCGCCGATTCCGGCGGCGTAGTCTATTGCCTCGTAAATCGTCATGTGCGAGGGGTGTTTTTTCAATTTTAGGGCGTCGAGGACAAGAACGTCGGCGCCGCGGGCAAGCTCTATTGCCCTCTGGGGCAGCTCCTTGCAGTCAGTATAGTAGGCTATCTTCGCCCCGCCGCTTTCAAAAACCAGGCCAAGAGTCTCTACTGGCCCGTGCGGCAAAACCACGGAGCTTATGCGCCCGCTCTTTCCCAGGTCCAAAACCTCGGGCATCTTCATTGCATTGAAGCACGGATACCCCCTCTCGGTGGGCTTGCCCTTCATGGCGTAGGGGAACATCGCGGCTATGCGCTCGAGGCCGTAGTCGTTGGAGTAAACGTCTATTACGTTGTCGGGGAGCCTGTCGCAAAAGCGGCGAAGGTCGTCCATGCCGGCTATGTGGTCGGCATGTCCGTGGGTCAGCAAAAAGAGGTCTATCCAATCTACGCCGCAGTTTAGGCATTGCATCCTAAACTCCGGACCGGCGTCTATCTGCACATGTTTGCCGGCCATCTCTACATGCGCGCTGGTCCTTGTCCGCCAATTCTTCGCGCAAGCCAAATTCAGCCCCCCGCCCTCGTAGGCGATGGGCGGAACTCCCTGAGAGGTTCCAGTTCCCAAAAATTTAAATCGCATATATATTAGAATCTCACAACATAGTTATTCTACCTATCTTCGATTGCAAGGCGGAACTCCCCGTTTTTGTTGCTATTGCGCAAGAATACCGCAAGATTTTTCCCCGCGGGGATGGAACGGCCCCTGCCGGCAACCAGACCGCGCCGCCGATAGCGCCTCTATATTAAAACGCCGCGCCATACCGAAAATTCCAGAAAATGGGAAATCCTTTCTATGGTTTCCCAAAAAAATACTTGCTTATATGTCAATGCATTCATAATATAGTTCCAATTTATCACAAATTGTATTTTTGATATAAACAATATATTATACGGAGGAAATTCTGATGTCAGGAAAGATGGATAGGCGTTCTTTTGTCAAGGCGGGAGCCGCATTGGGAGCTATGGCGGCATTCCCCGTCATAGGCTGCAACAGTTCTAAAGCCGGAGAGGGTGATTTGCCGAAGTATTCGGGCGCGGCGATAAAGGGCTCGGACAAGATTAAAGTGGGCTTAATCGGCTGCGGCGGCAGGGGCACGGGGGCGGCGACAAACGCCATGAACGGCTGTAACAATGTGGAGCTTGTGGCGGTTGCGGATCTTTTCCAAGACAAGCTTGATTCCGTCGAAAGCAGGCTCAAAAGCCAGCTTAAGGGGCAGGAGAAGTTCGGCTTCGGCGGCAAGGAAAGCCAGATAAACATTCAGCACAAGTTCTGCGGGTTCGACGCCTACAAAAAGCTTTGCGAGACGGATGTCGACGTTGTCATAGACGCCTGCCCGCCGGCATTCCGCACACCTCACGCGGAGGCTATAGTAAACGCCGGCAAGCATGCCTTCCTTGAGAAGCCAGCCTGCATAGACATAACGCAGATGCGCAAAATGCGCGAGATTTCCGCCCTGGCGGACAAGAAGGGCCTTTCCATCATGGTGGGCACGCAGCGCCACTACAACAGGGGCTATCAGGAGGCCATAGAGCGCGTTAAAAACGGCGACATCGGCGAGATAGTTGCGGCCCAGTGCTATTGGAACAGTGCCGGATACGTCGGCCACAGCCAGCACGACGCCATGGAAAAGCAGGGGCTCCTCAAGGGTCTTTCGCCGGACGACATGGAGTACCAGATACGCAACTGGTTCAGCTTCATCTGGGCGAGCGGAGACCACATCGTAGAGCAGCACGTCCACAACATAGACGTGGTTCTCTGGGCCATGGGCTACAAGCTGCCCGTCGAGGTAAACGGCATGGGAGGCAGAAGCACGGACTTGCCCGTAATGACCTACGGGGACCGTTTCAGCCACTTTGCAATTGACTACGACATGGGCGACGGCGTGCACATTGCAAGCTACTGCCGCCAGGATCCCAACACTGCCGGGCACGTCATGGAGCGCGTGATAGGCACGAAGGGCATCATGGAGACGCACGAGTGGGGCAAGCAGAGAATCACGGGCGCGAAGGCTTGGGAGTCTCCCTACAAGAACACGCCGCCGAGCGTCATAATGGAGCACAAGGCCCTCTACGACGCCCTCAAGGAAGGCAAGCGCATAAACGCCCTGCCGGATCTGATCACCTCAACGGGAGTTGGCATAGCGGGCAGAATGAGCGCATTCTCCGGAAAGCGTTTCAAATACGGCTGGATGGTAGAGAAGTCCCAGGAGGACCTTATGCCCAAGCAGATGGCGTTTGTGAAAAACCCGCTGCCTGGCGTGCCGGTTCCGGGCAAATACCAGTTGGTGTAAGAGAAATTTGCATACCGTTTTGCGGCCCGGGTTTTCCCGGGCCGTTTTTTTTACGATGAAGACTCCAACGGAAAAAGATGTCCGGAATAGAAATATATCGGGCGCCAGGCGGGGTCTCACAGGTTAAAAAAAAGCCCGCCTCTGGAAACGGATTAAAGCCCAAACTGCAGAGATTATCCCCGCAAGAAAACCGCTCGTGCAAAATCTTTCTAAGGATAAAAAAAGCGCGGATATGAGAAAATCATTCCGCGCGCCATTTTATCTTGCTGCTGACTGGTACGGCAAAACCAACCACTCAAAACCTGGCGGTTGATGAGCCTTATTTAGTAGGACTTTGCAAATACAGCCCTCCGAGAGGCTTTTGCGCCGTCGAAGGGGCATACGCCCTCGGGCTCTCCGCCCTCAAGCGGAATGCAGCGCACGGTCACCTTCAGGTCCTTCTTAAGCTGCTCCTCGACCTCGGGATTCCCGCTGAAATACGTCATGGCAAAGCCGCCGTGTATCTCGGGGTTGTCCTCGTTCTTGGGAGTGAAGAAGGAGTAGAACTCGTCCTTGGAGTCTATAATGCGGGTGTTGTCCTGCCGGTACTTGAGAGCGCGGGCAAACATGGCGTCCTGTATGGAGGAGAGCATCTCCGGCAGGGTGCTTATAAACTCCCCGCGCGGAACGGACTTCTTTGAGCCGTCGAAACGCGTCGACACAAACAGGCTGTCGGAAGCAATGTCCCTCGGGCCCACTTCAACCCTCAGCGGAACGCCCTTCTTTATCCACCCCCATACCTTCTCGCCGCCGCGGATGTCGCGCGCGTCAAGAGCCACGCTCACTTCCGCGCCGCAATACTTTACTTCGGAAATCTGCTTCTTGAGCAAGTCGCAATACTCCATAATCTTGGCGCGCTCGGCCTCCGAATGTATAACCGGCAGTATCACAACCTGGGTGGGCGCAAGCCGCGGCGGAAGTATAAGGCCGTCGTCGTCGGAGTGCGTCATTATAAGCCCGCCTATAAGGCGCGTGGAAACGCCCCAGGAGGTTGTCCAGGCAAACTGCTGCTTCCCGTCCTCTGCAAGAAACTGTATGCCGCTTGCCTTCGCAAAATTCTGCCCGAGGAAATGCGAAGTGCCAGCCTGAAGGGCCTTGCGGTCCTGCATCATAGCCTCTATGCAGTAGGTGTCCACCGCGCCCGGGAACTTCTCGCCCTCGGTTTTCTTGCCGCATATTACCGGCATTGCCATGTAGTTTTGGGCAAAGTCCGCATAGACGCCGAGCATCTTTGCAGTCTCCTCCTCGGCCTCAGCGCGCGTGGCGTGGGCGGTGTGCCCCTCCTGCCAGAGGAACTCCGCCGTGCGCAGAAAAAGACGCGTTCTCATCTCCCACCTGACGACATTCGCCCACTGGTTTACAAGTATGGGCAAATCCCTGTACGACTGCACCCACTTCGCGTACGTGGCCCCTATTATGGTCTCCGAAGTGGGGCGCACTATAAGGGGCTCCTCAAGCGGGCTTGCCGGTACGAGCTTGCCCTCGGCGTTGAGCTCGAGCTTAGAATGGGTGACAACCGCGCACTCCTTCGCAAAGCCCTCTACATGCTCGGCCTCCTTCTGCAGATAGCTTACGGGGATGAACAGCGGAAAATACGCATTTGTATGCCCCGTATCCTTAAACATCTTGTCCAAAGCGCGCTGCATATTTTCCCACAGACTGTAACCCCACGGCTTTATGACCATGCAGCCGCGCACGGCGCTATTTTCGGCCAGCTGGGCGGCCTTGACAACCTGCTGGTACCATTCGGGATAATTCTCCGCCCTCGTGGGGGATATTGCGTTGCGTTTTTCTTTTGCCATATTTGTGTGCCTAAAAAATAAAACGGCCCATCGGATAATTGTTTGCGATGAGCCAAATTGAATTTTCCTTCCCTATCTTAAAAACTCTTAACGGCTTCGTCCCGAGTTGAGAATATGGGGAATATGCTTGTAAAGCCCGATATCTCAAAGACCTGCTTTACAGACGGTGCCAGGCTTGAAAGCACTATCTGCCCCGACACCTTCTTGAACTGTTTGGCCGCCGCAAGCAGAACCCTCAGCCCTGCCGAAGATATGTATTCAAGCTGCCTAAAGTCCAGAAGAACCTTAGTCTTATTCTCGGACAGCAGTGTAGAAAAAACCTTCTCGAGCTCGGCAGTAGTTGTGACGTTGAGCCTGCCTTTGAGAGTCACGACGCTAACCCCACCGACATCGTCCAAAGAAATTTCCATATTTTCCATAAAATTATTTTGTTTGAATATAATCGTGGCGTAAAAAAAAGCAAAATCAACAATAAATTAAGAGCCTAAAATCCGTCTTGCTGTGCAAAGACATACCCGTTTCTGGCGGAGCGGAACGCGCGGATTCTCCACCCCATGGGAGGAAGCGGCCAAACCGCCTTTTTAGAGCTTAAGGCTTCAGCTTAAACTCTATGCCCGCCCATTCTCCCATAAAATCTGTGCGGGAGCTTTCCAATCTGCCATTAAGGCTCTTTTCAAAGACAGCCTTAACGGAGTCGGCCTCGGTTTTTAAGATGCCGCTTAAGACAAGAACGCCGCCGGGCCTTACGGCGCGGCACAGAATCTCGGCGTTGTCGGAAAGAATGTTGGCCAAAATGTTGGCCAGGAGTATGTCGCAGCAGTTTGCGGGCAGGGAATCGGGAAGCCCGCCCGTCCAAAAAGCATCGTCTGGCAAATCTGAATTGCTGAAACGGGCGTTTTCGCGGCTTACCAAAACGGCGTCGGGGTCTATGTCAAAGCCCTTCACCTTCTTAAAGCCCAATAGGGCGGCGCTGACAGCAAGTATGCCTGACCCGCAGCCGGCGTCTATGAGCTCCTTTTCGGCGTAATCGGGATTTTCGGAAATGTATCTTTGCAGAGCCTGCGCGCAAAGGCGCGTCGTGGGGTGGTCGCCCGTTCCGAAAGCCATCTGGGCGTCAAAGTAAAAGACCTTATCTCCCTCCGGCAAAACGTAGGAGTCCTTCAGCCAGACGGGCACCCAATGCAAATTGCCACAGCTCCACGGCTTAAGATAGGCCTTGTAGGCGTTCTTCCAGTCGGCCTCGACAACGGGTTCCGCGGCGGCCTCGGGAAGGAAAGGCAGGCGGGCGCGCAAACTTGCAAGGCTGGCGGCGGCTTCCTCCTCCGAGTCAAAATATCCGCAGGCGCTCCAGCCGACGGGCTCGTTCCTGCGCTCGACAGTCCAATTCGGGTCGGATATCTCGTCTATAAGCTCCTCGAGCATGAGGGCGCTTTCCTCCGACAAATCAAAACCTATCTTTACCATATTTTACCTTTTGCCTGTATAAATAGATATTCTGACGCGCCCGCAAAGTCAAATCCCGAAAAACTCCTCGGCGTTTGCAGACGAAATTTCCGCAAGCTCACCGAATGGAATCTTAAAGACTTCGCGCGCGGCATACTCCACCGTAAGACGCAGGTTCGCCGGCGTATTTACACTGCCGCGCAGGGGCTCGGGGCTCAGGTAAGGACAGTCAGTCTCGAACATCACCCTGTCCAAGCCCTGGGCGAGCATGCACCCGCGCATTTCCGAAGCGCTCTTATAGGTTATTATGCCCGTGAAAGACGCCCTTCCGCCCCCGCTTACAAGCTCGTCCAACTCGCTTAGATTGCCGCTGAAACAGTGGAAGACGACTTTTGAAAAATCCATGCCAACGCGCCGCAATGCGTCAAGACACTCCCTGTTCGCGCTGCGAGCATGGACCACCACGGGGCAGCCGAACTGCTTTGCAAAATAAAGCTGCCTCTCAAATATTTCCGTCTGGCGCGAAATTACTTTTGCGGCGTCCTCGGTCCAGGAGCTCCTGCGAAAGAAATCGAGGCCTATCTCCCCTATGGCTACAGGCCTTGCCCGGCCGTCCTCCGCGAAGAAAGACCCGAGCGCCTCAAGCTGCAAGGAACTGTATTCAGTGATGTCCTCGGGGTGCAGACCCACAGCCCAGTAGACGTTCTGCTCCGATGCAGCCAAGTCCCTATATTTTGCCCAATCGTCGAAAGACGCGCTCTGGGTTATTATTTTTTCCACTCCCGCCCCGCGCGCGGCAGATAGCACTCCCGAAATTTCTCCGTTTTTTAAAAAGCGGTCGAGATGCGCGTGGGTGTCTATGAGGCCTGCATTCATTGAGGGGAAATACATATGTACCCTCGCCCGATTCGGGCAAACATAAAATGCCGCCATGCTGGGCTTTTGATGCAAAGGCTACGCATTAAAAAATTTACGGATAAAATACGTTTCTCCCCGCGGGCGCAAAATGCCGATATTTGTTTGACAAGAGGGCAAAGCAAATAAAGTCTTGGGTAAAAGGGACCCTAATATGGAAGAAATAGTGATAATAGGAAGCGGCTGTGCGGGGCTTTCGGCGGCCATATATGCGGCAAGGGCCGGCCTGAATCCGGTTGTGATAGAGGGCTCGCAACCCGGCGGCCAGATAATAACCACGACGGAAGTCGAAAATTTCCCCTCCTGGCCGGACGGAATAGCCGGCTTCGACCTGACTTGGAATATGAGGAAGCAGGCGGAGAAGTTCGGGACGAAGATTGTAGGGGCAAGCGTCGAGAAGGTCGATTTCTCCGGCGAGTCAAAAAAGATATTCTGCGAGGGGGATATAGTTTTTGAGGCAAAGCATGTGATTATCGCCACCGGGGCCGCCCCCAGAATGACGGGCGCAAAGAACGAAAACGACATGTACGGCGGCAAGGGTGTCTCCACCTGCGCAACCTGCGACGGCGCATTTTTCAGGAACATGCCCGTATGCGTGGTGGGCGGGGGCGACACCGCCTGCGAGGAAGCGACGTTTCTATCCCGCCTTTGCTCGGAGGTGTATCTGGTGCACCGCCGCAGGGAGTTTAGGGCCTCGAAGATTATGGACGAGCGCGTGCGCTCCAACCCCAAGATAAAGCTCCAGCTCGACAGCGTAATAGACGAGGTTCTCCCCGACGAAAACGGCAGATGCCGCGGCGTGAAGGTGCGCGACGTAAAGACGGGGGAGGAGAAAACCATAGACTGCAAGGCTCTTTTCCTCGCCATAGGGCACATTCCGAACACGGGGGTGTTCAAGGGGCAGGTGGAGCTCGATTCCGAAGGCTTTGTAAAGACTTTAGGCGGCTCCATGGTAAAAACCTCCGTGAAGAACGTCCTTGTTGCGGGAGACTGCGCCGATAGGCTCTACAGGCAGGCAATAACGGCTTCCGCGATGGGGGTTATGGCGGCCCTTACCATAATTAACGACTTGTAGCGCGCGCCTTTCAGAAACGCGTTTTCCGCAGGATATATACAAGGAAAATATTTTTATAATATAAAAAGGCGCGGGGAAATTTCCTCGCGCCTTTTTGCTTGCAAGACGCGGCATGCCCCTACCCTTAAGGCGGAATATGCCTCCGGGCGGCCGGAGAAATATTTTTAGACGTGGTACAGCCCGAGGAATAGAAGCATGACCGCCGCCAAAGCCCAGGAGGAAGGCTTGATCTCGCGTCCCCTGCCCATGGCCGAGCGTATTATGACATAGGATATTATCCCGAATGCGAAACCCTCGGTTATGCGGCAAGAGAGCATTATCATGACCATGCAAAGGCCCGCGGGTATAAGCTCGGCGTAATCGCGGGAATTTATATCTGCCAGTCCGCTTAACATCATAAGGCCAACCATAATCAGCGCCGGGGAGACTGCCTCGGAAGGTATGGCCCCTATCAGCGGGCTTAGGAACAGCGCGAGCAAAAACAGGGCTCCCACAACTATCGCCGTAAGCCCCGTGCGCCCGCCGGACTCTATCCCCGCGCTGCTTTCAACAAAAGACGTCGCAGTGGACGTGCCAAGAAGCGAGCCTATTATTGTGGCTATGGCGTCGGCGGATAAGATTGAGCCCATCTTGGGCATGCGCCCCCTGTCGTCCATAAACCCGGCCCTGCGCCCCAGGGCGACAACCGTTCCTATGGTGTCGAACATGTCGAGCAAAAGCAAAGTAAGAATCACGGGCAAAGCCGTGCGGAAGTCCCTGAAAGGGTATGTCCAGTCAAGCGCAAGGAAGGTCTGGGATATCCCGTGCGGAACCGAGAACAGAGTATCGGGCGGGGAGGCTATAAATTCCCCGTCCGAGCCGCGTACGAAAAACCCCAGGACGGTCATCGCCAAGATGCTAAATATTATCGCTCCCTTAACCTTGCGGCACACCAGCCCCGCCATGAGCGCCAGCCCCAAAAGCACAAAAAGCCCGTTGGGGGAAATTATGTCGCCCACGGCGAGCATATTTTTAGAGTCAGAAACTATTATCCCCGCGCCGCGCAAGCCAAGAAACATTATAAAAAGGCCTATTCCGCACTGGAGACCCGTAAGCAGGGGCTTGGGTATCGCGTATATTATTTTCTCCCTGTATCCCGTAAGCGATATTACAAGAAAAAATATTCCGTTGTAAAACGTCACGGACAAGGCCGACTGCCAATCCAAGCCCATCTGCGCGCAGATTATAAGCGCAAAATAGGTGTTTGTGCCCATGGCGGGGGCGACGGCTATGGGCATATTTGTAAGAAGCGCCATCACAAAGCAGGAGAGGGCCGATGTAAGCGCGGTGACGGTAACCAGCCCCGCCTTGTCCATGCCAGTCGACGATAAAATCGCCGGGTTTACGGCTATTATGTACGACATTGCCGCAAAGGTTGTAAGGCCGGCGAGAAACTCCGTCTTAAAATCCGTATTGCGCTCGGACAGTTTAAATATAGAGGAAATATTGGCTTTCATCTGGAGCATGCGCGGAGTTTTTTGTGCTTGAAAACGAGCCTCAAAGATAAAGCATAGCGGGGTTATGTTGTCGAGAGTTTATTCGGGAGCCCTGATAGGGATAGAGGCGCTGAGAGTCGACGTTGAGGTTGACACGGGTTCAATGGGAGAGCCCCGCGCCTTCATAGTGGGCCTTCCCGACGCGGCGGTGAAGGAGTCTTTGGACAGGGTGTCCTCCGCGCTTGCAAATAGCGGATACGCAATGCCCCCCGCAAGGCTTACGGTAAACCTCGCCCCCGGGAACGTGAGAAAGGAAGGCCCCATATTCGACCTTCCCATAGCCCTGGGCATAATATCAAATCTCGGCGCCATACCGCAGGAAGCCTTCGAGGACACCGCCATAGCCGGCGAACTCGGGCTTTCGGGAGGCGTAAGGGCCATTTGCGGCGGGGTGAGCCTCGCGCTCATGGCACGCAAATCCGGCTTAAGAAGGCTGATTCTGCCGCGCATAAGCGCGCACGAGGCCGCCCTCGTGGAGGGGGTTGACGTCTATGCCGCGGACTCCCTCTCCCAGGTGGCAGACTTTCTGTCGGGCAAAGGCCCTTTGGATAGAATATCCGCCAAAGACTCCCTTTTCAATTTCCGCCATACAGCGCGCAATCTGCCAGATTTTGCCGATGTCAAAGGACAATCCCGCGCCGTGAGGGCCGCGGAAGTCGCCGTTGCTGGAGCGCACAACCTGCTTATGATAGGCTCCCCAGGAACCGGCAAGAGCATGATAGCAAAGCGCATTCCGTCCATAATGCCGGAGCCCTCCCACGAGGAGTTCCTGGAGATACTGGGCGTATATTCGGCCTCGGGGCTTACCCAAAGGCTGCAGGACGCCGTGATGGAGCGCCCATTCCGCTCGCCGCACCACACCATAAGCGATGTAGGCCTCATAGGCGGCGGAACATCGCCCAAGCCGGGGGAAATATCCCTCGCCCACGGCGGCGTGCTGTTCCTGGACGAGCTGCCCGAATTTGGCAGAAACGTTCTTGAGGTTTTGCGCCAGCCGCTCGAAGACGGCGTTGTGGTAATATCGCGCGCGGCGGCAAAGATAGCGCTGCCCTGCCGCTTTATGCTTGTCGCGGCAATGAACCCCTGCCCCTGCGGATACCTCGGGGACGCGCGCAAGAAATGCTCGTGCACAAGCGCGCAGATAGCGCGCTACCGCGCAAGGATATCGGGGCCGCTGATAGACAGAATGGACTTGCATGTTGAGGTTCCAAGCCTGCCGCTAGAGAAGATATCCTCTGGGCAAAGCGGGGAAAGTAGCGCCGCGATAAGGCAAAGGGTGCTCGGCGCAAGGGAGATTCAAAGGAGAAGGTTCGCGGCGGAAAAAGGCATGGTATCAAAGGTAAACTCGGCGATGGACACCCGCCTTATAAAGGAGCACTGCAGGCTTTCGCCGGAGCTGGAAAGCATATTGCTTTCCGCCATGAAGCAGCTAAATTTGTCGGCGAGGGCGTGGGACAGGATACTTAAGGTCTCGCGCACAATAGCCGATTTAGACTCCTCCGAAGACATAGGCTCCGCGCATCTTATGGAGGCTATAAACTACCGCAGCCTGGACAAATTCTAAAACCCAGGAGACGCTTTTTAGCCCCTTCGGAAAGCGCCCGCAAATGCGCGTTGACAACGGCACGGCACCATAATTAGAGTGCCTGCCATGCGAATATCCTATATTCCTTTCATTGCGGCTTTTTTGTATATACTGCTTTCCGCAGCCTCCTCAATGGCGGAAGATAAAAACGCCACTCCGAAGAAGCCCAACGTGCTGTTCATACTTGCGGACGACCTGGGCTGGGCGGACGTCGGCTTCAACAATCCCAATACGTTTTACGAGACGCCAAACATAGATTCGCTGGCGAATTCGGGAGTTGTATTTACAAACGCCTATGCGTCGAGCCCCGTATGCTCGCCGTCGAGATACTCCATAGAGACGGGCAAGTATCCGGCGCGCTCGGGCATAACGAACTTTCTCGTCGGCAAGAGGGAAGGCAAATTCGCCCCCGCAGAGCTTACCGAAAACATGAGCGGGGAGCGTACCATAGCCCAGATGATGAAGCTCGCCGGATACGACACTTTCTTCGCGGGCAAATACCACCTGGGGAAAAATCCCGAATGCATGCCTCAAAACTGCGGGTACGACATAAATTTCGGCGGCTGCGGCTACGGAATGCCAGCCGGTAAAAACTTTTACTTTTCCCCCTACAACAACCCCGCGCTCAAGGACGGACCCAAGGGCGAATACCTGCCCTACAGGCTCACGGACGAGATTTGCAAATACATCTCCTCGCGCGACGCCTCCAAACCGGTTTTCATAATGGCCGCATACTATCTTGTGCACACCCCTCTCATGAGCGAAAAAGCCCTGGTTGAAAAATACAGGAAAAAGCGCGCGGGAATAAACAGGAGCGGGCTGGAGGAGTTCAGGCGCGAAAGGCAGGTGTGGCCTGTGGCTTCGGCAAGGGTGGACAAGCTCGTGCAGGATTCTCCCGAATATGCCGCTATGATGGAGGCTTTGGACACCTGCGTGGGGCGCCTGGTTGACTCCCTTAAGAAAAACGGCCTCTACGACGATACCATAATCATCTTTGCCTCGGACAACGGCGGGCTTTCAACGGGCGAGGCGTTTTCGACAAGCAACGCCCCTTTGCGCTGCGGCAAAGGGTGGCTGTACGAGGGCGGCATAAGGGTGCCCACCGCAATTTCCATACCGAATAAATTTATAAACGGCAAGGGCGGGCGGGCCAACTTCAAATGCGACATTCCCATATCGAACGTGGATTTCTACGCCACCCTTTGCGACTTCGCCGGAGTGCCTGCAAACAAAACGGACGGAATAAGCCTCAGAAAGGCCCTGGAAGGCGGAACTCTTCCCGACAGGGCAATTTTCTGGCACTATCCGCACTATTCAAACCAGGGCGGATTCCCCGGAGCTGCCATAAGGCAGGGAGACTGGAAGCTTTTGGAGGATTTTGAGGACGGGCGCGTAGAGCTTTACAACATCGCAAAAGACATTTCCGAAAACAAAGATCTCGCCGCGGAAAATCCTCAAATGCGCGACGATTTGCGCAAGAAACTCCATCTGTGGTATGCCGAAACGGGCGCAAAGTTCCTTGAGCCGAGAACTCCCGGCCAAAAGCCCTGGAGGCCGAACCTTAAGAATTAAGTATATAGCATCAATATTGTTGCAAAAACATGCCTCTATTGGAGGCCGCGGCGGATTCCACAGAAAAATAGGGCGAAGAAAAAATTTTTATTTTTTTTGAAAATTTTTCTTGCCAAGCGGCCAATAATGTTTCTTAATAGCGGCACAATAAAACAATTTTTCCTCCCCCCCCATCATATATAATAAGGCGAGCCTCAGCATAGCTGAGGCTCGTTCTTTTTTACCCATACGCTTGGCATTCAAGGCCACTTCAGAAGCAATGGCCACGGCGGAACAAAAGCGCCAAAGAATATACCAATATGGAGGAAATTTCCCCCGCTCTATAAGCCTTAAGAAGAATTTTTTGCTTTAACGGAGGGGATTTTTCGTGTAATTACAGTAATAAAAGAAATATTATGGGCTTCGACGTAGAAAAAGTAAGGAAAGACTTTCCGATTCTCTCAAAGACTCTCGAGGGCGGCAAGAAGCTTGTCTATCTTGATTCCTCCGCAACGGCGCAGAAGCCGCAATGCGTCATAGACGCAATAGTGGATTTCTACAGGGACAAGAACTCCAACATTCACCGCAGCGCGCATGCGCTGAGCATGGCTGCAACCCAGGCCTATGAGGACGCGAGAAAAACCCTCTGCGGCTTCTTCGGGGCGCCAAAAGATTTTACAGGAGTTTTTACGCGGGGCACGACAGAGTCCTTGAACCTCGTAGCCGCCTGCTACGGCGCCGCGAACCTCAAAGAGGGAGACGAAATACTCCTGACGCAGATGGAACACCACGCAAACATAGTTCCCTGGCAGATGATAGCCCTGCGAACCGGCGCGCGCGTGCGCGCGGCGAACATACTGCCAGACGGGTCTTTGGACCTTGACGACTTTAAGTCTAAGCTTTCTGCAAGGACAAAGATAGTGTCGGTGGCGCAGGCCTCAAACGTGCTTGGAACGGTAAACCCTCTGGGGGAGATATCGGCACTTGTAAGGAAGTACAGCCCTGCGGCACTGAGCATGGACGCGGCTCAGAGCGCGCCGCACTACCTTGCAAACCTCGGGGATTTCGACTGCGACTTCATCTCCGTTTCCGGGCACAAGTGCTACGGGCCCACCGGCATAGGAATGCTGATAGGCAGAACCGAGCTTTTGGACGCAATGCCGCCCTATCAGGGGGGCGGAGACATGATAGATTCCGTCTCGTGGGAGGGCACTACATTCCGACCCTCGCCCGAGAGGTTCGAGGCGGGAACCCCAAACATAGCCGGCGCCGTGGGCTTCGCAAGGGCAGCCCAATACATGGAAAGCCTCGACAAAAACGGCGCGCGCGCGCACGAGGAGGAACTTCTTGAATTTACAACCGCGGAGCTTTCAAAGATAGACGGCGTTAAAATTTTCGGGCGGGCAAAAGGCAAGCTTGCGATAATATCTTTCGCCGCCGAAGGCGTGCACCCGCACGACATTTCCTCCCTGCTCAACGCCGGGGGCATAGGCATAAGGACGGGCCACCACTGCGCGGAGCCGCTAATGAAAACCCTCGGGGTGCCCTCCACTTGCAGGGCGTCTTTTACGTTTTACAACACTTTGGAGGAGGCCGCCTATTTCGTCGAAAGGCTAAAGCACGCCCTCAGCATTCTTAGATGATCCGAAGCTTACGCGCGCGCACTTTGTGCGGCGTATGTCGCATATGGGGTCCAGCGGCTTGCCGAGCGTGATATGCTCCGCGAACATGCGCGCAAAATAAGGGCTAAGCGCAAAGCCTTTAGAGCCGAAACCGTTGAATATCGCAATTCTTTCGTCCAGCGGGTGAAAGCCTACAAAGGGGCGCGTAGTCGCCGTGCACGGGCGCACCGCGGCCGTATGGCAAAGTACGTCTCCGGCAACCAGCTTGGGGTTTACGAAAAATTTTCCAAGCCAGCCTAAAAGTTCTCTTCTGGCCTCCGCCGTGGGCAGGGAGTCCAGACAAGCCCTGTCCCAGGTTGACCCCATGCGCAGAAAGCCTCCGGGAGAGCGCATTATCCATTTTGTCTTATGGACTATGTCGTCAGGAAAATCCTTATCCTGCAGTTCGAGAGACAAAATCTCGCCCTTTGCCGGACGGAAATTCAGCCATTTGAAAAACGGGTTCCGCGCGTCGATAAAGCCGCCGCAGAATATCGCCGCGCGCGCGGTAAGCCCGCAGTAATCCACCCCGCCCGAGACGCCCTTAAGGGCGCGGGCATCGAAGTATTGCCTTATTAAAATACCCGAGTTTTCAAAATATTTTTCAAGGGCCTCCATAAGAACCGGAGGCTCAACCCAGGCACTGCGGTTTATGAAAAAAGAGCCGAACTCGTCGCGAAAATTGCGCGAAGAAAAAAAGCCGGGCGGATTTGGCCCCGAGAGGAAATCAGCATATGAAGGGTCGCCGAGCCTTTCGCCAAGCTCGCGCCCCTGCTCGGGAGAAACGGTGAGCGCAAGTATGCGCCGCCTGTGGAAGAATTTTGCCCCCAATAGGGCCTCCAAAGCGGCGTATCTTTGGGCGGCGAAAGGAAGGGCCTCGCGCGCGAGGGGACTTCTTACAAGCCGCTTACCCGTCACGGGGTTCAAAACACCCGCCGCGGCAAGGCAGGCGCCCGACAAGCGGTGGGAGTCGTCGAAAACAACAACACTACGCCCCAAAGAGGCAAGCTCCAAAGCCAGCATGGAGCCGGCTATGCCCTGCCCGACAATTATGTAGTCTGCGACATGCCCGGACATGAAAACGCGCCTACTCGAAAAGCTCGCCCTGCTCCACTCCGCTAATTCCAAGCGTGCGCCACGCCTTGGGGGTGAGCACCCTGCCCTGCGGAGTGCGCTGTATGTAGCCCTCCTGAATCAGGAAAGGTTCGTGAACCTCCTCTATGGTGTCGGCCTCCTCGCCCACGGCAACGGCTATGGTGCCGACCCCCACGGGACCTCCCTTGTAGTTGTCGGCCATGGTGCGCAGTATGCGCTTGTCCATATCGTCGAGCCCGTTGGAGTCTATCTCGAGAAGCTCCAAGGCGGCCTTCGCCACGGATTTGGTAATCTTGCCGTCGGCCCGCTCCTGGGCGTAGTCGCGGGTGAAGCGCACAAGGTTGTTGACTATGCGCGGAGTTCCGCGCGCGCGGCGGGAGATTTCGTCGGCCCCGCCGTCGTCAACGGGAATGTCCAAAAGCCGACACGAGCGCTTTACGATGGATTTCAAATCCTCCCGGGAATAATAGTCCAGCCTCGTCTTGAGCGTAAAACGGCTGCGCAGCGGCGGAGTGAGCATACCCGTGCGGGTTGTGGCGCCCACGAGCGTAAAACGCGGAATGTTCAGCCGCACGCTCCTGGCGTTGGGCCCCTGGTCTATCATTATGTCTATGCGGAAATCCTCCATGGCGCTGTAGAGGAACTCCTCCACGTTGCGGGATATCCTGTGTATCTCGTCGATAAAGAGAATGTCGCCCTCCTCGAGGTTCGTAAGAAGCCCAGCAAGATCGGAAGCCTTTTCTATCACGGGCCCCGACGACACCTTTACCCCCGCACCCATCTCGCGGCCGAGTATAAACGCCAAAGTTGTCTTTCCCAACCCGGGGGGGCCGTATAAAAGTATATGGTTTAAGGGCTCCCTCCTGCGTTTTGCGGCGCCTACCATAACCCTGAGTTTCTCGACGGTCTTGTCCTGCCCCTTGAACGAGTCAAACCCCAGCGGGCGCAAAGACGCGTCTATCTCGTCGTCTTTTCTCTCGAGCGCGCTTTGCAGATAGTCGGAACCTTTTTCCATTTTTCAAATTTCCAAAAATAAAACTAATACAAGAGTAGCCCATATATACTCCCGCGCAAGCCTATTGTGTCTTCAAAATCCGCCGCAGCCCGCCCGGCGGAAGGCCGGAAAAACAATTGAGGGCTGCGCCCCAAGCCGCAGGGGCATGCTAATCCTCAAGAAATAGGCCCGCCGAGAACGAACAGCACGCCGCGGCCGTGTCTGTGCGCAAAACCCCTCCGCCCAAACTCGCCAGCACAAACCCGCGCGAGCGCAAAAAATTTCTGTCGGCAGCAGAAAACCCCCGTTCGGAACCCAAAACAAAGACGGCCGAGCGCGCGCGGCCCGCGCCGGGAACGGAAAACGCCCCCTTTATATCGACCGTTGCCTCGTACAAATCCGGCGCTATCAGCGCGCGCGGAGACGGCAAATTTAATTTTAGGACGGAATCTGCCATCTCCTCTAAAGACTCGAAGAAGTCCACCTTAGGCATATCCGTTCTGCAGCCCTGCGCAAGCCCCGCAATGCAGGAATCCCTCCATAGGCCCCCGGCAAAAAGGGAGCTTTTCGCATATGCGGCAAAACTCTTTTCGGAGGGGTAAAAATATATGTATCTTACACCCATGCTCGCCGCGTCAAAAAGCACGCGCTTTGTTATCTGCGGACGCGCGTATGCAACACACAGGCAAATATTTACGCCCTTTGGATTGCCTACTATTCTCCACGGCCGCGCAAACACATATCCGGCCTCTGTTTTTACGAGCCGCGCTACGCCCAAATCGCCGCCGGCTATGCCCACATACACCTCCGCGCCGTCCTCCGCTTTTAGCACCTCCCGAAGATGTTTTGCCCTTTCGTCGGAAAAAGGGAGCAAATCCGCCTCGCGGCTGTCTTTGAATATCACGGCGTTCATATGTATGTATGCCCAAAATAAGATGTTGATATTATGGCAAAAATATGCACTTTAAAACAGGTATGAATACAAAAGAATTTACCCCCCAAGACGAGGAAATTTTGCGCGAAAATATGAAACGCTGCTCGCCGGAGACTGTAGAGGCGGCAATAGCATTCAGAAAAACGGGCGACGTCTCCAAAATAAACGCAATAGTTCTAGGTATTCTGGAGCGTTTTGCGGACCCGTCGATGCGCGGTAAGCTCAAGGATCCGTCGGACGACATGGTTCTGGCCCAGGAGCTTGGCTTGGACTCCCTTACCATGATGGAAGTGGTCCTTATGGTTGAGGATTCCATAGGAATTTCCATAGACACCGAAGAGGCGATGAAGCTGAAGACTTTCGGGGACATCAAAAATTATATAAATAAGAAGGCTGCCCAATAAAAGAAGGCCGCCGAAGATTCTGGGCAAGTTCGGACAATACAAGATGCAAGAGATTCCCGAGACGCAGACTCAAAGCGCGTTGATAGTGCGTCGTTTGACAAAATCCTACGGCGCGATAAAGGCCATAGACAACGTCTCTTTCAGGGTTGCAAAGGGCGAGATTTTAGGGTTTCTGGGCCCCAACGGCGCGGGCAAGAGCACCACGATGCGCATAATAGCCGGCCTCAGCCAGGCTACGAGCGGCACTGTTGACGTGTGCGGAATAAGCGTGGCGCTATATCCCGACAAGGCGAAGAGCCACATAGGGTTTATGCCGGAGAACAACCCCCTACCCGAGGACGTCAGGGTCTTGGAATATCTGCGCTACAGAGCCAGGCTTAAGGGGCTGGACGGCAGGCGCCTGGCAGAGCGAGTCGACGAAGTGATGGACATCTGCCAGCTCAGGCACAAAGCCGCGCGAAAGATAATAGGGAATTTGTCCAAAGGCTTCAAGCAGAGGGTCGGAATAGCAGACGCCATACTTGCCGAGCCGGACCTCATAATAATGGACGAGCCCACCATAGGCCTCGACCCCCACCAGATAATAGCAATAAGGGAGCTTATAAAATCCCTGAGGGGCAGAATGGCTGTGATAATAAGCTCGCACATACTTCCGGAGATAGAGTTGGTTTGCGACAGGGCGATAATAATAAACCAGGGCTGCGTAGTGGCGAGCGGTTCTCCGGAGGCGCTAAGGAGGGAGTTTCTGCCCATGAACAGGCACAAGGTCTCACTGAAGCTTCAGCCCGACGAGTTCGGCAAAAGGCTCAAGAACATTTTGCCAAAGGCGGATTTCTCCGTCGATGCCGAGCTTGCCGACGCCGACGGATACTACCGCTATACGGTGAAGACGCCTCTGGAGGAGAGCGCGGGGGAGAAGCTGGTCAGAGAGTTTTCGTCCACGCCCGAATGCTGCCTCAGGGAAGTTGCGCTGGACAAGCCGAGCCTCGAGGAGGTGTTCATGGCGGCCACGCGCCGCAGTTGGGAACAGGTCATGAAAAAGCCCGCGAAGGAATAGATATTATGGGAAGGTTCAAAGCTCTTTTAAGCCACCAGATACAGTTGATGTTCATAGCTCCGTCGACGTATGTTGCGGCGTTTTTGTTCTTAAGCTTCATGGCGCTGATGTATCTTTTGTGCGTGGAGGAGATAAGCTCTTCCACCACGGCGATATCGCCGATGGAGACGTTTCTGTCCACGTTTTGGGTGCCGGTGCTTTTCATGGTTCCGCTGCTGACGATGCGCTCCCTTGCCGAGGAGAGGAGAATGGGCACTCTGGGGGCGCTGATGAGCACTCCGGTTTCCGCATGGCAGATAGTGCTTTCAAAATACCTGGCCTGCTACATATTCTACATCCTCCTGTGGTCGCTGACTTTGGCGTATCCGCTGATACTGTTTTTCAGCCTGCCGCAGGCGGCCTCCGACGAGAGGATATTCTCGTGGCCGCAGATGTTTACGGGGTATTCCTTCATATTTGCGAGCGGGGCGATGTATGTGGCCATAGGGATATTTTCAAGTTCGCTGACGCGCAGCACTCTGGTGGCGGGCATGCTGAGTTTCTGCATACTTTTCCTGGCGATAGTCGGCGTGGGCATGATGATGAAGCTCGCCCCCGAGACGGAGAGCGCCTGGGGAACGTATATGGCGGGCGCGGCGGATTATCTGCAGCCCTTCAGGCAGCTCGAGGATTTCAGCGCGTCGATATTCGACACCAGGCCGTTTTTCCTGTATTTCAGCGCGACGGTCTTGCTGTTTGCCATAACGTCGCTTATAACGGAGGCTAAATCGTGAGACGGAGTTTTGAGGATTTCCGCTTTGTCAGGCGGATAAGGAAGATAAATCTCGCCGCGCAGATAGTGCTTGGCCTGATACTCGTGGTTGCGCTAAACTTTCTCGCCGCGCGGCACTACTACAAGTACGATCTTTCCGCCAACAAGGTAAACTCCCTATCGCCGGAGAGCGCGGCGCACATGCTGAATTTGCCGGAGGACGTGGAGATATATTCGACATTCTCGAAGGGGGAGAGAAACACCAAGAACGAGCAGGAATACAGGCAGATAACGGCGCTCCTGAGGCGGTACGAATACGAGTCTTCCTTCGGGAAGAACGGAAAGATAAAGCTTAGGATTGTGGATCCGCATTTCGAGTCCCGCCTGGCGGAGAGCCTGTCGACGAAATTCGGGAAGGATATAGACTCCTGCGTGATAATATCGGCCGGCGGCAGGTTCAAGAAGCTGTACTCGCCCGACTTGTACGAAATTTCCGCCGAGGACAGGGCATTTAGGGGAGAACAGGCAATAACGGGCGCGATAATCTCCGTGACAAACCCCAACGACAAAAAGATATACTTTTTAAAAGGGCACGGGGAGATGTCGCCTACGGACACGTCTCCGTCGAGGGGGCTTTCGGAGTTTGCGGCATATCTAAAGAACCTCAACTACGAGGTGGAGACTTTGGATTTGAGCCTGTCAAAGCAGGTTCCCGACGACGCCGGGCTGATTATAATAGCCTCCCCCCAGGCGAGCTTTCTTCCGCGCGAGATAGACGCAATAAGAAAGTATCTTTCAAACGCCAAGGGAAAGGCGGCAATATTTCTGGATTTGGGTTCCCTGCACGGCCTTGAGGAGGTTTTGTTCGAGTGGGGGATAATGAGCAACGACATGCTCGTGCTAGACACTTCCTCGGACTACGAGTCCTCCGACGGGGACCTCATAGCAAGGCGCTTCCCGCAGAATCCGCACCCGATAGTAAAATATCTGATAGACGCGCAGCTGCCCGTTCAGTTCGGGTCCGTGCGTCCCGTGAGGGAGGACATAGGCGCCCCCATAGACGACAACCTAAAAATTTTCCCGATAATACTCAGCGCGGAGACAAGCTGGGGGGAGAAGTCGTACATGCAGGGAGGAGTCCAGAAGTACGACGAAAGCACCGACTTGCCCGGCCCGCTTCCCCTTGCGATGGTTGCCAGCCGCAGCGGGGGGTCGGAACTCGGGCTGACCATACCCGGCGGGCGCGTGGCCGTTTTCGGCGACGACAATTTCATAGCCAACAAACGTTTCGGGAGGCTGGGCAATGCAAAGCTTGCGGTTAACACAGTAAACTGGATGTTCGACGACAACGTCACCTTGAACATAGCCCCCCGCAAGACGCAGAGTTATTCCCTGACGTTGAGCCGTTCGGATTTGAAAAATTTAGCGTTGAAATTCAGCCTGCTTCCGTTGGGCGTCGGGCTCATAGGCATACTGGTTTACTTTGTGAGAAAATAGAGGGAGGACGCAGAAAAAAATGAGAAACAAACTTACAATAGTTCTTCTTCTGCTGAATATTATCGTCTTTGGCGCAATATGGATGCTAGAGCGCTCGCCGCGCCAGAAGGCGGCCGCCGCGAGCCCCATGGCCGACTTTACCATGCTGCAAGTCGAGGGCAAGAGCCTGGATTCCCCGCGCCTGATACGCCGCGAGAACAACCGCTGGCGCATAGTAAAGCCCATATCCTGGCCGGCGAATTTCTTCGCGGTAAACAGGATAAAAAGCCAGCTGGAATATCTGGACGGGCAGACGAGCTTTCCGGTTTCGGAGATAGAGTCCCACGGGCAGACTTTGGCGGACTACGGCCTCGACGCGCCAAACTTCATATTCAAGTTCGGGGACGACAAAAAGACCACGACGCTCAAGGTCGGCAAGGCAACCCCCATAGGGAACAGGATATACATGCTCGACGAGGCCCTCGGCAGGATAATCGTCGTGGACAGGGAGCTTGTTGAGAGCCTCGCGATAGACATAGACCGCCTGCGTTCGCAGAACGTCTTTGAGATACCGAGGTTTGAGGTCGGGACAATCTCGATAAGAATACCGCGGCACGGGTCGGCGGAGTCGTCGGCATCGAGGTTCCTTCGCATAGGGCTAGTAAAGGACGGCCCGAGATGGAAGTTTGAATCCCCCGTCGCGGCCGAAGCCAACAACAAGGCAGTGGAGGCTTTCATAAGCTCGCTGTGCGCGCTGTCGGCCAAGTCTTTTGTGTCGGACGGCAAGGCGGTTGCAGATCTGGACATAGGAGCCTTTCCCCTCTCGATAACCCTGCAGGGCGTAAACCGCAGGCAGACGCTGCTGGTGGGCTCGCCAGTGCCCGATTCAGACCTGGTGTACGCAAAGTTGGAGGATAACCCCACGGTGTTTACTCTCGACGCCGGAGCATTTAAGAACCTCGAGTCGCTAAAGACCTCTCTGAGGGACAGGAAGTTCATGAGATTCGACACCCCATCAATATCCGGGGTTGATATAGAATCGGGGAAATCCTCCGTCAAGATAAGGAGCCTCAAAGACGGGAAGTGGGAGCTGTTGGGTTCGGGAGGCAACATTCCCGCGGACTCCGTGAAAATGACGGAACTTCTGGGAACGCTGTCCAACCTATCGGCGATAGATTTCGCCTCAGACAACTCAAAGGCGGATTTCAAATCCTACGGGCTGGACAACCCCGTCCTTAAGATAACGCTGTCCTTCGACGACAAGACTGAGAAGGCCCTGCTGATCGGCTCAACATACAAATACGGGGCGGCCTCCTTGGCGTATGCGGCTTTGGAGGGAGGCTCGAACGTATACGGAATTCCCGTCGGCATAATAAAGGAGTTCCCGGCAACTCCGCTGGACTACCGCTCAAGAATAATAAACGCCCTGCCCGAGAAGGCGGAGATAAGGGGAATAAAGCTGACCTACCTTGAAAACGCGCAGACGGTATTTGAATTGACCGCAAAGCCTGGCTCCAATTTGGCCGCGCAAATCGCGGAAATTTCGGACAAGAGGAAACGTTCGGCGGCACAGACCATAGCCGGATACGGCAGGAATTTTGTCGCGCAAAAGTTCGAGGACTGCGCGTTTGCTGCCGACGGATTCAAAAACGCCAAGGGGGAATTTGTTAAATGGCATTGGGTTCTCGAGATTACCGCGAGCCTTCCCGGAACGGGAAAGACCATAAACCAGACCTACAAATACTATCTCGCCGACCGCAGCGGAGGAACCGAACAGTTCGGCGGATTTGAGGATTGCCCGAATGTGTTCAACATTCCCCAGAAACTCATCAACGCCTTATTTGAATTTGAAACGGAAGTAATCGAAAAGGCGAAAGCGGCTCCGGCGCCGAAGAAGCCCGAAGAAAATAAGTGATTTTCAAGGGACAGAGGCATTTTCCGTCGAGGCGCGGCGGGGTTTTGTCGCGCGCGGCGTCTTGCGCGGCAAATTTGCTTTTGTTTTCAATGCTTGCGATTCAGTCGGGTTGGCTGGCCTTGTATTTCTCGGGCAAAGACCTGCCGGTGCCCGGGTTTCTGAAGAACTACATATCGGAATACGCCAGCGAAAACGGGTTCGCATTTACGGCCGAACGCGCCTATGTGGGGCTGGATGGCAGAATCGTTCTAATAGGCGTATCCGCCGGATTCTTGGACGGCAACAATACCGTCTTCAGGGCCGAACGGCTCGAGATTGGCATAGACATAGCAAAGTTGGCCAGCGCCACATTCAGGCCTAATCTCCTGCTGCTAAAAAACGCCGCGCTATACGGAGGAAATAACGAGAAGGCGGCGGTCGAGAAAATCAACGCGCTCATAATCCGGAGACGGGGAAATTTCATTTTAAAAAGGGCGAGCGCCAACATGGGCGCCCTGAAGGTCAGAATGGGCGCGATAGTTCCAAAGAGCTTCGATGCGGGCTCCCTGGGGTTTCTCCCTTCCGGCGGCGGGAAAGCCGCGGCGGGGGCGGGCAAAGCGGAGAGCCTGAGCCGCAGATGGGATAGCGCCTGCGAGAAAATAGCGGGGGCGGCAAATTTGTTCGACGGGTTCGACTCACCCGTGCTGGAGCTTAGCATAGACGCCTCCCCGGACGCCCGAACCTTTGCGGAGGCCGTCTTCACGGCGGAGAAATACAAAGGGCTTCTAAAAGAAAACCCCGTTGTTCTGTCAAGGCCCCGGGTAGATTTAAAGTTGGACAAACCCGGCGCCGACTATGCGAGAGTCGTCATGAGGGTGGAGAAGTTGACAGCCGCAATTCCCGGGGAGAAATTGGAGGTCGGCTGCTCGGAATTCTCCGCGCTGTTGGAGGTGAAAAGTTTTAAAAAAAGGCTCTCTGCAGGAGGCTTTTCCGCGAGGCAAGCGGCGCTTTCCGCCGACACCCTCAAGGCGTCAAAGCTCGGGATAAAAAACCTAAGCGCCTCGAAGGACACTCTCTCCGCAGCAGACGCCACGGACGGCTGGCGGATTTTCTTCAGGCACGGCGACGGTTCCTTCGAGGCCGACCTGCGCGGAAATTCCGAAAGGCTGCAGGTGCAGTTCGACTCGCGAGCAGACTTCAACGCGCTCATAAGGCATCCTTCGTTATCGCATGTAAAAGAGCTGCGCGGCACAAGTTTCAACGGGCCCGTGCACATATCCGGCATTTGCGACATATTTCCTCCGCGCGGAGAGGGAAACATGCAGGCGAAAATACGCGCGGACATGTTTGCGCAGGATTGTTCATTTCTGGGAATACCCGTCGAGGAGATGTCCTCGAAGCTAAGTTTCGACACAGAGGATAAGGTTTTCAGGGCGGATGGAGCCTCCATAAAGACGCGCGAAGGCTGGCTCATAGGCGGAGACGTCTTTCAGAACATATCGGACGGCACCTATTCTTTCGCGCTGAAAGGCGGGATAATGCCCATGCGCATAGCAGGCATCATGGCCCCGTGGTGGACGAGAATATTCAAGACCACGCGCTTTGAAAAATCTGCCCCAGAGGCCGACGTATTTGTGGAGGGAAGATGGGGGCATCCGGAATACATCTGGTGTTTTGCAAAAGCGGTCGGGGACGACGTTGAATACGGCGGCAGCCTCTTTAAAAGCTTCTCGGCCTTCGTTCTAGTAAATCCGCGCCTAATAGCGCTTCTGGACGCCGACATACAAAACGGGGAGAGCCGCGCGAAGTTCGACCTGCAATGGCTCTACGGCAAAAACGGCATAACCCACTTTGAAAAAAACACCCTAAACGGCAGTTTCGAGCTCACTCAAAGCGAGATAATCTCGCTGGCCGGCAGCGAGGTGGAGGAGATATTCAAGGTAATATCCTTCGCGGACAGACCCTCCGCGGAGGTCAACGCGCTGCTGTTCAATCCAAAAGACGCAAACGCCCCCGAAGACATGTACGAGGCGCGGATAAACTCCCACGGGAAGATGTGCCTCGACGCCGTGGATTTCGACAATGCGTCGTTTTTCGCCTTCGCGCAGGGAGGCCTGATAGACGCCGGGGAGATAGAGGCGCAAACCTGCCACGGGGAGATTTTCGGCTCGGCAAGGGTTACCGACGTGTACGACAAGGAAAAGGCCTCTTTGCATCTGTCGCTAAACTGCCAGGATTTAAATGTCGGGGAGTTTCTCGAAACCCTGTCGGATATAGGCAAGACGCCCGAGCAAATACTCGAGGAAAACGCCCAGGACGCGCGGGACAGGCTGAATAATCAAAATGCAAAGGGGGCAAAAGGCGCCTTCGCCGGAGCGGAAGACGCGAAGCTCTCGGGGAGCATGACTCTTTCAGGGCCGCTGTTCGACCCTTCGGGGCTATCCGGGAACGGGAATGCGGTGGTGCAAAGTCCGCAGCTGGGCAAGCTGAACCTTCTCGGGGCAATATCGCGCACGCTCGGCAGGTTCGGGGCGAACATGGGCACATTCGACGTGACGGACGCCTCTGCGGAGTGTTCCGTCGGCGAGGGCTCAGTGGAGTTTAAAAACCTCGAGATAACGGGGCCAAAGATAAAGATATCTGGGCTTGCCAACTACGAATTTATAAACGGAGACATAAAGGGCAGGCTTTTAATATCGCCGTTCGGCTCCATGGACACGCCCGTGCTCTCGCGCATATTCGCGGCGATAGACCCCTTCATGAGCGTCTTTGAGGTATTCTTAAGCGGCAAGATAGAAGACCCGGCCATAGGCGTTACGATAAGGCCCCTGAATATATTCAACTCCGAGGAGAAGCTTCTGGAGTCCTTCGACAAGGAGATGCGCCAGTCTGACGAAGGCAAAGAATCAAACGAGGTGAAGAAGGCCACCCCAGAGGGGGAAAGCTCCGGGGAAAATGAAGAAAATTAACCTGCATGCGCCGCGCGCAGGCCGAAGCCGGAGACCGGCCAAACGCCAAAAAAACGCCTGACATGGAAGAATTTTGTATTTGTAAAATGGGTTTAAAGAGGCAATCCTATAGACAATGAAAAACGGCAAACTTTTGTGCGCGGTTGCGGGAGTCGGCTATTTGGGCGAGCACCACGCGAGAATCTATTCCGAGCTGGAGCATACGGAGCTGGTCGGCGTATTCGACCCCAACAGGCCGCGCGCCGAACAGATAGCGGCAAAATTCGGCTGCAGGGTGTTCGACTCTCTCGAGCAGCTGGGAGAAGCCGCAGAGGCCGTGAGCGTGGTGGTTCCCACGGACAAGCACGCGCAGGTGGCCGTACCGCTGCTTAGGCAAAACTGCCATCTGCTTGTGGAAAAGCCCTTCTGCACCACAACGGAGGAGGCCGAGGAGATGATTTCCGAGGCAAAGAAGCGCAACCTTATAATACAAGTCGGGCACATAGAGCATTTCAATCCGGCGATGGGCTTCATGGAGGAGCACGTGAAGAATCCGAAATTTATCACCGCGGACCGCCTTGCGCCCTTCAACCCGCGCGGGACCGAAGTGGGCGTCGTGCTCGACTTGATGATACACGACATAGGAATAGTCCTCAAGCTTGCCGCATCTCCCGTAAAGAGGATAGAGGCTGTGGGCGTAAACGTCATAAGCAGCCGGGAGGACATAGGCAACGCGCGAATAGTTTTCGAAAACGGGTGCGTGGCAAATCTCAATGTAAGCCGCGTCAGCCTGAAGAAGCTCAGGGAGATAAGGATATTCCAGCCCGGCGGATACATGTCCTTGGATTTGATGAACCAAAGCGGCCACGTTGTAAAGATAGTCGACGGGGCGGTCGAGAGAATAGAAGTTCCCATGCAAAAGCAGGAGCCGCTGAAGATAGAGCTTGGAAGCTTCGCCGACTGCGTGATGAACCACCACGACCCGAAGGTGGACGCAAGGCTCGGCCTGCGCGCGCTGGAAGTCGCCCTTGAGATAACGCGGCAGATACGCGCTATGATGAACGATGCCAAGTAGCAGCTCCATACCGCGTTCTTTTGCGCCACCGAAAGACGGGGCCTGCGATATTCTGCTGATAGCCGGAGAGCACTCTGGAGACCAGCAGGCCGCAAGAATGTTGCGCGCCCTGTCCAAGGAGGACAACACAAAGCGGGTGTGCGCATTCGGAGGCAGGGAGATGGAAGCGGCCGGGGCGCAGCTTTTGTTCGACATGACGGGATTTTCCGTAGTCGGGCTTTTCGAGGTTTTGAAGAATTACGGATTTTTCAAGGTCTTGGCGGAGAGAATCGTCGGCTGGATAGAAAAGTACAGGCCCAAAACCGTGTGTTTTGTGGATTATCCGGGCTTCAACCTGCATCTTGCGGGCCTGTTGAAGAAGCGGGGCATAAGCATAAAAGGCGGTGGAAACGTCAGGGCGATATATTATATAAGCCCTCAAATCTGGGCGTGGAAGGCCGGCAGGCGCTTTAAAATGGCCGAGCTTCTGGACTCCCTTGCAGTGATATTTCCCTTTGAGACGGCCTGCTATGCTGACACTTCCCTAAAGGCGGAGTTTGTCGGCCACCCCTTTCTCGATCCCGGGCATGTCTCTCCCGTGGAGTACGACGCATCCTCCCCGCTGCTCTTTCTTCCCGGAAGCCGCAAGGCCGCAGTGGGAAGGATATTTCCCATAATGCTTAAGACTCTGCGCCTGCTCGGCAAAGAGAAGGCGCTAGTGCCCTACCCGAGCCAGACCATAAAGGCGGTTCTCGAGAAAATTCTCAAAAAGTTTCCGGACTTGAAATACAGGGTTAGCCTGCTGGACGATACAAGCTCCTTCCCCCTAAGGGCGAAAGCCGCCCTGATGAGCTCGGGAACCATGTCTTTAAATTGCGCCCTCGCGGGGATTCCCGCGGCGATAGTCTACAAGGCGAACATATTTACATATCTTGCGGCGCGCCCGATAGTGAGCATATCGTATCTTGGCATATCCAACATACTTTTGAACGGGTCCTCCCTGCTAGAGTACATACAGTTTGCCGCAAGGCCGGCTGTTTTGGCAAAGCGCATGCGCTATTGCATGGACAACCCCAAAGCGCGCGCCGAAGCCCTTGCCGACGCAAATGAGCTAAAGCGCATACTTTCCGCTCCCAACAAGACAGGCGCCGCAGGCTGGCTTCTAAAAAACGCAAACGCGGCTTTGCCGAGGTAGAATTTATTTGCCTTGCATAAGGCTATTTTCTCGGCATGGATTTGCCAGCGGGCAGACATGGAGTGAAGGCGCTTTTGCGGAAAACTGCGGGCATATTTGCGCGCATAGGAAAAACCGCAGCTGGTAATTGGCAACGGATAGTCCCTGCATTTGGGGAATCGTTTCTTGCATTTCCCATATCCAAGAAAAAATGCCAGCGGCGGGCTGCCAGCTCTTCAGCGGGATATAATCTCCGCGGTATTTTTCAGCCAGCCGTTGTCGGCTGAGTCGAGATAGAGCCAGTCCAACCCCTCAGAGGACACTTTAACCGCGCATTCGCTCTCCGTGCCGTCCTTAAGGCGCGCAAGCACGCAATTTTTGCCCTCTTTCAAATAGACAAAATCTTTGGGCACCCGCCACAAGCCGCCAGATTTGGATACCGGCACTTCCGCCAGGGCCACCATTCCGGGCAGAAGGGTTTTTCTGAGGTTCTCCGGAGTGTCCTTGTCGAGCTTTACCCTGACTTCAAAGAACTTTTTGTGGCTCTGAAATTTGTCCTCCACGGCGAGTTTTGAAATTCCGTCTATAGTTCCCCTGAAAAGTTCGGACGGGCTAGACAGCAGCCTGAATGTCACAACCGCACCCATTTCAATATTCTTTATCAGCGCCTGCTCTATCTTGAGGGTAAGCCCCATGGTGGAGAAATCCGGCAGGCGCATAAATTCCATGCCCTGTGAGAGGAAATCGCCAACCTCGGACTGCCGCCACTTATTGTCTATGAGTTTGTAGGGAAGAACTACCATGGAGTCGAACGGAGCGCGCAGGACGTAGTCTTCAAGATAGGTTTCGTCGCGGAATATGCGGTACTCGTGATGCCGCAACACGCCCTTGTGGCGCTTTATCCTGTCCTCGTTCATGCGCTTCGAGCCCTCGCGCTTGACGCGCGAGGCGTTGTACTGCGAGCGCGCGGAGGAATACTGCAAATCCGCCATTTGCGAGCGCATAGACTCGTAGAACTTAAGGCTTTGTATGTCCGAATAGTACAGTCCAAGCTGGTTTCTTGTTGCGGATATGTCCACGCTCATCTCGTATTCGGACATGTCCCATTCCGCCTCGAGGTTCTCGAGGTCGAACTGGCTTGAATACATCAGTTCCTCCTTCAGCTCTATGGCGTTTAAAACCGGACTTACGTCGAAACGCGCAATAATCTCCCCTTTCTTTACAAAGGTTCCCTCCTGCGGCAGATAGGTGAGCTGCTTTTCATACGGTGACAAGGGCGAGCGTATTCCCACATAGTAGAGAGCCTCCATGACTCCGTCCATTTTAACCGTCTCTATAAAATCTCCCTCGCGGGGTATGAAACTCGCGCACGGCCTGCTCCCCCCGCGGAGTATTAGTACCGCGGCAAAGACAACCGCAGCGCACACAGCAAGCGTTAGCGCAAATTTCTTCATTTGGCACCCCTGACAAGCTTCACCATGCCTCCGCCCAATTCTGAGGCCGGCACATAGACAAAATTTTCGTCGGCGCGCGCGGCGCTTATGCTCCGCATGCGGCGTTCGCCGCCCGGCAGGAGAAGCTCCACACTTTTGCCGTCCCCCGAATCGGACACGTAGTCCACCGGAATGGCGTACACATTCTCAAACTCGCCCAAAATTATGCGCGCGGAAACCGTCATGCCCGGCATAAGCCCCGAAAGCCGCGGGGATTCGTCCAAGGCAATGTTTGCCTCAAAGTACCTGCGCGATTCCTCCCCCGAGATGTCGTCTGTTGGGGTTGCCGAAAAGCTCTTGACCCTGCCCGTAAACGTCTCCCCGGGAAGCGCCCGCGCACAAAACTCCACCTTCTGCCCCTGCCTGAGCATCTTTACGCCGCCCTCGCGCAGGCGCAATACCACGCATTTAGAGGAGAAATCAGGCAGACGGGCGAACTCCTGAAGCTGCACAAGGCTGTCTCCCTGCTCGGCCTTTTTGAGTATGCCGGCTATGTAGATTTGCGGATAGCTTATGACGGAATCGTACGGAGCGCGTATGTCGTAAAGGCCTATGAGATCCTCGGTCTTTTTGATATTTTTCTTGTGGCGCTCCATCTTGTCGTCCTGATACCCCTCGGCTATCTTGCGCTGCTGCGCGAGCCTGTCTTTCCGCGACTGCAAAGCCCCGAGATATCCGCGCTGGTTGTTGGCGCTTATCTGAGCCATCTTGCGCACAAGGGTTGCATGGTACTTTTTCTGGTCGACGTCCAAATCTTGGAGCGCGACTGTCTCTATCTGCATGGACACCGAATTTTCCGAAGTCTCCATGGTGGTGTCCCAGGCAAGGTCGAAGGCTGCCCTGTCCTCTATGAGAGTCTGGGTGCGCAGGGCCAGCTCCTCGAGGTACAAGGCTATGTCCGAAGCGTCGAACTTGGCGACAAGCTCCCCCTTAGACACCTCCGCACCCTCCTCCTTAAGCCAGACTATCTGGCGGGAGAACCTGCTGTCCGGCGCGCGCAGCACGCTGAATTTGAAAGTGTCCACGCTGCCCTTTGCCTCCATCGCGGAAACCGCCCTTTCCAGCGGCGCGAACTCCCCGGAGGCGTATCCGCCCCCGGAGCCGGCAAGAAAGAACCTCGCCGCGAAGAATCCCGCGGCGGCGAGCAATACTGCCAGGACAAACTTACCCATAAGCTCCTACTCGTACCTCAAGGCGTCTATAGGGTTCATCTCCGAGGCGTTCTTCGCCGGATAATAGCCGAACACAACACCTATGAGAACCGAGAAGCAAAAAGACAAAGCAACCGCCCCGAGAGGGACGGGCATGTCCCACCCGGTTGCAAATTTTATCACGAAGGTGAGCATCAGCCCCACAACTATTCCTATTACGCCCCCCGCGCTTGTGAGCACCACGGCCTCTGCGAGAAACTGCTGGCGTATGTCGAGCTTCGTGGCGCCCATGCCCCTGCGTATGCCTATCTCCTTAGTGCGCTCGAGCACCGAGGCGAGCATTATGTTCATTATGCCTATGCCGCCAACAATCAGGGATATGCTCGTTATCAAAAGCATGATGGAGTTGAACAAATTCTGGGTGTTTTCCGCCTGCCTCAACTGGGCTTCGGGAACCGTCATTTCAAAGTCGTCGAGGGCGCTATGCCTGCGCTTGAGTATCTTTGCGACAAACTCCGAAACCGCCCTTATGGACGGAATGGAGTCTATGTAGAAAATCGCCCCCGAAAGCGGCGCCTCGAAGGCGGCGAGAGTCTCGGTAAGGAGGGGCTCGTTCCAGAGCAGATAGACGCCGTTGTCGTATCCCGGCTTTTCAGACAGCACGCCAACCACCCTAAAGTGCCTGTCGTTTATGCGTATGAATGAGCCCAGCGCCCTGCTCTGCTTGAACATTCTCTCCGCCGCTGAGGAGCCCAACACGCAGATCTTGGGGACATTTTCCTCGTCAGCCGCGGCAAACAGCCTGCCCGACTCCGCCGAAAGGCCGAGCATCTCAAAGAAATTTCCGTCTGTGCCCGTCACCTCCATGGCGCCGTTGAAGGATTCCGACTGCACAAAAAGCTCCTTCTTCTTAAGCGGAGAGGCGCGGGTAATTTCGCTTATGCTCGCCAAGATGAAATCCATGTCGGAGCGGCTCATGCCGTCGGAGACGTAGGCCCCCTTTTCAAACGCGTCGCGCCTGACCTGCGGCATGTCGGATACAAACACGTTGTTTATGCCCATCTCCTGTATGCCCTTTAGCGCCTTTCTCTTGGCGCCCTCGCCTATCGCCGTCATAGCTATGACCGCCGATACGCCGAATATTATGCCCAGCACAGTCAGAAAACTGCGCAACTTGTGGTCGAGCAGGCTGCGCAGGGACATGCGCAGGTACTTCAGAAATTTAACCGTTTTGAGCATCGTAGGGGATAAACTCGGGTTTCAGATTCTTACGCCCGCCTTCAAGCGCCTTTCTGACCTGGGGCGTGGGCTTTACGGGAACGAGCTTGGGGGCAGATTTCAACACGGCCTTAAAGTCGGTAAAATCCAGCAGTTCAACGTCCTCTCGCACGATGGAGCCGTCCTTGAAGGCGCAGATGTAGTAGGCGCCGCCGTCGCGCAGTATGAAATCAAGGGGGATAGTCGCGGCGTTTTCAAAGCTGTTTGTGAGTATCTCGGCGCGCGCGTTCATGCCCGGGCGCAGCTTGTCCAAGTCGCGCTCGTTTATCTTTATGTCGACATTGAATATCTTTATGTACGGATTGTTGCTCTTTATCTGAGCGAGGCGCTCTATCTTTGAGACCTCGCCCGTAAACGACGCGTCCCTGAACGCCTCAAGCATTATGCGGCACTTCTGGCCCAGCTTTATCCTGCGTATGTCCTTCTCGTCTACCTCGACCCTGGCGACCATCTCAAATAGGTTGGGTATGGTAAGAAACAATTGGTCCCAATATAGGCTGTCGCCTATCTGCACCTTGCGCTCCGCGCCGGATATTTTTATCTTCGGATAGACGACTATCCCCTCAGAGGGCGCCTTCACGGTAAAGCTGTCTATGTCGGCCTTAAGCTTCTCTATGTCGCGCCTGTTCTGGTCTATCTGGTCCTGTATGTTTCTAAGCTGTATATCGCGGCGCTGCTCCTCCTGGCGTATGCGGTTCTCGGCAATCTTGACGTCGGCCGAGGCCTGGTTCAGGCGTATGAGGGCCTTCTTGCGCTCCATCTCGGGGGCGAACTCCATGGAGTCGTAGGTTATCTTCGAGATTTTCTCGTTCTCTACCTTGCTCTTGTAGGTTGCAACCCTCTCGTTGACGCTTATCTGAAAGGACATCTCCGTATCCTTGTACTTCGCGTGTAGGCCGGAATACTCCAATGTCTCGAGGCGCTCCTCCATCATGGAGGTGTCGAATGTGGCCAAAACGTCGCCCTTCTTGACGAGGGTCCCCTCGTCGACCACCGTGACGAGCTTTCTTGGATAGCGCGTTCTGGGAGCGTTTATGTTTATGGATTTTGACGAATCCAGCACCCCGCTTGCGCGCATTACAACATCAACCTTCTCAAACTGGGGGCGCGCCGATATAAGCTCAATGCCGTCATCCGCCGCAAACATGGCAGGCGCCGCGCCCGCGCAGGCGAGAGACAAAAACAGCGATGAAAAAAACCTTCCGTTCATTCGGTAATCCTTCCGTCCTTTATGCGAACAACCCTGCGCGTCTTGTGGGCGACCTCCGGGTCGTGCGTGACTATTATCACCGTGACCCCGTTGTCGTTAAGGCGCGTGAAAAGCTCCATTATCTCCTCGCTGGTCCGGCTGTCGAGAGCGCCGGTGGGCTCGTCGGCAAGTATCAAAGAGGGGCTTGCAACAAGCGCGCGGGCTATGGCAACCCTCTGCCTCTGGCCGCCGGAAAGCTCGTTGGGCCTGTGGCGGGCGCGGTCGGCTATGCCGACAGTCTCAAGGGCGTGCATTATGACGTTTCTGTCCGCCGGCCTGTTCTGGTAAAACAGCGGAAGCGCGACATTCTCGTAGGCGGTATTGCGCGGAAGAAGATTGAAGGTCTGATAGACAAACCCTATCTCGCGCCCCCTGATGATGGATTCCTCGTCGTCGGTAAGATTTGTGACGTCCTTGCCGTTTAGCCTGTAGACGCCCCTCGTCGGCCTGTCGAGAAAGCCTATTATGTTCATAAGCGTGCTCTTGCCCGACCCGGAAGAGCCCATTATGGACATGTACTCGCCCTTGTATATCTTCAGATTCACATGCTTTAGGACGAGCAGTTCCTCCTTGCCGAGATAATAGGCCTTGTCGAGGTTTTCACATTCTATAAGGGGCGTTAAGTTTCCGTTGCTATCCGACATCGCTCCTCCTATTCCTCATTATTGTCCGCAACCTTCAAAATTACGGACGGGCGGCTCTTAGCGCTTTTCCCCACGTTTAACCCCTGCGCAGCCGCCCCCATTCCAAGACCCTCGCGCGCGGATTTTGCCTTTTCCTTGTTTCTCTCCTCGGCCTCGCGCGCCTTGTTTAAAAAATACCCGCGAGACGACATTGACGCATAGCGCACGGATATCTCGTCGTTTACAGGGTAATCCGCGAGCATCTGCGCCACCTGCCTTAAGAATGCGTACTTGCGCGATATGCTCGTCTTCATCGCCGAAAAGTAGCGGTTCTTCGTGCGTATCATGTCCCACGCGGAGATGGTGCCGGTTTTCATGCGGTCGTTTGATAGGTCGAAATCCCTGTGGGTGTAGCTTTCGCGCTCGTAGGCGACAAGATAGTCCGCATAGAGCTTCTCGAGGTTGGCCATGTCGTTTACTATCTGGTTGCGCACCGCACGCACGCTCTCGTCCAGCTGCAGCTGGCTTATGCGCCCCGTGTTGCGCTCGTTGGAAACCTCGTACATGGTTGTGAAAGTGTCCTGGAACAAATTCCACGTCAGCTGTATTCCCATGGTTATGTTGCGGGTCTTGGCGACGAGGGTATTGTAGTTGTTCTCCTCCTCCTGGTTCTCGTAAGAGGCGTAGAGCTTGACGCTGGGCAGATAGTCGTCGTACAGATACTTCAGATTCAGCTCGCTGGTCAGAAGGGAGTTCCTGAAAGTGTTTATGTCCAGGTTAGTCTCGAGCGCAGCGCGCATCATATCGTCCATATTCCAAACCATGGAGGCCGCATCGTCTATGCCCACACCGAGAAACTCCACTTCGGAATCAGGCGCAAGATTCATGGTAAAAAACAGATCGTTCCTGGCTATCACATAGGCGTTCTCGGCGTTTATGCGCTCGCTCTCGGTGTCGTTGAAGTCGACCATATAGTCGAGCAGATTGTACTCTGCTATGATTCCCGCCTGGTACTGCCTGCGGCTCTGGTCGCGCAGAAACTCCTCCTCTCGCGATTTCTTCCTGACTATCTCGAGAGTCTCCTTCTTCTCGAGATAGTTGTAGTACGCCTTCCTAAACGAGTTTAAAAAATTCCTCTCAACGGACATTCTGGCTATGCGCTGAAGCTCGCGCTTCTGAACGGCCAAAGTCATCTGCTGGTCTATGGCGTCGAGTTTTAGAAGCTCCTGGTCGAACCTGGCCGAGTAGCTCTCCGTGCGCTTTCCGACGGTATTTATGCTGTTCGAGTACTTTAGCGTTATGTCTGAATTTGTCGGCAGATGCTCCTTGAGAACGACGGACCCCGTAGGCTCCAAAGTGTCCAAAGACTCCGGAGAGCGGTTCTCCTGCTCTAGGCTCCTCCAGCTCAGGGGCGCGACGCTCAATGCTATGTCTGGGTAGTACTTAAATTCGACGAGCTTTACGTTGTTTATCATTATGTCGAGCCGCAGTTTTGCTATTTTTATCTGTTCGCTGCGGTCCCGGGCATATTCGTACGCGCTTTCAATATCGAAAACCTTCCCCTGGGCAAACGACAAATACGGCGCAATAAACGCCGCAATCGCGAAAAGTCTTAAAAAGGCTCCCATATGTTTTCCACCCCCGAAGAAACTTTTAAGATTGTTATATTTCCGAATCCCCCAAAGCAAGAACAAAACTAAACACGAACCAACAAAACCCCCATGTTTTAGCGGCGGCAGAGCCGGCCGGACAGAAGGCATTTTAAATTAAAACGCCAAACTCAGGCGACAGTTTCAAAATTTTAAATTGAGCGGGGCCTATTTTCTCCATGAGAGAGCCTCTGCTATAAAATATATGCGGCGGCTCTGCGGGGAAAAACGCCTTTTGCGCGCCTATTTTTTTACCGCATAAAGGATTTTGAATGCCGACCCCATGCCCGACGGGCTCATAAGCTCCGCAAGAGAGCGCTTGTCCGTCGATAAGGGCCCTTCGTTTCTTATTATGTCGTCCACGGCCTCAAAGCAGTTTTCAACGAAGAACTTCTCCTGGGAGACGCAGCGCGCCTCGCAGGCTCCAGTCCGCCCGGCGGCCTCTATGAAAGGCTCCTCCGGCGGGCTGAATGTCATGTCGAAATTGCCCGCGCCAAGCCTACGGTATCCTTCCAACAAATCCGCAAATTGCGAATGTTTAAAATATCCGCGCGCCGTGCCGCGGGGAAAATCCGCAAGCTCGGCCGCAGTGCGGAAATAGTCCGCAAATATCAGCACTCCGCGCCAGGGCATGCGCATTATCCTCTCGAACAGCCCGACAGACTCAAAAGAATAGTCCAGGCAAAATCCCTCCGGATATGACTGCGCGGGGAAAAACTCTCCGAGCGCCGCAGACTCGCCGGCGGGCAAATCCGCCTCGGTCTCCGACAAACCGCAGGGGTCTATCATGCGCTTCTTCCATGCTCCGGAGCGGTTTACAAACCTGTCGAAGGGAAGTGCGTCAGGCAGCTCGTTTGCAAATATCAATGCTCGGCCGCTTTCTATGTTTATATCGTCTCCAAGTCTGAATATGCGGGATTTTTCAAAGAGACGCTCCCCCGGCTCGTCGGCAATTTCAAAAATATCCAACCCGTCAACCCCAAAGCCTGTGAATTTTTTTGCCGCACAGCCCAAAAGGCGCGCAAGCAGCCCCGGGTTCAGGCTCTGCGACGTGAAGAAATCCGCCCCTTCGCGGCCAACCCTTTTTGCGTCTTTTACATAATATCCGTAAGGGACAGAATACAGGCACTCCCGCACAAAACCGCTCCAAGATACAAGCCCTCCGCACGAGTCTGCAATGGCGCGGATATTCTCCGCAATCTTCGCGCTTGCGGTATTTGGAAAAGATTCTCTGTGCTTTTTACACTCTTTCAAAATGGCCTTTCTCCGCCCTTATGCAGACCCAGTCCGCCCTGGCTCCCGACGAGGGCGGCGGAACCGTGGCGGTGGCTACAACCTGCGCGGAAGAATCTATGCACTCCCAAAATGCGTCCCTCCTGATGGGGTCGAGCTCTCCCAAGATGTCGTCGCAAAGAAGCGCCGGCAGAACCTTTCCGCGGGCTTTAACAAGATCGAAGAACGCGAGCTTCAAGGAGAGGACCAGAGACCTCTGCTGCCCCTCCGAGGCGTATCTGCGCGCGTCGAGAGAATCTATTAGAATACTGAAATCGTCCCGGTGCGGGCCATTTTGTGTCGACCCCAAGAGCCTGTCTTTGGCCCTGCACTCCCTGAGGACTGCAATAAAATCATCGGGAGAGGATATCTCGCAATCCGGCTTCAGGTTTATCTCAGCGCCCTCTCCGTCGGCGCGGGAGAGCACAGAATACTTCCCGCAGGCGGACTTTGATATTACATCGAGATACTCCGCGCGCTTCTGCCGCACTATGTGCGCAGAATAGGCCATCTGGCTCTCAAAGGCATCGAACAAGTCGGCGTCATGGGAATCTCCACGCAAAAGCCCGTTGCGGCTGTCGAGGGCGGCATTATACCTTTTTAGGCAGTCGAGATACTCCCTGTCGACGGTTGATATCGCCATATCCACAAATTTCCTTCTGGATAGCGGGGCCCCCCTGAGGAGCTGTATGTCTTCGGAACACAGGGCAAGCGCCGGGAAAAGACCGACAAAGTCCGACATCTTGGCAATCTGCTCTCCGCCAACATCCACGGACTTTGAACGCGCCCCTATCTCCATGCAAACTTCCGTGCGGCCAAAGGTTTCATGCTCCAGGCAAAACAGCAGCCTTGCCGCGGGCGCGCCCTTTCTTACGAGCGCCGCAGACTTCGCCCCCCTGAAAGAGCGCATCGCGTTCAGCAGGCCGAGAGCCTCCAGCAAATTGGTCTTTCCCTGGGCGTTGCGCCCGAAAATCCAAACGCTGTCTTCCTCGAAATGCGCCTCGGCAAATTCGATATTTCTGAAGTTTTCCAGCCTTGCGAATTTTACCCTCATTGGGCGCGCGTCATAGCGGGCAAATCAGGCAGACGGCCTGGGCGGCGACGCCCTCCTTCGAGCCTATCCAACCCATTTTCTCGTTCGTGGTGGCCTTGACCCCAACGTCTTGGGGGGAAAGCTTCAAAGTTTCGGCAAGGCGCTTTTTTATTGCCGCTATATGCGGCAAAAGCTTCGGGGTTTCGGCTATCAGCGTGCAGTCCACATTAAAAACCCTAAAGCCGAGTTTTCCAATCTCCTCTACCGCTCTGGCTATTATCTTTTGCGAGTCTATGTCCTTGCAGGAAGGGTCTGAAGGCGGAAAGTAATAGCCTATGTCAGGCAGGGCGGCCGCGCCCAATATTGCGTCGGCCACGGCGTGGCTTAAGACGTCGGCATCGGAATGCCCCAAAAGGCCGAGCGCATTTGGAATTTCAACTCCGCCTATGACGCATCTGCGCCCCTCGACGAGCCTGTGGACGTCGTACCCTGTTCCTATTCTATAGCCTTTGTTCATTGCACTTTGCCTCTTTTTGAAATTAAAAACTCAAGATAGTCTATGTCGGAGGGAACCGTAATTTTAGGATTCGGCTCCGCATTCTCCACAAGGCTTACGGGAATCTTTCCAAGCCTCGCCGCGCCGACGTCGTCCGTCACGGCAATTTTGTTCGCCGAGACATATTCGTACGCGCTTAAAATTTCATCTCTTTTAAACGCCTGCGGGGTCTGCATCGCCCATAGCCTTGCCCGCTCCAAGTCCTCCAGCGGGCATTTAGACAGGCTCTTCCTGTTTTTAGGCAGCCTTTTTATAGTGTCGGAAACCCTGTTTGCCAGCACCGCCGCGCCGTCTTTTTCCACGGCGTCACAGAGCCTGCGCACGTTCTCCGAGCCGAGCAACGGGCGGGCGGAATCGTGTATCAATACGCCCTCAAAAGCTTTTCCAACCTTGCGCAGCCCGTTTAGGACGCTGTCCTGCCTTTCCGCCCCGCCCTTCGCGAAGGCTATTTTTACATTTGAAGATTTTGCCAGGCCCGAAACCGCGTCTGAAATCGATTTTTTCTGCCGGGCGTCCCTGACGACAAATATAAGCTCAGAGACCCTGCCGCTGTCGGCAAACGCCTTGGCGCTGTGCCAAAGAACGGGCTTGCCCGCAAGAATGAACATGGTCTTGTCCTTGACAACACCCTTCATTCTTTTGCCTCCGCCCGCGGCGAGTATTACAGCGGCAAACTTCATCTTGCCGCCTCCAGCTGCCTTGTTATTTCTTCCGCGGCAAGGGCGGGGTTTGGCGCTTTAAGTATGGGGCGCCCGACAACTATGTACCCGGCACCGGCCTTTGCGGCGTCCTCCGGAGTGGCAACGCGCTTTTGCTCGTTTAAATCGGCCCCGGCGGGGCGCACTCCTGGAGTCACAAAAACCGTATCCTGCGGAAGGACCTTCGAGAGCCTTCCAAGCTCAAGCGGAGAACACACCAAGCCCTTTATCCCGCTCTTTAATGCAAGACGCGCAAGAAGCTCAACCTGGTCTGCGGGATTTGCCGCCACGCCCGTTGCGCCCAACGACGGCGCGTCGAAAGACGTAAGCACGGTGACTGCCAATAAAGTAAGATCGGGGCGGGTCTCCCTTGCCGCCTCGACGGCCCTGCCCATCATTTCTTCGCCGCCGGACGCATGCAAGGTTAGCATTCCTATAGGCAAGTCCGACAGGCTCTTCACCGCGCTTGCAACCGTATTTGGAATGTCGTAAAGCTTCAAATCCAAGAACACCTTGTAGCCCATTCTGGACACGTCGTTTACGAACTGCGCGCCGTATTTATAGTACATCTGCATGCCTATCTTCACCCATTCGAGCCTTCCGGAGGTTTTTTCGAGAATGTCGAAGGCCGAGGGGCTGTCGGGCAGGTCGAGCGCGAGTATTAGTCTGCAAGCTTGTTTTGACATATTTTGCGGAATCCCTAATTTGGATGTTGAAAAAATTTTTCTAAGATGAATCAAACAAAAAAGAAGTGCCCCTGCAAGATAAACGTTATGCTTGCCATAACCAATCCCCGGCCCGACGGGTTTCACGACCTTGTCAGCCTCGTCAGCCCCGTCGACTTCTGCGACGACCTTTCCGTGCAAATTTCCGAAACTGAAGATTGCCTCTCCTGCAACGAGCCTGGCGTTCCCACGGACTCGTCAAACCTCGTGATGAAGGCCGCCGAGCTGTTCCGCAAGAAAAGCGGCATAGACGCGCATTTTAAGTTTGAGCTTTTCAAGCGCGTCCCCGCGGGGGCCGGCCTCGGCGGGGGCTCGGGAGACGGCGCGACAGCCCTGCTTGCCGTAAACGAGCTTTGCGGAAACATTCTCGACACTCCCGCCCTTATGGAGCTTGCCGCGGAGATGGGGTCTGACTGCCCGCTGTTTCTGAGCCGAAAAAGCGTCGTAATGCGCGGCCGCGGGGAGAGGATATCCGAGCTTCCGCAAGCCGCCCAAGATGTTCTTTGCGGCATGAAGCTTATGATATTCAAGCCGTCTTTTTCCATAAATACGGGCGCGGCATACAGGCGCATGAGGGAAAACGGCACGTATTATATCCCGCCTGCGGAGGCTGAAAAGATACTTTCCGACTGGCTGGCAAACCCGTCCCTAAAAAATCTTCCGCTTGTAAACAACATGCAGCAGGCCGCCTTCGAGGAATTCCCGCAGCTGAAAGCCGCGCTCGAGGGGCTGAGGGAAAGATTTGGGATTCCCGCCATGATGAGCGGGTCGGGCTCGGCGTGTTTTGCGGTAGTAAACGATATTGCCGGGGACGAATCCGCCTTAAAGGCTCTTTCCGGCTACGCAAAAACCGCCCTCGGGCAGGATTGCATGACGGAATTTTGCCTCTAAGAAGCCTTACCGCCGCGCGAAAACGAAGAATCTTTGAAGGGCAAACGCCCTCACGCGCCGCGGGATAGGCAAGCGGTTTTTAATAGGTATCCTAAGGAGGAGAACCTCCTATACGGAAGTTCCCGCCCTTTTAATTTTTAAGGGCGCGCAAAATTAGAACCGGAAAGGGACATGCCCTTCCATGACGCCCGCCAGGCGCGAATACACGGGCTTGCCCTCGGGGGTGGAGATGCATGTTATCCACGATATGTCGTCAGCCTTGAGCTTTTCTACAATCTTTCGGCAAAGGGCAAGGGCTATGCCCCTGCGCCTGTACTGCCCGTAGACGAATAGGTCCAACAGATACGCGTCGGAAACGCCGTCGCTTAAGGCCCGGAAAAAGCCTGCGAACTCGCCCCCTTCAAAGGCGCCAAAAGCGCAGTAGGAGTTTTTAAGGGCGCGGCGCACGGCGTCTTCATCAAGCCTGTCTGACCAGCCCGCATCTACATACATTTTCGACACTAGCCCGACATGCTCGGGATTGTCCGCATCTATGGCAATTATATCCATATACCCTCTCAAAGTTTTTTGACGTCGGCCCTGAAGGGCTTGTACATGCGGACAGGATCCAAAGACTCCTTCGCCCGCCTGAGCCCCTCTATGCCCATATCCTGCTCCCTGTTCATAAACTTTCCGCCAAGCGCGCGTATGCTGACGGCCTCCTGCACCACCATCATCTGCGCGGCGCCGGGAACATCGTGGTAAGACTTCTCAAAATGCACGTCGTATATCTGGGGCGTTAGCGCGCTAAAAACGGCGGCGGCAACTATGTTGCCCTTGGGGCAGAAAAGCATGCAGCCGTCGAGTCCCAATTCGCCGTAGGCGCCTTGCGCGCGCGTCATGGCCTCGGCCTCGCCGTCTATGCCCGCTTCGAGAGAAAGCTCGCGCATGAAATCGAAAGCTTCCGCCATATTCTCCGGGCTTATAGGCTCGAGCCTGTAGTCAGGGCACTCCGTCAGAAAATGCTTTATGTGGTTGCGTTTCTTGCGCAGCTTGGGCCCCGAAGAGTCTATAAGGCTTTCGACGTCGTATATATACTCAAAATCCCCCGCCTCGGAGCGCAGGGAAAAATACTTTTCGCAGTCGGGAAACTCCGCGGGCCAGTCGGACGGTATATCGTAAATATGGCTCTTGCCGCCTATGAGGCCGCCGCGCTCAAATGCCTTGTATAGGCCGAACAATTCCTCGGGAGAGAACCTTTTGGGGGAGATGGGAAAGTGCATGCGGCCGTCGTGCATATTGTAAATTACATCGAAGCCTTCCCCGGAAAACAGCTTTAACCCATAGGCCTGCGCCCAAATGTATATTGTTGCGAAGGAGTTTTCGCAGGAATCTGCCTCGGGCGTTCCGGACACAAAACCCTTTATTCTGTCCGCGTCGGCGAGACTAACGTCCCTTAGCATTGCGGCGTCTATTTTTAACGAGTCGAAATTCATTCGTAAAAAAACCTTATCGTAAAAAGAGATGACAATCTCAACAAAAATAATCGCCCATGCTAAATGCCGCACCGCGCCGTTGAACCCGCACCCACCTGATAAAGAGCCTAAGTTATGCCGCATTAAAAAAATCGGGCGCGCAGGACAAACATGCGGGCCCGATTTTTCAGATAAAAATATATACCTGCAAAATAAGCTCAGGAGCTCTTGTAATTTTGCAAGTACTTTATGCAAGGAGCCATATACTTTATGGCGTCGTCCTTCTGGGTGAACATTACAAACAAGATTCCCTTGAAATTCTGCCGCTTCAGCTCTTTCAACACGCCTTTTAGGTCGCTCTTGCCTGTTCCGAATATGGCGCAGTCGGAATTGTCGAAAGCCACGTCCTGTATGTGCACATTGTACATCTTGCCCTCGAGCTTCTTTAGGCACTCAACCTGGTTGAAGTCCGAACGCGCCCAGTGGCCTATGTCGGGAAAGGTGCGCACATGCTCAAAAGGCTCTATCGCAGAGAGCATGTCCTCGGGGCGCGGATATACAGCCGCAGAACTTTTTACCCCGTGGTTGTACAGCCCGACCTTGACGCCCGTCTGGGCCGAATATTTCTCGTACAAGGGCAAACTCTCTCGAGGAGCCTCTATACAGAGAGTCCCTATGTTAAACTCCCTGGCAAAATCAAAGAGATTCTTTATCTCGGCCTCTTTTGAGAGTCTAACATGCCCGTATCCGGCAACTCTTATTCCGTGCTTGGCAAAGAATTTCTTGAATTTCTCCCTGTCCTTGGCGCTTAACGCATGGGAAAACTGCACGGGGTCCTCCTCCGACAATTTAGCCCCCTGGAATATGAAGAAATCTTTAATTCCCAAGGGGGATAAATCTTTCGCCATCTGTTCAAGAGTGGATTTCCTCCACGCGTAAGATGTAGCGCCTATCTTAAACTCAGCGCAGTGGCCGCATGAGCATAGAAAAAATATGCATATGAATGCAGCTATTAGCCCTCTTATAGAGATATTCATGAAGAGCTATTCCTCTATGTTTATGTTGGAGCAATGCTCCACGACAAACTTCTTGGAGCCTTTGCGCTTTTCCATTGGCGGATAGGCGTTGGTCTTCTCGACCTTGTTGTTGCGCCATGTGAGGGAGTCCACGCAGTAGATGTTAAGCAAAGAGGCGTCGTCGAACATCTTGAAGGTGTTGTTCTCTATAAGAATGTTCTTGTTGTATCTTGAGGTTTCCCTGTGCTCCCTTATGCCGGCCCTTACGCTTATTACGGCGTTGCCCCAGTTCGCGTAGAGGCAGTTTTCAAAGGTGTTGCCCCTTATAGTGCAGTCGCGCGTGCCGCCCTGCTCGAACCAGAAGCACGAGTCGCCCTCAAAGAGTATGGCAGTTCCCGCCGACATAAAATGGTTGTTCTCCACAAGCGTCTTGCCGCGGCTGTTTATGAGCATTCCGCGCGCGCGGTTTCCGCGGGCGGTGTTGCCGCGTATGACGACCTCCGGCCAGTCGCGCAGAACGGCGACGGCGTCGAGGGCCTTAACATCAGAAGGAATGTCGCTTTCAAGCTCCAGCACGGAGTATTCCTTATTGATTCTCTCAACGCTCTTTATGCGGTTTTCGTTTTTGCAAATCATGCTCTTGCCGCCTATGATTTCAACCCTGTCGCCCGCGCGGAAAGTGCCGAAGCCGAACTGTTCGTAATGGACGAGCTTCGTGAGTATCTTTCTGGGAGATATTACCTTTTCGATGCGCTCGTATATGCCGTGTATATTGGTAAAGTCGTCAAGCTGGCTCTCGAAAAAGTTGTTCTCGAGGACAATTTTGCCCTCGCAGTTTGAAAAGTGCGTTGCGTCCGCCGTAGCGCTTACCACGGCCCCCTCGGAGGGAGTGACGCGGCAGTTTCTGACAAATATGTCCCTGCTGCGCTGCCCTATTATGGCCATGCCGCCGCAGTTTCTCACCTCGACCTTGTCGAGGGAAACATTCTTTGAGTCGGATATGACTATCCCCGGGTGGTTCCTCAAAAACGGGGTAAACACAAGTATCTGCCCCGGTTCGCCCGTGAACTTTCCCATTATCTTGACAGTGCCGTCTGGCAGCTTTTCGGCGATGAACCCGGCCTTGGCCCAGGTGTCGAAAGTATTGTACGCGGGCTGGCGCTTCTCCTTGTCGTAAACAAGGTAGCCCCAGGTCTGGTAGACCGTCGCGTTCTTGGGGTTGTCGTACTTGTTGGAATCGACAAACTGAAGTATGCCGTCGAGTATGCGGTAGGGGAATTTCTCTGAGAATTTGACTATCGCGTGGTCCTTTTCAACTTTGACTATCTCGGCCTCGGTGTGAAACGGGCGCGCCGTATCGACGGAGAAATTCTCAAGCCTGACATTCTCCGAGCCTTGAATCAGAAAGGGGCTGACAAGCCCGTGGAAGACAAACTCGCTGCCGCCGCCGTCTATCGTGATATCCTTCTGCCCGACTATGGGAAATATCACGCGCTTTAAGCCTTCGTCGTTGTTGCTTATAAAGCAGTATATGTCGCGCCCGAAACTGCCTTTGAAGTCGTGCCGGCCCTTCTTGAAGACTATCTTTACGTCTCCGCCGGCCTTGCGGGCTTCGTCCAGAGCGCGAATGACTGCGGGGGTCGCGTCGCCGTCGGAATAAAGCACTTCCGCGTCAAAGCCGTCGTCCTTCGCGGAGGAGGCCGCCGCCGCGCCTTCAGGGGCGGGAGCGATAAGTATGGTTCGCGTCTTTGCCTGAATCTGGCAAAGCGCAAACGCAAATGCGCAAATTGCAATAATCTTATATTTCATGACTTTTTCAGGATATTTTGTTTTCTATTTTTGTCTATTTTAAATTAAAAGAAGCAAAGCCATATTTACATTCCGCTGGAAGGAATCTACACAGGGCGAATACTACAGCTTTAACTCAAGCAAAGAGCATACGGGATAGTGGTCAGAAGGATAATGGCCGTTTAGCTTACCGCTGATTACGCGGTAGTCTAGCGGGGTGAAACGGCTGGAAAGAAATATGTAGTCTATCCTGTCGTAATCGGGGTCTGTGTCGTACTTGCCAAACTGGCTGTAGGAGTTCCGCGTGCCTTGGGGCGGCGTCTTCGAGGCGGCCCTGGCGTCGGAAAACCTGCCGTCTGAAAGATATGCGCGTATGCTCTCGGATGTGTCAAAGGCGTTAAAGTCCCCGCAAAGAATGAAGGGGTCTTTGCCGGCAATCTTTTCTATCTGCGAAATTATAACCCTGGCCGACTTCAAACGCTCAGCATCCTGCGGGTAGTCCATGCTGTTCGTATGCACGTTGAACACGAAAAACTCCGCGCCCGACGCCTTGTCGAGAAACTTGGCCCACACGCAGCGCCTGTGCTGGCCGTCGACCTTGTCGAACCCAAAAGAGAATTTATCGGGAGTGGCGGACAGGTAAAACGCGCCCTTGTCCAAAACATCAAAGCGCGCGGGCTTATACCATATGGCATTGTGCATGGAGAGCTCTATCTTGTCGTTCTTGGGGGCTTTTCTGCCGGCGAGCACGGATTTGTCGAACTCGCCGAGGCCCTTCAGGCGCTCCTCCGCATAGGCGTATTCCGGCCCAAGAAGCGATGCAAAATCCAATACCTGCTCCTTCGTAAGCTCCTGCGAGGCTACGATGTCAAAACCATTCCTTTTTATGATATCCGCAATGAGGCCCCTGCGCAGGCTCCATGCGCCGCCGTAAGACTTCGGGCTTTTTATATCCGGAGCATACAGCATATTGTAAGTGGCAAAATTTATCCGCGCCGCAACCGGCTTTTCATGCGAAGCACACCCGCAAAAAAGCAATATTCCCCCCGCGGCAAAAAGCGCAAAAAACGTTTTAAGCTTGTTCATGCCAAGAAGTTTTATTCCACTTACCATATATGGCAACAGAAATTTAACGGACTAAACTTTATTGCGATAACATTTATATGAATAAGCCGAAGTTTTCCAGGCGCGCATTTTTAGGCGCGGCGTTTCTTATTTGCGCGGCAGTGCCGGTTAAGGTCTTTTTACTACCGCAGACAAAAGAAACCGCGGCGGAAGAAAAATTTTTTTACATAAAAAAGCTCTGCGCCATGGCTGAGCGCGGCAGGTTTGGAAAAATTAAAAACGTGCGCATAAGCGGCTGCGAAGTTGTAATAGAGGGCTGCAACGGGTTCGGCCGGGCGGATTTATCCTCTTTGAGCGCAAATGCAAAAGGCATAGCAAGCTTTAGTTTCGACGGCAAAAGCACACGGCTTTTCGAGCGCGCGCTAAGAGAAATATCTATTGGATAGACTCTTGGCAGGCATCTTCCGGCGGGCATAAGCCCGCATGGGCGCGCGCGGTGCCCAACAGGCGGAAATGCCCGCTATTTTGGAAAATTCTTCCTGAGAAATTCGTCCGCAAAAAGATAGCCGTTTAGGAGGGAATCGTCCCTAAAGCCGGCAAGGCGCAATGCGGCGTAGAGGGCCTCTATGCTAGCAAGGCCGCCTTCGGGGTCTCCAAACAGTTTGGAATCCCGCGGATAGGCGGTTTTTATATATTTTGGCAAAGAGACGGGAATATAGTCTCCGTATACCTTGGCGCGCAGCTTTGGAAGCAGATGCCAGGTTGAGTCGAGCAGAACGAGGGGAATGCCCGCATGCTTTTCGGAGATTTCCTCGCCGTCCAGGCACAGCAAAAGCCTGCCGCTTGCGTCGAAAGAGAAGCCGTCGCGAGCGACATGAAACCTCACGCCGCCGCGGCCTACAAGATTGCGCAGCGTGCACTTCTTGCGGTTCTCGCGCGGATGCCTGATTATGTCCACTGAAAAATCCATATTTTGGGGGGTAAAATTAGTTGCATAAAACCCGTACGTATGCAAGAATGACGGAGATTTTTTTTAAAGTAGTATGAGCAAGGAAAATAAAGCGCCGGAATCGGCATACGAAAACACGCACGACCTTTTTGCCGTAAGAAAGACCAAGCTGGACACCATGCTTGCCAAGGGGTTCGACCCCTTCCGCCAGAATTGGAACCAGTCTCACACCAGCAAGACCGCCAAGGAGCTGTTCAACCCCGCAGACGAGATAGGCCCCCAAGTCAGCGTTGCGGGCAGGGTTATGGTATTCAGGCTCATGGGCAAGGCGAGCTTTGTAAAGATACAGGATAGGGACGGCATCATACAGATATACTTCTCGCGCGACGATCTTCCCGAGGGCTCATACAACGAGGATTTCAAGAAGTTTGTGGACGTCGGCGACATAATCGGCGTTAAAGGAAAGCTGTTCCTTACAAAGACGGGGGAGATAACGGTAAGGGCGTCGGAATTCAAGATGCTCGCAAAGGCTCTGCGGCCGCTTCCCGAAAAATTCCACGGGCTGACTGACAGCGAGCAGATTTACCGCCAGAGGTATCTGGACCTGATTACAAACCAGCAGTCCAAGGAAAGGTTCTTCTTAAGGAGCAAGATAATCAGGAGGATAAGGGAGTATCTCTGGAATCTGGATTTCACCGAGGTTGAGACTCCATCTTTGCACGGCGTCGCCGGAGGGGCCGCGGCAAAGCCTTTCATAACGCATTTCAACGCCCTCGACTGCGACTTTTACCTTCGCATAGCCCTTGAGCTTCACCTTAAGCGCATGCTCGTGGGCGGGTTCGACAGGGTATTTGAGATAGGCAAGGTTTTCAGGAACGAGGGCATAGACCGCAGGCACAATCCGGAGTTTACGATGCTTGAGGTTTACCAGGCATATTCGGACTACCGCGGCATGATGCAGCTCATACGCGGAATGATACAGGATTTGTGCAAAAATGTGCTCGGCACAACCTCCATTACCCGCTACGACGGGCAGGTTATAGAGCTGGGCGGAGAATGGCGGGAGGAGACCTACTCCAACCTTGTCATAGAGGCTACGAAAGACCCCGAGTGGTTCTCGCGCTCTAAGGAGGAGAAGATTGCCAAGGCAAAGAGCCTCGGAATAGAGGTGAAGGAGGACGGTGAGGACTACGAGATTACCGACGACGTTTACGGCAAGCTTGTGGAGCCCTCCCTCATACAGCCGACTTTTGTCACCCAGGTTCCGCGCGAGCTCTGCCCGCTTGCGAAACTGAATTTGGACAACCCGAAGGTTTTGGACGTATTTGAGCTGTGCATAAACGGGCAGGAGATAGCCCCCGCATACTCGGAGCAGAACGACCCTGTCATACAGCGCAAGATGTTCGTCTCCCAGGTGGGCGAGGAGATACAGAAGCTCGACGAAGACTTCCTCGTTGCGCTCGAGCACGGAATGCCCCCGGCGGGCGGCATGGGAATAGGCATAGACAGGCTTATAATTTTGCTCACGGGAGCGGCGAATATAAGGGACGTAATACTCTTCCCGTCGCTCAGGCCCGAGCTCGTCACGAAACAGCCTCCGAAAGACTCGGAAACTTCGCCCGAGGAAGCTCAAAAAGAGGGCAAATAGCGGGCAAAGGTACGCGTTATGTTTCCGTGGTGGATATATGTTGCCTTTAAGCAGATGTTCCCCTCTCGCAGGGGGGTGTCTTTCTTTGCGGCGGTATCCATCTTGGGGGTGGCGCTTGGGGTGCTAGGGCTTTTCGGCACGCAGAGTGTCATGAACGGCTTCCATGCGAAAATAGGCCAAAAACTGCGGGACACAACCGGAGACGTCATAGTAAAGCGCGGCGGGCGCCCCATATCGGAGTGGAAGGGGGTTTTGGAAAAGCTCTCTGCATATCCGGAAGTTGTCGCGGCGGAGCCTTGCGCGAAGGGGCCTGTTATGATGACCTTCAACCGCGTGCCGGTATTTCCCATACTTCGCAGCTACGATACCATAAGGGACGAGAGCGTCCTTCCCATGGAGAAGGGGTTTATACGCCTTGGCAAGCTCGAAGACTTGGACGACGATTCCGTCATACTCGGCCAGCGCCTCGCCTATGCGATGAGGGCAAACGTGGGCGACACCGTCGAGGTTTACTCTCCGGCAATGTTGGACAATGTCGGCAAGGACGAGATTCCCATGGCGGCGAGGCTAAAGGTTGTGGCTCTGCTGCGGACTGATTTCTCCTCGGTGGACTCCAACGTAGCTCTTGTCTCCTTAAGGCGCATGCAGGAGCTCTACTCCCTGGGAGACTCCATTCACGAGATTTGCCTGAGGCTAAAGGACCCGTCTATGGATGAAAGTTTTGCAATAAGGATATCCGGTGAGGTCTCCCCGTTGTCCGTCTCAACATGGCTCGACGCAAACGAGTCTTTCCTCAGCGTGATAAAGATGGAAAAGACCATGATGTCCATAATAATTCTGCTGATTATAATAGTGGCGTCATTTTCTATCTGCATATCGCTGTACACTTCCGTGCTGCGCAAGACCCGCGAGACGGGGTTGATGTGCGCAATGGGCGCGAGGCCCTGGCACATAATATGCATATACTGCCTGCAAGGCCTGCTTATAGGGATTGTAGGCTCTCTTGCGGGGCTTGCTCTAACGGGGCTTGTCATGCACTTTAGGGAACCGCTTGTCGAGATTATGGTGGGAAGGGAGAGGCTTGCGGAATTTTACTACTTCTCGAGCCTGCCCGTAAAATACGAATTTGCCGACGCATGGCGCGCATGCGCCTTTGCGACGGGCTTATGCACGCTTGCCGGGTTTATCCCGGCGCTGAGGGCGGCGGCAATGAGAGCATCGGAGGCGATGAGAAATGAATAGCCGAAAGCCGGACAACCTAAATTCCGCCTCCCTGAGCAAGAATCAAGACTGCGGAGAAACAACGCAGGGGTGTTTGTCCCATGCGGGCGCCGAGAGCCAACCTGAATATGCCGCCAGCAAAGGGGAAAATTTTGCGCCGATGGAGGATAGCCTCCTTGGAACTCCCGTGCTTGAGGCGAATGAAATAACAAAGTCTTTTCCGTCGCCCGACGGAGGAAAAGTCGAGGTGCTAAGAGGCGCAAGCATAAAGATACACAAGGCCCAAAGCGTCTCTTTGATGGGCGAAAGCGGCGCGGGAAAGACCACTTTTATGAACGCCGTATCCGCGCTTGAGCGCATAGACGGCGGCAGCATATTTTGGGACGGAGAGCGCATAGACAAGCTTTTCTCGGGCGCGCAGGCGGCGCGCAGGGCGAGGTTCATGGGGTTTGTATTCCAGTCCTACTGCCTGGTTCCCGAGCTCGACGCCCTTGAGAACGTGATGCTATCCGCGCGCATAGCGGGGCTTTACAGGCCATTTAAGACGCGCAGGGCCGCGAAAGACCTGCTTGAGAAGGTGGGGCTTAAGGACAGGCTAAAGTATCTGCCCTCAAAGCTTTCGGGCGGAGAAAAGCAGAGGGTTGCCATAGCGCGGGCGCTGATAAATTCTCCGGGGCTGCTCCTTGCGGACGAACCCACAGGCAATCTCGACGAGACCACCGGCGAGGAGATAATGGACATGTTTTTGCGCCTTTGTTCCGACGAGGGCGCAAGCCTGCTTTTGATAACCCACAACCCCGATTTCGCCAGGCGCACAGACAAGGCCTTGAGAATGTCAAAAGGCATAATACTCCCCGCCTGATAGGCACCCCAACATATAATTTACAATTAAAGGACAAAAAATTTATGGAAGAGAACACTACCCCGAGGGCCGACGGACGCGCGGCAAACGAGCTTCGCAAGATAACATTTAAGACGGGCATAGCGCCAAACGCGGCGGGATCCGTGCTTGTATCTTTCGGGAACACGCAGGTAATTTGCGCCGCGTGCATAGAGGCGAAAGTTCCCGCGTGGCTGAACGCAGAGACGCCCCCGAGAGGCTGGCTTACGGCGGAGTATTCCATGCTGCCCTACTCCACTTTGACGCGCAAACCCAGGCCTTCGGCCGGCAAGCAGGACGGCAGGAGCGTCGAGATACAGCGCCTCATAGGCAGATCGCTGCGCGCGGTGGCTGATTTGGAGAAGATACCGGGCTTTACGATATGGCTGGACTGCGACGTTCTGCAGGCCGACGGCGGCACGAGAACCGCGTCTATATCTGGCGCATATGTTGCGGCAAAAATTGCGGTTGCAAAAGCCATCAAGGAGGGGGTTCTCCCTGCTGACCCGTTTGTGGATTCCGTAGCGGCCGTAAGCGTCGGTGTATGCGGCGGGAAATGCGTTCTCGACCTGCCCTACTGCGAGGATAAGGACGCCGAGGTTGACTCCAACATAGTCATGACGGGAAAAGGAGCCTTCGTTGAGGTGCAGTCTTCGGGCGAGGAGGCGACATTCTCGGAGGAGAAGCTTCTTAAGTTCATATCCCTTGCAAAAAAAGGCATAGCGGAGATTTCCGCGCTTCAGGAAAAAGCCATATCTGAAGCCGTATTGCAGTAAAACTGGAAATTTTTTATAAGCGGCAAGGTGAAGTAAAAATGGACCACGTAGAAAGAGCTTTAAGCACATTTAGAAAACCATACTCCTGCGCGCAGACAGTGTACGCGGCGTTCAAGGAGGCCAGCGACGCTTCATTGGAGGCTTTAAAAGCCAAGAGCGGCGGCCGCGCCGAAGGCGGGGAATGCGGGGCGTTTTATGCCGCAAAGCTGCTTGTAGATCCGCAGTTCCATGCGGATATGGAGCGCGACTTTGCCGCAGTCGCGGGCGATACAAGATGCAAAATCATAAAGGGCGAGCACAAGACCCCCTGCGAAGTGTGCGTAAAAACCGCCGCAAGCCTCGTAAAGAAATACGCCTCTTTTTGACGTAAAAAAGCGGGTTTCCCGGCTAAATGCAAACTGAGGTGACAATGCCGGGATGACTGCCGTATCTTTGCTTATAAGACATTCAACGGGCGCAAGGCCGCGCGGCCGACTCTATATGCCATAGGCCATATTCCCGTATCTGGAAGAACGCATGCCTCATGCGCCCCATGCTAAATTTAAAAATACGGGATATATATTTTTAGCCTGCGGCAGAGGCTGGCAAGACGCACTGCGTATAGGCAAAGTATTTGCATACGGACAGAATCATCTCCGTGGCAAACGGGATTTTTAAACTCCGCACATAGCATGCACCCTATGCATGCAAAAGATAGCTTAGATTTTTTAGAGCTCAAATCTAAGGCTTGCGGAAAACTCGAGCATGGCAAAAAGCATGGCAAGGCGAAGCCCCCGTTTCCAATGCCTTAAGGAGGGGACAATATACTCCGCCTTCTCGCGCGCACATTCCCCGTGCCTGGTGTTGAAGGTTATGCCTGTTTAGGGCTGTCAAAATCCTAAGAAAAATTTTTTGACGCAACGCCATGGAGCCTTGCCCTCATGCGCACCAATGAAAATCCATAAAAAAACGCGGAGGAGAAACTCTCCTCCGCGCAAATGCCATAGACAACAGAGATCTATCTCCTCTGGCGGCGGCGCATATACGCCAGAGCCAGAGCCATAAACCCGAATATCGCGGCATACTCCGCCGGCTCGGGGATAACAGTTGCGTAGTAGAGCGTATTGTCCTTTATGATGAACATGCCGTCAAGTATTTTGCCAGAAGACGATGAATAATCAAAGTCCGACTCCTTAAAGTCCGTAGAGCCTTCCCATGTTATCAGCGCATACTCCGTATTATATGCCATATTACCGTTGAAGATGAATCCCCAAGTGCCGTCAGAGGAATTCTCCGACTTTGTAAAGTCACCGGATATCTCTATAAGATCGCTGTTAGCGCCGGAGAAGTCCACAGCGACATTTCCGGAGTTGTCCCAAGTGAAGTTGTCCATCTTTGCAACGCCTATGGCGTCAACCTGGGTATCGCTCGTGGCAACACCGCAGGCGCCGAATATGCCCCCGTTTAATATCAAGTCTCCTATGCCGCGCTTTTGGGTGTTCTGGGTGCCGTTGGCGCATATGTAGAGGGCGCCCTCGTTGACCGTGGTGGTGCCCAGGTAATAGATGTGGTTGCTTGCAAAATACTGGGTTCCCGAACCGTTCTTTACGAAGTTTATCCTGCTGGTTACAGAGGAAAGATCCGGAGTTATCTGGCCGAAGTTGTGTATGCGGTTTGTATATATGTACGTGCCGTCGCCGGTGAGGGTTATATTTATATTGCCCGCACTGGAGGCTGCGTAAATTCTGTAAGTTGAAGTGTCGGAGGAATCTTCCGGAAGCGAGCTTGAAATGCCCCCAAAGGAATAATTCACGTCCGTTCCTGCGGTTGATCCCGCTCCGAGATTCACAAGGCCGTTATTTACAAACGCGCCGCCAACGGTAAAAGAACCCCTGTTGTACAAGTCCAGCCCCAAGGGAGTGCTCGGCCCCTGGTAGTGGCTTGTGTTTATGAAATCGCCCTCAACAACAAGCTCCATGCTTGAATTTAAAGTCAGCCTGCTTCCGGCGTTTGTAAAGTCTCCTTCAACGGTCATAGAATTCGAGCCTTGCATTGAAGTAAGAGCAAGATACGACATATTCCCAACAGTGATGGAACCTACTGTCAGGGGGTTGTACGCATTTATATACGTCGAGGTATAGTCGCCCATGGTCATGGTGCCCACGCTTGCCGAAGCCGCCGAATTCACAGCAAAGGCAAAGGTCTGCGCCGGCCCGGTTTCCGTTGGGTTTTCAAGGCCGTTTGTAAAGGTGATGGTGTCTATTTTTAAAGAGCCCGACGGATATCTATAATCCTGCACTGCGTAGAAAGAAGAGCCGTACTCCCCGGAAATGAGTTCTACATTATTTATAAAATAATTCGGGGCACCGCTCATCCTCCTAATCCTGAACGAAGCACCGTTTTCGATAATGACGGAACCCTGAATATTCGCCTGCCAAGTAGAAGGATCTGGATCCACCGCAGATTCAGAAGGAGTATTGCCGACCATGGCCATTATGGAAGAGCCGTTGCCGGAAACCTTTATAGTTCCGGAGGCCTTCTGCGTAAGAGACGCCGTATTAAACCAAAGAAGGCTTCCGTCCGTAACGGTTACATCTTTTACCGTAACCTTGCCCAGATAATTGTTTATCGGCGAAACAAGGTTTATGCCGTAACCTACCGTAGCGCCCTTGGAAACTGTAAGATTGTCCACCTCAACGCTGCCGCTGCCGCCCTGTATAAGGAAGTTGTAGTTGCTCACAGCCGGGGCTGCCCCGCCCGCGCCTACGTGCTCGGCGGTATCTATGTATATGTTGGAATAGGCGTAAACTATGCCGGGATGGGCGTTAACGCTCGCGTCCGTGGAAAGATACCCTATCTCAAATTCTTTCGTGGCGTCTGCAGTAGTACCGGTGCTGTTTCCGAAAGTGAAAGCGCCGGTGAAGCCCGAAAGCACGTTGACTTTATCTATATAAAAATATGAGGAATTCCGGTTGTATATGCCCGACGCCGACGAGCCTCCTATATTCATTTCTTCTATTATCGTATAATCGGCCTGCGTCCACAACTGGTTCATTGTGGCGGAATTTTGCCTGTTTCCAAAATTTACCGTGCCTATTTGAGCCTGCAGATAATTGGGATCGGACGCGCTCTCGGTGCCGTTGCAGATATAAACCCTGCCGCCGTTCATATTTATGGTTGTGGCATTGAAATTATTGGACAGGGCAAATGTCGAGCTCGCAGTCCCGGAAGAATTCATCGTCCCGACATCCATAGAAAGGAACGCGAAGTTTGTGGTGCCGGACGTCTCGCTCTGGGTTCCAATTTGGAACTTTCCCGCAGATACATCTAACGTATCCTCTATTCTAAAGGATTGAGAAGTCGACCCGCCTTCTCCACGGATACGAAGCGTGCCGGCGGAAGTTTTTGTCATGCTTCCAACCACTATGGACGTCCCGCTCCCCTGGGCATACATGTGCCACATGCCCGAACCCGAGCCGGTGTCGTTCCACTCGGCGAGTTTGAACTCTCCGGTATAGCCTATTGGAGACTGGTTATTGTATGCCCCATTGGCCCTGTCTATGATAACATCGCCTTTTGAGAAATCCACGGTTTGCGGATCTCCAGTTGCATCCTGGTTATCATACCATGTCTCGGTGTTAAAGCCTCCCGTGTTTACTCCCGTATCCGAACTTCCCCAGTAGTATGTTTCTGCATACACAGGCACAGACGCCGCAACGCACGCTATGGCGCACAATATACTTTTTAGTCTCATATTCATATGGGGTAAAAATGAATTATTCAGAAATATAAAAATCTATCTGTAATATTTAAATTTTCAACATATGCGCGTTTGTGTCAACCTTATTTTTCCGCCACGGCAGGTATGAACCGCCCATCCGGAAGCATTTTGCCGCGCCGCTAAAATACGCGCCGGGTAGAGTGTAGAATCCATGCGGCGGAATGCAGAAAGAAAACGCGCGGCCCCCTGTTTCGGGAAACCGCGCAAGAAAATAAGTAGGCCTGTCTAAATATTAGAACTTGACGTTCGGATTGGTGAATTTCACGCCGTCCTGGCAATGGAAAGCGCCGTATTCCGTGACGACCGCGCCCTCTGGGCCGGCTATCTGGTAATGGCGCGCCGAGGGCCTGTTAAGCCATACGACATTTCCCTCCTTGGAATCTGCCTTGGTGACCTTGTGGACGGTTATAAACTGCTTCTGGCTCTCGGGAACCTTTACATCGGGATAAACAGAAGCGTCCTGCCCCTCCTCTCCGAAGCAATAGCTCGTACCAAAACGAGCCTGCCAGCATTCATGCTTTGCGGGCAGTCCTTTTGCCGCGACATGGTAGTGCTCTATGAGCAGCTGGTTGGGCAGGAGGAGTATCTCGTGGCCGAATACCCCGTGCTTGTCCTCCATGGCCCAGAATATGCCGCCCATTCCCACCTCGGGGAACTGGCCCAGGCCGAAGTCCGTAGCCCACATATTGTCCCGCATGTTTTTGCTTATCGGCATGCCGAGACGCTCCATCATGTCGAAGTACGCCTGCCTGGCGGCCTTCTCGTCGAATTTTCCGTCTTTATAGAACATTTCTTTTGTCAATTTTGGGGGATTTTTCTGAGTGTTTTTGGAACAGTCGCACCCGGATACAAAACCCAGAACGCAACAGCCCAATAAGATAGCTTTCAGCGAATTTTTCATATTCATCATTATTCTTATACTTTGTTGTTTTATTGATTGTCAAATGCCAATACAACGTCGTCGACATGCCAGGAGACGCCGTTGCCCATCTCCGTAAACGTTATGCGAACCTTGTCGCCGGATTTAAGCGACGGAATCTTGTACGTGTTTAACGTCCAAGACTTGGTGTCTCCCTTTAACGGTTCGTCCAACACGATCTTGTCGTTTACGGAGACCTGCACGCTCGATTTTGTCATCGCCCTGGCCCAAGCCTCGAACGAGAATGTCGCAGCCTTTCCATTGACGCCCTCGGGGATTATTATATCCTGGAATACCTTGAAGGGCGGATATCCCGACGAGGCTATCTCAAGATGCGCGCCCGTATTTTTCCCAGCGCTGTTCTTGGCCGGGCTCCCCATCGCGCCTTCCCTCCATATTTCTATGGACTCTATAGTGCTTTGCCACCACGGAACCTTATCGCAGTTGAACGTGCCTCCGTTAGGCGAGGGCTCCGAGAAATTCCCGTTCCTGACAAGATTTCCCTGCGCGGATTTCGGCTTTACAAGCTTTACCCTATTTTGAGACGTATCCAAGGTATCCTGGAGTATCTCGATTTTATTGGCCTTCTTGGAAGGAAGCGGAGCCGCCTTCTTGAGGACCTTTGCCGCAGCTTCGGCGTCTTCAACCACTATCCTGAAGCCTACATTGTACACGCCCTGCCACGGACGGTAATCCTTGCGTATGCTCACCCTCGCCCACTTCGGCCTGTCCCTCCACGAGCCTCCCCTGGCAACCA
>CALXLX010000034.1 GCA_944389315.1 uncultured Opitutales bacterium
CGGTGGCGCTCTTCCTGCTTGGCACAGGTGTGATTATAGACTTCTCTTTGGTGTTCCTTGTAGGTATTGTAGTTGGCACTTATTCCTCTATATTTATCGCAACTCCAATATTCTTCTGGTGGCACAAGGGCGCCAGGGAGAAGGCCGAAAGCCGCGAGGAAATCAAGCGCGACTGGATGGAAGAACCCCAGAAAAAGAAGGCTTAACCCTTTGTTTCCGGCGTTTCTTGCAGGCACCGGCCAAAATAAAAGCCCCCTCTTTAGAGGGGGCTTTTTTTGCGCCGCAATGCTAAAATCCTTTTAGTGTTACGCCAAAAAATATAGGTAAATGGAGCTGGCGGGACGGCAAGCGCATAAAGATTCTTTGCCCTATGCGAGTTTGAAATACCGAGTTTTTTTGCGGGCAGGGCAGGCAATTTGTAAAATGCTTCGGCGGGAGCGGGAAAGCGCTTGTTAAAAAGCCTACTTTACGATTTTCATGACGTCCGGAAGGGCGAAATGCATGAGATTTTTCCCCGAGAAGCGTTCGTCCTCAAAAAGCTTTTCCAGATCAAGAACTTTTGTCGGGCAGACATTTTTCTGCGAGAATTCAGGTTCAAGGTCTCCGCCTTTAAAGTAGATTACGCCGTTTTCGAGGGAGCCTTTCTTCCCGCGCACAAGCTTTCTTGCCGCGAAGGAGAAAAACTGCGGAAGCGCGCATACGGAGCGCCCCAACGCGTAATCGAAGGAGTCCTTCTGCTCCTCAAGCCTAGCATGGAGGGCGCGGGCGTTTGCCAGACCCAGGGATTTTACCATCTCCGCGACGGCTGCAATCTTTCTGCCCACGCCGTCGAACATAAAAATTTGCGCCTGAGGCCAAAGTATGGCGGCAACTATGCCCGGAAGGCCGCCTCCCGTGCCTACATCTGCTATGCGCGCGCCGTCTGCGGGGTTGAAAAACTCCCCCAGCGCGGCGCAAAACGCTACATGCCTGTACTCAACGTCCTCCATATCCTTGCGGGATATGAGGTTTACCTTCGCGTTTTGCTCGCGCAATAGGCTGGCGAACTCAAGCAGCTTTTGGCGCTTTTGCCCGTCTATGTACGGAAGCTTCGCGAAGGGGTCTTGTTCTGGCATGGTGGATTTTCTCTTAGAAAAGCTCGCCGTCCTTGAAGAAGCGGGCAATTTCTATTTTTGCGTTTTCCTCGCTGTCGGAGGCATGCACTATGTTTTCGCGCTGGTTTAGACCGAAGTCTCCCCTGACTGTTCCTGCGGGGGCTTGGGCGCTGTTTGTGGGGCCAATGATATTGCGCACGCGCGATACGGCCTCGTCGCCCTCGAGAACCATAAGAATTACGCTTCTGCGGCGCATGAAGTCCAAAAGCGGGGGATAGTAGGGTTTGCCGACTATATGCGCATAGTGCTCCTCCAGGACAGATTCCTCCAGCTTTGCCATCTTGCAGGCGACTATGTCCAGTCCGGCATTCTGAAACCTTTGTATCACCGTGCCGACAAGCTTCTTTTCCATGCAGTCGGGCTTTAGAATTATAAGAGTCCTTTGTGTCATATTTTTTTAAGATTGTTGGGAGTTGTTCCAAAGTCAAGTTTTGCTTGGAGTATTGAAGGCTCCCGCAAGGCATGCGCGCTTTGCGGCGCCTTTTAGATTGAGCAGGGCTTGGCCTTTTCCCATGGCGGCTTTGTCGGGCATGTATTTGGGCGCGGCTTCAAAGATGAAGTTGAAGTATTCGGAAAGTTTTTCCTTTGCGGATTCGTCGAGCCTGCCGCAAAATAAGACGGTACTTATTTTTGAGTTTGCCTCCCGCGCGAGCTTTGCCGCCTCCGCGGGAAGCTTTCCCTGAAGGCTTTGAAAGTCTGCCTTGCCTTCGGCCGTTATCATGATGTCGGCATTCGAGCATTTCTCCGCAAATTTTTGAGCCTCCAACACCGCGGCAGCCCCGCTTCTAATCTTCGCCCCGAGCGCGCACACAAGGCCGAAGGCAAAACCTCCCGCGGCGCCCGCGCCTTCAAAATCTGCGGGGTTTAGATCCCGGATTTTCCCGCATCTATTCAAATATTCCCCGTAATGGCCGGGGCGGTTTGATAGGAAGAATCTGCTCATCGCCGCGCAGTAGGCCTCCATTCCCGATTCCAACATTTCCGTGTCGCTTTTTGAAGCGCCCTTCTGCGCGGAAAAAAGCCTTGCGGCGCCGTTTGGGCCCAGAAGCGGGCATCTTACATCGCAGAGAAGCTCAAAGTCGGCGGACAGGATTTTCCCGTCAACTCTGTCCGCGCACAGCGTGCATACCTTCCCCAGATTTTCGGGGCCGAACGATGTTATCTCTTTGTTGTTTTTATCGAGGAAGGCAAAGCCGAGCGCCGCGAGGGCTCCCATTGCCCCGTCGTTTGTGGCCGACCCTCCGGCGCATATGCTGACTTTCCGCGCACCCGCGCCTATGGCCGCCCTTATCTGCATGCCCGTGCCGTACGTATTGGCCCTCATTATATCGCGTTTGCCCTTGTCTATGAGGGTAAGGCCCGATGTCTTTGCAAGCTCTATCAGGGCGCGTCCGGAGCCAAAAGCGTACGGCGCATAGATGCTTTTACCGAGGCAATCTTGAGCCGCCGCAAATTTCTCCTCCATGCAAAGAAATCCTTTTAGGGCGTCCATGGCGCCTTCACCGCCGTCCGAAGCTGCGAGCTTTTCAAAATGCAAATCGGCGCATTTGAGGTTCTCTCTTATGCATGATTCCAGCGCGTCCGAGATCTCGGCGGACGAAAGCGAGCCTTTGAAAGAATCGGGCGAAATGACTATCCTCATAAATCCCGCTTTCCGCGTTTTCCATGCAGTAAAACGCGTTTAGGCGCTGTCGCCTTTTAAATTTAAAAAGTCCCGGGTAAGGCTCCGCACCGCGTCGGTGCTGTCGGGCTTTACAAGCACGTCGGACACCGCAACTATGCGTTCGGCCCCCGCTTTTGCGACGCTCTCAATAGTCTTAGAGCTTACGCCGCCTATTGTAAACCACGGCAGTTTAGGCTTCATGAGAGCCACTTTCTCGACGAGGCTAAGCCCCACGGGCCTTCGCCCGGGTTTTGTCTGTGTGGCAAATACGGGCCCCACGGCAAAATAGTCGAGAATATCCGCCATGGCGTCTGCGCTTTGCGCCTCCACAAGCGAATGTGTAGAAAGCCCCAAAGCCTTATTCCACCCAAGTATCATGCGCGCCTTATATGGGGGGATGTCGTCTTGGCCTATATGCAGGCCTATGTTCCCACCTTCGAGCGACGCGGCAAGCTCGATATCGTCGTTAATTACAAATATCGGGGCGTCGTCAGACCTGAATATCGGCAAAAGCGAAAGCGCAATTTGGCGCCTCTGGACGGAGGTTTCCTTCTTTGCGCGAAGCTGCACAACCTTCGCGCCGCCTTCTATCAGCTGCCTGCATTTGTCGGCAAGTTTGTCGTGAGGCACATAGCCCGTGTCCAATATGGCGTAGAATACGGCCTGCCTAAATTTTTCCGAAAACTTGGGAGATTTTCCCATGCTACTTTTTGTCCTCAACTTGGTACTCGTCTATGTTTACCGCAGGCTCCTGGCGCATGGAGGCCGCATTTCCCGTGCCAGATTCTATGCGCCTGTACATGGGCTTGTGTATAAGTCCCCTAAATTCGAGGATCTTGACGTTCACCCCGCCGAGTTTTTCTACCCCGAGATGCTCCCTGAATGCTATCGTAAGAGAGTTTTGCAGCTTGTATGAAATCTCCGCAAGGCTCTGCCCGGCCTCGAGAACAAGAGACACGTCAACGCACAGGCGCCCCCTGCGGGAGTAGATTTTTACGTCCGGCTTGTTCATTGCGCCTATCCCGTAGCAGACGCTTTCTGCCAGGGAATTCATCGCAGACCTGGTTACCTCCACTTTTCCTATCCCGCTCTTAAAAAGCCTTACTGGAGCAAAGCGCAGATACAGCCTCCTTGCCAGCCACAGGAGAAACAGTATTACAACTATACCTATAAAGATTTCCAATGCGTGCGGCTGGGATATCAGGATCTTGAAAAATTTGAAGGTTTCTACGGAAAAATCGTAGCAGGCGTTAAGGAAGTCTGAAACCATGTGTGCGGCGCGCTCGGCCCCACTCAACGAGGAAGGATCTACCGCCGCGGCAGCATCTGGCGCGTTCAGCGCGGAGTCTGCAATAGGTTGTGCAGTGGAGGCGGCGGCTTCCGCAATGTTGGAGCTTGCCGCAGGCTCGGCACTCTGCACTGCCTGGGCCGCCTGCGTGGCAGTTTGGGCTGCGGCGTCCGCCCCGGTTCCTCCGGCTTGGACGTTTGAAAGCTGCGCGGAAACCTGCTGTGCGGCTTCGTCGGCTTTTTGGACCGCGGCTTTAACAACCTCCTCCGCGGCCGGTTGCGCCTGCGCCTGTGCGGCGTCGGCCGCGCCGCCTATGTCGGCGCTTTTTGTAGCAGCATCGGCTGCTTGCGCCCCGTTTTGGCTTACGGCGGCGTCCACGCTTTGTGAAAGTTCTTTTGCCGCCTTCTCGAGGTTGTCCGCCCCGTTCTGAACGGCGGAATAGGGCTGCGTTTGCGCGGCCTGCTCAACCGCGCGGCTTGCGCCGTCTGTAGAGGCTGCTTCGCCTGTCGCTTGTGCGTTCTGCGCGGCCTGCGCCGCGCTGTCTGCGGCTTTCGCCGCCTCTTGAGTTGTATTTTGCTCTTCGCCGTTCATGGGTATCTTTGCTTGTGTGCGTTTATTAAAATTTTCGTTTATGCGTTTTTCAAGACTAATGTTCGTGGGAAAGCTCGTCGGGCCAGGGGCGGGTATGCCCGTCTGCCGGGGTTTTCTTGCACGCGTCTATGAATATGCCTTTGCCTATCTTTACAATGTCCCGCGACGGGTCCACATTGTTAAAGGCCTTCCATAGCATCTTTGAAGTGTCGGTTATGTCTATGTTGTCGTCGAACAGTACCGTGAATTTGCGGGGGGCAAAGGCGGCCGCCGCCTCCGACAGGGCCCGCATTATCTCTTTGCCCGCGCGGGAGCGCCTCTCAAGGCTCAAGAGCAAGAATGCTCCAGCCGCGCGCATATTTACAATTCCCTCGACAGCGGATAATAGGACGGCTTTTTCTTTCTCCTCCAAAGGTCCAAAGTTTAAGCCTTCCGCGTCTTCGCGCGGGGCCTCGCCGTCTATCGGGCGGGTTAAGTCTATTCCCACCTTGGCCCCCGCAAGCGGGGTAGGGGCGGAATGGTCCAGCACGTCGAGTATGCCGCGCGTTATGAGAGTGTCCCTTTCAAAATCGAAATTTTTTGCAAGAAGGCTTGCTATGGCGCCCAAATCCGACGGGTCAACATCGTCGTCGACAACGGCTATGCTTTTGCAAAAGCTCATCTGCCCCTGCCCCCATAGGCCGCTTATCAGCTTGCGGGCGTGTTCGGGATACTCCTTCTTTATGGACACTATCGCCGAATTGTGGAACACCCCCTCCCAGGGCATAAAATAGTCTTTTATCTCGGGGAATACGCTTTGAAGAAGGGGAAGGAATATGCGCTCTGTAGCCTTTGCAAGATAGCAGTCCTCCATGGGCGGAGGCCCCACGAGCGTGGCGCAATAGACGGGCGCAAATTTGCGCGTAAGGGCGGTCACATGGAATACGGGGTAGTAATCCGCAAGGGAATAATAGCCCGTATGGTCTCCAAAAGGCCCTTCAAGGCGCAGCTCGTCGGGCTCAACATAGCCCTCCAAAACAAATTCGGCGTCTGCGGGAACTTCCAAATCCACGGTCTTGCACTTTACAGTTCTTACTCCCTCCTTTGCGAAGAACCCCGCGAGTAGAAGCTCGTCTATACCGCGCGGCAGGGGGGCTGTCGCCGCATATATCACCGGAGCCGACGCCCCTATCGCGACAGCCACAGGCATGCGCTTCTTAGCCGCCTTGTATTCGTGAAAGTAATGCGCGCCGTCCTTATGTATATGCCAGTGCATGCCCGTTGTGTTCTTGTCGTAGATCTGCAGCCTGTACATGCCCAGGTTCTGCGGCCCGCCGTTCAGCGGTTTTGTGAACACGAGCGGCAATGTCACAAATCTGCCGGCGTCCTTCGGCCAGCATTTCAAGACGGGCAGGGTTGTTAAGTCTATATCGTCTCCCGTCTCGACAACCTCCTGGCAGGGCGCGGTTTTGCCAGAGAATCTTCTCGGGCCTATCTTGGCCAGCGGCGCAAGCTTCTTTGCCAAGGAGAAAAATTCCGAAAACGACTTCGGCGCCGAGAGCTTTGTAAGAGCCCTTACGCTATCTTCGGCCTCTGAGAGGCTTTTTACCCCGAGCGCTTTTGAAACCCTTGAGAAACTCCCGAAGAGATTTGTCGCCACAGGAAATGGAGAGCCTTTTACATTCTCAAAGAGCAGGGCCTTTCCGCCGCCGTCGCTCTTTGACTGTTCGTCGGTTATGCGGCTTATTTCAAGCTCGGAATCCACCGTTTCCCGCACACGGATAAGCTCTCCTGATTCCTCGAGAATCTTTATGAACTTCTGAATGCCGCACATCTTTTCCTTGCTCATAATCCCCATTCCTTAACTAAATTTTGCTCTATGCCCGCGGCCGACAATATTCTGGCCGTGACAAAGTCTATCAAATCCTGCGCCGTCGGGTTCTTGGTATGGTAGAAAGCCGGCGAAGGCGGCAATATGACCGCCCCGCACTCGGCAAGATAGGCCATATTTCTAAGGTGCGACGGCGCGAGCGGAGTCTCCCTGGGGACCAAAACAAGCCTTCTTTTCATGCGCAGCGCCGTTTCCGCGGCGCGCAGAAACACGTTGTCGGCAATTCCGTTTGCGAGCTTGCCCACGGAGCTTACGGAACATGGGGCGATTATCGCGGCCTCAAAATTAAAAGAGCCGCTCGCCTGGGGGGCGGAGAAGTCGGTATTGTCGAAATATTTAAAGTTTTCCAGATTTTCCGGAGCCAGGCCCGCGCGCGTTTCCAGAAGCTCGGCAAGATTGGAGCTGCCGAGTTCTGCTTCCATAACGCTCTTTGCCGCCGCGCTTGCCGAGCAGTAAAGCTCCGCGTCCGAGGCAAGTATATGCCTTGCCGTCTCAAACGCATAGACCGCGCCCGACGCCCCGCTTACGCCCAACACATATCGTTTTGTCTTTTGCATTTCAGAATATGATATTGATTATATTGAAAGCCAGAACCTCGAAAGATACAAGGACGTTCATTCTAAAGAATACAAGTTCCGTCTTTGCCACTCCGCCCTTTGCGTACACGCAAAGCCCCGTTATGTAGATTAGGGCCGCAAGCAGCGCCGCCGTATATAGAAAAGCCCCCCCGAAGCACACCGCGCATGCAAACAGGCTCAGAGTGGATGCCGCAAACGCCGCCGCCGCAAAAAGTTTTGTCTTTTCCTTCCCGAACCTTGCGGGAACTGAGTGCAGGGAGTTTTCCCTGTCGAACTGCTCGTCCTGAATTGCGTAGAGCAGGTCGAAACCGCATATTTGGAACAGGGCCGCCGCCGCCAGAAATATTATTCCCCAAGACAGGTTTCCGCATACGGCTATCCACGCCCCGAGGGGAGACATTGCTATCGCTGCTCCCAGCACCAGATGCGCCGCCGACGTAAATCTCTTGGTGTAGGAATAGAAAAACAGCCAGGCGAGCGCCGGAAAGGAGAGCAAAAAACACAGAAAATTGAGCATGGCCGCCGCAAATACGAATATCGCGCAGGATATGCCCACGAAAACCGCCGCGTCTTTGCGCGATATTTTCCCAGCGCATATGGGGCGGTTTTTTGTGCGCGGGTTTTGGGCGTCGTATTTTTCGTCCGCGATGCGGTTAAAGCCCATAGCCGCCGAGCGCGCCGCCGCAAAGGCCAAAACCACCCAAAATATGTCGTAAATGCCGAAGTTTGCTCCGCTGCCATAGGCCAGGCAGAGCGCGGACATCGCAAACGGGAGCGCAAAGAGCGTATGGGCGATTTTCACCATATCCGCGTAGTCCGCGGCCTTTTTAAGTATACTTGTCATGTTCCAATTTTACAGTCCGTCATAGTTTTTTCTTTCCGCGCGCGGGCGCAATCTAATTTTATCGGAAATGTTGACAAACAGGTGGCATAGTGCCATCTAATTGGCGATGCTAAGTAAGCTGAAAGAATCGGGTTTTGAAAGGGTGTCCTTCCGTGAGGCGGAGGATTTAGCCCATTCTACGGACATTATAGGCCTGGGATCCAGGGCCGACAAAATGCGCAGGGCTTTGCACGGTGCAAAGACCTATTACGCAATAAACGCGGCGCTGACCTATTCAAACACATGCGAGGCCCTATGCCCTATATGTTCGTTTGCGCGCCGCGAGAAAGACCCAGAGGCCTACGTTCTTACGCCGCAAGACGCCTACGAGCGCGCCCGCAGGTTTGTCGAGGCCGGGGCCGACGAGATTCACATAATAGGGGGCATGTACTCCAAGCTTCCCTTCGAGTACTATGTAGATTTCATAAGGAATGTCAGAAAGGCCGGGGAGAAGCTTACGATAGTTGCCTTTACGGTTTCGGAGTGCGTGCTTATGTCGAGGGTTTCCGGCAGGCCTTTGAAGGAGGTAATAAAAATTCTCATGGACGCCGGGGTAGACGCCCTTCCGGGCGGCGGTGCGGAGATATTTGACAGTTCCGTCCGCATGAAGATTTCCCCCAACAAGCTCAGCGCCGAGGAATGGCTTGTGGCTATGCGCACCGCGCACGAATGCGGCTTAAAGACAAATGCCACCATGCTTTTCGGGCATATAGAAAGCCCGGAAAACGTTGTTGATCATCTTATGCGCCTGCGCGCTCTCCAGGACGAAACCGGCGGTTTCAAGGCGTTTGTGCCTTTACCCTTCAGGAAGGGAAAGAGTTCCATAAACGCAAATTCTTCCGGGGTGTACGCGCTTAAGATTTGCGCTTTGGCGAGGATAATTTTGGACAATTTCGAGCATGTGCGCACGCCCGCCTCGCATTATGCCGACAGGTTCGAGGAGCTTATGCTGTATTTCGGTGCGGACGATTTGGGCGGAACATATTGGAGCGAGGAGGTCGCCGTGAGCGCTGGCGCGAAGAAGGTGCTGCGCACGGAGAATGATTTGCGCCAAACCATAGCGCGCGCCGGGTTTGAGCCGGTGCGCACAAATTCAAATTATGACTTATAAAATAGGCAAGGTTTCATACGTTAACAGCTATCCGCTGTTTTTGTCGGACTTTCCGTTTGACTGCAAAATACTGCGCGACTATCCCGCCGCGCTCAACGCCGCCTGCGCGAGGGGAGAGCTGGACGCCTCATTGATATCGCTTTGGAGCTACGGGCGCATAAAGGACTCCTACAAAATACTGCCGAACTTTTGCATAGCCGGAGACGGCGACGTAAAGAGCGTGATACTCTCCTCGAAATATCCAATAGAATCTTTGGGCGGGAAGAGGATATTCCTTACGCCCGAGTCGAAATCTTCCGTGAGCGCGTTTAGGGCTATGTGTATGGAAAAGTACGGCTTTGACCCGTACTTAAACAGGGTTGACTCCCCCCGAGGGGCCGACGCCGTATTCCTTATAGGAGACGCCGCTCTTTGTTTTGATTCCCGGGATTTCAACTATAGGTACGACTTCGGCGCCCTTTGGAAGAAGGCCATGACCTTCCCCATGGTTTACGCAGTGGTTGTGGTTAAGAACGAATTGTTCGATGTTTTAAAGGACGGCCTTTGCGAGGGGTTCGGCCGTTCGCTTGAAATTTTTGCCAAAGACCCCGCGCTTCACAGTCGCAACTGTGCCGAGGAGTTCGCCTCTTCGGGCGGCGGATTGCGGCCTCTTTCGGCTGAGGAGCTTTTGGACTACTATAATGTCCTCGTATATAGGCTCGGAGACGCCGACTTCAAAAAAAACCTTCTTTTGGCGAGGAAACATGGAGCTTTTTGAAAAGATAAAAGACGGTGGCAGAATATCCGCCTCCGAGGCTCTCGAAATTTGGAACGGGGGCTTTTACGCGCTTGCGCGCTGCGCGCGCGCGCGGGTTGAGAGCCTGGGCTTGGGAGACGGCGTCGGCTACATAGTAAACCGCATGATAAACTACTCGAACATCTGCCGCGCGCGGTGCAAGTTTTGCGCGTACCATGCCAAGGCGGGTGTGATAGACGCATTCAGGCTTTCGGACGATGAGATACTCAAGATAGTAGAAGACAGTGTCTCGTGCGGGGCCGTTCAGATAATGCTGCAGGGGGGGCTCCACCCGGATTTTGACCTTGATTGGGCTTGTTCGATATTAAGGAAGATATCATCAGCATATCCCAAACTTGCCCTGCATGCGTTTTCTCCTTCGGAGGTTATATGCTTTGCCGACGGGGCGGGGGTGCCCGTTATAGAGGCACTGAGGCGGCTGAAGGATTCTGGGCTTACGTCTTTGCCCGGCGCGGCGGATTTGCTCGTTGAGGATATAAGGAAAAACTACTGCCCGCTAAAGTGTTCGGTCTCCCGCTGGCGCGAGGTTATGCTCTCGCTTGCCTCTTTGGGAATGCGCTCCAGCGCGACGATGACATTCGGCATGGGGGAGACTCTCGCGCAGAGGTTGGAGCATTTGGAATTTGTAAGGTCCGTTCAGGACGAGTGCGGCGTCTTCGACGCCTTTATCGCCTGGCCGCTCGCTCCCGAAAACACGGAGCTTAAGGATATTCCCCGCCTGGGCGCGGCGGAGTTTCTGATGACGCTTGCGCTTTCGAGGGCGTTTTTGGACAACATAAGAAACGTGCAGTCCGGCTGGCTTACGGAGGGGCTGGACATAGCCCAGCTGGCGCTGAATATGGGCGCGAACGATGTCGGCGGGGTTTTGATGGACGAGATGGTCGTGCGCGCGGCGGGCATAGACAACAAGACGGGTTCGTCTGGCATGGAGGAGTGCATACGCCGTGCGGGCAAGGTTCCCTTTAGGCGCGACAATTTCTACAGGAGGATATCATGACGGCTGCATTTGGCCCTAAAATTCCGTTTGCCATAACGCCGTGTCCCAACGACGTTTTCTCCTACTTCTATTGGATGAAGGAGCACGACGCCTCCCGCGGCGGGCCGAGCGCGTTTGAATTTTCCTTCGACGACATAGAGACGCTCAATCTGCGTGCGAAGGCTTCCGCCAGCCCCATAACAAAGCTGTCTTTTGCCTCGTATCTTAAAAACTCCGGCAATTACGCGCTGCTAAACGCGGGCGCGGCGCTTGGGGTGGGCACGGGGCCCGTGCTTGTCGGCAGGCTTTCTAAAGAGGAGATTCTCGCCCGCGTTTCTGGGGACGAAAATTTTGAGATACTTGTTCCCGGTTTGGACACAACGGCCGCATTGCTTTTGAAATTCTGGCTCGGTGGAAGAAAAGCGAGGCTTAAGCCTATGTACTTTCGGGATATACTTCCCGCGATATCCTCGCATGGGGCCGACTGCGGCGTGCTTATACACGAGGGGCGCTTTGTGTTTAAGGACTCCGGGCTTGGGCTGATAGAGGATCTGGGCGGCTTTTGGACGGACAACACCTCCTTGCCCGTGCCTTTGGGCTGCATATGCCTGCGCAGGGACTTAATCGAAAGGAAGGCCCAGATAGAGGGGCTTATACGCAAAGGGCTGGATTACGCCTTCAGCCACGAGGCGGAGGTTCTGCCTGTGGTGGCGTCGTACGCGCAGTATCTTGCGCCCGACGTGCTGAAGAAGCACATATATGCGTTTGTGAACAAATATTCCTTCGACATATCCGACATCTCCGGCTCTCTGATAGCTAATCTTCAGAAATGTTCCAATGAATAGCGGCGGCGCAAAGGCATTTTTATTCGCCACCGAGCTTGAGGCGCATAGCGCGATAGCTTCCTTCGGGTTTAGGCTCTTGCGGGAGAGGCCGTTTAAAGTCTTTAAAAATGGGAAAGGAAACTTTCTCTTTATCTCCCGCGTGGGCATATTGAACGCGGCCGGCTGCATGTGGCATGCCGCGAGGGACTATGGGGTTTCGTCGGTCTGCAATATAGGCGCCTGCGGAGCGTTGAAGCCGGGTTTTGAAGTCGGGGATTTTGTCCGTATAACAAGGTGCGTTTTCGATTTCAAATATTCGCGCAAGGTATATTCCCCCTCCTTGAGCCTGGGGGAAAAAATTGCTTCTCTGAGGGGGGCGGCGCTTATCACGTCGGTAAATCCGGTGGTTCTGCAGAAGGACAGGGAGAGGCTCTCGCGCTACGCAGACGTCGTTGATATGGAGTTTTACGCAATTTGCAAAGCGGCCGAGTTAAACGGTGTGGAAGCCTGCGCTATAAAATACGTCAGCGATTTCTCCGAAAATTGCGACATAGAAAAGAACATACAAAAGCTTGAGGGCAGGCTTTTGGAATACGGGGAGATATTCTAAGGTGGCGTTTGGGGTAAAGGCTGACAGGAGAGCCGCGATGCTCTGCGGGGCGCTGATAGCCGCGCTTGTAGTGGTTGTCTCTTACGCGCTTTTCGGAGGGGAGATGGCCGTTTTAAGCGACTGCGCGCGCAGATTTTGCGGCGAAATATCCGGATATTTAAACCTTATCCCCGTCTGGGCCTATGCGCTTGCCATATTTATTCTGCCCATATTTTTCTTTCCCGTAAGCCTTATTTTTATGATAGCGGGCAACAAGGCAGCCTGCGGGGAGTGTTCTTTCTGGGAGGTTTACGCGTTTTGCGCGCTAGGGCTTACGTTAAATATTCTTTTCACCTATTTTTTAGCGGCGTTTTTCGGCTCTTTTGCGGAGAGGCTATTGGCAAAGCGCGGTCTGCGCGTTCCAAAAGTCTGTGCGGGAGACGAGTGCGAGATTATCCTTCTTATACGCATGATACCCGGCAACCCGCTGATAATTCAAAACTACATTTTGGGGCTTGCCCGCGTAAATTATTTGAAGTACGCGCTTATATCTGTTCCGTTTCAGCTGATAACCCTTGCAGCCTACATGTATTTTGGTGAGAGCGTCTTTGAGGGCGATTTTGCCGGAGTGTCCATGGCTGTCAGCCTGATAATTATTCTTGCGCTGATAGCGCGCATAGTTTCAAAACGTTGTTCGCACAAGGCCGGAGATGTCTGATTTTCTCGAAAGGAGCGACGAAATCCTGAGCGTGTCGGAATTTTCGAGGCGCTTTAAGACGCTTGTGAAGACCGCCGTGCCAGAGTTTTGGATACGCGGCGAGGTGTCCGGCACGAGGGCTTACTCGAGCGGGCATACTTATTTTACCCTCAAGGACGAGGGGGCTACGCTGTCCGCCGTCTTGTTCAAGGGCTACTCGCGCGGAATGTCTGTCAAGATTTCCGACGGCGCGCGCGTCTTGCTGTACGGTGAGGTGGGCGTGTACGAGGCCCGCGGAACCTACCAGTTTATCGTAAAGGCCGTGCTCGACGACGGCGCCGGGGAGCTTGCCAGGCGCTTTGAGGCTCTGAAGAAAAAGCTGGAGGCGGAAGGCTTGTTCGACCCTTTGCGCAAGCGCTCCATACCGCGCTTTCCAAAGCGCATAGCGGTTGTGACGAGCCCTTCGGGGGCGGCTGTGAGGGATTTTGTCAGCATATTGCGCCGGCGCATGTGGTTTGGGGAGGTCTTGATATTTCCGTGTCGCGTGCAGGGGGCGGAGGCCGCTGGAGAGATAGTCTCGGCCCTGCGCAGCGCCCAGGAGACTGAGGGAGTGGATCTTGCTGTGGTAATGCGCGGCGGCGGAAGCTTGGAGGATCTTTGGCCGTTCAATGAGGAAATTGTCGCCCGCGCGGTTGCGGGCTGCCGGGTTCCGGTAATTTCGGCCGTCGGGCACGAGATAGACTTCTCCCTTTCCGACTTTGCCGCAGACTTGAGGGCGGAGACTCCAAGCGCGGCGGCGGAGCTTGTGTCCAGCGGCTTTTTAAGCCTTGTCGGCCGCCTGCGCGAGGCGGGAGAGGAGATTTTCTCAATTTGCGAAACTTCCATCGCCGACTATGCTCAAAGGCTTGAAAACATAGCGCGGCTATTACGCCTGAATTCCCCCTCAGGAAAGATTGAAAACTACTGCATAAGGCTCGACGAGCTGCACTCCCGCCTTTATTCCCGCGCGGAGGCCGCCCTGTCGAAAAATAGGGAGCGCCTTGCGGCCCTTTCGGCGCGCTTTGGCGCGCTGCGCCCGTCGGAGAGGATTTCCGAGATGGGGGAGCGTCTGAATTTGATTGAGAGAAACCTAAATTCTCTTAGTTTTGAGTCTGCGCTTGGCAGGGGATTTGCCGCCGTGCTTGGAGAGGGCGGAAAGTTCAAAAGCTCCGCGCGCGATTTTTTCCATGGGGAGAATATCAAGATAAAATTCTCCGACGGAGATGTGGACGCCTCCGTCCGCTGACTTTTTGCTACTCCGCGGAAATACTCCATATTTGCCGCCTGCCTTTTACAAAAGGGGTTGACTCGGATTTTTGCGGCCTATAGACGGTTTGCGTGAAGTTCCTATACGCTTTATTCCTATTGCAGATGTCCGCTTTGTGCGCGGCGCCCGCATGCGGGGCTACCCGGGAGGATGCGGGCAAAATCCGCGCGCCAAAAGTAGTCGGGGTTCCTCCCGCAGATGCGGTGTTCGGGCTTTGCTCCATGCCTGACGGCCAGATACGCCATTATAATTACGGCGGGCAGCCGGAAAACGGGGTGGGGAAATCCAACTATATAGTTTCAAACAGAATGTACATATACTCCGAAGACGGCGCGATTACATGGAAGGAACGCCAGGCGCCCGCCGGCATGGAGTTCGGCTGTTTCTTCAGCCCGCACTGGGGCAGATATTTTAATTTCCTGAATATGGACGGGAGCGCCTGGTTTTTGGATTGCGGAGCCGACGGTATATGCGCCGGCAAATCCCAAATATGCCCGTGGCCGCTCGAGCTTAATACGGAGCCTTTGGTCTTCGGAGAGCGCATTATCCTTCCTATAACCTTGCGCATTTCAAGCGCGCAAGACTTGGATTTCGGCTTCGGCGTAGTGTTTTTGATAAGCGACGATTTCGGCCGGACATGGCGCAAGTCTAACAGGCTCAACGTTCCGCACCATAAGTCCGGAGGCCTGCACAAGGGCATAAGGTGGAATCACGACGCCATGGAGGCGTCGGCAGTGCGTTTGAAAAACGGGGATTTGTGGGCCCTGATAAGAACCTCGCAGGACAATCTGTGGCAGTCCCGCTCCAAGGACGGAGGCCTTACATGGTCCTCCCCCGAAGCTACCGATTTCTACGGAACCTGCGTTATGCCTAAGATAAAGAGGCTTTCCGACGGGCGTCTTTTGCTGATGTGGTCCAATTCCACCCCTCTGGCGGAAGCGGAGGGCGCCGACGGGGTTTGGGAGGACGTCTTTACAAACAGGAGTGCCATACATGCCGCCCTATCCGACGACGACGGGAAATCATGCTCGACTTCCGCCGCAATGCTGAAGACTTTGCGTCTGTTCCCGGAATGGACAAAGGCGTGCACCAGTCGCAATTTTTGGATTTGGGCGATGGGAAGATTTTGGCGTCCATAGGCCAGCACAAGCTGCACCGCAAGCTTGTATTGTTCAATTTAAACTGGCTTCTTGAAAATTCGCGCAGTTGCGACTTTTCAAACGGATTGGACGATTGGAGCGCATTTAACTACAAGAAGGGCATAAAGGGGCATTGCGCCTACGACAGGATTGCCGGCTGCAAACTGGTTGACAATCCTAATTCCCCCGGGAAGAAGTGCCTGCTTTTAAAATACGATCCCGACGATACCCTTGTGGACGACACTCGCGGGGCCGTGTGGAATTTTCCCATGGCGCGCTCAGGCGAGATAAAACTGCTGGCTAAGTTTCTTAAAGGCTTTAAGGGCGCAAAGCTCATGCTCCACGACCGCTGGATAAACCCCTCAGACCCAAATGCCAAGCTCTACGCTCTTTTTGCCTTCGACCTTCCCGAAAGTTTCGGAGACGGCAGCCTGCGCAGCCTGACCGTGAAATTTGATGCCGAAGGCAATCTTGCCGAGCTGTATTGCGGCGGAATGAAAATTGCCTCTGCCCAGATTGCCCGAAAGGCTCCCATAGGCATTTCATACCTGCATTTGCAGTCGTTAAAAAAAACGCAAGACGCGGGAATGTTGGTAATGTCCGTCTCCGAGGAGGGCAGGTGACTTTGCATGCAAAAAAGAGGCGGAATAATATTCCGCCTCTGCCGTAAAAAAACACTTTATTTTCACTTAGATGCTTCCGCGCGCAGTGCGCGCGGTTTTGCCTACGAGGGTTGCTCTATGGGAGGAACAGGAGGAACCTCGTCGGTTTGTCCTGAGGGAGCTGCCTCTTTAGATTCCTTTTCCTGCTCCTTTGTATCCGAGCCTTTTGCCGCCTGCTCTATGGGGCTTTTTATCTCGCCAAACTCTATTATCTCCTGCAGGTGTTTGCCCTCTATGGTTTCGTACTTAAGCAGGGCCTCGGCAATCTTCTCGAGAGTTTGCATGTTCTCGGAGAGCAAAGTGCGGGCGCGGTCGAGCTGGCCGTCCATAATCTTGGATATTTCAGAATCTATCGCCTGGGCGGTTTTCTCGCTGAAATGCTCCTCGCGGGCTATGTCCCTGCCGAGAAATATATGGTCCGTATTCTCGCCGAGGGCCACGGGCCCAAGCGCGCTCATGCCCCAGTCGCAAACCATCTTCCTGGCTATCTTTGTCGCCGATTTTATATCCCCCGACGCCCCGGTGGATACGTCCTTAAAGACGAGTTCCTCGGCGACGCGCCCGCCCAACGCCATGCAAATCTGGTTGAGCAGGGAGCTTTTCTTCTGCATGTGCACGTCCTTTACGGGCATGAACATAGTCGAGCCCATGCTCTGCCCTCTTGGAATTATCGTCACCTTATGGACGGGCATGTCCTTCTCGCCTATCAGAACCTGGAGCAGTGCATGTCCTGCCTCGTGGAAGGCGGTAAGGCGCTTTTCGTCGGCGTCCATAAGCGTCTTGCGCTCGCGCCCGAAGAAGATTTTGTCCCTCGCCTCGTCTATGTCGGCGTTGTTGACAAACTTCTTGTTTCTGCGCGCGGCAATTATGGCGCTTTCGTTGAGCAAGTTTGCAAGCTCGGCGCCCGAACAGCCCGGTGTGACGCGCGCTATGTTCTTTAAATTTACGTCCTTCGAGAGGTTTATCTTCGCCGCATGAACCTTGAGTATCTCCTCCCTGCCGACGACGTCGGGCAGGTCTATCACAACGCGCCTGTCGAATCTGCCTGGGCGCAGCAGCGCCTGGTCGAGTATGTCGGGGCGGTTTGTCGCGGCTATTACTATGATGCCCTCGTGCCCGTCGAAACCGTCCATCTCGACGAGCAGGGAGATCAGCGTCTGCTCGCGCTCGTCGTGCCCACCGCCCATGCCGGCTCCGCGCTGGCGGCCTACGGCGTCTATCTCGTCTATGAAAATTAGGCAGGGCGCCGACTTCTTCGCCTGGTCGAACATGTCCCTCACACGCGCCGCGCCTACGCCCACAAACAACTCCACAAAGTCGGAGCCGCTTATCGAGAAAAACGGCACGTTTGCCTCTCCGGCTATGGCGCGCGCCATGAGCGTCTTGCCCGTTCCGGGAGGGCCTACCATGAGTATGCCCTTGGGAATCTTCGCGCCTATGTCGTTAAAGCGCTTGGGATTTTTCAAAAATTCAACAATCTCGGCAACCTCCTCCTTGGATTCGTCGCAGCCGGCCACATCGTCGAAACTCACCCTGTCCTTGTCGGGCGTAAGAAGCTTTGCCTTGCTTTTTCCAAAGGCCATGCCGTTTCTTCCCGCGGCCTTCATCTGCCTGGCTATAAGGAAGTAGGCTATGCCGAATAGAAGAAGGAACGGAAATACGCCCGAGAGAAACCCCGACCAGAAAGTGCTGGCAGGCATCTGCTTTACCGTCCACGGGACTTTCTCATTTGTCAGCATCGTATAGGCGGAATCCGTCAGGCGCCCCTCATAGACGAAGTCCAAAGTTCGCTTCGTGTCTGCCGGAGCGTCCGGCAAGGCAAATTTCGGGTTTTCAACCTTGCCCTCGACCAAATACCAGTCCTTGCCGCCGTCGGGCACATTCTTTATTCTGAGCTCCAGGATATTTTCCTGCTTCGCGGCGTTTACAAGCTGTTTTATGTCGAAAGTCTGCCTGCCGGCAGCATTCCCGCCGGATATGGACACAAGCAGCATTATGGACAAAATTATCGCAGTCCAGACCAGGAGAGTCTTCATCTGGGATCTGTCTGGAGACGTAAAATTCGGCTTCTTAAACTTGTTGGGTTTTTCTTCCATATTAAAATTCTTAGGAACCTATCCTCTTTAGAGGTTGTAGGTCAACATTATTGCGTCGCGCTCGTCTGAGGCAAGCGCCGCACACCTCGCCGGAGGCAGACAGGGCGCCCAGAGAGGTTTTCCTCCATTATCTATGACAATGGGAAGTTGCTTTCGTTTCAAAATATCTATTTTTAAGTTTGAAAGCATCTTAAATACGTTCCTGTCCGCCGTGGAGCCCATGGGCGTGTAGGAATCCGAGGCGGCTATGTTTCTAATCCTTAGGGACGAGGCGTCTATCTTTCGGGCGCTTAAAAATACGCCCTTTGCGTCGTCGTTCTGGCCGCTTAAGAGCGAGGCCATATGAGCCTCAGAGAGGGTTTTCTGGCAAAGGCCAACGGCTGCGCCGTCGGGCAGGGTGTTTTCCCCAAAGTCGAGGTCCATGGCGAAATTTTCGGCGTATCCGTCCGTTATCCTCAGCTGGCTTAAGCGCGCGCAATAGACTAAAAATTCATTTCCTACAGATACTTTTGAGTTTTTCCCAGAGCATATATTCTCCACCGTAATATCAATGTCCGCCGCCCGCGGCGGAAGTTTCCTGCCGCATTTTTTAAAAAGCTCATAAACCGCCCTGCGCGCAAGAGCCGGATATTTCCGCAGGGTTTTCGAGAGCAATGCGGAATTTCTCGCAAGTGCTGGCATGGCTTCAAGCTCGCCGAGTGCCAGCGCCTCGAGCGCGGCATCGTCCTCCTCCAAAAGCGCGCGGCTGCGGGCCGCTCCGTTTTGAAAGCTCCTGCCTGCAAGATTCTCGAGCGAGGGTAGGACAATATTCCTTATCTTGTTCCTCAGCGCGATGTTTTGCGCGTTGGTCTCGTCGAACCGCCAGTCTTGTGATAAACCTCTAAGAGTATTTTCAATCTCCGCCTTTGAGAGGCCTAAAAGCGGCCTTAAAAAGAGAATATTTTTTCTTTTGGAGATGGGCCTCGGGGCGCAGAGGCCGCCGGAGCCGCTTCCGCGCATAAGCCGCATAAGGATATTCTCGGCGACGTCGCCCTTGTGGTGCCCCTGCACTATGGCCGAAAGCCCAAGCTCATCTGCCGCCGAAAAGAAAAACTCCATGCGCTTTTGCCTCAAGGCGTCCTCCGTGGGGTTGTCCAGGCTGCGCGGAAGGGCGCCAACTGTTATCTCCACCCCAAGCTTTGCGGCCAGGCCGCGCACGAAACTTTCGTCTTTTTCTGTATTGGGCCTCGTCTTGTGGTTGAAATGCAGAATAACTACGGAATCGCGCTTTGAGGGAAATGCGTCGAGCAGGGTCAGAAGCGCAAGGACGGAATCCGCCCCGCCTGAACACGCCGCCCCTATGCGCCCGCCGCGCGTAAAAATATCTTTCGCAGCCTCAAACACCTTTGGGTGCATGGGCGCAAATCTGCGACCGGGGGAACTTTTCATGCGTGGTCTGCCTGCTGGGCCTTTTTGTAGTTGCGCGCCAAGATGCGCTTTTCGGAGGCGTATATGCGCAGTATGTGCTCCTGAGTCATGGCTATGCTTCCGGAGGTGGCTATGGCTATGCCGCTTTTCATATAGTAGGGCGTGCGCTTCTTTAGAAGCTCCGCTATCCTCTCCGCCGGGTTCGGGCAGTTCAACAGCGGCCGCGACGGGTTTGCCGACGCGCGCTTGAGTATCTCCGACTCCTTTGAAAACAGCACCACGCTTATGCCCTTTGAACGCACAAGCTCGGGCATGCCGTCAAAACAGCAAAGCCCGCCTCCGCAGGATACCACGCAGCCGCTCGAGGGGTGGCCGTCCAGAATAAATTGCCTCTCAAGCTCCCTGAACCTCGCTTCCCCGAATCTTTCAAAAATCTTCCTTACCTTCATGTTCTGGGATTTCTCTATCGCGGAGTCGGAATCTATGAACTTGTATCCGAGCGCCTTCGCAAGCCTTGGCCCGAGCGTGGATTTCCCCGTGGCCATAAATCCGAGCAGGTACAGGTTTGGACGCGCAACTTCAGGCGGAAACGAAGATGTATCCGCCTGAGTGTGCATCTTTCTTCTGCGCCGCTGCATTTATTTATATTCTCTATTGACTTCTAAAATAGTCGTTAGGTTCAAGGGAATCCGCAAAATAGGACAATATCATATCCGCCCCCGCGCGTTTTATGGAAATCAGGGACTCGTACTTGGCCTTCTCGAAATCGAGCCAGCCGAGCTTGGCGGCCGCGCATATCATGGAGTATTCTCCCGAGACTTGGTATGCGGCTATGGGCAGATTTGTAAGGGGCCTCAGCGAGGCTATTATGTCAAGGTAGAAGCCGGCGGGCTTGACCATGAGCACGTCCGCGCCCTCGTCTTCGTCGAGCAGAGCCTCCTTTAGGCCCTCCCTTGAGTTTGCGCAGTTTATCTGGTATGAACGCTTGTCGAGAGTCGGCGTTCCGGCGGACTTGCTCGACCCTACCGCGTCGCGGAAGGGCGAATAAAAGCACGATGCGTATTTTGCCGAATAGCCCATTATGGCCGTCTTCGTAAAGCCGCACTCGTCGAGAGCCTCCCTTATGGCGCTTGTGCGCCCGTCCATCGCCGCGCTCGGGGCTACAAAATCCGCCCCGGCGGACGCCGCGCCGAGAGCCATTCCGCAGAGAACCTCCACGGTTTCATCGTTTAAAATCTCCCTGCCCGATTCGTCCAGAAGACCGTCGTGCCCGTGGGTGGTGTAGGGGTCCAAGGCTATGTCGGCTATTACGGCCATTTCGGGAAAGCGTTTTTTTACCTCGCGTATGGTCCTGTTCGTGAGGCTCTTTTCGTTTAGGGCCTCGGCGGCGTCCGGCGTTTTTAGGCGCATGTCCACGGACGGGAAGGGCGCTATGGCGGCTATGCCCTTTTTCAGGAGGGAGTCGCACTTTCGGAGGAGCTTGTCTATGGACAGCCTCTGCACTCCGGGCATGGAGGGCACGTTCTGCGTCCGATTTCTTCCGTCTATTACAAATACCGGCAGAATGAAATCGGCCGGATTTAGAAAATTCTCTTGCGAAAGAGAGAGTATAGACGCGCTTTTTCTCAGGCGCCTTGGGCGTTTGGGTATATCGAGCTTGAAATTCTCGTTCATTGTCTATTGATTAGTTCGCTAAAAATATCGCAGACAAAAATGAATCCGTCAATAATCAATACCATGACACGGCTCAAAACGGAGCTGAAACCGGCCGATGCCGATAACGTCTTTAAGATGTACTGCTGCGGCCCGACGGTTTACGGGCCCGCCCACATAGGCAACTTTCGCACATTTTTGATACAGGACGTATTGAGGCGCACGCTCGAGGCTGCGGGCGTAAAGGTAAAGCATGTGCGCAACATAACCGATGTGGACGACAAAACCATACGCGAAAGCCGCAAGCTCGGTGTCAGCCTCAAGGATTTCACAAGGCGCTGGGAGGACAAGTTCCATGCCGACTGCGCTGCGCTGAACATGCTTGCGCCCACAGTAGAGCCGCGCGCGACGGAGCATATAAAAGAGCAGCTCGAGCTTGTCGCCAAGCTCGTTGAAAACGGCCATGCCTATGTTTCCGACGACGGCAGCGTTTATTTTAAAATATCCACCTTCCCCGACTACGGCAAGCTTTCGGGCTTGGACCCCGAGAGCCTGCGCACGCAGAATGTAAATTCCGCCGGGGACGCCAACGTCGCCGACGAGTACGAGCGCGACAGCGTTTCCGACTTCGCCCTTTGGAAGGGAAGAAAACCCGAAGACGGCGACAACTTCTGGAAGTCTCCCTGGGGAGAGGGCCGGCCAGGCTGGCACATAGAATGTTCCGCCATGTCCAAAAAATATCTGGGCGACACTTTCGACCTTCATGGAGGCGGGGTTGATTTGTGCTTCCCTCACCATGAAAACGAGATAGCCCAAAGCCGCTGCGCGAGCGGGGCTAAGGAGTCCGTAAGAACGTGGTTCCACAGCGCGCACCTTATGGTGGAGGGGGCGAAGATGTCCAAGAGCCTCGGCAACCTGTACACGCTTGACGACCTCGAAAAGCGCGGATACACGCCCATGCAGGTGCGCTACGCCCTGATATCGGGCCACTACCGCCAGCAGCTCAACTTCACCTTCAAGGGGCTCGACGACGCGAAAAGCGCGCTTGCGAAGATGCTTAAGTCCCTCAAGGCCTGCCTTGCTTCTTTGGGAATATCCGAGGGAGATTTTAAGGGGTTTGTGCGCCCCGGGGCTAAATTTGAGGGCACGGCCTTCGAGCCCGCCTGGCGCGCCCTTTGCGACGACTTGAACGTGCCCAAGGCCGAAGGCGAGATTTTTACGGCATTCGCCTCAAAGTCGGTCAGGACGCTTGAAGATATAAAGGCTTTTGGCTCGCTGATGTACGCTCTTGGCATAGACCTTTTTGCCGCGCGGGCCAATGGGGCTGAAGATGCTTCTGGCAGCGTTGAGGCTCCCGCGGAGATAGTGGAGCTTGCAAAGGCAAGGTGGGAGGCAAAGAAGGCCAAAGATTTTTCCAAGGCCGATTCTTTGCGGGCTGAAATCCTTGCAAAAGGCTGGACTGTTCTCGACAAGAAGGACGGTTTCGACTTGAAGAGATCCTAAGATTTCAATATTCGGCGGGCATTGTTTTGGGGAAAGGAAGTTTCTTTTCCTTGCAGACGGCGCCCGCCGTTTTTATTGTGGGTATTTATGTTTGCCAAGTTTCTTGTTTTTGGGGCGGCTTTGCTCGCGTCTTTTGCGGCGGACGGAGCCGTTCAGAAGTTGGATTTGCGCCCTGCGCAAGACGCTGCGCGCGTGCTGGGCAACCCCGACAAGGGCTGGTACCACCATTATTACGACAACTGCCTTACCGGCTATTTGGGCAGCGACGCTGACATCTTGCGCATTCCCAATCTCAGCCATCTGTTTTTAAGGTTTGCCTGGTGCTATCTCGAGCCGGAGGAGGGTAAGTTCAACTGGGCTTTGATAGACGACCAGATAAAAAAGTGGGCTCCGCGGGGAGTTCAAATAAGCCTGTCGATAACATGTCAGGAAACCGGCGAGCCCTATGCCACTCCAAAGTGGGTGATAGCCTCCGGCGCCAAGGGCGCCCTGTATAAGGTTGGAACCAAAGGCGAGCTTTACAGCGGCGAGGGGCACGGCGTGTGGGAGCCCGATTATGCGGATCCCGTATTTTTGGAAAAGCTCGAAAACTTGCAAAAGGCCATAGCCGCGCGCTACGACGGTAGCGACGACATCGCAAGCGTGACAATCGCAAGCATAGGGAACTGGGGCGAGGGGCACAACGGCTTTACAAGCCGCAAGAAAGTGCCGGTGGACGTAATAAAAAAACACATAGACATATACGTCAGGCATTTTAAAAAGAGCCTGATAGTAATAGGCGACGATTGCCTTGCCGCATGGCATTCCAAGGAGGAGATAGAGGAGCTTCGCGGCTATGTAAGAAGCAAAAAAATTAGCTATAGGGACGATTCCATCTTGGTCAACTGGACCTACCGCCACGACCCCTCAAAGCTCAGCTTTTTGCACCCGGAGTTCTTTTCGGACGCCGCCGCCTACGCGCCTACAACGCTTGAGATGGAACATTACGGAACCATGAAAAAGCGGGGCGAGTGGGTAGGCAAGAACGGCTCCGAATTTGGCGCAGACGTTGTCCGAGAGGTAATCCGACGGGCCCAGTGCACGTTTTTGGGTTTCCACGGCCGGGCCAAGGAATTTATGGACGACAACCCCGACTACGCCCGCGAGATGGCAAACAAGCTCGGATATTGGCTGTTTATAAACGGTGTGGGTTTCGACAAATCTAAAGGCGAGTTTGAAGTCGTTTGGGACAACCGCGGGGTCGCGCGCCCGTACAAGCCGTACAAGGTATATTTTAAATTCGGTCGGGTAGAAGGGGGCTTTGAGAAAACCGTGCTACTCAAAGACGCCGATGTTCGGGAACTCTTGCCCGGAATTACAGCTAAAAAATACAGGCCCGACATATCCGATATCCCCGAAGGACTCTACGAATTGTCCATATGCATAAGGCGGGAGATAGAAGGCAAGCCGGCCAGAATAGTAGAACTGGGCTTTAAGGAAAGCCTAAGAGGCGGAGACGGCTTTTATAGATTGGGAGAGTTAAAATTGTAAAATATCGGATAAAATAGCAATTTCCCTGCGTTTGTGTATTTTTGCTGTTTAAATAGCGTCAAAGGTTGGTTATATTGCGGGATTTGCCGCGTTTTAAGTGGAATATAAACCGCTAAGATATAGGGCGCAGCGCGGTTTTTCAGTGGTTTAAAGCGATGTCGGCGTTTGCCTTAAGCCTTCTTTTCAATGCAAATTTAAAAATATGTTAAAATTTCCAAGCTCGGGATAGCGGCATGAAAATATCGTCAAAAAAAGTTTTGAGGATTCTTGACAGCAGAGGAAGTTCTATTTAAATGTTTAGCGAACTTATAAAGATACGGCGAACATTTCCGTGTGGGTCGTGTCGGGTTTTTAACAATAGAAGGAATATATAAAGATGGATAGAAGGAAATTCATAAAAAGCGTTGCCGCTTCCGCGGCGGCGGTATCTATGCCCTGCTTTTCGATAGCCAAGAGCAGAAATGCGAACGAAAAGATAAACGTGGCGTTTGTTGGCGTAGGAGGCATAGGAGCCATGTCTTTGGGAGGGCTTAAAAACGATTGCGCGGATTCCGTAAATTTTGCGGCGCTTTGCGATGTCGATACAAAATATTCCGCCGGCAATGTTAAAAAATTCGCGCCCGACGCTCCGTTTTTTACGGACTACCGCCAGATGCTGGACAAGATGGGCAAGGATATAGACGCCGTATGCGTGTCCACTCCCGACCATTCCCACTTTAAGATTGCCATGGACGCCATGGAGTGCGGCAAGCATGTGGCCGTGCAAAAGCCTTTGGCTCACAATGTCTGGCAGGTGCGCCAGCTTGCCAAGGCGCGCAAGTACTACGGCAAGCAGCAGACCGTGATGATGAACCAAGGGCATGCGACAGACCAGATAAGGCTGCTTAAGGAGTGGGCGGACTCGGGCGTATGCGGGGACTTTTCCGAAGTTCATGTGATGTGCGGCGGGCCGAACTGGAAGAGCATATATTTTAAAAAGCCCGCGTCGTATCCCTTCGGCAAGGAGGACGTTCCTTCCAACCTCTCTTGGGATTTGTGGATAAACCAGGGCAAGTTTACGGATTACAACAGCATATACCACCCGCTTACATGGCGCTCTTTCTGGGATTACGGAACGGGCATGCTGGGAGACTGGTTCTGCCATACGGGAGACGCTCCTGTCTGGATACTCGACCTTAAGGATCCGGTGTCTGTTGAGCTTGTCAGCGCCAAGACCAATTTCGACCCGAAGGTGTTCATCCCCGATTCTTCCATCGTGAAGTGGACTTTCCCGAAGACGGACAAGCGCCCTGAGTGCGTGATGTATTGGTACGACGGTGGCCAGGAGCCTCTGACGCGCCCGCACGATTTCGACGAGGGCAGAAAGCTGCCGACGGCGGGCATGTTTATGATAGGCTCCAAGCACACGATAGAAACCGGCGTTCGCCCGAACTTCAATCCGTGCATGACGAATACGGCGTTCTTCAAGGAGTTCAAGCGCAACATGCCGCCCAAGACCATACCGAGAATTCCCAGGGGCAGCCTGTACCGCGAATGGATAGACGCAATAAAGGGCGACGGGCCCGAGTGTGGTTCCAACTTCGGGTATGCGGCGCAGCTTACGGAGGTGGCGCTTCTTGGCTGCCTGGCTCAGCGCTTCGGCGGAAAAATAGAGTGGGACGCGGAGAATATGTCCGCCAAGAACCGGTCGGAGCTGAATGCGTTTATAAAGGAGCCTGAGCGCTCGGGTTGGGAAAGCAAAGCCATATAATTTAGCCTGTAGCTTACATATGGAAGCATAGCAGGCGTGCCTGCGTTTTTATTCGCGGTTGTACTTTGTGCAGCCGCGTTTTTTATATGCGCAGCCGCTCTTTTTATTTTGGATATCTTTTCCTCCACAGGCCTTTCCGGTTGAGTGGCAGTTTTATTTGTTTTTCAAGTTGTCGTTATTAGAGCAAAATAGAGGAAAATTTGCCCGCGGATTTTCCATGGAGATATTTTTTATGGCTGGCAATCCGGCATTGTTTCTTCGATTAGGTCAAAGGAATCCAAAAACTTTTACTATGGAGGCAATACTGGATAAATATTTTCAGTAAATGCCTCAACGGCTCTTGACAGCCGGGGGTACCATATCCTAAAACCCCTTCGCCAACACGGAAATTTTTTGTTGCTACGCATGTTTGCGAAATATGCGTCAGGCAGGGATAGTACGTTGCGGCAGAATAGAAAGCATAGTAAAATTCCTATCTTGGCGTTCGCGCCGATGCTCATTACAACAGATATAAAAGTCAAAAAAACATATGAAAAAGTTAATATTGGCAATTTTGCTTTCGGCGGGGGTTGCGGTTTTTGCCGAAGACGTTTTTGTGGGAGAATACAAGGGTTCTTGCGAAGCGCCTAAGGGGTCTTATTTCCAGATGAACCCCACGGTGCATATGCAAATTTCAAGGATAACGCCCGATACCTACCGCGTGAAGGTTCTGCCGTTTATATGCCGCAGGCCGTATATATACGCTATTTGCGAGGTAAAATCGGACGGGAAGGGAGACCTTGTTTTGGACGGAGCCCCCTTTACTACGCAGTACAATTTCACCAAGATTTCCGGGGTTGTAAAGGCTGACGGCACAGCCGAGTTGGAGGGTGTTTGGGGAAAGACGCCCGTAAAGATGAAGCTCGAGAAGTTTTATAGGGGTTCTCCCACCATGGGTTTAAAGCCCTTTGAGGGGGCGACGATTTTAATAGGGGAGGGGAATCTGGACAAGTGGCGCGAGGCCGACGGTTCAGCGCCCGCCTGGGAGATACTTGGAGAAGTTGTGGAGATAAAGCCCGATCCGAAGATAAAGGGCAAGAAGCGCAAGAACCGTACCATATACACGCGCGAGAAGTTTTCGGGGGACCTGCGTTTGCACCTTGAATACAAGCTGCCTGAGGAGTACGACAAGAGCGGGCAGGGCAGGGGCAATTCCGGATTGTTCTTTGGGGACATAGAGCTGCAGATACTCGATAGTTTTCATTCGGACGGGCTATGGGACGAGGCGGGGGCCTTGTATCGCTTTTCGCCGCCGCAAGTAAACGCTGCCCTGCCGGCACAGACATGGCAGACCTACGATGTGGAATATATCGCCGCGAAGTATAAGGACGGAAAGATAGTTTCCTATCCGCGCCTTACAGTATGGCACAACGGGGTGAAGGTGCAAGGAGACGTTGAAGTATCCTCCTGCACTTCGCACAGGCAGGATTTGGTGAACAATTATAAATTTACGGAGGGGCCCATATCGATATCGTTGCAGGACCACGACCACAAGGTGCAGTTTAGAAACATGTGGGTATGCCCGCTTTCTACAGACGACGACAAAAACCTCTAAAAGATTTAAATATGAAAAGAATATCGGCAGTTATAATTTCTACACTTTTTGCGTTAGTAGCGTTCGCGGAGGACCCGTTTGTGGGGGAATACGCGGGAGAATTTGTTTCCGAGGCGCACTATTTCAAGGTGAACCCTAAAGTCTATGCGCAGGTGTCCAAGCCCAGTGCGGACACCTATCAGCTTGTACTTACGCCGCAGCTTTATGTCAGGGCAACGCCGTATATACGCGAAATTATAAAGGCGGACGGTTCCGGGGAGCTGAAATTTGGCTCGGACAAAGCCAGCTGGGGTTTCAAGGTTACGGTGGACAAGTCCGGCGAGATTAAGGTAATGGGCAAGGCTGGCAAGGACGCAGTATCCGCGGTGCTGAAGAAGTACGAGAGGGTATCCCCTTCCATGGGCAAGCCCGCGCCCTCAGGGTCGGATATATTGATAGGCGGCGGGAATATGGATTCATGGACTCTCAAGGACGGCAGCGCCTGCGACTGGAAAATTCTCGACGGAGGCCAGGTCGAGAGTGTAATACACCCTGCGAAGAACGGCAAGCCCCGCAGGAACAATACCGTATATACGAAGAAAGCGTACGAATCTTTCAGGCTGCATCTTGAGTTCAAGCTTCCCGAGGACTACAAGGGCATGGGCGTTCCCAGGTGCAACTCCGGGCTGTACATAGGCCCGGTTGAGATACAGATACTGGACACTTTCCATGCCGACGCGCAGTGGGGAGATTGCGGCGCACTATACAAATTTGTTCCGCCGCGCGCCAACTTCAGCCTTCCGCCCGAGAAGTGGCAGACTTACGATGTCGAGTTTAAGGGGGCGAAGTTTGACGAGAACGGCAAAGTGGTGAAATATCCGCGCATAACTGCGTGGCTTAACGGCATGAAGATGTACGATTCCGTGGAGCTTACCCAGGGGACGGACCATTCCCAATTGAGGGCGGAGTCTTATGTTTACAAGCCGGGCGGGCTTAAGATATCGCTGCAAGACCACGGGGACAAAATCCGCTTCCGCAATATGTGGGTGGAGCCGATTAAGGATTGAGGCATTCTTAGCTGCCGTATTTCAAAGTTGATTTCTATTGCGGCCCGGGCGCGAGTCCGGGCTTTTTTTATGGGCAATGTCGGCCTGTATGCAAAATAAGCATGCGCGGCATGTCTAATCTGTGTCGGGAAGGGAAAATAAAATCCATATATCCGGCGCAATTTTTTACGGAGTGTGGGCGCGGGGCGCTATATGCATGATATTTTTTTGTGGGCATATATTCTTGAGGATATCGGGTGTGTTTTTTTTACAAAAGCTCCTCTTTGGCGCAGACGCGGCATTTGAGGTTTTTTTAATTTGGAGTTTTTCCAAAACGGAGTAAAAGTCTTGCATTTGAGGGAGCGTAGACCTTATTTTTGTATGCGATGAAAGTGCTAAGAGCAAAAAGTGCGGGGTTTTGTTTCGGAGTTGAGCGCGCTATAGGCATAGCGCGCAGTTGCGCGCGCTGCGGCAGCGGACATGTTTATACGGACGGGCCGCTGATACACAACCGCCAGATGATGGAGCTTCTCGAGGGTGAGGGCATAAAGGAGATAGGCGACTACAAGAGCGAAAAAAAGGTGGATTTGGACCTTTCGGGATCTGATAAGGAATCCGACATACTCGTATTCAGGGCGCACGGTATATCGCCAGAAAGGCGGGAGTATCTCAAGAGCCTCGGGCTGAAGTGCAAGGACGCGACCTGCCCGGACGTCGGCAAGATAGCGGGCCGCATAATGTTTCATGTAAAGAAAGGCTACACGGTAATAATAGTCGGAGACCCGCAGCACCCCGAGGTTATAGGCCTTCTCGGCTATGCGGCGGACAAGGGGTTTGTCGTAAAGAGCAAGGAGGACATAGACAACCTGCCCGACATCAAAGGCGATATTTGCATGGTGTCGCAATCTACTATGTTTACGGACGACTACCGCGAGATAGCCGAATACTTTAAAATGCGGTTTCCGCAGACTGTAGTGATTGACACTATTTGCGGCGCGACCAAGGAGCGCCAGAAGGACGTGCGCACCCTTGCTGAGGACGGCGCGCAGGCAATAGTTGTGATAGGCGGCCGCCACTCGGCAAATACTATAAAGCTCGCAATAATGGCGCAGCGCACCGGGCTGCCGTGCTTCCATGTGGAGACGGCCAAGGAGCTTGACATGGAGGTCTTGAGAAAATTCTCGGTAGTCGGGGTTACTGCGGGGGCTTCCACTCCAGATTTCCTTATAGACGAGGTCTGCAGGCGGCTGGAAAATATTTAATATTCCTGTTTTCCGGCGCAAAAGATGCGCCTATTTGCGGGGGGGGTGGGAGCGTGCAATTATGCTCCTTGGCCCTAAGGTTATGTAAATAGGAGTGGTATTGCATGCGTATTTTTAGCGCCCATAAAAGATATTTTTTCCCTCTCCTGCTGATTTTGCGTGCATAAGTATAAAAAGCCCGGACGGAAGGAGGGCATGTTATGTTTTTTTTAGAAAAATGCGCCCGAAGCGCTTTTTGGGGCCGATTTTTATCGGATATTTGCGCGGTTTTGCCCGGCTGGCCCGGGCGTGGAAGGCGGGGCGCGCCGGCGTTGGGGCGGTGGAGGTTTTGAGGATTTCTTTGAGCCGCTTGGGCCCGCCATGGAGGATAAAAGGAAATTTTTTTGTTGATTTTTGTTTCCGGGGGTATACTTTACAACCCCTTATAAAACTTTTTCCGTAGCTACGCCCGTTCGGCGCGGTGTGGCGGCGGTATCATTGCTACAATACATCCATCAAAATGAAACAGATTAAATTAAGCGTATCCAACAGGGAAAAGCTTGGCGGAAACAATGCGAAGCGTTACCGTAAGGCCAACAAGATACCCGCCGTCATATACGGCGAAAGCGGAGAGAAGAATCTTCTGCTCGACGCCAAGGAGTTTTCCGTAGCAGCCCGTCAGATAAGCGGCATAGCGGCCCTTCTCGATATTTCTTTCGACGACGGCACGGAGTCCCGCTACGCCATGGTTAAGTCCGTGGAGCGCAATCCCATAACGGACGCGGTGCTGCATGTGGATTTCATAGAGGTAGTCCGCGGCAAGCCCATGTTGGCGGTTGTTCCGATACACGTGACGGGCGAGGCGTTCGGCGTCAAGAATGAGAACGCGGTTCTTGAGCAGCATTTGCACGAGATGAAGATAAAGTGCCGCCCGAGGGATCTGCCCGAGTTTATCGAGGTGGACGTTTCGGACATGCACCTGGGAGATCTTCTCACCCTCGCGGATTTGAAGCTTCCCGAAGGCGTGACTTTGGATATGGACGGCGAGCGCACGGTTGTAACCTGCGACGCTCCCATGGCCGAGGAGGTTGCTCCCGCCGAGCCCGCCGCAGAGGCTGCTCCGGCCGAGGGCGATGCCAAGGCAGCCGCTCCTGCCGCGGACGCGAAACCCGCGGAAGCCAAGAAATAGACTTTTATGCTTTGCCATCCCTTCGTCGAGTGTTGCCGCTTAGGCTTGCAATATTCGGCGGGCAGAGGGATATTTGTTCTTTGATATGCCGATAAAACTTATAGTCGGGTTGGGAAACTCGGGCGAGCGGTATGTTCGTACGCGCCACAATGCGGGTGCCAATATGCTCTATGCGTATGCGCGCAATGCGGGTGCGCTTTTCAGGTACGACAAATTCTGCCGCGCGAATCTTGCGAAGGCGTCCATATCCTCCAGGGAGGTGTGGCTGTGCACGCTCGACGGCTTTATGAACGAAAGCGGGATAAACCTCGCGGCGGTTCTAAAATTTCTCAAGGTCGACATAGGTTCATGTGCGGTTTGCTACGACGACATAAACATAGCTCTTGGGCGCATGAAGCTTACCCTCGGCGGTTCGGCCGGGGGGCACAACGGCGTCAGGGACGTGCTGGCCCGCTGTGGAGACGGTTTTGCGCGGTTGCGCATAGGCGTCGGCGGAAGGGCGGACAAGCGCCAGGATTTGGCCGACTATGTTTTGTCTGTTATGACGGCGGAACAAACCGCGCAGATGCACTCGCTCGACGGGGCTTTTCCCGAGGCTTTGGAGCTTCTTGTAGGCAAGGGGCTTGCGGCGGCCCAGAATGTGGTGAACCGCAGGGACGATGCGGCCGAGCAAAAAGCAGAAGGGTAAGGCAACTTTACGGAGGGCTCTTTTGGGCGTTCCTTTTAAATCTGAGAATCCCGAAAACTTTCTAAGAAAAAAACGACAATGAATAGCAAAAAATACAACGCAACATTTATCCTCGACACCAGAGGTTATGAAGAACCCGTGGAAACTCTCATAGAGAAGCTCAAGGGAGTGATAGAGTCGGTGGGCGGCAAGGTGGAATCGGCGGAGAATCTCGGCCAGAAGAACTTTGCGCGCGTTCCCAACCGCAAGTTCCCGTCGGGAATATTCGTATCCATAAAGTACGAGGGCGACGCGGCAAGTCCGGCCCAGATCACGGAGAAGCTCCGCCTGGACAAGACGGTAAACCGTCTGATGATACAGTCTGCCTAATCCCGCTAAGGGACGCTTAACCGCGAACGGAAAGGAATTTCAATGCCCTCTTACAACAGAGTGATTTTGATGGGAAATCTCACTAGGGATCCGGAAGTCAGACAAACGCAGAGCGGCACGATGGTCTGTCGTTTTTCCATTGCGGTAAACCGTTCGTTCACTTCGGGAGACGGTTCCCAGCGCGACGAAACATGTTTCATAGAGATAGACTCCTTCGGCAGGACGGCCGAGAACATCGGCAAGTTCTTCTCCAAGGGCAAGCCCATATTGGTCGAGGGGCGTCTGCGCCAGGATTCCTGGGACGACAAGAACACCGGCCAGAAGCGCAGCAAGCTTCTCGTGGTTTTGGAGCGTTTTGAGTTTGTTGGTTCCCCCCGCGGCGGGGCGGACTCCTACGACCAGGGCGGCGATTACGAGCGTTCAACGCCTCCGTCGCGCGGGCCAAGGCAGTCCCAGCGCCCCCAGGCCGACGACATGGAGGACGACGACGTCCCGTTCTGATTTTCCCGAATAAATACAAAAACAACATTTAGAGTTTAGAGAACAATCATGGCTACAAGCAAAATACTATTGGTAAAACCCGTCGAGGATCTCGGCAACGAGGGCGAACAGGTAACGGTCAAGGCCGGCTACGCCCGCAATTATCTGCTTCCCAGGAAGCTTGCGCTTCCGGTAAACCGCGCGAACAAGAAGATGGTGGAGGCTCTGCTCAAGGCCCGCGACGAGCGTTTGGCCGCCGAGCTTTCTTCGGCCGAGGCTCTTGCGGAGAAGATAAAGGCGGTTTCCGTTGCCATAGCTGTAAAGACCGGCGACGGCGGAAAGCTCTTTGGCTCGGTCACGGCCCAGAACATCATAGACAGGCTGGCCGCGGAGGGCATAGAGCTGAAGAAAAAGCAGCTCAGGCTGGCAGCTCCGGTCAAGGAGCTTGGCAAGCATACCGCTTCCGTAAGGCTGCACGCAAATGTGAAGTTCGACCTCGAGTTCGAAGTTGTCTCGGAGAACCCCATAGAGGATTCCGAGGCTGACAAGGCCGAGAAGTCGGCAGAAAAGCAGGCTTAATCCTGTTTGCAGGTTTCATTTGACGCAACAGGGAGCTCCGCGCTATGCCGCCGAAAGGAGAATCATCGGATTCCAAGCCTGCAAGGCGTGCGACGCGGGGCTCGAGCGTTCTTACTGCGGGGGGAGGCGCCGCATCGGCGGCGTTGAATAGGCAGGAGCGTCTCGGGGACGCTATTCTTTCGCGGGAGCTGCCGAACAATATAGACGCCGAGGAGGGCGTAATCGCGAGCATAATACTCGACGGCACGGGCGAGGTTATAAATAACTGCCTTGCCATGAAGGTGCGCGAGGAGTATTTTTACAGTCCGGTAAACAGGCGCATATATGCAGCCGCCTTGGATTTGTTCTCCAAGGGCAAGGCCATAGACGAGATAGTACTGACGGATTATTTCTCGTCGAAAAACGAGCTGGATTTGATAGGCGGGCCGGCCGCCATAGTGCGCATAGCGGGGCGCATAGAGACTTTCGCCCATTACCGCCACTGGCTTGAGATAGTCAGGGAGAAGTATTTTTTAAGAAGCATAATAAGCGTCTGCGCGCGCACCATGGAGGGCGCGTACACCGCGCAGGGCGACCTGGACAATTTTATAGAGTCCATGGAGCAGCATGTCCTGTCCATCAGCAACGACAGGGTTGCCGACACCATCCAGAAGGCGGACAAGCAGGTTGACGGCGCGCTGAAGATCATCGAGCAGATGGTTGTCAACAAGGGAGAGCTGACGGGCATACCCACAGGTTTCCACGATTTGGACAATCTCACGCGCGGGCTGCATGCCAAGGAGATGATAGTCATAGCGGGGCGCCCGGGCACGGGCAAGACTTCCATAGCGCTGAATATGGTTGAGAGCGCAATCTTCGGGAAGAGGCGTTCGCCGACGCTGATATTTTCGCTCGAGATGGGCGCAGACCAGCTTTACGTGAGGCTTATTTCCTCCATGGCGCGTGTCGACCAGCAGGCGATGAGGTCCGGCAGGATACAAAAGAGCGTCATGGGCGACATAATGAATGCCGCCAAGGAGCTGAAGGCCGCCCCCCTATGGATAGACGACACCATGGACATGAACATTCTGGAGATGAGGGCAAAGGCAAGGCGCCTGGCCCAACAGCTTTCCAGAGACGGCCAGAAGCTGGGCCTGATAGTGCTCGACTACATACAGCTGCTTAAGCCGATAGACTCGCGAATACCCAGGGAGCAGCAGGTCGCGGAAATGTCTCGCGGGCTGAAGGCCATGTCCAAGGAGCTGGATGTTCCGGTGATAGTGCTCGCCCAGCTGAACAGGGACAGCGAGAAGGACAAGCGCGATCCGCGCGCGAGCGATTTGAGGGAGTCCGGCTCCATAGAGCAGGACGCAGACGTCATTTTTCTCTTGAGTTGGCAGAAGATTTCTGAGAAACAGAAAGACGAACAGCCGGACGGCAACGCCCGATTGGTGCGTCTTGAGGTTGCAAAGCAAAGAAACGGACCGACCGGGTACGTCAATTTGATATTCAACCGCAACTACACCCGGTACGAGAATTATTTGAATCGTGACACCATTTAAGATACAGTCGATGATACTCCGCGCGGTTGCATTTTTACTTCTGTTGCGGGCGTGCGTGCTTGGAGCCCAAGGGATAGGCGGCGGGCCCTATGCTCCCGGCGGCGATGGCGGGGCGCTCGGGGCTGTTGCGTCGGCGGCTGCGGCTGACCACAATGCTTTGGACGACCAGAGCAAGATGATTGTAGACAGGATCACCGTGCGTTTTGAGGGCCCGCAGCATGTTTCCGAGGACGCAGTCATGGCGCATGTTAAGGTCAGGAAGAACATGGCTTTCGACCAGCACAATTTGGACTCGTCCATACGCTCCCTCTACGGGACGGGCTTGTACGACTTTGTTGAGGCCTACAAGACGCTGCCCTCTCCGGGAAAGATGGACATAGAGTTTTTCCTCATACCCAAGTACAGGATAAGCCAGATAATATTCAGCGGAAATTCGGAGTTTGGCGCGGCGCGTCTGCAAAGGCAGATTAGCTCGTATTCCGGCGGCCCTCTGGACGACAGGGAGGTCAAGCGCGACGTGGACAAAATCGTCAAGTACTACAAGGACAAGGGCTATTCCCTCGCGAAGGTTTCCTATGCGATAGAGAAGAACGACACCAACGGCACCGGCGTGGTGCGTTTCGACGTCGATGAGGGGCAGGATGTCACGATAGAGAACATATATTTCACCGGCAACAGCCACATAGAGGCCGACGTCCTCCTTGACGAGATGAAGACCGGCACATGGATGTTCCTCATCTCCCACATAACCGACATCGGACGTTTCAACGAGGACGATTTCCAGTCCGACCTCGAGAAGTTGCGCCAGTACTACCGCAACGAGGGCTATTTGGACGTGGAGATAGACGAGAGCAAGGTTAAGCTTGATTTCCCCGATTCGGACGAGCCCGGAGAGATGGACATAACCATACCCATCTCTGAGGGAAAGCAGTACAAGATAGGCAAGACCACCTTCCGCAACAACAAGCTCTTTAAAACGGAGGTTTTGGACGAGTTTGTCTCGTACAACAAGCTCTCGGCGGGCAATGTGTTTTCCCCGAAGCGCGTTGATACGCTCGTAGAGGATATCAAGGATTATTACGGGCAGTACGGGTATATAGAGACCATAGTCCGCGCGTTGCGCCGCCCAAATCTTGAGACAGGCCAGATAGACCTGATAATAGACATCATAGAGAGCGACAAATACTACGTTGAGAGCATCAACATACAGGGCAATACGAAGACCAAGAGCGAGGTCATCATAAGGGAGCTTGCTCTTGAGCCGGGGGATATTTTCGACTATGTCAGAATGAAGGCGTCGGAAAACCGCCTTAAGAACACGCGTTTCTTCGACGAGGTCACAATATCTCCCGAGGTGACGAGCATACCAAACCGCCGCAACATGAGAATTATCGTCAAGGAGGCCAGAACAGGAAACTTGACCTTCGGAGCGGGCTTCAGCACGGTCGAGAGCTTTGTCGCCACGGCGGAACTTTCCCAGAGCAATTTCGACTATCAGAACTACGACAGCTGGTTCCAGGGGGCCGGGCAGAAGTTTAGGATAAGGGCGTCCATAGGAGACGAGTCCAGCCAGGTGATAATAGGTTTCGAGGAGCCGTGGATATTCAACCGCGAGATTGCGTTTGGCTTCGAGCTTTTCAGAACGGATACGGGTTATTATTCCGACGAGTATTCTGAACTGCGCACGGGCATGACATTCTACATACGCAAATATCTCTTTGAGCACGTCGAAGGGCGCCTGGGCTACACGGTAGAAGACGTGAACATATACGACGTGACCTCCAACGCCCCGTGGCCCATAGCCAAGGAGGAGGGGCATAGGTCTATTTCGGAGATAAACTTAAGCTTCCTGAGGGACACTCGCGACAACGCCATGACGCCCACAAAGGGAACCCGATTCGAGATAGTTCAGGCTGTGGCCGGCGGCCCCCTCATGGGCCAGACCAACCTCTACAGGGTGGAGGGCAGAGCCGGTGCATGGTTTAGAATGTGGGAATACATACCTGCGTGCAAGTTTGCAAACCAGGTGTTCTCCCTCGTGGGAAGAACGGGGTCTGTCATGGGGTACGGCGGCAAGGAGGTTCCGTTCTTCGAGAGGTACTTCCTCGGAGGCGCGTACAATATGCGCGGTTTCAAATACCGCAAGGTGGGCCCCATAGAAAACGGGGAGCCGGTAGGCGGAAATTCGTTCGGGTACATATCGGCGGAATATTCGTTCCAAGTAATAGAGCCCCTGCGCATAGCGCTGTTCTACGACATAGGCTTTGTCAATGCCGACTCTTGGGATTTCGACCCGTCGGAATACAACGACGACTTCGGCATAGGGTTCCGCATAAACCTCATGGGCGCGCCCATGCGCATAGACATAGGCATGCCCATAACGCACGGCAAGGATAACGACGACGGCATACAGTTCAACTTCTCCTTCGGATCCGTATTCTAAAAAAGTCGGAAAAATTTGAACATTTGGCGATAAAACTTTACTAATGTCTAAAAATAAAATACTAAAAACAATATGAAAAAATTAAGCATACTGGTTTCTTCAATCTTGGTTGCAGTGGTAGCGCAGGCGGCTCCTACGATTTATGTCGTCGATACCGCGCAGGTTTACTCCAACTATTATAAGGCTAAAGAGGCCAACGCACAGATACAGTCCTCCATAGAGCAGACAAGGCAGGAGCTTCAGAAGATGGAGCAGAAGCGCCAGGCCTTGATAAAGGAGCTCAACGCCGTCGAGGAGAAGATGAAAAACCCCGCGCTGACGGAGGACGCAAAGAAGAAGATCGCCCAGGAGGAGGGCGCTCCCAAGTTCAACGAGATCCGCGCGCTGGAGCAGAACATAAAGAATGTAAACGCTCAGGCCAGTCAGAGGCTTGAACAGAATGTGCAGTCCATAAGGGCCATACATTTGCAGGATATCCGCGAGGCCGTCTCCAAGATTGCCGAGACCAAGAAGGCGGACTTCATCCTCGAGAAGAGCGTATGCATATTCTCCAAGCCCACTGTTGATCTTACCCAGGAGGTCATCGCCGCGATAAATGCGGGCGCTCCCGCTGAGGTTGCCGCTCCCGCAAAAACGGAGGCTAAGAAATAGATTTTTACCATCAAGACAGGTAATAAAACCCGGGATTGCTTGTGCAGCCCCGGGTTTTTTTGTGCAGTTTAAAAGATATTGCAAACAGGGTGGGGCGAAGCGGGGTGCAAGTATTTTGTTTTTAATATGCTCGCCGGCGATGTTTCTCCGCTTATTTGCTCCGGAAGCGCAAAATAGGCGGGATGCCTCTCTTTAGCCCCCAAGGGCCGAGATTTGCGCGCGCTATGAGGCTATGTGCCTATTATTCCCCGGACATATCCGCGCTCGCCGAACCTAAATTAAAAAAGGCCGACGCGGCGCGGAAGCTGCGGAATTTTTTCAAGGATTCCGTCTCTTCCGGGCCGCGTCGGCATCGGGGAGCTGTAAGCCGAATTCTGTTCTCGCAAATCGCCGATTGAAATGCGAAAGCGTCCATTTATCTGAATATGGGGAATATACCCCAAACCCTCCCGCCTAAGCGGGACGCGACACACCCGAAGCCCTGCGGACGAGCAGCCCAAGCTTCATACGCTGTCTTGCACCGGATTGGGTTTACCTTGCCGTGGCCGATTGCTCGTCACGCGGTGGGCTCTTACCCCGCCTTTTCACCCTTACCCTTGCGGGCGGTTTGTTTTCTGTGGCACTGTCCATGGACGAGCCTTGCGGCGCGCCCCCCGCCTTTTCAGACGGAATCCCGCTCTGCGGTGTCCGGACTTTCCTCTCTCAAAAGAACCTTCCGAGAGCGGACGCTCGCTCCCCGACATTTTTGAGCGTCCGACTTTTAAAATCTTATTGCAAGAAAAATCGTCGGCATCGAAACTGTCGCTGGCGTTTGGAGTTTTTAGGCGCTCTTTTGCCTTGATTTGTATATCAAGGAATATATTCTTTGGATAAATTAAAGAGATGAAAGCGCTTTTTGCAGTTTTTGCGGCCGTATTTATTTGCGTGTGCGTCCGCGCGGATACGACGGTGTATACTCCGGTGTACGGGGTTTCGTCGGTGTCGTGTCCGGCAAATGCGGATACCTTTATAACGATACCTTTTACGCGGCCCGCGGAGTTTTCCGGCAAGGTGCAGTCTGCGGCGATGAACGGCGAGTATTTGGACGTCGTAGTTGCGGGCGAACCCCATTGGTCTGCGAACCAGTTTGTTTACGATTCCGCCTCCCAGAGGAATTACTACTATCTTAAGTTTACATCCGGCAATCTTGAGGGCGCGTGGTACAACGTCAGGGCAAACGGGGCCTACACGCTCTCTCTGGAATTTGGCGAGGGTGAGCTTTCGGAGGTTTCCGCCGGGGATACTTTTGAGATAATCCCGCATTGGACTCTTTCCACCCTATTCCCCAACGGGGGCAATTTTGTAAAAAACACAATTGGCGCATTCGGGTACAATGCGACCAAGCTTTACAAATACACGGGCTTTGAGGACGGGCATATAATAGAGCCAGATCCGGGTGTGAACAACGCTTTTAAGGCGGTGTATTACTACCGCAAGTTCGGCACTACGGATTCGTGGATGAACGGGAAGACTCCCGTGCCGGACGACATTGTCGAGCCAAATTCCTTCCTCAGGGTAAGGCAGCCCGCGGGGGAGGCTTCCGCGGTGGATATTTCCGGAGTGTTGCCGGCGTGCGCGACTACGGTTGTGGCGTATACATTGTCGGCGGACACCGCGCAGGACAACTATATATCGTTTTCAAACCCTGTGGACATCAAGCTTTCTGATTTGACTGAGGCATTGATAGACAGCGGGGTTTTCACCCCGACGACGTCGAGCGCCCCCATCGCCGAGGACAGGCTTTATGTCTACGACAATTCCAGGGTGGAGCTAAACCAGGCGGCCTCTAAGGTCTACTTCTATAGGAGCGTAGGGAATATCGGCTGGTTTAACGGGAAGACCCTTGCAAATGACGATATAATAAAGGCGGGGTCGGCTCTAATTCTTCGCAAGAAAGCCACGCCTTCCCCGGTTGCATTCAGGGGAAAATTTATACCATTTTATAAAAACAATACTCAATAACACTCAAATAACATGAAAAAGGCATCCATATTTATAGCGCTTTCCGCTTTTTCATTGGGCGGGCTGTACGCCTCCTACAATTACGATATGAGCGGGGGGTATTTCTACAATTCCGACGGCCAGATACTCGACAAGGCGTATATGGCTCTTGTCGTTTGCGAAAACGATGTCGACTTATCGTCTATAACCTTGGAGAGCGGCTATTCGTTTTTGGACAACACCTGGCTGAACGGCGACTCGGCCGAGGGTGTCTATGTTTTGAATGTCAGTTATTTTGACGATTCCTATCCGTATGCGAGCGGAGTTATAAACAACGACACTTTGCCCTCTTCTCTGACCGGGGACGAGCGCATAGCCCTGATTGCGTGGGCCCAGTCTGACGGCGAGATAAGCAGCACTATAGACGACGGGACGGACTATCTCGTCTTTGCTCCCGAGCTCATCGGCGGAGAGCTTTCGGGCGGAATGGAGTGGAATTTGGATCCATCAAATTCAAACGCTCAGAATTGGGCGTTCCTTTCCACCGACATGGGCGGCAATATATCGTGGGAGAACCTCGCTCTTTCCAAGACTGTGATTCCCGAGCCCGCCACATACGCAGGGCTAAGCGGCCTGCTGGCCTTGGCCTTCGCTTTCTTAAGAAAGCGGAAATAGTAGCCCCTGTTTCTCAGGAACATTTCAAAAAGACGCCGGCTTGCGCAGACTTAGCAAACCGGCGTTTTTTTTGAAGATGCATAAAGTGGCGTTCTGCGGTATTTTTTTGGGAGATGGCGCGCTAATAGAGAGAAAATTTTTTGCCGATATTTTCTCTTTTCAGAGAGGCTCTGGCGGATATTTCCGGCGCGTATTTTTGTTGTATAGGCGCTGTATTCAAAGGTAAAGCGGCGATATTTTCTGCCTTTTAGCGCATAAAAAAACGACCGCCAAAAATAAATGCGCGGTCGTCGTAAAAATTTTTTGTAGGGTATAAGTGAAGCTGGCGAAATTATTGATCGCCGTCGTCGCCTATGGCCTGAACGGGGCAGGCTTCCATAGCGTCGTTGCAAAGAGCCGTCTCCTCGTCGTTGGAGGGCTGCTTGGTGACGTAGCTGTAGCCTTCGTTGCTGTTGCCGAAGAAATCGGGCGCGGTCTCGCGGCAGAGGTCGCAATCTATGCACTGATCGTCAACGTAGAACTTGCCCGGTACGTTCTTCTCCCATTTGTTGTCTTTGTTTGCCATAATGGGAGAAAGACTATGTTGAGGCATCAGGCAGTCAAGCAATTTTCGCGGGTTTAAGCCGCTTTTTAGACGCTTTGCGCAAAAAAATATTTGCCTTGTACGGGGGCATGGAGCAGTATTTGAAACCGTCTATGGAAGGCGGAATCTTCATAACGTTCGAGGGCGGCGAAGGCTGCGGCAAAAGCTCCCATATAAAGGCTCTGAAGGAGTGGTTTGAGTCCCGCGGTTTTTCGTGCGTGATCACCCGCGAGCCGGGCGGGACTCCGCTTGCCGAGAAAATAAGGGCCCTGCTGTTGGAGCGCGGCTCCGACGAGCCGATGTGCGCCCTGACGGAGCTGCTGCTTTTCGAGGCCGCAAGGGCGCAGCATGTTGAGGCTCTGATACGCCCGGCGCTGAAGGCTGGAAAAGTGGTGATATCGGACAGGTTTTACGACTCTACCACCGCATACCAGGGCGCGGCGCGGGCTCTCGACCCCAAGACGGTTGCCCTATTGAACAAGGTTGCAACATCTTCGCTCTCTCCCGATCTTACTATAATTTTGGATTTGCCCGTGGCGGAGGGGCTGGCTCGGGCGAATCTTCGCGACGAGGGTGCCGCAGACCGCATGGGTTCGCAAAGCACGGATTTCTACGAGGCCGTGCGCAAGGCATTTTTGGATTTGGCCAAAGCCGAACCGGAACGTTTCAGGGTTGTTTCTTCCGCGGGCTCAAAGGAGGAGACCTTCAATGAGATACTCGGGGTTGTGAGGGGGAAGTTCGGCATATGAGCGCGGGCGCGAAAAGGACTGTGGATGTTTTGCTGTCGGCATTGCGCGCCGGAAGGTTGCACCATGCCGTGATGCTTTACGGGGCGGATTTGGGCGAGCTTGAGGAGACTGCAAAGACTGTTTCAAGGGAGATTTTGGCGTCGGAGAATTTGCCGCATAACCCGGATTTTTTCGAGCTCAGGCCCGAGGGGAAGGCCCGCAATATAAGGATAGGCTCGGATTCCGACAGGGTGGGCGGCGAGTGGCCGCCAAACTCGATGCGCTGGCTTTTGCATGTCTTGAGGGAGTCTGCCCACGGAACGAGGGGAAAGGTTGCCCTTATATACGAGGCCGACAGAATGAACGTGCCCACGGCCAACGCCTTCCTAAAGACTCTGGAGGAGCCCCCGCGCGACACTTTCATGTTTCTGCTTACGCAGCGGCCTAACGACTTGCTCGACACCATAAAGAGCCGTTGCGTCCAGATGCGGGTGGACTGCCCGCCGCGCCCGCTCGAGGACGAGGAATGGGCGCAGTGGCTGGAAAGCTATGCGGCATGGATAAAGTATCTGTCCGAAGGCGCGCAGCGCGGAAGGGTGGCCGAGGCTTTCATGAGGGGGTACGCGCTTGTAAACTCCTTCAATTTGATACTTTCGCGCCTTTCAGACGCCCAGAGCGACATCGCCGAGGACAAGTTCGACGAGATGGACGAGGAGCTTGTGGAGGCTGCTTTGGCGGGGGAGCGCAGGTCTTTGCGCAAGAGGATGCTCATGCAGATAGAGGATATAACGGTGTCTGCGGCGCTCGAGAACTATCCGAGCGTATCCGCCAGCCGCAGGCTGTCTAGGGCCGTGGCCGAGCTTGAAAAGTGCGCGTCTTTCATGGAGCTTAATATGGCGGATGCGGCCGCGTTTGAATATTTCATGCTGTCGAGCATCAAGATATGGTCGGCAAAAATTTAGGCGCGAAAAAGTACTCCGGGAATTTTGGAACAAGAGATGTCAGAAAACAAATTTAGAAAACTATTTCTCGATAATCCGGCACGAAAGCATGTGCAGATAAAGGGGGCAAGGGGAGTGTCTGTGGGCGCGTGCGAGGTAAAACTGTCGCCCAGCTATATGGAAGGGAAGAAAATCCGCGACAACGGAAGCGTCATAATATACGACTGCGCCGGTTCGTGGGCTGACGGGGAATTCCATTTCGACCCCTCAAAGGGCTTGCCGAAAATCCGCTGCGGCTGGATTTCCGAAAGGGCGGATACGGTTGAGGCGGGAGTATCGCCCGCGTCGGAAAAGCACCCCTTCGGCGGAAGGAAAATTCTCAAGGCGGCCTCGGGCACGAGGCCCACGCAGATGTACTACGCAAAAAGGGGCATAATAACCCCGGAGATGGAGTATGTGGCTCTTAGGGAAAATATCGCGGCGTTAAATTCTGTGGAGGGGAAGATGTCCGCTTCGGCTCCGAGGTCGAGCTTGTTTATAGAGCATAGGGGCGAGTCTTTCGGCGCGGGCATACCCAGAGTCATAACCCCGGAGTTCGTGCGTTCTGAGGTTGCCGCGGGCAGGGCGATAATTCCCGCAAACATAAACCACCCGGAGCTTGAACCCGCGATAATAGGCCGCAACTTTCTGGTGAAGATAAACACCAATATAGGCAACAGCGCGCTTGCCTCGAGCATACCCGAGGAGGTCGAAAAGATGCTCTGGGCGGTAAAGTGGGGTTCCGACACTCTCATGGACTTGTCGACTGGCAAGGACATATCGCCAACCCGCGAGTGGATATTGAGAAACTGCCCCGTGCCGGTGGGGACTGTGCCCCTATACCAGGCTCTCGAACGCGTGGGGGGAGCGCCCGAGGAGCTGACTTGGGAGGTATTCCGCGATGTTCTCATAGAGCAGGCCGAGCAGGGGGTTGACTATTTTACGATACACGCGGGCGTCCTAAGAAAATTTCTGCCGGACTCTGCAAGGCGCATGACAGGCATAGTATCGCGCGGGGGGTCCATAATGGCAAAATGGATGCTCGCCCACGGAGAGGAGAATTTCCTCTATACGCACTGGGACGATATCTGCTCCATCATGGCCTCTTACGACGTGGCTTTTTCCATAGGCGACGGCCTTCGCCCAGGGTCTTGCGCCGATGCGAACGACGCCTGCCAGCTCGGGGAGCTGAAAGTCCAGGGGGAGCTTTGCCGGCGGGCGTGGGAGTACGACGTGCAAGTGATGTGCGAGGGGCCTGGGCATGTGCCCATGCAGATGATAAAGCATAATATGGACTGCCAGCTAGACTGGTGTTCCGAGGCGCCGTTCTACACTCTCGGGCCTGTGGTTACCGACATAGCCGCCGGGTATGACCATATTAGCAGCGCCATAGGAGCCGCCATGATAGCCTGGTACGGCACCGCCATGCTCTGCTATGTCACCCCAAAGGAGCATTTGGGATTGCCGAATAAGGACGACGTCCGCGAGGGTGTTGTGACGTATAAACTCGCCGCGCATGCCGCGGATCTGGCAAAAGGGCATCCTGCGGCGCAGTTTAGGGACAACGCCATGAGCAGGGCGCGTTTTGAGTTCAGGTGGCTCGACCAGTTCAATTTGTCTTTGGACCCCGAGCGCGCCAGGGCGTTCCGCTCGGAGCATTCCGGCGGGGCCGACGCTGAGGCGTGCGCGCACTTTTGCTCAATGTGCGGGCCCAACTTCTGCTCTATGAGAATAAGCTCGCAGATAAGAGAGGCTCTGCTCTCGGATTCCGGCAAGCCAGATACGCCCGTCTCTTAAATTTGGCCTCTTTTGCCTCCGCCGCAAGGTGGAAACTCTCAATTTCCCCTGAGGTTGTCGGGCACATTTACATGTGCCTTTTTTGTGAGCTAAACGAGCCGATCTTCCCGCGTTGCGGCTAGGCTTCTTAGGCGCTCTTAAGGGCAACGCGCGGCTTCTACTTCTGTGAAGCGCGCACTGCGGGCCTTGATTTTGCCTCCCTGATGTTTTTTTCCCCGAGGAATTGCGCGGTATTCTTGCAGCCCGCGGCCTCCGTTTCTGTTCCGAGGGCCTTATATACATACCAGGCTTTCTTGCGCTCGCCGAAGGGTTTGCCCTCTTTGGGCAGAGTTCTTAGGCCTATTTTAAGCCCGCCTTCCATGGCGTTGTCACACCAGTTGTGGTAGTGGAAGGCTTCGAGATTGTCGCGGTTTTTCATCTTCTCCCACATATACAGCATGGCGGCTGATTGCGTATTTTGGGAGATGTCGTCGTATTCGGAATTGAACCCCTGCTCGGAAAATATTATGCGCCGGGGCTTTCCGCCTGAGAGAAATTCGGGCCTTTTCATGTACTCGAATATTACGTCTATGTTCTTAGGCGTTATGTAGGGAGTGGAAAAATCGAATCTGCACAGGCTTTTATCATCGTTCCAAGTGTCGGCCTTAAAGAGGTTCAGAGGGTAGGGGTGGTAGGCAAGTCCCCATTCAAAGTCTCCTTCGGCTGCGGTGCTCAAGGCGAGGAAGTCCAATATCTCCTTAACCGAGTATGTGCGCCAGGACGGGTCGGGTTCGGCCTTTTTAAAGCCGTGCGTAAGGCTTATAAATACCCTCGCGTGCGGATTGCGCGACCGCGCGAGAATTTCCGTAAGGCGCATACTCTTGATATACTCGGCAAGATACACATGCATGGGCGGTTCGCCCATGTTCGTCCAGTCCGAGGCGTAGTCAACCTCGTTATGGATTATGTAGTTGTCTATGCGCCCTGTTTCGGGATTGTCCCCCGCATACCTGTCAGCGAGAAAATCTATGGCCGCGGCGTAGGCGAGAAAGCCTTCTTTATCTTGCAGATTCGGCATGGCGTAGGCGCCGTCGGGCTTGGCGCGGGGGTGTATGATTAGTTTCGCGCAGTCGGAGGAACGGTCGAAGTTTACGAGCAGTATGGCGCTTACCTTTATTTTATGCTCGAGAAAATAACGGTAGGTCTTGTCGTAATGTTTTACTATCGCGGCAGAAAATTTGTAGGTTCGGCCGCAGAATTTCCGCTCTATAATCTCCTTTTCCCAGGGGCGCGCAAAGAGCCCGTTTACCAATACGTTTGATGTTATGTGGCATACGCCAAGTTCGGAAAGTTCCCCGAAAATCTCCATGCGCGGGAAATCCGCGGCGCCCATGCCCTTTATGCTGCCCGCTTTCGGGGGAGGGGATATGTGCTTTTGGATTGCGGAGAAATCTGACGGATAGGCCAGGTGCGAGAGTGCCTTGTATCCTCCGGACAAGTCCGCAACAAACCATTTTGACAATATCAGGTCCTCCCCGCCTTCGGAAAAACGCTTCAGGCGCACGGAAATTTCACCGGACGCGGAATCCGGCAGGGAATAGCTTTGCGGAGCCGCGGGAAAGCCGAAATATGCCTCGTCGTAGAAATTCAGGCGCACAAGGCGCGCGGACTTTGGCAGGCTTGCGGCCTTTATGCTTATCTCTATGCTGTCCGGCAGAATCTTGACTTTTTCTATCCTCGCGGGAAACTTTTCCCTGAAGCGGCCTTCTATTGCGGCGTCGTGCGATATGATATTTTTGCGTATTTCTTGGGATTTTAACATATCGGCCTTCTCCTCCGCGTCGGGCGGGCGCAGCTTTATGTTTCTTATGCCGATCTTCACTCCGCTTTTTCTGCCGAAATCCAGCCTAAATCCCCTTTTGCCAGATTCACAGAACTTCCCAAAAGTCTTTTCCGACATGTTAAATACCGCTTTTCTCCAGCGCTGCGTGTCTGGCAGGGATCCGAGAATTATCCTGCTTTGCGGGCTTGCGGGCTCCGTGAAAAGCTCCGCGCCCTCTACTCCCTGCGGGCAAAAATACTCAAACTCCAGCATGAAGTCTTTTTTTGAGCTTTGCTTTTTCGATTCCGCGTAGATGTAAGGGTCTATGCCGAGCGTCTCCAGAAAAAATTCGCCGGATTCCTCCCTGACGGAAATTTGGTTTGCCCTGTCTTTGTCGAGCCTAAAGTCTGTGTCGGCCGCCGATGGAAGCGGCGCAAATATTGCCACAAAGCAAGCCGCCCTCAGGACCACCGCGATTTTCGTAAAAAGCTTCATGCACCCTATTTTCCCTTATGCGCGGGAATCTTGCAAGACCAATAAGGCGCGCCCCATTTCGCGCGGGGACCCGCAAAAAAAGCCCGGCTTGCTTCTTAGCCGGGCTTTCCGTCTTTTTATAAAGAATGACTTGCTGCGGTTTATTAGAAGGGGGCGTCCCCGGTTTCAACCTCGTCGGAGGCGGCAACCTTCTTCGCCTTTGCCGGCGCTTTGTCCTTGCCCGCCGCCTTCTTAAATGTCCTCTTTATAAATTCAAAGCCTATTTCACCCTTGTTGTTCAAGACCAGGAACGCCGAGAATTTCTTCTTCGTGCGGTTTGATACGAAGTCCTCGATAAGAGGAGTCTTTCCCGTCTCCGCAAGGGACTTTATCTCCTCGTGCGTAATCTTGTGGGAGAGCATGGTCTTGTATATTCTAAACGAGCATTTCTTGCCGGGCTCATCCTTGCTGTAGCACTGGTAAACCCTGCTGCCCTCGACTATCTTCGCGCTCTGGCAGGTGCAAAATCCGTGCGCGTATTTCGGGCAGACGCAAACCTCCGGAGCGTTTGAGAAATCCTCGACTATTGCCGCGCCTTCGGCTCCGTTGTCTCCGCCGGAGGCCGCGCTGCGGTTGTTGTCGAATATGAACTTGACCTTGTTGGTCTCGTCGAGCTTGAGCGTTGCGGTGTAGGGCTTGCCGAGCTTGCTCTTGAAGCCGTCCAGCGGGCCGACCTGCCCCTTGCATACAAGCTCGCGCACCTCGTCGGAACTGAGCTTGCGGTTGCCCATGGTCTTGTAGACGACTATCGCGCCGTCCTGCGACCTGAACGCCCTGAAACTCTCAAGCAGCGGCTTGCCGTCCGTCGGGCTTATTATGTCCGTAGCCTTGGAGCCCGTCTCGGACTCTTTGAAATTTCTCGCTTTTTCCACAATCTTTGTGGTCATTTCGGAGATTCCGTTCATAAATACTTCTCTGGAAAGAGAATTCTTTTCTATCAGTTTTAGTTTGTGTTCCCATTCCCCCGTCATGGAGGGACTGGTTAAATCTTCTACTCCCAATTCCCTGAGGAAGCTTATCAGGTTTTCCGCGGTGGTTGTCGGAACAAGCTCGCGGCGCTGGCGCTCCACAAACTTGTGGTTTATCAGGGTGTCTATTATCTGGGCCCTCGTGGCGGGCGTGCCCAACCCCTTCTCCTTGAGCGCCTCCGCAAGATCCTCGTCCTCGACGAACTTTCCCGCGCCCTCCATCGCCGAAAGCAGCGTGGCCTCCGTGTATCTCGACGGCGGCTTTGTACGCTCGGCCTTTATGGAAGCCTCTGCAACCTTGGCGTCCTCGGGGTCCGCGCTCAGCGCGGGCAGGGTGGAGGCGTCGTTGCCGTCGGAGTTGTTGTCGGCCGGGGCGTCCTTGCCGTAGACATCGCGCCAGCCGCCGTATTTTAAAACCTTGCCCTCTGTCTTGAACGAATGCCCCGCGCAGACCGTCGTGCGCGTGGTGACGTCAAACTGCGCCTCGGGATAAAACGCCGCCACAAAACGCCTGGCTATCATGTCGTAAATCTTGCGCTCGTCCTCCGTGAGCTTGCCCGATTGCATCTCCGTGGGCATGAGCGCAAAGTGGTCTGAAACCTGCGAATTGTCGAAAATCCTCCTGCCGGCCTTGGATATGTACCCCTCGTCGACGGCGCGCTTTGCATACTGCGCATAGGGCTCCGGCAGGGAAAGCATCGTGCTGCGGCACACCCCGCGGTAATCCTCCGGCAGGGCCCGCGAGTCTGTTCGCGGATAGGTTATCATCTTGTGCTTCTCGTACAGGCTCTGCGCTATGCTCAGCGTGCGCGCCGCGGGAAGCGAAAAACGGTTGTTCGCCTCCCTCTGAAGCGTGGTAAGATCGTATAGGCGCGGCGCTATCTGCTTGGAAAGCGTCTTCTTGTCTGAGGCGGAACCCGCGCCCGCGGCGGAAACCTCCTCGAGTATGCGCTTCGCGGTATCCTCGTCCCAAATCCTGTCGGCCTTGTCGAGAGGGTTCTTCTCGCTCTTTACAAAATCCGCGCGCTGCAACAGGCCCTCGTACTCGCCGTTCTTAACCGAAAAACGCACCGCAAGCTTCCAGTAGTCCTGCGGCTTGAAATTCTGAATCTCCCTCTCCCTGTCGACTATCAGGGCCAAAGTGGGAGTCTGCACCCTGCCGACGCTCGCAAGAGCCTTGCCCCTAGACCCAAACATACGGCTCGTGATGGCTCTTGTGCCGTTTATGCCCACCAGCCAGTCCGACTCGCTCCTGCACCTTGCCGCGTCCTGAAGCGGCTGCATCTGCTCCTCCGTGCGCAAATCGTCAAACGCCGCGCGTATCGCCGAGGGCGTCATGGACGAAAACCACAGGCGCAAACGCGGCTTCTTGCACTTGGTTATCTCGTAAATGTAGGTGAATATCAGCTCGCCCTCGCGCCCGGCGTCGCAAGCGTTTATCAGGGTGTCCACATCGGGCCTGTTTATCAGCTTCTTGAGCGACTGCAGCTTGGCCTTGCTCTTCTCTATCGGCTTTAGCTCAAATTTCTTCGGTATTATGGGCAGCGTCGCAAAAGACCATCTGGCAAGCTTCTTGTCTATGTCGTCGGGCATGAAAAGCTCGACCAAATGGCCCAGGGCCGAGGTTATTATATACTCCTCGTTCTCGTAATAGTCATCGGTCTTCTTTGCCTTGCCGAGCGCCCTAGCTATGTCGGCCGCAACGCTCGGTTTCTCCGCGATTATCAGCTTTTTCATGTCCTAAAAATTTTTTTCTACACCGCAGGCGTTTACGTCCAAACGGGCGGTCTATACCCGCTCAAACGCTGTGCACCCGTAAAAAACATCGCCCAAAACGGACGGCGCCATACAGTATCAGCGCCGTCCGCAAAATGGGCATATACCGCTTAGGCCTGCTTGGCCTTGCCTATGTAGGCGGGCAATATCTGGTCTATGTTGTCCAGAAGCTCCTTCATGGTCTCGGGGGTCTCGTCGCCCATGTTGGAAATTCTGAATGTCTTGCCCTTTATCTTTCCATAGCCGCCGTTGAACACCATCGCAAAACGCTTTTTGAGTTCGTCAAGCAACCCGGGCAAATCAACATCGAGATTGTTCTTGAAGCAGTTGAGGCTTACCGACCCGTACTTCTCCTCGGGGAAAAGCTCGAAACCGTGCGCATAGCCCCACTGGCGGACTATCCTGTTGTTCTCCAGATGGCGCGCATAGCGGTTCTCAACGCCCTCCTCGAATATGTCGTCAAGCTTGCTCCTGAGAGCGTATATAAGCGAGATTATCGGAGTGGAGGGAGTCTGGTTCTTGTCGTAGAACTTCTTGAACTCCAGGAAATCAAAATAATATCCCCTGCCTTCCACAGTCTCCGCGCGCTTCATGGCCTTGTCGGACACCGAGCAGAAGGAAAGTCCCGGAGGTATTGCCAAAGCCTTCTGGCAGCCGGTCACCATAACGTCTATGCCAAGCTCGTCCTTCTTTATCGGCAGCGCAGAGAAGGAACTTACCGTGTCCACTATCGACACTACGTCGGGGAACTTCTTGAGCACCTCGGAAAGGGCGGAAATGTCGCTCATGGTGCCGGTGGACGTCTCGTTGTGTATTATGGTGACAGCGTCGTACTTGTTCGTGGAAAGCTCCTTCTCCAACGCCTCGGGATCTACCGGCTTGCCCCATTCGGCCACCAGCGCTCCCGCCTCTTTGCCGCAGCGCTTGGACACGTCGAACCACTTGTCCGAGAAAGCTCCGTTGCAGCAGTTCAAAACGCCCTTCTTTACCACGTTGCGTATAGCTCCCTCCATGACGCCCCAAGATGAGCTCGTGCTCAAAAATACGGGGTCGTTCGTGTAGAACAACTGTTTTAGGCGCGGCATAACCTCCTCTACGAGCTTTACGAAGTCTTTGCTCCTGTGCCCGAATATGGGGGTTGTCATTGCCTTGTATGTTTTTTCGGAGACCTCTACGGGTCCGGGAATGAACAATTTGTATGACATTTTCGGTTGTTTTTTTAGGTTAGAAAAATTCTCTTTAAGCCAGCGGATTGTGCGCCTTGATGATTTCCGTGTTCTCCTTCGCGAGCGTTATCGTGCTCGGATTCCAGACGGCGGCCTCCTCGGGCGTCATCTGCGCGAAGGACATAAGCACAAGCAAATCTCCCACTTTTCCCATGTGGGCGGCCGCTCCCCTCAGCGATATGGTGCGGCTTCCCGCAGGCGCGGGTATGGCGTAGGTCTCAAAACGCTTGCCGTTTGTTATGTTGCCGACAAGTATCTTCTCCCCGCGAAGCAACCCCGTCTTCTTCATGAAACTCTCGTCTATGGCCAATGAGCCTTCATAGTCGAGCAATGCGTCCGTAACCGTCGCGCGCAGAATCTTGGACTTTAGAAGTTGTACTAACATTTCTTTTCCTGTTAGAATTTTGTAAAAGCCGACACAAATATAAGTTTTTCCCAACAAGTCAACTATTTTAGTGTTTTATGCAACTTTAACGGCAAAATTTGTCCAAAAAATTTGCCCGCGCGTGCAGTTTTGCGCCTATATGCATGCCTATTAAGCACATATATTTATATGCCAAAGGGCTAATCTTTTGGGAAGGCCCCCTTCGTGGCGCAGACTTTCGCAGCGGCGTCGGCGGCGCGTTGGGCGGCGGCTTGTGGGGCTTGCCCGGAACTTACCGCCGCTATGAAAGTGGCTGTAAAGCAATCTCCCGCTCCCACGGTGTCCACAATGTCGGTTTCCGTAGCCTTCTGGCTCAGCCGAAAATCTTGTCCGAATATCAAGGATCCTTTTTCTCCAAGCGTGAGTATCAGATATTTTAGGCGGAATATTTTTAATATCCTCTCCGCGGCGGCGCAATCGTCGAGGGCTCCAAGGCCAAAATACCCTTTGAAAACGCCGATTTCAAATTCGTTAAGCTTTAGGGCGTCGGCAAATTCCAGGCTTTCGACTATTCTGTCCCTCGAATAGAATGAGCCGCGAAGGTTTGCGTCGAAGACCCTCAAAGCCCCTTTGGGGCACGATGCCAAAATCTTAAACAGGCTTTGCGCCGAGGTTTTTCCCTCCTGCGCCAAAGTCCCGTACGCGACAACGGCAACCCTTTCCAGAAAGGGAACAATAGCCTTATCATAGGAAATTTCCTCCCAGGCGCAACCAGGCAAAATCCCGTACGAGATATCCGCTCCTTCCCCGCGGACGAGGGTCTTGCCTGTGGGAAGACTTTTTTTCTGTATAAAGCGCGCGTCCAAACCGAGAGAGTAAATTCTCTCCGCGGCAAGCTTGCCGTCTTCGTCGTTTCCGAGCGCGCTTACGGGAAATGCGTCTAAGCCCGCCCTCTTGCAGTGGTAGGCAAAATTGAGGGGAGCCCCGCCGAGAGTTTTGGCCCCGTCGGGGAAACAGTCCCAAAGTATTTCCCCAAAAGATATTGCTATAGGTCTCATAAATCCGCAATGTCCCGTTTGCCACATTCGTTAAGGTTGTTCTCCAATCCGGAGAGAAATCCCGAATTTAAGTTTTCCCCGAAAAAAATCAATGCAAGGCGCGCGCAGACGAGGGCGTCGTCTATGGCATTGTGGTGCCGGAATGTGCCGATAGAAAAATATTCGGCAAGGGTGTCGAGCTTGAAATTCGCCGGCCTCAAGAAAGAGGGCTTTCGGGAGAATGCCTTTCTTGCGGCGCGGCAGGTGCAGAGAAATTCGTAGCCTGGATAATCCATCGAATAGCTCGCGTGGGCGGCTTTTAGGCAGCGCTCGTCAAACTGGGCGTTGTGGGCAACGAGAGTCAGCCCTTCTATCCTTTTTGAAATTTCTGCCCAGACTTGCGGAAATATGGGGGCATTTTGCGTGCTGAAGGAGTTTAGCCCGTGTATGCGGGTATTCATATAGGAGTAATAGTCGGGCTGGGGCCTGATAAGACGGTATATGCGCTCCTTCACCTCTCCACCTCCAACGACGACAACTCCCACGCTACATATGCTGGCGGGGTCTTGGTTTGCCGTTTCAAAGTCTATGGCCGCAAAATCCATATATTAAATATAGATGCTCCCGCGTTTTTTATTCGAGCATTTTTTACCATTTTATTTTTTCGCGCGCTTTATTCCCCGAAATTTTATAAGGCTCAAAAATTATGCAGAAACGCTTGTATGCTTCTTTTCAATTTCAGTTTGCATTTAAATACTTATGGATTTTTCCCTTGAAAAGCCAATACCTGCCTATAAAAATGAATCTTTCCATTGCGAGATGGGGTATTTGTATTGGTGTGGGGGCTTTATCTATTAAATAATATAAGCGGGTTAAGCTGCATGCCTTTTTTTAACCGTTTAACTCATACAAAATTAAAAACCATGGGGAAGATAACTGCAACTGTGCTGGCCGTGCTGCTGGCGGCTTTAAACTGCTTTTCCGGACAGGAAAAGATTTTTTCATACAGGTCTTTTAATCCCGAGTTTGAAGCCATGAAGCGTTTTGCCAAATCAGGGGTAAATACCGTGGCGCTATTTCCGGCAAATACGCACAACTCAATAGGGGGGAAATATTCGCAATATCCCGATGTATGGGAGTGGTTTGACATCTACAATTTTGACTCCCTCGACAGGCAGTTCGACGATGTTTTATCCGTAAATCCCGCGGCGGACTTTGTCTGCATAGTCGATTTGAACACCCCCATTTGGCTTTCCCGCAGAATGGCCATGTTGGGATATTCCATGGAGAGCGACAGTTTCACACAGCTTTCAAACGCGGTAGCCAATCCCCATTGGCGCAAGGCCGTCGAGGATTATTTAAAGGCGTTTTTAGGGCATACGGAAAAGAAATACGGCTCCAAGATAAAAGCCTATCTGCTCGCATGCGGGCAGACGGACGAATGGATGGATTACAGCCGCTATTTTTCCGCCAGATTCAAAAGCCAGCGCTGGAAGGAATGGCAGGAAGGCCGCGGAATAAGTCCGGTAGGCGTGCCTTCTTTAGAGAGGATAGACAGCGCATCGTTTGAAAATTTTATAAGGGATCCCAAAACCGAGGGAGACATTCTCAACTATCTTGAGTTTTCCAGCGATATAATTGCCTCGACAATAGAGCATTTTGCCAAGATAACCAGACAGAATATATCGAAGGACAAGCAGATAGGCATGTTTTTCGGATACATACTGCAGCTTGACTACAAGCGGCTTGTGTCGTGCGGGCATCTTTGTTATGAGAGGGTATTTGATTGCCCGTATATAGATTTCTATGTAAGCCCCGGATCTTATAACGACAGAAAAATGGGGCAGGGCAGCGGTTTCATGTGCCCGAATGGTTCCCGCATGCTGCGGGGCAAAGGCTGGCTGCACGAGATAGACCACAGGACTTTCTCATCAAAAGTTCCCCATCCGTCGGTGCCCGTGTTGGATTCCTTATGGAAAACCCAGGCGGAGGTTTGCGCAGGCTTGAAGCGGGAATTTTCCCTCAGCATCATAAACGGGGCTTCTCTATGGTGTTTCGATATGTTTGGAGGGTTTTTCGACTCTCCCGATACCATGGCTCTCATAGAGAAATCGCGCAAATTGTGGGAAAGATACGCCTCATTAAATGCCGATAGCGCGGCGGAGATAGCCTTTGTGGTGGATCCTCAAAGCGCCGTTTACATAAACGACAACAGCCGCAAGTGCGTAGAGCCGTTTTTGCGCATGCGCACCAAGCTAAACGCGGTGGGGGCTCCCTTCGAGGTGTATTCTTTTGGCGATTTGGACAAGGCTGATTTGTCCAAGATAAAGCTTTTTATATTTCCCGCAATGTTTCATCTTACAAAGGAGCGCAAAGAGCTGCTTGAAAAATACGTATTTAAAGATTCCAAGACGTCTCTTTTCATACATGCGGCAGGCATATCCGACGGCAAGAGTTTGGACGTATCCCGCGTGAAGAATCTTACCGGATTTGAATACGGCACAAAGGGCGTCAGCGTAAAGGATTTTGGCACATATAAGATAGCCTACATAGGCGACTATTCCGGCGCGACATCCGAAGCCATGCGTTCGTTGGCCGAAAAGTCTGGCGTAAAGCTCTACGCCGATTTTGGCAATCCTGTTTATGCGAACAGCCGACTTGTCGCGGTGCACACCGCCGACGGAGGGGAAAAAACGGTGCGCCTGCCCAGAAAGTGCTCCAAGGTTGTGGAGCTTTTCTCCGGCAAGACAGTGGCGGAAAATGCCGACGAATTTGTATATAAATTTGCTTCTCCGGACACCGCCTTATTTGAGCTTGTTGACTGATTTTAACTTTTTGAAATAATTTGTCCATTTTTCATTTCGTCCCGCTTACGGCTTAGTTTCCCTTCCGCGGGCGAAATTTACCTGTGCCAGGCTACATAAAACGGAAAAGACCGATTCCGCGCGGATAATGGGCGGTTTCGGTCTTTTCTTTGCCGGGCTGAAAGTCTTGCAGGTCTTTTTACATTGCAAGCCCGCCGTCGACGGAGATGGTTTGCCCCGTTATGTAGCCGGCCTCCTCCGAGCAGAGGAAAACGCAGAGGTTTGCAATTTCCTCGGGCAAGCCCATGCGCTTCAGCGGAATGGTGTCTATGGCTTTTTGCATTATGGCCGGGGAGAGCACGGCGGTCATGTCCGTCTTTATAAATCCCGGAGCTATTGCGTTTACCGTGATGGAGCGCGAGGCGAACTCCCTTGCGAGGGTCTTGGTAAGGCCTATTATGCCAGCCTTGGCGCTGGAGTAGTTGGCCTGGCCTGCGTTGCCCATTACGCCCGATACGGAGCTTATGTTTACAATTCTTCCCCAGCGGTTCTGGAGAATTGCGCGGGAAAGATCCCTTATAAGATAGAAGCAGGAGGATAGGTTCGTGTTTATGACACTCTGCCACTCCTCGTCGGACATGCGCATCATGAGGTTGTCGCGCGTGATGCCCGCATTGTTTACGAGAATGTCAACCTTGCCGAACTCCTTTAGAATGTTTGCCACGTTTTCCTTAACCTGCGCGGGGTCGGAGACGTCGAAGGCGAAGGCCTTTGCCTTTCCGCCGCCGGCGTTTATTTCGTCGGCCACGGCGCCGCAGGAGGAGGGGTTCTTGCTCACGCATATTACCGTACAGCCCTGTTCGGCGAGCTTTTCGGCTATGGCCTTGCCTATGCCGCGCCCCGCGCCGCTTACGAGGGCTATTCTGTCTGAAAATGTAAGTTTCATGTTTTTACATAGTGGCTTTCCGAACTTAAATGTCGAGTACGGAATTTCCATAGGGGGCTTGCGCCCCGCCTCAGGCGTTGGATTTTTTAATCATATTGGCATGCGGCTTTGTTTTAGGCATGCGGCGGGCAGATTAGCATGCGTTGGTGGGGCGCGCCCGCCGTGCGGGCGGCTTGGGATTGCTTCATTCCGTCCCTGGATTTAGCGCACCCGCCCGTTTTTATGCGGGTAAAAAAATGCTTGCATAGAAGTTTTAAAGGGGTATGTTCTATTCTTTTTACAGGTCGGCTTGTCGGTTTTCGGCGGGCCGAGAAACAAATCAACAAAAATCCTCAACCCCGCGCGGGGGTAAAATCCCGGGCGAATAAGGTACATCAAAATAAATGAGTAACGTAATGGAAGAACTGCTTGCAAACAGCAGTTTCGCAGAACTCAAATCCGGCTCTATAGTTAAGGGCAGGGTGATAGAAATACGTCAGAATGAAGTGGTCGTCGACATAGGCGGAAAGAGCGAGGGCGTTGTTCCCTCCCACGAGTTTGCCGACATAAACGACGTACAAATCGGCCAGGAGATAGACGTCCTGCTCGAAAAGCTCGAAGACCGCGAGGGCAATCCGGTAATATCCTACGACAAGGCCCAGCAGAAGAAGAATTGGGAGCTCATACTCCAGAACTGCAAAGAGGGCGCCATACTGCCCGGCAGGGTGAAGAGCAAGGTCAAGGGCGGCCTGATTGTAAGCATAGGTGTGGATTCCTTCCTGCCCGCTTCCCAGATAGACGTTCAGCCCCCCAAGAATCTAGACCAGTATGTGGGCCAGACTTACGACTTTAAAGTTGTCAAGATCAACACCGAGCGCAAGAACATAGTTGTTTCCCGCCGCGAGCTCATAGAGGAGCAGCGCGCCGAGAAGCGCCGCCACCTCCTCGAGGAGGTAAAGCCCGGCGACGTACGCAAGGGCATCGTGAAGAATATCACCGACTACGGCGCGTTTATAGACCTCGACGGCCTCGACGGCCTGCTGCACATCACCGACATGAGCTGGGGCAGAATTTCCCGCCCGGACGAGATGGTCAAAGTCGGCGAGGAGATCAACGTGATGATCATCGAGGTCGACAAGGAGCGCGAAAGGGTGTCTTTGGGCCTGAAGCAGACGACTCCCAATCCGTGGGAGAATATAGAGCGCAAGTTCCCGGTGGGCGCGCATGTTCGCGGCAAGGTTGTAAACCTCGTCAACTACGGTGCGTTCATAGAGCTCGAGGACGGCGTAGAGGGCCTGGTACACATCACGGAGTTCTCCTGGACCAAGCGCATCACCAAGCCCAGCGAGGTTCTCAAGGTCGGCGACGAGGTTGAGGCGGTTGTCCTCAATATCGCCAAGGAGGAGCAGAAAATTTCCCTCGGCCTGCGCCAGCTCGAGGCCAATCCGTGGGAGATGGCCGTCCACAATTATCCGGTGGGCGCGCATGTTCGCGGCAAGGTCCGCAATCTGACCACCTACGGAGCGTTCATAGAGCTCGAAGAGGGCATAGACGGCATGGTCCATGTCTCCGACATGAGCTGGACTCGCAAGATAAACCATCCTTCCGAGATGCTCAAGAAGGGCGACGAGGTAGACGCCATAGTCCTGGTTGTGGATCCTGAGAACCAGCGCATTTCCTTGGGCATCAAGCAGCTGTCCGTAGATCCGTGGGAGGAGATAAATACCCTCTTCAAGATTGGCGACTTGGTCACCGGCAAGGTCAGCAAGATAACCAACTACGGCGCGTTTGTTGAGCTGCAAAACGACATAGACGGTCTTGTCCACATCAGCCAGATCAGCGAGGATAGGGTAGAGAAGGTCAAGGACGTTCTCAAGGTTGGCGACGAGGTCAAAGCCCGCGTCGTAAAGATAGACCGCGACGAGCGCCGCATAGGTCTGTCCATCAAGGCCGCCCAGTACGACGAGGACAAGCTCGCCGAGGAGGTTGCCGCCTTCGACAAGATCCGCAAGGATCAGGATCTCACCTCTCTGGGCGATTTGCTCGACGAGGCCACCAACAAGTAGTTTCCCAAATTGCTTTGCCAAAGAGCCTGCGGAGTTTTCTCCGCGGGCTTTTTTGTTTTTGCGGCGGAATATAAAGCTGTGCTTAGTATGGTGCGTGCGCCGCGCATTTAGAACCAGGGCCTGAAGGCGGCTGGCCGAATTTCCCGCAGGGCGACTTTTTGCTCTTTGGGTGCCGGGTCTTTGGGGGTGAGGGCAAGAAGAAAAAATCCGCCACAGCCAAAGGAGAATTTCTTTATGCGAAGTTATATAGGCTTGAAGGATTTTTCCGCCGCGCTTTTATAGTTTCTTTATGCCCTTGAAAGTTTACATAAAGACCTACGGCTGCCAGATGAACGAGCGCGACAGCGAAAACCTCGCCGCGCTTTTCGTGGAGGCTGGGCATGTTTTGGCCAAGACGGAGGCCGAGGCCGACGTGATAGTGCTAAATACCTGTTCCGTTCGCGAAGCCGCCGAGCAGAAGGCTTTGGGCAAGGCCGGCCATCTTTGCGCGCGCAAGGGCTCAGACGGGCTTCCCATAGTGGGCATAACAGGCTGCATGGCCCAGAACCTCGGCGCGGAGATTTTGCGCAGGGTGCCAGAGATAGATTTTATTTTGGGGACGCGCAAATCCGTGGACATAGTCTCCCATGTGGAGGCGGTGGCCAAGCGCAGGGCCGAGGGACAGAGGGCCGCAAAGGTAAAGCGCCGTTCAAAGCGCTATCCGGTCGACGCTTCGCATGCGGATATAGATATTTCGGACGACGAGTTGTCGCACAACATGGTGAAGCACCATTTGGACATTCCCGGGCGCGTGTGCGCGTATGTGTCTATAATGCAGGGTTGCGCGATGAACTGCTCGTATTGCATAGTTCCGCAGGTACGCGGGCCGGAGCGGTCGCGCCCGATAGAGGATATCGTAGAGGAAGTGCGCCTCTTGGCGGGGCGCGGCGTGAAGGAGATTACTTTGCTCGGGCAGGTTGTAAACGCCTACGGGAGGGAAAGCATTCCGTATGAAAACGGAGTAAGCCCCTTCGTGCGGCTTCTTCGCAGGATAAACGATATAGACGGAATTTCTCGCATAAGGTTTGTATCCCCGCATCCCTCATATTTCAGGCAGGACCTTATAAGCGCTTACGGGGAGCTGGAGAAGCTTTGCGAGTATGTGCATCTGCCCTTGCAGTCGGGCTCGGACAGGGTTTTAAGGGCCATGAACAGGCCCTATCGGGCGGATAAATTTGTGCGCATAGCAGACTCTTTGCGCGCGGTGAAGCCAAATATGTCCATATCTACGGACATAATAGTGGGCTATCCGGGGGAGACCGAGGAAGACTTTGAGATGACGAAGTCCCTGTTTGAAAAGGTCGGCTTCGACATGGCCTATATTTTCAAATACAGCCCGCGGCCGGGCACAAAGAGCGCACTTTTGCCAGACGACGTCTCCGAGGAAGTGAAAGAAAGCCGCAACCAGGCGCTTTTGGAGCTTCTTGCCAAGCAGTCCCAGGAGTTTAACGACAGGTTTGTGGGCAGAACCGTTGAAGTCCTCGTGGAGGACGCCGCAAAGCGCGGAGAGGCTCTCAAAGGCTTTACCAGGGAGCACAGAAAGGTCGTCCTTACAGGGGGGAAAGTCGGCTTTTGCAATGTCCGTATAGAAAAAGCCACAGTCACCACGCTCGAAGGCCGCGCGGTCTAAGGCGTTCTTCGGCATTCATATATTTTCCGCCTCGGGCAAATCGGGTTTGGTGAAAAGAGATTTTTTATGCGGTTTTTTGCGGGGCTCGCCCTTCTGCCATTTTCCTCTTTTAATATTTTATATTTAAAAATATTTTTCATTCCTGCTGCGCCCGCAATGCGGCTTTTGCGCGCTATTATGGAAAAGCCTCCGGAAAAATCCACCCGGCGGCTTAAACAGATCCGAGCTTTCCATGATAACAAAAAGGCGGATTGCAAAACGGCATTATTGCAATCCGCCCCAAGGCGCGTTTAGCGCCTGAAAATTCCAGCTCAATAGAGGAAGGGGTCAACACCGAGGGTTCCGGCCATCTTCTTGACGTAGGAGAGGCTTCTTCCCTCCTTAAGCCGCGCCTGGGCGCGTGCAATCTTGGCGAGGAGCTCGTCTTTGATGTCGGCGTTGGAGTTTTTCTCGAGGGCCTTTTTAAGATAGTCTATCTCCGATATGAGGAAGTTCATCTTGACCTGCTGGCGGGTGACTATCCTCTCGGCGTACCAGTCTGAATTCACAATGTTCTCGTATTTGAACATGTCCCTTATGGATTCGTCGGCGAGTGTCTTGCCCTGGTAGGAGCCGTCCTTCATTATATACAAAAGCGCCTTTAATGGCGGGCAGGCACCCTCTATGGAGCCGTCGTCAAAATACGCCTGCGCGGCGCGCCTATGGGCGCCGGTTATGTTGTCCATGCTCTCGGCAAAACAAGCCATGTCCTGAAGCTCGGGCCTGAGCATGTCGGGCGTGAATATGCTTGCCGGATTTGAGAATATCCTGCCGAAGAACGCTATGACAAACTCTTCGGTTATGCGCCAGCCGAGCCTCGACGACAATACCGGTTTGCCCTCAAACTCCATGTCCTTGCACCGCTCGAGCATCTTGTGCTCTATTAAATATTGGGGGTTTCTCTCCTCTGGCTTCATGCGGCACCAGAGCTCGGGTATGAGCAGGCTGATGTCGTGGTCTATCCTGTATTTCGGCCCAAGATACCCCGCGCTGCTGAGCCAGCCGTCGTACCCGGTAAGCGCGAAGGAAAGCAGGGCGGCGTTTAAGTCGCTGATTGCGCAAAGCGCGTTAAAGGGGGCCTTTGTCATGGCGCCCTCAAGCCCGGCCCCCGTCGTGGAGGGCGATTTGCCTGTCATTGAGGCTATGTACTCCATGAAAAGCTCCGGAAGCTCCAAATAGCTCAAAGGCCCGTGCACAGCCAGCGGGCGTATGCCCTCGGAGGCCGGATTGTTGCGCCTGCCGGATATCACCGCGCTTACGGGCATGGGCACCTTCTTGTCCAGCGGAATGCGGCGCTTAAGGCGCATGCCTATCTCGGCAATGTAGTATTTGCACGGATTAACCAAGTCTTCCCTGTCCTGCAAATAGCGCACGTTCTTTGAGGGTTTGCCGTCGACGAGCCTCGGGTGCGCGGAACTTACGACATAGTCGGGCTTGGGACTCTTGAGAAACTCCTCGAGGTTCTCCCTCATGGGAGGCGTGTAGTTGTAGAAGCGTATGACGTCCTCGGCCATAGCCTTGACCTCGTCGTGCGTGAGGGGCTGGTAGTTGGAGAGAAATACCCCGCTTTGCGACATGTCGCGCTCTGCGCGCTTGTCCTGCCCGCGTATGACGGCCTCGTCGGGCCGCTGGAAGAGCCTGTACTCGCAGTTGTCCACAAACTTGACGCTGCGGTAATAGTCCTTCATGCCCTTGGGCAGATATTCTATGTTCCCGCTCGGGGCAACTACCGACGAGGTGATGTCGTCCTCCATCTGTATCTTGTAGGAGGGGAAGAAATCCTTTCTAAGGCTGAAGGTCCTCCACGAGCCGTCAGGCATAAACCCTACTCTCAGATAGGAGGTAAGCACCGTCGCGGAACGGAATTTCAGTATGTTGCCGTACTTCCCGTCTATGGAGTCCACCGTAAACATCTTCTTCCAGTCTCCGCCCCAGCTTTCGCGGTAGTGGCGCTTTACCGTAAGGGCAAACTCCCTTATGTAGAAGGGTATGGACTTTAGCCATGCGTTGTATTCGTCCGTGTACAGAGGGGAGGGCGTAAGCAGCTTTACAACAGAACCCATCGTGCGCCGGGAATCCAAAATCTTGCGGCTCTTTTCGTGGTGGTTTTCGGCCTCGTCCTTAAAGCGGTCTCCGTAGTTCTTGTCTATTATCTTTTCTACCTCCTCTATGTCGTTCTTGAAATCGGCGACTATGGAGGGGCCGTGGATTATGGCGTCTGAAATATCCTTGGATATCTCGCTCTTCCCGCCGCCCGACACTGTTGCGGGCTTGTGGCAGAATACGCCCTCCTCAAGGGCGCCCACAAGCCTCCAGCGCCTCTGCTCGTGCGGGCGCAGCATCCTTACCTTGTAGCCCCACGGAGAAACGTACGTCGTGTTTGGAACAAGGTGCAGGCTCTTCTCCTCCCCGTTCTTGCTCCACGTTATGCTTTGCGTCTTGAGGGAAAAATACGAGCTGGAATCCACATAGATTATGCTAGGGAAGATTTTGTCCGCCGCCCAGCCGTCGGGATTGACGTTCACCCTGTCCCCAAGAAGGGCCATGGCCTCGTCGAAAGTCATCGCGTCTTGCGGCATGTAGCGCGACATTATGAAGTCTTCGCCCAAATCCCTCGTGGAAAAGGCTATAGCCCCGCCGCTGTGCTCCTCCTCGCACTGCCCGTACAAATTGGCCGAAAAACTTATCTGGGTCTTAACTTCCTTCTTGGTGTAGCCAAAGTAATTGTCGGATATTATGGTGACTATCGCGCCGCTCGAGTCGCGCGCGGTGACTTTGAAGGCTTCGCCGTCGTTGTAAAGTTCGCCCTCGTCCTTCCAGCACATGCCGTCGCGCCGCTGCCTTTCGGTGGCGTCCTCAAATCTCGGAAGCCCGGCCTCCTTCTTCGTAATCGCACTAAGGTGGGGGGCGAGTATTATACAGCCCGTATGCCCCGTCCAGTTCTCAAAATCGAGCGCAGGATCGTTCTCCCTCAAATAAGGGTTGCCGAAGTTGCCGAATATGCTTTCCGCAAAATCTATATTCGACACCAGGTTTCCCGGCGCGAACATTCTTATCTCCATGCGCCTCTCGTTGGAGGTGTTGGCTATCTCCGGGCATACCACAGGGCGCATGTAGAGGCTGACCCATACCTTGGCATGCTTTTCCTGCGTCGAGGTAAAGGGCAACTCGAGATATTTTTCCGGAATGTTTATCGCAGCCTTGTATAGATTTAGAAATACCCGAGCGGGCACGGCCTTTTTGTCGTCGGGTATGGGAAGGCCCCCCTCGGCGACGTGGAATACGCCCTTTGTGGTGCGCCTGTCGTTTTTGGGGTTGTGCAAGACCCCCTGCTTTACGCGGTAGGAGGAAACCATGTCCGACTCGTACTTGTCCGCGTTCGGAGGCAGCGAGAGCGTGCGCGCCATTCCGTAGCGGTCCACCGTCAGCGTCTTAAGCGGCAAGGCTATGTCCGCATCCTCAACATCGATGTCCGAGCGTTTGAAATAGTTCTTTAAAAATGTCATTATGCGCTCGTCGGCGGGGCAGTAGTAGTTTGCGCCTATGTCGCGGAACATCTCCTTGTAGTTTAGAAGAAGTGGCTTTGCGGTATCCATGAACGGATAGTCGTCCTCCTTGCCGTACACGGGCTGGTCGAGCGCCGCAAGGCGCAAATTAACATATTCCATGAACACCTTGTCGTCGAAGACAGTCTTGTTGGTTCTGGGATCTATGCCTATCTGGGTCTTATCTATCATATATATGGCCTTGTTTGTATCTTAAATGAAATCCGAATAAAAATATCGGCAATATATCATCTTGCGATACTGTATTTATATCCTTTGACGCAAAAAACTAAGACTTGTTGCGTTTTATTTGCAAGAGAATTTGCCTCAGGCAAATCCGCGCCTTTCCTGCCGTGAGAGACTTACTCCCCCCGCCCATGCAAAATTGCGCGAAAGCTGCATTTGAGGCATGCGGCGGCGGCGCGCATCTGGCGGGAGAGCCTTATTTTTAGCCGGCAAAATATTACTTAAACAAAATCCTAACGAAATCCTAACAATATAAGCGTTGACCTTGCCGACTGCAATTTTTGACTTAAAATCCAAATAAAGACATGAATATAAACTTCATACTCAGTATATTCACGCCGAAGGACAAAAAATTCTTTCCGCTGTTTGAGAATATGGCCGATGCCATGCACCGTGCCTGCGAAGCCATGGGGGAGCTCTTTTCCTGCGGGGACAAGGAGTCCGTTCAGGAGATCTGCCGCCGCATAAAACGCGCAGAGCTCGACGGCGACGCTGCAACATCGCAAATCCACAAGGCTCTTTGCGACACTTTCATAACCCCCTTCGACCGCGAGGACATAGACGCCCTTGCCGACAAGATGGACGGCTGCATAGACGCCATAAACAGGGTGGGGCAGAAAATCATGCTCTACGCCCCCGCCAAGCGCGCGGATTTTACCCTAAAAATGTACGAAATAATATCCGCAGGAGTCGCCGAAGTGGAGGCGGGAATAGCCGCCCTGAAGGTCATGAAGCATTCCGGCGGGGAAATACGCAAGCACTACAAGGAGATTAAGAGGCTCGAGGAGGCCGCAGACGCCGTTTACGAGACTTCCATCGCCGCGATTTTCGCGGAGGAGAAGGATACTGTGGAACTCATCAAGCAAAAGGAGATACTCCACGAGCTTGAAAAGACGGTAAACCGCATAGACGGCGTGGGAAAGGTCTTTAAGAGCATATTTATAAAGTACGCGTAAGATGAGCCTTCTGCTTGCAATAATAGTACTGGCCCTTGTGTTCGACTTCATCAACGGCTTTCACGATGCGGCAAATTCAATAGCGACCATCGTGACAACCAAAGTCCTCACGCCCTTTCAGGCTGTGCTTTGGGCGGGAGCATTCAACTTCCTGGCATTTTTTGTCGCAAAATATGTCATAGGGGAGTTCGGCATTGCAAACACTGTCTCTAAAGTGGTTGTGGAGACCTTCGCGACCATGCCTGTGATTCTTTCGGGAGTGATTGCGGCTATAATATGGAATTTGGCAACTTGGTGGTTCGGAATACCGTCTTCTTCGTCGCATACGCTGATAGGCGGGTTCGCGGGGGCGGCGATATGCGCGTCGGGGTTCGAGTCCATACATGCGGGGGTGATAATAAAGATAGCCTCGTTTATAATATTTGCTCCCCTGATAGGCATGGCCTGTTCCATAGTCATAACCCTGATAGTGCTCTGGTCTTTCAGAAATACCCATCTGCGCAAGGCGGAGGGCATTATGAAAAAGCTCCAGCTGCTGTCTTCGGGGCTGTTCAGCCTCGGACACGGGCTGAACGACTCCCAAAAAGTGATGGGAATTATCGCCACGGCAATGATAGCCGCAGGCGAGATAGGCTCTGTCGACGACATGCCAAATTGGGTTCCGCTCTCGTGCTTTACTGCCATAGGCTTGGGAACAATGATGGGAGGCTGGAGAATCGTTAAGACTATGGGTGGAAAAATCTCCAAGATTTCCGTATTGGAAGGGGTGTCCGCGGAAACCGCGGGCGCGCTTACGCTTTTCCTAACGGAATTTCTCAAAATTCCCGTCAGCACAACCCATACCCTCACGGGAGCGATTATGGGCGTGGGCGCGGTGAAGAGAATATCTGCCGTGCGTTGGGGCGTAACCATAAGCTTGCTTTGGGCGTGGATTTTGACCATACCTGTAAGTGCGCTTCTTGCCGCCATTATATACATGTTACTATCACCGATAATCTAAAACAATATGCATGCAGATTCCATAGCAAACTACATAGAGATACTCGCATCGTACTCCCAGTCATATCCATTGATTTTCCTGCTTTTGATACTGTTCTTTATGGCGGTGGAAAGCTCCTTTATTCCGTTCCCGAGCGAGGTGGTGATGATCCCTGCGGGGTTTCTCGTCGCGCGGCATGACATGATTACGGGCTCCCACATTTTGGATCTTTTCATAATTGTTGTTGTGGGCTTGGGCGGTTCCATGCTTGGTGCATATTTGAACTATTGGCTATCCGCCCGTTTCGGCAGGCCTTTTTTATACAGGTACGGCAGGTATTTTTTCCTTAAGCCCGCAGTGATAGCCCGCTCGGAGGAGATATTCAATTCTTACGGGGAGGTTGCAACTTTCGTGTGCCGCCTGCTTCCCGCAATAAGGCAGCTCATATCTATCCCTGCCGGGCTTTCAAAGATGAATTTTTTTAGGTTCTCTTTGTTTACGGGCTTGGGCGCGGGCATATGGGTTGCTATACTCGCCGGAGTGGGGTATTATTTCGGGGAGATTAGCGGAGACATAAGCTATGCTGACCTTATAAAAAAATGTTCCGAGGCGATAAACAGGCATTATATTTGGATCTTGATCGGCCTTGTTCTGTTTGTATTGCTCTATTTATATTGCCATAAAAAAATAATGACGTCAAAGTGCGCGCCAAAAGAGTAGGGCGGAAATCTTTTATGAAAGATTAGTTTTTCGCAGTCCTTCATGCTTTGCGATAAGGCTGAAGATGTTTTCCGCCCCTCTTTTATTTTAGACGGAGACATATTTTTCTTGGCCTTGCGCGCAGTATGCCTGCCTTTCGACGGCGCGTGTGCCCTTTCGCAAAAAGACGCGCGCGGCGCCTCGCCTCTTTTGAAATATGGGGAAACCCGCCAAGCAAAATGCGCAGATATTTAGAAAAAAGGCTTATTTCCCAAGACGTTTACGCGCCGCAAATGCCGCCGCAAAAATTCCGAATAATACGGCCGCATAGGCGGGCTCCGGAATCTGCGGGGAGGACAGGTTCCATGCCAGGGCGAAAGTCTCTTTGTCTACTTCGCCGTATACCATATCTTTGAATAGCACCTCAAGAGTGTAGCTTCCCGATTCGCCCAAATCTAAAAACAGGTGCTCGTCGTTGTTGTATTCCGATACGGACTGCGCAATCAGCTCTAATTCTCCGTCGGAATCCGCATGCCAGAGGCGCAAGTCGAGATTTGAAAAATACGACGTATCCGCATCTATGGATGATATTTCCTCGTAATAATCGTATGTTATATCCTCTACATACGAGCCCGCAAACCAGCATAGGGTTGCGCTTAATGTAAGATTGTCTGAATCCGCCTCAAAATTGTAAAATAAAGAGTCGGATAGGGAAATCTCGTCAAGGAATGAGGTCGATCCGAAGTTTTCATATTCAGCAAGGGCTTCTTCGGCGTCCAAAATCCCGGCGCCGTAGTGGTAGTCCAGCGCCTGCCCAGTGCTTAGAACATTGTTGTAAGTCTTTCCTCCCACTTCAACGGACTCGGCAATCCTGCAGCCGTTGTCCCAGCCTTCCGGTTTTGAGGCGGAATTTAAAAGCACGGCCTTCACAAGGCGGGCGTCTCTGCTCGAGGCGTCTAAGCCTGCACTTTTTGAGTAGGAAAGCATCAGAGTGGCGGCGGAGGATACTATAGGGGCAGCAAAACTTGTTCCGCTGACATTGCCCATAGTCTCGTCGGCTTTTATCGTGTACACTGTCCCCGGGGCGGAAATATCCACAGCGCTTACAACGCCCTTGACTATTTCTTTCGTCCTTGGGTTGTAGAAATCGTTGGGGCCGTATGAGCTTGTGGGAGCTATGGTCTTAAAATAGGAGGCGTCGTCGAGCCCGCCCACGCTTATTACATTCATGTTCTTATAGGGCGAGCATACTGTTCCGGAACCTTCCTCGCCGTCGTTTGCGGCGGCGGCTATGAATACCACAGACGGGTTCTTATGCGCCAATGAATCCAGAACCGTTCCGGCCATGTAAGTTCTCTCGCTGGAGTCCTTCCATGACGACGATATCACCTCTGTGCCGTTAGAGAAAAATTTTTCATAAGAGGAAATTATCAATTTGTCCGACGAGAAAATTATGGAATTTTCCCCGACCTGTACGGCTGTGTAGTTAGCCTTGTACGCAAGGCCGGTAGAGGCGTCTTGGTCGGGGTATGAGGCGTTGTATCCGGCCATTACGGCAAGGGTCTGGTTCTGGTGTATGCCGATTCTCTCGGTGGTATACTCGCTGGGGTAGTATACGGAATATGGCACGTCCTTTAAAAATACGGAATATTCATCTCTGAGCGTATCGGGAACATTCAGCTCCATATTGGCAACATTTACGTTCTGGCCGTAAATGCCCCGTTCATAGAACGCGTCTATTCCCGTAAAAGTTGCGAGATTTAGAAATTCTGAATCCGGCATCTTGCAGACCGCTCCCCAAAGGGAAGTCGACATGAAAGCTGTATAGAAGATTACAAGCTTCACGATATTTCCTTTGCCGGTTATTTTTAATAGAGTTTTGTGTCCAAGCGTCATTACATGCAATATTCTTAATTGCATTCTTCATATGGAAAATCAGTCATATTATTCAAGGAGAAAAATCTTAGGCTGTTCAATCTCCGAAGATGGAGGAATCAGCAAAGAACCTTTGCACACATGCGCATTCAAACTTAAGCTGAAGGGGGGATGAAGGCTGTTTGAGATTGGCCTGCCATTTCGCCTTTTCCTGCTTTTGCGAGGGGGAGTCTCGCTGTTAAAATCCGACCTCTTAATTTTTCGCGGGGGAGAAATGCTTGCGAGAAAAATTTGCAGGAGGGGGAATCGAACCCCCATCGCTCGGCTTATGAGACCGACAAGCTTACCAAAGCTTTTTCCTGCAATAAATTCTTCTTTTGGGATTTCATAGGAAAGGATAAATATTATAAATAACGACTAAGAGTCGCTCATTTACCAATCTATGGCCTGCGGATATGCACAGAACTCGGTTTTCAATACTGGAAATGCGTTTGTTGTTAGTTTTAATATGCCATGCCCATGGCCATTATGGGCAGAAATGCCTGTGTTTCATTTCCATGCCATAGATCATTTGCGTTTATATAATTTTCATGGAATTTTATGTATATTTTGAATGTATGATTTTCTGCGTGTTAAGCTTTTGCAGCCTGCCTATGAATGAATAACCTCTTCTGAAATTGAAATCGTATATCAAAAAATCTTGTCAGCGGTGAAAGATTTTCAAAGTTTACATTTTTCTGATCGGAGCCTTCGCGTCTTTCGTTGCACAGAAAGGTGCAATCCATGAGACCTTTTCACCCCTTGGAGTTTTCGGAGATGGCGTTTGCAAACATATCCAGCAAAATTTGCGCGCTATCCTCTGCGGGCCAGCGCACGGAACCTATCCCGGAGTAGGCATCCAGATTCCTGTATGAGCATATTCTGAGTTGTGCGGATAATAACACAGTGTGTAAAAGCCAGCAATGTTAATAATCGCAAGATACTTGACTTTTAAGTAAAGTGTTGTTTTCTGCATTCCAGGAGGAGTTCTTATATGTTTGAAAATCTATTCGCAGAAAGGGGCTTTTCAATGGACAGGTTGAAAGCCCTCGTAGAGGTTTCCCAGGCCGGCAGCATCTCAAGGGCTGTGGGGGGAAACAGCGTACGCCAGAGCCAGTATTCCAGGCAAATAAAGGAGCTGGAGGAATTCTTTGGAATACGGCTTACAAGAAAGAAGGGAAAAGTTCTAGTCCTTACCTCCGCCGGCCAGGAGCTTGTTAGGCTGGCATGCGAGTATTTCTCCATGCTCGACGAGTTCAGATCTAACTGCAAGGATATCCCGCGGAGGTATACAATAGGGGGCGGAGACAGCATCCATCATTGGTTGATATCTCCCATCCTTTCAAAACTGTCTCTGCAGGGCCGTTCGTGGCTGTTTGCGATAAAGAATCTAAGAAACAATGAGGTTGCCGAGATGCTGTATAGCATGGACATAGACTTCGGCATATTGAGAAAAAACCTCATCACCGCCGATATATTGAAATATAAGACGATTCGGCGCGTGCGTTATGCATTGTACGTTCCAAGAGTGCTCATGCCTAAAGGCGGCAAAAGGGACTTCGCGTGGTGTATGGAAAATATTCCGTGCTCGACTTTGGCATTCGGATCCTCTTTTGCCATTATGCTCAAGAACTGTTGTGCAGATGCCGGCATAGACGTAAAGATAGCATTGGAGACCCAATCTTTTCCCTTCGCGGCGGAGATGTTGCGGTCTAAGAATTATTGTGCAATATTGCCCGAGATGTGTGAATCTTCCATAGATGGAAACGTCTATAAGATTCAGCCGCCGTTTTTTAAGGCACTTGAGAGGGATATTGTTTTTGCGTGGAATCCGAGGTTGCTCCAAGTCCGTCCAAGCGTAAAACCAATAATAGATTTCTTCTTGCGCGAGTTTGCGCCTTAACGCAGAAGAAATTTTTTTGCTCAGACACTGTGGATATACATGGATATCTTCATTCTTAGCTTTCTTGCCATTGCGTATATCCAAAAGATACTCATTGTAGGCCTTGCAGAGTGTTAATAATTGCTTTGCAGGGTGCTTATTTGCATATAAATCCAAAATGTTGCAGGAGTTTTATCTTCTCCAGGGGTGTTTTTTTAGGCCAATTTCTATTAAGAACCGGGGCTGACGAGCGTGCATGTCGCCGCATGCTGTCATTTCATAGATTTCCTTGTCGGATATCCTCGGCTTGTAGGCTTGTGTTTATTGCTTCTGCTACCCTAAATTTGTTTATAACACAAAGAATAGGGCGGGTATAGCGGCAAAAACTTGTATATCCTTCTATACCAAAGCAGGGTCATCCCATACCCCGACATTTCATGTCGAGTGCGGCAGAATACCAATACTTGGTTCCAACAAAATTGTTTACGCGTATTTGCCTGTTTTCCGGTATGGTAGATGTTTTTTTTGATTTAATAAGTGCCTCGATCCCTTTTTAAGGGATAGCCGCATTTATAGTTTGTAATTTGCCATAGTAAAACGATGCATGTAAAAAAGCTTTGAAAAATTTTTAAATAACTATTGTAAAAGCGGCCAGTTTTACTTTAAATATAAATATTAAATGATTTTCCGTGAGGTTGCAGATTCTGAGTTTAGACCAGCTGAGGATAACGGGAAGCCTCTGCAGGGAATGATGTTTTTTTGCCCATACTGCGGTGATTGGTATTTTTGGGATAATGATAATATTTCCAATTACTGTGAGCATATAATATTCTCATTTCAAATCGCGAAAGGTTGTATTGGGTGTGATATTGCAGCTCTTTACGGATTAAAGAATAAAGATGCCTTGAAGCAATGTAGTGGGTGTTGGAATTTCTGCAAAGATACATGCAAAGATGCAATCTTGCATAAAGCAAAAATAACAAAAGAAAAAATTTATTTTAAAAATGAGTCCGACATAGTATCTTACTATAAACGTTATTTTGAGTTGATAGGAATTTCAGGAGTTGACGAGATTGTTTACAAATATGTTGAAAATCCATCTTTTCACCAAGGGTGGCACTTTTATGCCTTCGGTATATCAAAACAGGCAATTGCAAGTGATATTGTTTAGATGGACTACTCGTTTTTTATTTCGCGGGGAGAGATTTAAAATTCCATTAACAAGGGAAAAGGCCTGATAAGACTTCTCTTGATTCATTTAAATGTTAAAATAGGTTTCTTGCGTAAAATATCGCCGCTAATATGTGGTGTAAGTGGCGGTTGCAGTAGAGTTTCGCACTAGGTGGGTTAGGGTTTCCTCCATACGCTCCAATAATTGAGCAGATGCAAGAGATTTTGAGCAGGCGTAAGTAAGCCAAAAGAATCGGAACAAACATAAATTGGCTTGCCGTGCGAAAATCTAAACATGGGGGAATCTTCGCATGGGGCCTTAAAATGGAAAATATTAAAATTCTCAAAAAAAAGACGCATTTTTACTTCAAAATTTTCATCTTCAAAATTAGGCTTTCTTGCCATAAGAGTTATGGCTTATTATTCTTTTCTAAGTTCTCTTCTCTCATGCTTTTCATCGCATTGCGCTACTCCCTATATTTTATATTTTCGGATATTAGGGACAACTTTTGCCGATGTTGCTGAAGATATGGTTTTATAAATGCGCAACATCACAGCTATCGTCGATTAGTCTGCAAACTTCCATTACAAGACTATGTGGAATTTATCGCTTAAGCCGATTCAACTTTAACAATAACTATAAGTTTATATTGACTTAATATAAATTTCGCTAAAAATATAAATTTATCATACGAAGTCTTTTAGGATTTAACTTGTTGATCTCGGCATCGGTCTTGTGCGCTTTCTCAACGCTAGCGGAAGAAAATGATATCACAATAAACAGTGATGTAGACGGTTTGCACTTTTCTGGCGACAATGCTATTTTAAGCCTAACGGGAACTTGTACTGCAAGCGGCATTACTGTCGACACCGGCACCAGCTTTGCAGCCCTTCAAATAAATAAAAACTCTGCGGATCTTACAAATGTCTTCACATTGAAAGATTCAGACTTTAGCGGTGCAAAGTTCATAGACTCCGCCAATTCGTGGTCGGCTCTTGTAGGGAAAGTCGGGGCTTCCTATCATAATGCTGTGGTTTTAAATACAAGCTTTGCGAATACAACCTTTGAGGCATACGGCTCCACTTGGGCGACGTGTTTTACGTTTTACAATGCAGGTTTTGATAATGTCGATTTTTCCGGGGCAACATTTAGGGGTGACGCTTCTTTCAACGCCGCCTCCTCTGACCCCGATAATGGGCGCAGCGAAGCATTGTGGATAAGCTGCTCAACGCTCAATAACGTAAACTTTTCAAATATAAAGATAGAATTGTCATCCGAGAACGGTAGCGGCATTCGCAATCCCGTAACTCTATCTGGGGCCGCAAATGGAACGTATACTGTGATGACAAACGTTGATTTCCGAGGCGCTGCGGTGAAAATCGACTCCGCGCCGGTTGAGTCTCTCGGGATAAAGCACATACATTTAAGCTCGGATGGCAAGCGTGCCCAAATGAAGAATGTCCTACTTGGGGACGGCACAATATTGAGTGCAGACATGACTTGGGTAGGCAATGATGCGTATAGTACCTTTGAAGAATACGGACAGGTGAACGTGGGGCTGTGGCTGAAAGATTCAGGCGATAGATTTACGGTCATAGGCGGAGACATAAGCGCAAAGCTTACGGTAAATTCATATGCAAGTGCCGGATCGATAGAATTGCCAGATGGGGCTCTTTTTGAAATTTCCGATAACACTACGCTGACTCTCTCGGATGAGGTGCGCATTATATTTGACGCAGACGCGAATGTAAATGGAGTTGAAGATTTGTTTATATTAGGCGACGATTCTACTATGGTAATGGCCGGGTATGGGAGCGGCGAGGCCGCGCAGGCGGCCTTTATAGGCCTATTTCAGGATTCTGAAGGCAGCGGTGTAGATTGGTCGCCTGATAGCGTAGCAAATTTTGTTGTAGGGGGGCTGCGGTTCCGGAGCCCGCCGCCTATGCGGCGATATTTTGGGCTTTGGCGCTTGCCTTTGCGGCCTATCGCAGGAGAAAGTAGCGCATAGTTGAAGATGATTTGCCTAGGGCTTCCCGTCAGGGCGGCTCTTTTTTTTGCGCCTTACTGCGGGAGCCTTTCATTGCCGAATTTGGGTCTTAATGTTGGATGAGGGCATGGAGCTCTTTGCTGAAAAGAGCATTGGGGCGGCTGATATGATTCTATCCTCACAAGGAGACTATTGGGTTCTATGCCGGGTGGAATAGGCTTGTTTTGCGCGCTATTCCCTCTCTGCTAGCCGCATGCGCACTCTTGGGACAATCGTCAACTGCAGGGCAGGGGATGAAATTATACAATCGTATAAAAACTATTGACATTTATAATACGGTTGTAATATAATACTCTCCGTAAAATGCGTGGAAAGATCTTGAAAATACAAGAATCCCAAAGGAGGCAGAACAATATGAACAAAACATTTATACTTACCTCGAATAACTTAACGAAGCCATGGCTTTTTGCCTTTAGCGCTCTTGCGCTCAGCCTTTCGTCGTTTGCCGACGAACCATACGACGGAAAGGATGTTAGCAATGGCGATTTTAGCGGAACCCCGCACATAAGTTCCAGCTGGATAGGCTGCACTGCAATAAATACGGTATTTTCAAACTCCAGAAACCCCACGGACTACACGAATTCGAATTTCTCCTCGGCAAATCTGACCAATGCTTCTTTCATCGACGCCACGCTTTCGGGCGCCAATTTCACAAACGCCAACCTCAACTACGTCTCTTTCGTCGACGCCTTACTCGATGGTGCCGATTTCACAAACAGCATAATTACAAACACCAATATGGGAAAGGTCGTAGTGCGCGGCTTTACGAAAGAGCAGCTCTACAGCACGGCAAGCTACAAAAATAGAGATTTAACGGGAATATGGCTGGCCAATAACAATCTGAAGGATTGGAATTTTTCGGGGCAAAACCTCACCAACGCCTACTTCCACCTTGCCGACCTTATGGGCGTCGATTTTACGAACAGCATCATAACAGGCGCCTACATTGGACATAGCGATAACTTCGTGAAGGAGCAGCTCTACAGCACGGCAAGCTACAAAAACAA
>CALXLX010000035.1 GCA_944389315.1 uncultured Opitutales bacterium
CATCCAGAACAACGATACCGCGTATATCGCCGGTATGAACAGCGCATACCCCACACCCGTAAAGACGGCCTTAAACGGCGAGGTAAAGCTCTCGGAAAAATACGCGCGCTCCGATATCAGCCGCACAAATGCAAGCGCGAATATTATATAGCACAGCTGCGACGGAATGTTCCTGGCAAACAGCCACTCGCCAGTTCCCCATGAGGCGGTAAATCTGAAAGATTCAACCGCAAATGCAAACGCCATAAACGCCATGCACAGCAGCAGCATGGCGTCGCGCCCGCGCAAAACCATGGCAGATATGCCTGTCCCCGTCCTCCAAAGCCTGAACAGGACATATGCCGAGAGCAAAAATAGCGCCGCCGCAACCGCTCCGCAAGTGAGCACCTGGTTAAGAGTGAATAGCACCTGGGGCATCGTTAAAACGGATATGCGCGCGCGCCTCCCACATAAGTGGCTTCAACCTTGCCCTTGAGCGTCTTGCCCAGCCACGGAGTGTTGGAGGAACGAGAATAGGTCTTGTCGAAGACAAAGCTCTTTTGCGGGTCGAGCAGGACAAAGTCTGCAGCATAACCCTCAGACAATGCGCCGGATTTTAATCCGAGCAATTTCGCCGGAGCGCTGGTCATAAGCTCTATCAGCCTGTTCAGCGTTATGTGCCCGCCCTCTACCAAAACCTCGTTGCAGACCGCAAAAGCCGTCTCGAGGCCGGTTATGCCAAAGGCGGCGTAGTCGAACTCCTTGTCCTTGTCCGTTATGGAATGAGGGGCGTGGTCGGTGGCGATTATGTCTATGGTGCCGTCCTTGACGGCCTTTATAAGGGCTTGCCTGTCCTCCTCCGAACCGAGCGGCGGATTCATCTTGTAATTGGTGTCGTACCCCACGGCGCATCTGTCAGAAAGCGCCAAGTGGTGGGGCGTCGCCTCCGCAGAAACCTTCACCCCGCGCTTCTTTGCCCCCTTTATAATCTCCAGCGAAAGCGCGCTTGAAATATGCTGCAGATGTATCCGCGCGCCGGTGTACTTTGAAAGTATCACGTCGCGGGCGACTATTATGTCCTCCCCGGCGTTTGGCCAGCCTTTAAGCCCCGTAAGCAGGGAATACTCGCCCTCCCTTATCTGGCCCTTGGACGTCAAAGACGCGTCCTGGCAATGGTCCATTACTAACAGGGAAAACATATTCGCGTACTCTAAGGCGCGCTTCATAAGCTCGTTGTTCTGCACGCAGGAGCCGTCGTCCGTAATGGCAATCACGCCGGCGTTTTTCAGAGAGCCTATCGGAGCTAGAGCCTTGCCCTCGCGGCCGACAGTTATGCAGCCCGTAGGATAGACGCGCACGGCGGCGTCCGACGAGACTATCTCCTTCAAAAGCTTTACCGAGGCGGCGTTGTCCATCGCCGGAGAAGTGTTTGGCATTGCCACTACCGACGTAAACCCGCCTGCGGCCGCCGCCATAGTTCCCGTCTTTACGGTTTCCTTGCGCGTCTGACCGGGCTCGCGCAAATGAACGTGGGCGTCGATAAAACCGGGGGCAAGCACAAGGCCCCGGGCGTCAACCTCCTCCGCCGGACCGGAGAATTTATCCACAAAAACCCCGTCGCTGACATACACGTCGGAAACCTCGTCAACCCCGTTTTGCGGATCTATAACCCTCGCCCCGCGAACTATCAGGTTCTTCGAAAATTTTTTAGAAATACCGTTCATGTTAAATCGATGCCTTGTTTTTTGCAGCCATGCAAAGGTTTATTACCGCCATTCTCACCGCAACGCCGTTCGTCACCTGGCGCAGTATCACAGAGCGGGCCGAATCCGCAAGAAAGCTGTCGAGCTCGACCTCCCTGTTTATGGGCCCCGGATGCATTATGATGGCGTCTTTTTTAAGCCAATCCTCGCGCATTTCGTTAAGCCCAAAAATATTAGCATACTCGGCTATGGAGGGGAAATAGGCCATGTCCTGCCTCTCGTGCTGTATGCGCAGAAGTATAACCGCGTCCGCCTCCCTGACAGCCTCCCTCAAATCGTAGGTCACCCTTACGCCAAAAGTCTTGGCTATAGACGGCGGAACCAACGTTGCGGGACCGGAAACGGTAATCTCCGCGCCGTATTTCTTCAAAACATGAATATCGGAGCGCGCCACCCGGCTGAATAAGACGTCTCCGAGTATGGTTATCTTCTTTCCGCTTAAATCCTTTCCGAATCTCTCCCGCAGGGTGAATGTGTCCAAAAGCCCCTGCGTGGGGTGCGCATGAGCCCCGTCCCCGGCGTTTATTACCGGGATAGACAGCCTCTCGGCAAGATAGTCCGCCGCGCCCGCGGCGCTGTGCCGCACTATTATCATGTCTGTCGTCAGAGCCTCTATGTTCTTTGCGGTGTCCCTGAGCGTCTCGCCCTTGACTATAGACGAGGCGCTCGAGGCTATCGTAATGACATGCGCTCCAAGCCTGTGGGCGGCCATTTCAAAAGCCGTGCGCGTGCGCGTGCTGGGCTCCAGAAATAAATTTACTATCGTCTTGCCGTGAAGATAGTCCAGCTTGCCCTCTCCGCCTACTACCGACTCCTTGAAAAGCTCCGCCAGGGAGAAAATCTCCTCGAGCTCGTCGATAGACAAAGACTGCAAATTTGTCAGGTCCTTGCGGGTCCACTTTACATTCTTTAAAAATTCTTTGGAAATCATACGAGTTTTAAAAAAACGGTATTCCGCCCGGCCCGTCTGTCAACAAGAATGAATTTGACCGAAAAATTCCCCGGCGCGCAAAAAAACGCGGAAGCCGCTGCGCCTCCGCGTAAAAAAAACCTATTGCGCAATAAAAGCGCTAAAAGACATAGCCCACTGAGACCGTCAGCCAAAGGTTTTCGTCCGGCCCCAGATCAAAGCCGCCCTGCCCGACGCAGCCGCTGCCGTCGGTATTGTACGCATAGCCGACTCCCGCGGAGAACTTCCAGTGCTTGTCGTACACATAAACCAAATTCGCCTCCGCCTGAACGTAGGAGTATTCGTTGCGCCAGTAATGGCCGCCTATTTCGTTGTCTCCGGCATATCTGTTTGCGCGGGTATAACCGTAGCACAGACAGGACTCTATATATAAATCCTCTATATGTGTCAGCTCGTATAAGGAAATTCTCGGAGCAAATCCGGCCATCAACTTCAACGCGTCGCAGGGAGAATTGTAGCCGACGTAAAAGAACGGAGAAACATAGACGTCGCGCAGGATAAATCCGGCGTATATGTCCCCGCCGAAACGATACCCGTCTTTCGTCGGCAGACCTACGCCGGCTATGCCGTCGAAAGCGTAGTTTATAGTTCCGCCGATATCTATATCCAAGTACTTGTTCAAGTTATACTTCCAACCTCCGAGAACGCGCAGCTGCTTAGAGTAGGCGCTGCTCAGCGGAGTTATCATGGCGCAGTCTATATACCCCTCTCCCCCGAAGAGCGGACGCCTGTCCTGCAGGGCGGCTGTCATGGTGTTTCCGCCTATCTTAACGCCCTCCAAGACCATTGAAGTCGAATATTCCGCCTGGAATACCGTGTAGGACTGCTCCGCGTTTATGCCGAGCATGGTATCCACATCGCCGCTCGTAAAGACGTCCCAAGTGTACGGATTTACATAGAACGGGGAGCTTTCTTTGGAAAGGTCCTTTATCCCGTACTCCGACTGGAATCCATAAGTCATTATGCGCGCATGCAAAGGCAGCGCAGCCATAGCAATCAAGGCAAATATAGGAAGGGTAAATTTCATGAGTCCGAGAATAAATCCACTTTTATTCCTCCAATCAACAAAATTAAGCCGGCAAGACAAAAAAGAATTGCGAAAGGGTTAAAAAAATACAATCCTACGCGCCTTATGATTCGCAGAGTTTTTGTAGAGCAAAAGGACGGGTTCAACGCAAAGGGGCTCTTTACGGACCTCAAGACAAATCTTGGCCTGAAACGGCTTGAGGGAGTGCGCGTTTTGCAGCGCTACGACATAGAGGGCATCTCCGACGAGGCTTTTGATGCGATAAAATACACCATACTCTGCGAGGCCCCCATAGAGACCCTCTACGAGGAGTCCTTCCCCGCCGACGCAAAAGACAAGATTTTTGCGGTTGAATATCTGCCCGGACAATTCGACCAGAGGGCCGACTCCGCCGAACAGTGCATACAAATCACCGCGAAGAGCAGGCCCGTTGTATCCTGCGCGAGGGTTTACGTTCTGAAGGGGGCAGAGCTTACGCGGGAGGACTTTGAAAAAGCCAAGAGCTACTTGGTTAACGCGGTGGACAGCCGCATAGCCTCCCTCGACAAGCCCGATACGCTCAGGCGCGATGCGAAACGCCCCGACGACGTAAAAATTCTGTCCGGCTTCACGCAGATGAATTCCGATGAGATAGCCGCGCTGCACAAGACCATGGCGCTGGCCATGTCGAGGGCCGATTTGGAATTTTGCCGCGAATATTTCAAGAACGATTTAAAGAGGGATCCCACTATAACCGAGATAAGGGTTCTCGACACCTACTGGAGCGACCACTGCCGCCACACAACCTTCCTTACCGAGCTTGAGGACGTATCCTTTGAGGACGCCCCTCTCAACAAGCCGGCCATAGCCGCATGGCGCGGATATTTGGACGACAGAACCGCCCTCGGGCTGGACAAGAAAGGCAAGAAGATATGCCTGATGGACATCGCCCTAATAGGCGCCAAGACGCTCAAAAAGATGGGCAAGCTCGGCGACTTGGAGGAGTCTGAGGAGATAAACGCCGCGAGCATAGTGGTAGAAGCCGAGATAGACGGCAAGCCTGAGCAGTGGCTTGTTATGTTCAAGAACGAGACCCACAACCACCCGACGGAGATAGAGCCCTTCGGCGGAGCGGCAACCTGCCTGGGCGGAGCAATAAGAGACCCGCTTTCCGGCAGAAGCTATGTCTACCAGGCCATGCGCGTCACCGGCGCGGCAGACCCGCGGACTCCCTTCGAAGAGACTTTGCACGGCAAGCTTCCGCAGCGCAAAATAGTTACCGAAGCCGCGCGCGGCTACAGCAGCTACGGAAACCAGATCGGCTTGGCAACGGGCCAGGTGACGGAGATATACCACCCCGGATACGTCGCAAAGCGCATGGAGATAGGTGCGGTGGTGGCCGCCGCCCCCAGGAGCATGGTCAGGCGCGGCACACCCGAACCGGGGGACAAAATTCTGCTTGTCGGCGGGCGCACAGGGCGCGACGGCATAGGCGGCGCGACGGGATCCTCGAAGGACCACACCGACACCGCGCTTGAGAACTCGGCCGAGGTTCAGAAGGGAGACGCCCCCATGGAGCGCAAGCTGCAGAGGCTTTTCCGCAATCCCAAGGCAAGCGCAATGATAAAGCGCTGCAACGATTTCGGCGCGGGAGGGGTGTCTGTGGCTATAGGAGAGCTTGCGCCCAGCCTTGAGATAGACTTGGACAAAGTTCCCAAGAAGTACGACGGCCTCGACGGCACGGAGCTTGCAATATCGGAATCCCAGGAGAGAATGGCCGTCGTGGTGGATTCCGCGGACGCAGAAGCTTTCGCGAAGCTCGCCGGCGAGGAGAATCTTGAATGCACGCACGTTGCTGACGTGACCGACACTGGCAGACTGGTCATGAAGTGGCGCGGCAAGGCGATAGTGGATTTGACGAGAAAATTCCTGGACACAAACGGGACTACGGCAAAGTCCACCGCGAAAGTGCAGGCGCCAAAAGCGGAGGAGAATCCGCTTTCAAAGCGGCGCGTAAGCGCGGAGGAATCCACGCACGAGCAGTGGATAAGCAATATATCCTCGCTCAACTGCTGTTCCCAGCGCGGTCTTGTGGAGATGTTCGACTCAACCATAGGAGCCGGCACGGTGCTGCACCCCTACGGAGGCAAGACCATGACTACACCCTCGCAGGCAATGTGCGCAAAGCTTCCCGTCCTAAAGGGAAACACGAAGACGGGCACTTTGTTTGCGTTTGGGTTCAATCCGGAGATATCATCTTGGAGCCCGTTCCACGGGGCTATGTTCGCGGTGCTCGAGTCCGCGGCAAAGATAACCGCAAGCGGGGGCGACCCTGAACGAATACGCTTAACCCTGCAGGAATATTTTGAAAAGCTAAGGGCAAATCCGGAGCGCTGGGGCAAACCGCTTGCGGCGCTGCTCGGCGCGCTCGAGGCGCAGAAGGGGCTGCTGTCTGCGGCGATAGGCGGGAAGGACTCAATGTCGGGCTCGTTCAACAATCTCGACGTTCCCCCCACCCTTGCGAGCTTCGCAATATGCCCGTGCGACGTATCCAAAGTCATCTCCAACGAGTTTAAGCGCACAGGCAGCCAGATAGCGCTTTTTGAAGTTAAGCTCGACGGCGAGACCTTCACGCCAAACTTCGGCAAGGTGCGCGCCCTCTACGGGAAAATCCGCGACGCTATACGCGAAGGCAAGATAATATCCGCACAGGTAGTGACATTCGGAGGCATCGCGGATGCAGTCGCTAAAATGTCGTTCGGAAACGATATAGGAATGCAGTTCGACCCCTCCTTTGAAGGAGGAATCTTCAATTTGATGCCAGGCAGCATAGTCGCCGAGCTTGCGCAGGGCATTTCCGCGGCAGATTTGGGCGCGGTCAAAATTGGCGAAACGACTGAGGAGAAACGCATAAAGTGCGGAAAGTGCGCCGTAAAAATAGTCGATCTAATCTCCGCATGGGACGCCCCGCTCGAGGGCGTATTCCCGACCAAGGCAAACACGCAGACAAGGGAAGTTCCTGTTGTGAACTTCGAGCCTAAGAATATATGCGTAAGCCCGTTTAAAACGGCAAAGCCCCGAGTGTTCATACCCGTATTTCCCGGCACAAACTGCGAGTACGACTCCGCGCGGGCCTTCGAGAAGGCGGGCGCGCTGGCGGATACTTTGGTATTTAAGAACGCGTCGGACGAGGAGGTCAAAGAATCCGTATCAGAGATGACAAAGCGCATAGACGCTGCGCAAATTCTCATGATACCGGGCGGATTCAGCGCGGGAGACGAGCCCGCCGGATCTGGGAAGTTCATAGCCGCGGTATTCAGGAATCCGGAATTGTCCGACGCGGTAATGCGCCTTTTGAAGGACAGGAGGGGCCTTATTTTGGGAATTTGCAACGGTTTCCAGGCGCTGATAAAGCTGGGCCTTGTCCCCTTCGGCGAGATACGCGCGCAGGACGACGAAAGCCCCACGCTATATTACAACGATATCGCCAGGCACGTCAGCTGCTACGCTTCCACAAGGGTATCGAGCAAGTTGTCCCCCTGGTTTGCAGACTGCGGGCTGGGAGACGTACATTCCGTGGCATTCTCCCACGGGGAGGGAAAATTCACGGCTTCGGAAAAGGTGTTGGAGCTTCTTGCCAAAAACGGGCAGATTGCCACGCAGTATGTCGATTTCGCGGGAAACCCAACGATGGAGCGCCCCTTCAACCCCAACGGATCGGCTTGGGCAATAGAGGGCATTACAAGCCCGGACGGCCTGGTTCTCGGCAAGATGGGGCACTCGGAAAGAGCGGGAGACTTTGTCGGCAAAAACGTTCCGGGAGAGAAAATTCAACCCATATTCGCCTCGGGGGTGCGCTATTTTAAATAGAAAACCACCCGGCGGGGAAAAATACGTTTTTAAACGCATAAAATATTGTTGAACTCTAACGGAAAAGCGTCAATATATCGGTTTTTAAAAATTTAAGGAAAATAACATGGGATCCATTCTTATAGGAATATTCACATTTATACTCGTTCTTGTCTGCATATTCATGACCCTCGTGGTTCTGATGCAAAAACCCAACGCGGACGCGGGCATGGGCGCGGCTCTGGGCGGAGGCGCAGCCGAAGGCGTGTTCGGCGGAGAGACGGGAAATGTGCTCACAAAAGTTACGGTAAGATGCATAATTTTGTACTTTGTCATATCTTTCGGACTGTATCTGGCATATCTGTATACAAATGCGCATCAGGCTCCGTCGATAGAGCCCACCGCTCCCGGGCTTAACGCGGTGGTTCAGACTGCTCCCCAAAAGGCGGACGCGGCCAAGGCGAATGCGGAAAAACAGCAGCAGAGCGCCCCGGCGACAAACACCGCCCCCGCAAACAACCAGAAGAAATAAAACATGTTAAAAACTTTATCTATATGGGGCACTCTTGCGGTGCTCTTTTTTTTCCCCGTGGGCAACGGCTTTTGCGCGCCTCGTGGAGGGGTTTCGGCGGACAGGGTAGCCCGCATACCGGATTCCGACGCCATGCAGATGTGGGATAAATTCGTGCGCACAAACCCCGCCGGCGGATACTGCATGGATTTTGAAATATCGCATCTGCCGCGAAGGGGGGAAAAGACGGTTTACATAGGCAGCCTGTGGGGCGGAACGTACAAGGGCGCCAACGTGTTGAGAATAGTCCTGCAAAAGGAGTCGGACGGAAAATATTCGGACTACCTTGCCGTCTCGCGGCCGGATTCCTCCTGCGAAATTTTTAAATTTGAAGGCGGGAAGGCCGTGGCGGTGCAAAGTTCAAACATATCCGATCCGCTCATAGAAGGGCTGATTTTCAGCCCCATGGATTTGTCCATGCCCTACCGCTACTGGCCGGGAGCAAAATATGTAGGGCCGGAGCGAATAGGCCAGGCGGTGCATCTTTTCGACGTGCCGGCGCCGGAAAATTATTCCGGAGGGAAATTCGCGTTTGTGCGCACGGCGCTGGGAAGGGATTTCGGCAGCCCGGTTCAGGTGCAGACGCTCGATAAAAATTTAAATCCGCTAAAAACCATGTCTGTCTCGGCGATAAAGAAGATGGACGGGCTGTGGTTTGCGTCAAAATTTGAGGTAAGAGATGAAACTTCCCGAGACAAAGACGTTCTAAAAATAACAAAAGCGGCGGTGAATTTGGATTTTTCGTCGAAAGACGGCATTTTCGACAGGCAGACTATAGAGAATAACTCCTGCGCCCTGCCCTCAAAGCCCAAGATGGAGGAACTTTAATACGATGAACGAAAATTTTAGAAAATTGGCGAAGCTTCTTTGCGGACATTCCGTAAAGGTTCAAAAAGGCGAACATGTTTTTCTCGACTTGTCTGAGACTCCGGACGAAATGGCGGAGGCGCTCATAGAGGAGATATCGGCGAGGGGGGCAAGCGCGCATCTGCGGCTTACAAGCCCGAGGGTGTCGAGAAAGCTGTCGCTTTTGGCTAGTCAGGAACAGCTCGATGCCGACGCGGACGCCCTCCTTTACACGCTGAAGAAGATGCACTGCTACATAGCCGTGCGCGGGTCCGAAAACATATTTGAAAACAGCGACATTCCCGCCGAGCAGATGAAGCGCATATCCACCGCAATGCGCCCCGTGAACGACTTTAGGGTAAACAAGCTAAAGTGGGTTGTTCTGCGCTGGCCGACAGCGGCGTTTGCCCAGCAGGCGCGCATGAGCACGGAGGCCTTTGAGGATTTCTACTTCAAGGTATGCACCTACGACTATTCCCGCTTCGACGAGGGAATGGCCGCTTTGAAAGAGCTTATGGACAAGACCGACAAGGTCCGCATAAAAGGTCCGGGAACGGACTTGAGCTTTTCCATAAAGGGGCTAAAGGCCATAACCTGCGGCGGGCAGTACAACATACCCGACGGCGAGGTATTCACCGCTCCCGTAAAAGACAGCGTCAACGGCCGCATAACCTACAACGCCCCCACAATCTACAACGGCATTTCGTTCGACGAAATTACTCTTGAATTTAAGGACGGAAAGATAGTTTCCGCCGCAGCCTCCGGAAATACGGACGAGCTGGTAAAGATATTGGATACCGACGAAGGCGCGAGGTACATAGGGGAGTTTTCCCTCGGGTTCAATCCGCTGATAACGTCCCCCATGAGGGATATTCTGTTCGACGAGAAGATTGCCGGCTCCCTGCACTTCACACCCGGGCAGGCCTATGCGGAGGCTGACAACGGCAACATATCGAAAATCCACTGGGATTTAGTCTGCATACAGACGCCGGAATATGGCGGCGGAGAAGTGTGGTTCGACGACGTCTTGATAAGAAAGGACGGAGAGTTTTTAGTTTCCGGGCCCGATAAGCTTAACAGGAATTTTCTGCTGAAATAATGCCGCAGACGCGCACATATTTGCATCCGGAAGGCGCGGGAGAAATGCGCGCGGACAAGGCGCTGTCGGCGTTTCTGTCGGGGGAGATTTCCCGCACGCGGCTGGAGGACAGCTTCAAGGCGGGGAAGGTTCTGCTGGGCGGGAGTCCCATAGCAAAGAAGTATCTTCTCAGGGCGGGAGACAAGATAGTCCTTGAAATTCCCGACACGCCAAAGACTGTCGTCGAGCCGGTGGATATCGCAGTGGAAGTGCTCTATGAGGACGGAGACATCGTTGTCGTAAACAAGCCCTCGGGCATGACGGTGCACCCGGGCAGCGGAACCGGGGAAGACACGCTCGTGCATGCGATGATGCACATATGCAAAGGCAATTTGAGCCTAGCGGGAGGTAGCCTGCGCCCCGGCATAGTCCACAGGCTCGACAAGGAGACATCGGGCGTTATGGTCATGGCAAAGAGCGATGCGGCGTATTTTAAGCTTGTCGAGGCGTTTTCCCAGCGGCTGACGCGCAAGGAATATATCGCGCTTGCGAGCGGGGCTTTCCATGTGTCCAACGGATCCGTACAAAAGCCCATAGGGCGCGACCCTGTCCACAAGACGAAGATGTGCATATCCGAAGGGCCCGACGCGCGCGACGCCCGCACCGACTGGCGGGTTCTGGATTCCTACGGCGGCAGGGCGTCTTTGGTAGCCTGCCGGATATACACCGGGCGCACCCACCAGATAAGGGTGCATATGTCCGACATGGGGCATCCGATTTTCGGGGACTACACCTACAAGTTCCAGAAAAACAAATTCCGCGAGATACCGCCGCCGCAGCGCGTGATGCTGCACTCGTGGAGGCTGGAATTGCCCCACCCCATAAGCGGAAAAACCATGACTTTTGAGGCGCCCCCTCCGGAGGACTTCGCAAGCCTCGCAAAACTTTTAAAGAGAACATACACATACACGGAGTAAAAAGAGATGAAAAATTACAAGCTTGACACCCTCGCCGTCCAGGCGGGCTGGGAACCCAAGAACGGCCAGGAACGCGTAGTTCCGATATCGATGAGCACAACCTTCAAGTACGAAAGCGCCGCGGAACTCGCAAAACTTTTCGATTTGAAGGAGAGCGGATATTTTTACACGCGCCTGGGGAATCCCACGACAAACGCTCTTGAGACGCGCCTTGCGGCCCTCGAAGGCGGAATAGGCGCAATAGCTTTCTCCAGCGGCCAGAGCGCGACTACGGCGCTGATAATGAACCTCTGCCGCGCGGGAGACCATATCGTAAGCTCCGCGACTATCTACGGGGGCACATTCAATCTGTTCGGGCACACGTTCAAGCAGTTTGGAGTCGACGTAAGCTTCATAGACCAGGACGCCTCCCTCGAGGAGATTAAGGCTGCCGTAAGGCCCAATACAAAATTCATATTCGCCGAGACGCTCTCAAACCCGAGCGTCAAGGTCTTGGATTTCGAGAAGTTTTCCCGCGCGGCAAAGGAGACGGGAGTTCCGCTCGTAGTGGACAACACCTTTGCCACCCCCGCGCTGTGCAGGGCTTTCGACTACGGCGCAAACATAATAACTCACAGCCTGTCGAAGTACAGCGACGGCCACGCCTGCGCGATGGGCGGAATGATAGTGGACAACGGCTCCTTCGATTTTGACACTCCGAAATTCCCCGTCCTGTCTACTCCAGACCCGAGCTATCACGACCTCGTCTACACAAAGACCTTCGGCAAATTCGCCTTCCTCACAAAGGCACGCGCGCATGTGATGCGCGACATCGGTAACATACTTTCCCCGATGAACGCGTTTTTGATAAACATGAATTTGGAGACCCTGCCGCTGAGAATGGCCAAGCACAGCCAAAACGCGCTGGCGCTGGCGCAGTTCCTCGAGAGCCACCCGAAGGTGCTGTGGGTGAACTATCCCGGGCTGGAGTCTTCCCCGGACCACGAGAAGGCTAAGAAATATCTGAAGGCCTTTGGCGGGGTTTTGACGTTCGGCGTAAAGGGCGGAGCAAAGGCGGCAGAGAAGCTTATGGATTCCCTGCAGCTTGCAGCCCAGCTGACACACGTGGCAGACGCCCGCACCTGCGTTCTGCAACCCGCGAGCACGACCCACAGACAGCTTTCGAACGCAGACTTGAAAAAGTGCGGTATATCTCCGGAGCTTGTGCGCCTGTCAGCGGGAATCGAGGACTCGCAAGACCTCATAGACGACTTCAAGCAGGCTCTCGACAAGGTCGACTGCTAAGCCGCACGCTGGCATAGCATTTCTTGACGGCATAGGCGGGGAAACATCTAATGTTTCCCCGCTTTTTGCTTTACGGGGAGGGACATTTCTTTTAATATCGGGAAATGGTGCCTAAAAATACATACATTCCCAGTTTTGAAATTCCGCTCGCGGACATAAGCGCAGACTGGAGGGAATGTTCAAAAATTTTCTTCGCAAATTTGGGCTACAGGATAAAGGAGGAGGGGAAAAACTCCATAGTATTTAAGGCAGGCTCAAAGCTATGGACCATCTTATCTTTAAATCCGGCAAACTGCTTGCGAGAGGCATGCTTATCGGAGGAGAATGGAGTTTTAAAATTCCAGATAGCAACTTCCATGAAAATCCATAGGATGTCTGAAAGCGACGCGATATACATAAATTGGGAAGCAGAATCTTTTATAGCCTTCCTAACAGGCCTGACAAACGAAATTCCCTCCCCGCCGAAAACGTGGCTTCTTATAGCCCAATCGATTGCGGCAATCGCAAAAAACTTGGCGTTAAACGTTATTATAACAGTCGCCATAATGTTGTTTGCCATATACGGAATACGGGGCGGAATCTACCTGGTTGAGAAAATCATTGCGCAGACAAGCGGCGTTTCCCAAATAGACTTAAACGAGTATATGGGCAATGACAAGCAGGTTCAAATAGGCGCAGCCGACGTGTATCTTATGCCTTTTAAAGGTTTTCCCGAGCCTCTTGCCAAGGCTTTGGCCTCCAAGCTTTCGCAAGATTTAAACATAAACGTGCGGACCGCAGCCGCCCTGCCCCTTCCCGAGGACATATACAACAACAAGCGCCAACAGTACGACGCCTATGGCTTCTACAAGCCCCAGATAGACGCTGCCTGCACGCTCGGCGACTTGAAGGTAAACACCGTTTTCATAGGCCTTGTAAGGGGCAGCATATATATGCCCGACACCCCGCTTAGATTTTTATTTGCAGTCCAGTTCGACCCAAAGTTTTCCGTTGTGGGAGATTTGGAAATGCGCGGTATGGCCACTCCTGAAATCCTCTACCACACGCGCCTATACAAGATGGTAAAAAGGCAGATAGGCAAGACATACTACGATAAGAAACCCACCTCAAGCCCATTCAGCCTGATGAAGTCCCCCCTGAATAACACCTTTGAATTGGACGCACTCGGCATGGAGTTTTAAGCCACCATGCGCCAATGGCGGCATGCGTGTGCACAAACTTCATTCATGCCGGATAAAAGCGCGCGACGCGGAATATTATTGTGCGCGCGGCCGTTTAGAGGGCGGCTATTTTACAACAATATCCGCAAGGGAGAAATCCAAAACTTTGGAAAGCTCCGACAGGGAGGTTCTAACCTGCATGCCTATTTTCCCGGCGCTGAAGGTTATGATTTCAAATCCGTTGGCGCTCTCGTCTATGACGGTGGGAAAGGCCTTCTTCATTCCCACGGGAGAACAGCCGCCGTGTATGTATCCTGTAAGCGGCAAAAGCTCCTTTTGCTTGAGCATTTCCAGGGCCTTTTCGCCGACGGCTGCCGCCGCCTTTTTCAAATCCATCTCCGCGTTTGCGGGCACCATAAAGACGTAGTTTCTGCGCGACTTTGTAGCCACGGTGACGAGAGTCTTAAATACGGAAGCCGGGTCCAACCCCATGGCCAAAGCCATATCCTCTGCGGTAAAGGGCGGAGTTATATCGACCTGCGCAAACTCGTAGCGGAGCTTGTGCGAATCGAATATCCTAACTACATTGGTCTTCTGAGCCATACTTAAAAATTTTGGCTCATACATATAGAAAGGCGGAGACAAAAGGTCAATCTCCGCCTTGCAAGCCAAAAATAAAACATGCGCGCCGCTACTCTATCTGCGCGGTTATAGCCGGCAGAGTGTCGAGCTTGATTGGCTTGGACCTCTTTCCGTTCTTATAGAAGTATGTATAGTATGCATCCGCAACAATATTTCCTTTCCAACCTGGTTTCGTATCAGCAGAACAAGAGAATACAAGTTTTGACCCTTTAGAATTAAATTGCGCATTTTTGAGGGATACTCCGTCGGGCGGAGAGCGCAATTCAACACTTATCGCAGCCCAATCAAACTTCTTTAAAGGAGACAACTCTACAACGGTATCTTTTCCGGGCTTCAGTTTCACGTTCATACTTCGCAACTTATCTGTAATTTTCGACATGGCGATAGCAATCCAATCTGGCCTACGTCCCTGTTCGAGTACGAAAAGGCAGAAGTCGTCGCACATCGGCACAAGATGGTTTATATAGAAGGCCTGAAGCATATATTCGCACGCCTCCGCCTTGTGCCGCAGCCCCATGCCCTTGCCGAGAGCCTCACCCTCTATCTCTATGGGTATCATGCCCGTAGGAGATTTTGCCGGAACGCTTATGGTCACAAAAGCATGGTCGGCATTCTCCGGGATCAAGCCGCCGGAGAGCATATATCCCTTCGGGGCATTCTTCAATCTCAGGCGTATCGGATACGCAATTCCGTTCTTGCGGAATGCGTAAACCTTAAACGATGCCGTATGACCGGCCCGAATGGTAAGTGTTGTCTTGTCAACCTTAAGCTTATAGTCTGCCGCAGGATGGGATATCTTAAGCCTGTAAGAATACTCCTCCCCGAATTTTGATTGCGACTCCGACACCTCGAATGTGTACATTCCCTCCGAGGGAGTCGTAAACAATAAAGCGGAATCCGCATGGTGGGTTATCAGGCCCTCGGAGGGGTCTTCAACGTCGTCGGAACTGCCAATCAAAGAGCCGTCAGGCGCATACACCTTCAGGAAAGAGTCCATCGGAGAATTCAATCTGCGGGCAAATATCTCTGCGGAAATCTTAGCGTCTTTGGGCAGCTTAACCTTGAAAAAGTCCTTGTCGTTCGGCGAATCTACCACGCCCTCGATGCAGATGGGGAAAGGAACTTCGTTCGCCTCCGACATAGACGAGTTTGGCTCCTTCTCAAAATATGAAGGAGTATTGTCCACCATGAAGGGAACGTCCAAATGGTACACGCCCATATCATTCATCTTAAGACGCTTCACGCCTTCCGACGGATTTGAAAAACTCATGTATTTATCCTTCAAATTCCAGCCTATTATGCGGACTTTCGAATCGCTCCCCAGCGGGGCGCCAAGCGGGAATATTCCCGTTATATACGGCACTGATCCTATGAGCATTCTGTATACGAAATCCTCCCTGCCCCTGAATACGGCGTCCTTTATGTCTATGGTGTAAACCCCGTCGCGAGGAATCACCACGGACAAGAGCGGATCCGGATATTGGTAGAAATCGTCGGAATAGCCTATCTCGTCGCCGTTGGAATCGTACAGAGTTATGGACGGCTGAAACCATCCCGGAACCGCGTCTCCAAGATAGGGAATCAGCGCGCGCGCCATAACCGCAAAAACCATGCGCTGCCCCTTCTTTGCCTTGAAGGAAAACCTGTCGGTACCCTTGAGGCATATCTGCCCGTTTACCATCAGAGGGGGCTCCACAAAGATGGGCTCCGACGAGTGCGGAAAAACTATGCCTCTGCTCTCGTCCCTGATTAAATTTTGGGCTTCCTTGCTCTTGCCGTCGGCAATCAGATTCATGACAGTCTCGCGCATGCACGGCTTGACGTATTCTGGCAGATTGTCCACATAGAAGGGAACGGCGTTGGATACGCCGGCGGCTGTCTGTATCTTCAGAAAACTTTTTCCTATGGGGGCGTCTTCGGGAATCTTTACTTCAAGAACTATGGTCTCCGCCATGGGATCTGACGAGTATTCGCGCACCTTGTACATGAGGGCGGCTTCGTCCATCTCCTTGAAAAGCTCCGGGCAATCCCCGTTCTTTCGCGCAAGCGTAGTTATCTTATTCAACTGGGAGACGTCCTCGGCCTTATATTTCTCCCCGACTATCTTCTCAATCTTCCTCCTTATCGCATTTGCATCGTTCTTCTTGGCCGGAATTATAAGCTTTAGGGGCTCGCTCTTAACGCCTTCAAAACCGAAGTAAGCATTCTTGAAATCCTTAAAATTGCGCCCGCCGAGAGTTATCTGTAGGGTCGTCCCCCTCTGTGCCCCGGCCGGATAGACATATGCTATGTTTGGCAAATTCAAATCTTGCGCCGATAACGGCAGACAAGCCGAAACCAAACATGCAAGCGGCAGTATTTTCTTCAACGGCGAAAAACTCATATCAACTCCTTGAGTATTCCCTCGCTGGGAACGGATTTATCCAGCGGATCCACAAGATTTACCTCGTAGCCTGCAGGGTGCATAAGTTTAGACTTCGGGTCTATCCCCAAAAGAGTGTACATCGTGGCGATAAGGTCGCTCGGATGAGTCGGCCTTTCAACGACATGTTCCCCCTTAGCGTCCGTCTTGCCTACAAAACGCCCGCCCTTGAAGCCGCCGCCCGCCACAAACGCGCTGTAGGCGCTGCCCCAATGGTCGCGCCCGCCGTTGAACGGAGGCTCCCACCTCACTCGCGGAGTTCTGCCAAACTCCCCGCAGCACCAAACTATGGTGCTGTCGAGCAGACCGCGGGAGTCCAAATCCGTTATCAAAGCGGAAAGAGCCTTGTCGAGTTCGGGCAGCATTCTTTTCATCTCCACGAAATGGAACTTGTGAGTGTCCCACCCTCCGCTGTTTACAGTGACGTACGGAACCCCCGCCTCCACAAGCTTTCTGGCGGCCAAACACGACTGCCCGAGCGTATTGCGCCCGTAGCTGTCGCGCAATTTGTCGGGCTCGGTCGACAGGTCGAAAACTTTCCCAGCATCGCCCAAAATAAGCTCGTATGCGCTGTCCAAAGCCTGCGAGGACTTGTCCAGTTGGGAATTGTGCGCAAACCTCTTCAAGGTGTTCAGCTTTTCGAGCATATTCCTGCGGGACTCCTGCCTCTGCCTCGTTATGCCCCGCGCTATGACCCCCTCAACCTCAAATACCGGAGCCGCCGGATTGGAGCCTGTGGCAAAGGGCTTGTACTTCATCCCCAAAAAGCCGGCTTCCGAGAATCTGCCCTGGGGCCTGGTTAAGACTATATACGGGGGAATCACAGAATTGTAGCCCTTGTCGTAGGCCAGATATTTTGCAACCACTGCACCCAACGCTGGATAAACCTCCCTGCCCGGCATGCGCCCGGTCTGCACAAGATATGCGGCCGTCTCATGAGCATCGGTCCCGTGGGTCATGCTCCGGACTATGGAGAACTTGTCGCTTATGCCGGCAAGCAGCGGCAGCGACGAGCCAAAAAGCAAATCGTCCGTCTTTGTCTTTATCGCGGAATTTAAAGGCCCGGTATAGTCGGAGCCGGAATCCGGTTTGGGATCGAAAGTGTCCGTATGCGCCGGCCCTCCCCACAACCACACCTGTATGACCGCTTTCGCCTTTGGCGCCTTTGCAGGAAGGGATGATGCCCCTCCTTCTTGCGCCCGCAATATCGCACCGCGAGTGGCCAATACCCCCAGCCCCAACGCCGATGTAGATTTTATGAAACTGCGCCTATCCATATTTTTCCTCTCCTTAATGCCTGTTTATAAATTCCTCCGTATTTACAAGCGCCCATGCAAGATCCCTGATGAAAATAGACGGGTTCTGCCCTTTGGACAAGCTCTCGACCACGGAAAGCTCCTCCGCGTTGGGCCTCCTGGAAAGTATCACAAGATACAATCCCATGGCTGCGTCGGTGGGTTTCATGCGGACAAACGGGGCAAGTATGGGGCTGCGCTCCAACTTGCTCCTTATATGTGTAGAATTTAACATATACAGCTTCTGCGAGGCCGTAGGAGAAGAGTCCCTCTCGCCGACCTCGCCCGTATCCCTCTGCGATTTCCCAAACATCTCCAAGAACGGAGTGCTTATGCTGCCATCGGGAATTGTCACCGCGCGCTTGTCGGTTGGCATGGTCGTGTAGGGTTCGGGTATCATGCTCGAATATATCTCGCTTGTGCCGGTTATCTTGCACAGGGCGTCTATCAAAACCTCGGCCTCGAGCCTGCGGACCCTGTAGACGGCCTGGTTTTGCTCGGCCTTGACGCTGTCCTTCTCCTGCGATATCGCAGATTGCGCGTATGTGTCTGAAAGCAATATAAGCCTGTTCAGAGCCTTGATGTCGTATCCGGACTCCTTGAAACTCTTGGCCAAAAAGTCCAAAAGCGGCTTGTTGTATGTCTCCGAAACAAGCATATCGTCCGGACCGGAAACAAGATAATTGCCCGTCAGCGAACCAAAAAGCCTGTTCGCAAAATTTCTCGCAAAAATATCCGACCGAACAAGCCATATCGCAAACGCCTCGCGCGGATCGCTCCCCGCCGGCAGGCTTATCTTATCCCCGTTGGGAAGAATTCCGTTGAAGGGGAGATCCTCCGTCATCGGATCTACAAATACTATCTCCTCCTTCCATTCCTTCGTGGACTTGTACTTTATCCTCGAAAAGAACGCCGCCATATTTGCCCGCTGCTCCTTGTCCATGGAGTCAAACCGCATGCCCATAAACGCCGCGGCCACGCAGGCGGCGGACAATTCTGGCCCCCTCCCCTGCATCGCCCTGAAGAAATTTACAGCCGGAACCCTGAAATTTGAACCTTTGGCCGTCAAAAGCTCGTAGGCGATTTTATCGTACGGAACATTGCGGTCCAAAAGCTGCGTTATGTATTTATGGTAGGCCTGGGCGGCGTTTGGCCAGAGGTTTATGGGAAATTCCGCCTTGATTTTAAGGATATCGGCCCACTTGAAGGCCGCATATTCGGAGTATTCCGGAGAATCCAAAAGCCTGTCCACAAGCTTGGCCCTCTTATTTGCGTCCTTGGAATCTATAAAATCTGCCGCGTCTTCGGCGGAAGGCAAAGCGCCGGTTATGTCGAGATACACCCTCCTGACAAATACCGCGTCAGAACATATCTTGGCCGGCGGAATATTTTTTTCCTTCAGATTG
>CALXLX010000036.1 GCA_944389315.1 uncultured Opitutales bacterium
CTTCTGCGATGTTGTCGGCAAGCTTTTGAGCCGATCCGGCACCTTCGGCGGCTATTGTGTTAAACGCTTTAACCATGCCGCTAACCGTTCCGTAAAGCCCCAACATGGGGGATATGCTCGCTATAACGGAAAGGTATGATATAAGAATGTAGGGACCGGCAAGCTCTTCTGTTGAGGCCTCTTCCATGGCGCGCTCTATGGAGTTTATGTCGACTTCCTTCTCATTTATACGAGCCAAGCCGGAACCTATTATGTTGGTTATAGGAGATGGCTTGTCCTCGCAAAGCTTGATTGCGTCCTGCAGCTTAAGCTCGTTGAGGAGCTTCTGCAGCTGGTTTACGGACTCGGGCGCAAGGAAGACCTTCCTTCTGACGTTTATGAAATTGTACACTATAAGCGCCGTGGCCAGTATTGCGCAAAGACCCAGCGGATACATCGTCACACCACCCGCTCTCCACATATCAGCAAGAGATTTTTCCGCGACAACCTGCTTCGGCTTAGCGCTTTCTTCGGGGGTATCCGCCGCCGCTGCTGCCGCCGAGGCCTGAGCCTCCTGCTGGGCGTATGTCACACCCTGAAAACCAAGCACTGAAAGAGCTGCAAAAGCCCATATAGCTATATATTTTCTTTTCATCTAATTTTAATATATTGGAGTTTTTAAGTTTGGTTGTAAATTTCCATGCTCTCCGCGGCATATGCGCGGATAAACTTTTCTTTCAACTATATTGCCCTTCATACCCGGCCAGTGCAAGTCATTTCTTTCAAAAAAATAAATTCGCTGTATGGCGCAAAAAATACCCGATTCAAACCTCTGTACAATAGGCCTTGGGATAGCCGCTTAAATTCTGCCCCATGCAGGCCTTAAGGCCCGTAAAGCGCGCTTATACCAAGGCTTTTTTATGCAATTTATTTAATCGCATGGTTATACGCTCCGGGCGCGCCCGCCGGGCTGCATGAAAGCGCTCTTCAGCTTTGGCTGCCTGAAAAATGCCGGCGTATTTCCGGCTATGCTTGCAGTCAGCCCTCCTTGCCCGAACATTCACGGGCGTAGGAGAGTATCTTCTCGGACAATTTGCTAAGCCCGTTTCTGCGGTTGGGGGAGAGGTGCTCGGTTATTCCCAAATCTTTGAGAAAGGCCGGATCGAAAGAGAGTATCTGCTCGGGGGTCAATCCGGAATACATGTCGCAAACCAAATGGGCTATACCGCGGGTTATTATGGAGTCCGCGTCCGATTTGAACATGCACTTGCCGCCCTCAAAAGTCTTTACGAGCCACAGGCCCGATACGCAGCCCTTTACAAGATTTTCCTCCGTCTTGAATTTTGCGTCGAGAGCCGGCAGGTGCTTGCTCCTTGAAATTATGTATTCAAATCTTTCCTGGGGGTCGTCGAAACAGCCGAACTCTTCGGAGAGCTTTTCTTTTCTTTCTTCAACCGTATTCATATTCCGAAAATCTTTATCCCGAGCTTGTCCGCCAACTGGCGGACTTCGGGCAGATCCAATATTATGGTCTTCCCCGCCTCTACGGCAACGTTGCGTATGTTGGCCTCGTCGAGCGAGCGCAGGGTGCGCTCGCCTATGACCGGCACGTCGAAACGGTAGTCCTGGTTGCGCTTGACCGTCTTTACAAATAGCATGTCCTTCGCGGGAAATTCCCCCGCGCGCTTTAGCATCTTGTCCGTGCCCTCCCACGCCTCGACGGCTATCACGCTCCCCTTTGAGACGACGCATCCCTGGCCTATGTCCAGCCGTGCGCATTCCCGCGCTATTTTCAAGCCGTGCTCAAGCGTGTCGGGCGATATCTTCCAGGACCCGCGCCCCGATAGGAAACCTTCCGGCGCCATGTGGGAATCCATGAAGGAGCGCGCGTCTATCAGCTCCGTGCCTATTTTTGAAAGCTCGTTTGCTATCGCACCAAATATGGTTTCGGCGTTGCGCTCTTTGAGGGTTGCCAGTATCGCAAGGGCTTTCAGGTCTGGCATCATTCCCTTGAAAAGTTTCTTGGGCGTTATCTGCCCAGCCATGACGGCGTACTTGGCCCCAAAATTTTTGGCGGCCTTAAGCAGCTTTCCCAGCTGCCCGACATTTATCATAATCCTGTCCTTTTCGGGAAAGGAGGCGTAGAAGTCCAAGTCTGTCTCGTCGTGAAAGGCTATGAGCCTGACGCCTATCCCCGCTTCTCTCGCATTTTGCGCAAGCAAAATGGGGTAGCGCCCGCGCCCCGCTATAAGCGCAAGCGGCGCGGAAGAATCAAAATTCTGCGGGACAAACTTTGATGTCATGTCAGTATGGGCGGAAATCGTACTTTGGCTTCTTGAGGAAAAACTCCTTCGGGACAACCCTTCTTGCGTTCAGCTTGCCGTCGTTGGAAAATTGAAAATATACGGATTTCCCCGCGGTTCTGGCTGTCGAAAGAACATTGTTGATGGTGTCCTTGTCCATGTCATTTATGGGGTTTGTCAGCAGTGGATAGTTGCCGTTCAGGCTGTCGGCCGTCGCCGTGCCGCTCTGCCCCTGCTGGAAGAAATCCGTCTTCCCGTTGACCGCCGTAAAGCGGGTTTGCCCCTCAATCAGGTCGAGCTGGGAGGATCTTTCCGTCGCGGTGGCTATGTACGCGCTCGACTGCGGCTCAAACACCCCGAATTTCATGTTTATCCTGGTCCTGCTCGCCGGACGCGGATATTTTCCCGATACAAATATCTTTCCGCTGCGCAGCGTTATGCTCAGCATGGAGGGGCTAACCTCCATCTCGTCCGACATAGACATCTTAAAAGGCTGCGTCTGATCGAACTTGTCTATGGTAAAATCCGCAGAATCGTTTGCGAAAATCACAGTTCCGTTTGAGAGCACAAGCGTGATGCAGCCTCCCTTTTCGTTCTTCGCGGAAAAACCCTCCGCCGGAACCAGACGGCCCTTGCCGGAGACGGAATCTCCGTTTTTCTTCGAGCCGTTCTTATCCCTGGAAGTGTGTATGTAGACGTATCCCTTGCCCAGAGCCTCGCCCGAGGCCGTCAGCGAGCTGATGTCCCCGTAGTTGGAATCGTCAGCATGGGCGCTCATGCCCGCTCCGGCGGCCAGAACAGCCGCCGAAAGTGCCGCAAGAGAAAAAACATTTCTTAAGAAAAACGCCATGTTACTTGGCCACTATGTTCACGATTTTCATCGGAACATATATTTCCTTTACTATTGTTTTGCCCTGCAGATGGGCTTTTACCCTTTCGTCGGCTTTAGCCTTGGCGAGAACCTCGTCTTTGGCGTCCTCCTTCGAGACCTCGAGCTCGGCCCTCAGCTTGCCGTTGACCTGCACGCCTATCCTCACCGTGGAGGTCGCAAGTTTGCCCTCGTCGAAACTCGGCCACGGCTCCTTTGAGATGGATTGCGCCCCACCGAGCCTGTTCCATAGCTCCTCGGCTATGTGCGGCGCAAACGGCGCAAGCAGCTTGAGGAAATCCCCCGCGCTCTTGGCGGAGATTTTATCCGCCTTCTGCAGCGCCGAGACAAATATCATCATCTGGCTTATGGCCGTGTTGAAACGCAGGCCCTCTATGTCGGAGGTGACCTTCTTTATGGTCTCGTGCAGGGCCTTGATAAGCTCGGGCGAGTCGGCATTCTCGTCCGCAGAAATCTTCGCGCTCAAAGCCCCGCTTTTATCGATGTACTCCCTCCACACCTTCTTGAGGAAGCGAAACACCCCCTCTATCCCGCGCGAGCTCCACGGCTTCATGTCCTCCAAGGGTCCGAGGAACATCTCGTATAAACGCAGGGAGTCTGCGCCGTACTCGGCTATGATGTCGTCAGGGTTTACGACGTTGCCGCGGCTTTTGCTCATCTTGTAGCTGCGGGCGTCAACCTTTATGGATTTGTCCGCCTTAAGGACGAAGTCCGTCCCGACCTTCTCCACGTCGGCCTCAGAGAGCTTCACCTGCTCGAACCCGTCGGGGTTAGCCGCCGCCTCCGGCGCGCTGACGAACTTGCCGGATGCGTCCTTGTAGGCCGTAAACTCCAGCTGGCCGAGTATTATCCCCTGATGGAACAGCCTCTTGAACGGCTCCTTGGTTGACACTACCCCGCAGTCGTAAAGCACCTTGTGCCAGAAACGCGCGTAGAGAAGATGCAAAACGGCGTGCTCGGCCCCGCCTATGTAGAAATCTGGCGTTTGCCAGTATTTTTCGAGTTCCTTTGATATGGGGGCTTTGTCGTCCTTTGGGTCGCAATAGCGCAGATAGTACCAACATGAGCCCGCCCATTGCGGCATGGTGTTGGTTTCCCTGTGCGCGGCAAACCAGGCGCCGCCCTCGGGCTTTGGCTGGTTTTGAGATACGGTACGCCCCGTCTGGGCGTCCACCCACACGTTGACCCAGTCCTTCGCGTTGGCAAGAGGGCTTTCGCCCGTGCCTGAGGGCTGGTAGCTTTCCATCTGCGGAAGCTTCAAAGGCAAGAACTCCTCGGGCAGGGGCAGGGCGTAGAAAGTGTTACCGCCGTCGTCCTCATAACATACGGGCTTTTCGGGCAGCAACTTCCCCATGGCGCCGCCTTTGGCAACTTCGTAGGCGTCCTTGCCGACCCACAGAATGGGAAAAGGCTCGCCCCAGTAGCGCTGGCGCGAAAACAGCCAGTCGCGCAGCTTGTAGTTGACATGCTTGGAGCCTATGCCTTTGGCCTCGAGAGATTTTGTTATCCTATCCTTTGCCTCGTCCGAGGCAACCCCGTCAAATTCGCCAGAATTTATAAGCACACCCTTGTCGGGGAAGGGGAGCGGAGCGTCGCTGCCGTCGGGAAGCTTCTTGTCGACAACCCTTATTATGGGCAGATTGAACTTTACGGCAAAGTCGTAGTCGCGCTCGTCGTGCGCGGGAACGGCCATTATAGCGCCCGTGCCGTAGCTCATCAGGACATAGTCTGCCGTCCATATCGGAATGCGCGCGCCGTTGACGGGATTTATAGCGTAGGAACCCGTGAATACGCCGGTTTTTTCCTTTGCAAGATCCGTCCTGTCCAAATCGCTCTTTGAGGCGGATTTCTTTACATATTCCTCCACGGCGGCCTTGTTCTCGGGCGTGGTGAGCGCCCCGAGCAGCGGGTGTTCGGGGGATACCACCATGTAGGTGGCGCCGTACAGAGTGTCGGGGCGCGTAGTAAATATCTTTAGCTTCTCGCCTGGCAAAGACTCTATCTGGAAGTCCGCAAGAGCCCCCTCCGAGCGGCCTATCCAGTTCTTCTGCAGCCTCTTTGTGGAGTCCGGCCAATCGACCTCGTCAAGCCCCTTTATCAGCTTGTCCGCATAGGCGGTAATCTTCAGAACCCACTGCCTCAAATTGCGCCTCACCACTGGGTGGTGGCCGACTTCGCTCTTGCCGTCTATGACCTCCTCGTTGGCCAGCACTGTGCCAAGCTTCGGGCACCACCATACGGGCTTCTTGTCCACATACGCCAGCCCCTTCTTGAACAGCTGCAGAAATATCCACTGCGTCCATTTGAAATACGACGGGTCTGTCGTGTTTATCTCCCTGCTCCAGTCTATGGCAAAGCCTATGCTCTTTATCTGCTTCTTGAAATTTTCTATGTTCTTTGCCGTGGTTACCGCGGGGTGTGTGCCCGTCTTTACGGCGTATTGCTCGGCGGGCAAGCCGAAGGCGTCCCACCCCATGGGGTGCAAAACGTTGAAGCCGCGCGCGCGCTTGTAGCGCGAGAGTATGTCGCTGGCGGTGTAGCCCTCGGGGTGCCCTATGTGCAGGCCCGCGCCAGAGGGGTAGGGGAACATGTCCAAAATGTAATATTTTGGCTTGCCGCTAAAGTCCTCGGCCTTGAAGGTGGAGTTGTTGTCCCAATAGTCCCTCCAGTACTTCTCTATTTCGGAAAATTCGTAGTCAGCAGATTTTGTCGCCATTTTTATAAGGAAAGTTGTGTGTAAATTAGCGGGGAATAATGCTCTTTTTTGCCCCCGCGTCAAACAATTAAAAAATTCCGCATCCCGTAGGCTGCGGTGCGGCCGCTTTTCCTTCGGCTTTCCGCAGGCGTATTTATACCAAATAATATTTGCGCACGGTAATTATTCCCGCGCAGCTTTACGCCGCGGGCCGCAATAATGCCAAAAGCTTTTGTCGGCTTTTTTTGCCGAATATCCCTCCGGCGCTTTGGAAGAAGCTAAAAAACGCGTCCGCAAAGGCTTGGACATGCAAATTAGGGGGCCGGAATGCGCCAAAAAACGAAGCCTTTAATATGCCTCGGGCCTGCGGTCGGCAAATACGTCTATGTGCCTTCTGGATTTATCGACCTCGTCTAAGGATATATCCGCAAAAATTAGGGATTCTTCGTCCGTGGGGGCTTTTGCGGAATATTCCCCCCACGGGTCGAGCACCGCAGAGGCGCCAAAATAGCGCAGAGGCCCCGAGGAGAGCAGCTCGTCTCCAACGCGGTTTGCCGCGGCAAGCCAGTATTGGTTTTCCATCGCCCTGGCCCTTACAAGCGTCGTAAAATGCTCCTGCCTGGGGTAGGGAAAACACGCGCAGAACAATACGAGCTTAGCCCCGTCGAGCGCCAGCCGCCTAAAGAGTTCGGGGAAGCGCAAATCGTAACATATGGCAAGCCCTATCCGCCCGAAAGGAGTGTCCACAACAGTGGTTTTGCTCCCCGCCCCGACATGCCTGTCCTCCCTGAACAGCCCAAAAAGATGTACCTTGTCGTAAAAGGCCGCCGTGCGCCCGTCGGCATCGAAAAGGGTCATGCGGTTAAAGGGCCGCTCGGAATCGGACGGGTTAAAATGCGGATTGGAGCCGCACAGCCATATTTTATTTTCCCGCGCTATGCGCGCAAGCTCCCCTTCGATTGAAAAATCCGGTTTTTTGAGAAATTTCAGATTTTTCTCATAGTCGAACCCGCTGAGGAACATCTCGGGGAAAAGGAGCATATCCGCTCCACCCTCGCGCGCGCGGGCGGCGTAAGTTTCCGCCTCGCACAGATTTCTCCTAAAGTCGGCGGTATGGGTTTTCATCTGCGCTACGGCGATTCTCATAATATCCTTAATTTTTTTACATCGGGCAGAAAGGTCTGGGCATTTTTTAGTATGCCGCGCGACACGAAAAGAAGCTGCTGCTTAACCGCGGCGTTTTCCGCGGATATGGTAAGCGTTCCGCCCTTCACATGCTCAAAAGAACAGCGTTCCGCCAAATTTGACGGAATTATAAGATGCCAGTTCTGCCCCAGAATGTCCCTCGAGCCGCCCGATTGGAGATCCAGCTCTTTTAGAGCCCGCGCTCCTATATCTGCAACCCTCATAGGCCTGCCCTTTGTCGAGCGGGCAACAGATGAAAAATGCCCGCGGGCCAACCCGCGAAAATCGCTGAGAACCCCGTCTATGTCAGAATTTAACGGCATACTTTCACCTTGGCCGATTCCATATGCCTCTTTAAAAAATACAGCGCGTCTATGGCTATGGAGTGAAACATCTTTCCACTTTCCACGAGCTTGTCCAGTTCGTCGAGGTCAAAGAGCTTTGTCTGAACTTCCTCGTTGGGGTCGAAATGCGTGTCGGAAACCTTCCTGCAGCCCTCTATTAAATATATGTGCGCCGTGTTGTTTAAAATTGCAGGGTTTGGGCGTATGCGCGCCAGAAGCTTTGGCTTGGCCCCCTTGTAGCCGGTCTCCTCCGACAGCTCTCTGGCCGCCGCTTTTGCGGGGTTTTCCCCCTCGTCTATCACGCCTCCCGGAAATTCCCACGACGTCTTTTCCACGCCGAATCTAAACTGGTTTACAAGCACAACTTTCCCCTCCTCGGTGATGGCCGCCACCTGAACCCAGTCCCGCGAGGTTTTAACGAAGAAATCATCTTCGCGGCCGTCGGGGTGCCTGTACCTGCGCTTTACTATTTTAAATACTTTGCAGTCTGCATACGGGCTTTCCCTTACAAGCTGCCATTTTTTGGGGCGGGACGTCATGACTTTTTCCTGAAATTGTTAAACCCTGAAAAAAACGGGCCGCATACTGCGGCCCACGCTTTTTTGCTACTTTACGATGTTTAGCTTTTGGCCTATCCTGAGCCTGTTTGAGGACACCCCCGGATTTGCCTTTTCTATGCTCTCTATGGAGACTTTGTATTTTGCCGCAATCTTGGAGAAAGTGTCCCCCGCCTCGACAACATGGACTATCGCGCCGCCCTCGGACGCCTGCGCAGACTGCGCGTTCGCCGAGCCGCTTTCCTTAGCCTCTGAGGGGGAGTCCGCCCTTTTCGCCGCGGGCCTTGCGCCCCTGCCTGCGAGCTCCTGAATGGCTTTTTGGTTGGCCTCTATAAGCTCCCTGTTGGCCTTTATGTTGCCGGAGAGATTCTCAAGCACGCTTTGCACCTGTCTGCCGAAATTGTCCATGCGCAGCTTGTCCGCGCTCTTGTTATCCTCTACCATGGCCGCGAGAGAATCCAGCCTGTCCGACGTCTTTTTTACGTCTATTGCAGCCGCTGCTATCTTTTCTATCTTTCCATTGATTTCCTCGCTGAGTGCGGAGGCCTTCTTCGCGGAGTTTATCGCCAGAAACAGTGCCGCCCCGCCGAGCGCTATGCCTATGGTTGCCAAGGCTATTTGCAAAAATGCCGATTGGTTTGAATTTTGATTTGGAGTGCTTTCGGATTCTTCCATGGATATTCGATTTTTAAAATTAAATTGAAACGCTCATATTGCGCCCTTTCCTAAAAATTTTCAACATAATTTCCGTACGCCCGTGTAATTTGCGAAAGCGGAGTCAGTAGGCTTTTTTTCGGGGTGCATGCGCCAAGAGATGTTTTAGCCGCCTAAGGTGGCATATCCGTAAGGAGGACGGGAAATCCGGCGGTCTATATGCCGGAATAATAGGGCGCTTTGAAAAGAGTAAGGATAAGCATGCTTTTACGGGGCGGGGCCTGCTTTGTGCAAGGAAACTGGGAGGGGCATGGTAAAAATTTTTACAAAAGATTTGCAAAGGTCGGAAGGCACTGTATTTGTGTTCTATCAATGTCATACATGGAAAGAAAACTTTTAAGCGGCAATGAGGCCATAGCCCTTGCGGCGCTTCATTCTGGCTGTTCTTTGGGGGTTGGATATCCCGGAACGCCGTCGACGGAAATTTTGGAGGAGTTCTCGCGCCTCGGAGGAAGCGCTCAGTGGGCTCCGAATGAAAAAGTCGCAGCGGAGGTGGCTCTCGGGGTTGCCTTCGGGTCGGGCAACGCCCTTTGCACGATGAAGCATGTGGGTTTCAACGTCTCGCAGGACCTGTTCTTCACGGCGGCGTACAGCGGGGTAAACGGCGGCTTCGTGGCCGTCGTAGCCGACGACCCGGGCATGGCCTCCAGCCAGAACGAGCAGGATACCCGCTCTCTGGCGCGCGCGGGCGGGCTGCCGCTATTGGAGCCGTCGGACTCCCAGGAGGCTTACGACTTTACTCGCCTGGCGTTTGAGCTGTCCCGCAAATTCGGCTCGGTATTTATAATAAGGACAACAACGCGCATAGCGCACAGCAGCACGGTGGTCTCTTTCGACTCCTCAACCGCAAAGCCGAAGCCGCAGGGGGATTTTGAGAGGAATATTCCCGCAAGAGTTATGGTTCCCGCACATGCGAGGCCTGCGCATGTAAGGCTGCGCGCGCGGCTGGAGCAGATAGAAAAGTCCGCCGACGAGCTGTTTAATTTCGAGTACGACTCGGACGACAAGTCCCTGGGGATAATCGCCGACGGCGTGGCGTACATGCACGCCAGGGAGGCCGCGCCGCAGGCGGGGTTCTTCAAGGTGGGGATGGCGAACCCTCTGCCCGTAGACAGGATAGTGGAGTTTTCCAAAAAGTACAAACGCTGCGTTTGCGTGGAGGAGGGCGACCCCTACCTGAACACTCTTCTTCTGGCTGCTGGCGCCAATGTTGAAAAGCGCGACGAAAAATGGCGTTTCGGGGAGTTCAACTCCGACAGGGCGAAGGCTCAGATAGAGGGTGATTTGTCCTACGAGCCAAAAGTGTTCAAGGCGAAGCCGCCGCAGCTTTGCAAGGGTTGCCCGCACGCGTTCAGCTTTGCGGCTATAAAGGAGCTTGGCTGCATAGTAGCCGGGGACATAGGCTGCTACACTCTCGCGGCGGCGAAGCCCCTCGAGGCCATGGACATTCAGATATGCATGGGCGCGAGCATAGGCGTGGGGCTCGGCCTCAGGCGCGTTTTGCCGGAGGAGAAGGCGCGCAAGGTTGTCAGCGTCATAGGAGACAGCACCTTCATGCACAGCGGCCTTACAGGCTTGGTTGAGGCGGTCTACAACAAGCCGCCCACCGGGCATGTCATAATAGTGGTGGACAACTCCACCACGGCCATGACGGGCCAGCAGGACAACCCGTCGACGGGCGCGCATCTGGACTCGTCTCCCGCGAAGGCCGTCTCCATAGAGGAGGTCGCCAAAGCAGTGGGGGCGGACAATGTTGCGGTGTTTGTTCCGGCGCGCCAAAGCGCGGAATTTAAGGAGTATCTGTCCGCAAGGCTTGCGGAGGACGGGGTGTCTTTAATAATACTCAAGCAGCCGTGCCTGCTTGCGGCCGCCAAGAAACTCAAAGCAAAGAAGGCTTAAGACGATGACGGATAAAATTACCAACATAAGGGTTGCGGGGCTTGGCGGCATGGGCGCGCTGAAGGCCACGCTTATACTTGGCGAGCTGTTCTTCGATATGGGCTACGACGTAAAGAAGGCGGAAGTCCACGGAATGAGCCAGAGGGGCGGGTCCATATTTTCGGATCTGCGTTTCGGGAGCAGGGTGCTGAGCCCCATGATTCCGAGTGGAAAGGTGGACATACTCGTGTCCATGCAGCCGGAATGGTCTGACGTGCACAAGGCGGATTTGGCCGAGGGCGGCAGGGTGGTGTCGCCTGCGGACATAGACATGGAAAAGTTGGAGAATCCCAAGAGCCTCAATGTGGCTCTGCTCGGGGTTCTGAGCAAAATTTTTCCCGACATACCCGAGGAAAAGTGGCTCGAGCACATAAGAAAGAATTTCTCCGAGAAGCTCTACGAAGGTAATTTAAGGGCTTTCAAGCTGGGCAGGGGAGAGCTTTAATTTCAAACGTTTTCAAATATGGACTGCAACTGGAACGACAAATACGGGGCGATAAATCCCGACAGCGCGCTCGATTTTCTCCCGCGCGAGCAACTCAGGGCGCTGCAATCGCAGAGGCTTTCGGCGATGGTGGCTTTGGCGTACGAGAACGTGCCGCTTCACAGGAAGCGCATGGACGAGCTCGGGGTAAAGCCGTCGGATATAAGGAGCATAGACGACATTTCAAAGCTGCCTTTCACGCAGAAGACGGACTTGCGCGATACCTATCCCTACGGGCTTTTCGCCGTGCCGCTGAGCGAGATAGTGCGCCTGCACGCCAGCAGCGGAACTACGGGCAAGCCGATAGTGGTCGGCTATACCAGGGAGGATATGGACGTTTGGGCTGGGGCGCTTAAGCGCTGTTTGTTGATGTTCGGCCTGACGAGGGCTGACATAGTGCAGGTTTCCTTCGGGTACGGGCTTTTCACGGGGGGGCTGGGCTTGCACGGCGGCGCGGAGGCGTTGGGCTGCACGGTCATACCGGCCTCAGGCGGAAATTCGGAGAGGCAGCTTATGATGCTTAAGGATTTTTGCGCCACGGCTATGGCGTGCACGCCGAGCTATTTTATACATCTGATAGACACCGCCCAAAAGCTCGGGTTGGACATGCGCTCCTTCCCGATAAAGGTTGGCGTATTCGGCGCGGAGCCGTGGTCCGACCAGATGAGAAAATACATAGAGCAAAACGCGGGCATAGAGGCTTTCGACATATACGGGCTCTCCGAGATTGCTGGCCCCGGAGTGGGAGGCGAGTGCCGCGAGCACGACGGCATACACATTTTGGAGGACAATTTCTACCCCGAGATAGTGGACCCCAAGACGGGGGAGCCTCTCCCCGACGGCGAGGAGGGAGAGCTTGTTCTTACAACTTTGGGCAAGCGGGCCATGCCCATACTGCGCTACCGCACGCACGATATAACCTCCATAATAGCCGAGCCCTGTGCCTGCGGCAGGACGGTCAGGCGCATACGCCGCATAGGCCGCCGCAGCGACGACATGTTCATAATAAGGGGTGTAAACGTGTTCCCGTCCCAGATAGAGGCGGCTCTCATGAGGGTTGCGGAGTGCTCGCCGCATTACAGGATTCTGCTCGAGAGAAAGCGTGATTTGGACTCTGTGACCGTAGAGGTGGAGCTCAATCCCGACGCGTACACGGACAATATTGCCTCTCTGGAGGCACTGCGCAAGAGGATACAGGCGTCGATAATGAACATCGTCAATATAAAGATAGACGTGCGCCTCGTCGAGGCCGGAAAGATAGAGCGCTCTGAGGGCAAGGCCAAGCGCGTGGTGGATTTGAGAAAAATTTAAGAAAGGCCACATTATGACGGAAATACTAAAACAGGTTTCTGTGTTCCTGGAGAACACTCCCGGGCATCTTCGCAAGGTGTGCTCGGTTTTGGCGGACGCTGGCGTAAACCTCCAGACGCTGACTCTCGCCGAGAGCCGCGACTACGGCATAGTGCGCATAATAGCGGATACTCCCGAGGGGGCCATAGAGGCGCTCTCAAAGGCGGGTATAGCCGCAAAGCTCATAGATGTCGTTGCGGTGGAGGTTGCCGACAGGCCGGGCGCGCTGCTTGGCATACTCGACAAGGCCGCCCAGGGTGGGTTGAACCTCGACTATATGTACGCCATGACGCGCGGCATAAACGGCAATCCGCTGATGATAATGCGCTTTGGCGACGCTCAAAAAGCCGCGGAAATTTTGAAATAAAGTGCGTTTTTTTTGTAAAATATAGGCATTTTATTATGCAGATTGCGCAAGGGTGTCCGTGCGAAAATATGTCGGGGCTAAATCCTTGACATATTTTTTTTGTCATAGTACTTTGAGGCGATAAATCATTTTTCCATGAACGAATTTAAAACATCTCAAGCCGGTCTCGACCGGGAAGGACAGTCCATACCCAAAAAGGGAATTCGCGCTTGTTTAAATTCGGCGATAGAATGGATAAAGCCGCGCCAGGACAAGGACGGCATCTGGTGCGCTCCGCTGGAGACCAACTGCTGCATGGAGGCCCAGTGGATTTTGGCGATGTATTTTATAGGCTTCGACGACCCCAAGAAGCAGAAGGTCATACAGTACATACTCGACCGCCAGCGCGAGGACGGCTCGTGGGACGTCTATTACGGTTCAGAGCAGGGGGACATAAACACAACTTTAGAGTGCTATTTTGCCTTGAGGATATCGGGGTTCGATCCCGACGACAAGGCTTTGGTCAAGGCCCGCAAGTGGCTTTTAAAGAACAAGTGGACGGAGAACATCAGGGTCTTTACAAAGTATTGGCTTGCGCTTTTCGGGCAGTGGCCGTGGGCAAACACGCCGGTGCTTCCGCCGGAGATAGTTTTTTTGCCGAAGTGGTGCCCGTTTAACATATACGATTTTGCCGCGTGGGCGCGCTCTACGATGATGCCCATAGCAATACTGACGGCGCGCAGGCCGGTTAAGACGCTGCCAGACTTCCTTCAGCTCGACGAGCTTTTCCCCGAGGGGCGCAACAAGGTAGACTACAGGCTGCCCCGCAAGACTCAGGGGTTTTTCACTTGGGAAAATTTCTTCCTGAGGCTCGACCACATGCTTCACGGCTACAACAGGGTGCCCATAAAGCCCCTGCGCGAGAGCGCCATAAAGCTTATACTCCAGTGGCTATTGGAGCATCAGGACGAGGACGGCGCGTGGGGCGGCATACAGCCTCCGTGGATATATGCGATAATCGTCATGCATGTGGAGGGCTTTGCGCTCGACCAGGTGAACATGTCGAGGGCAATAGACGCGTTCAATTTGCATTGGCAGGTTAAGCGCGGAGAGGGCATAATGCTTCAGGCGAGCGAAAGCCCTGTGTGGGACACTTTCCTTACCATGATAGGGCTGATGGATTCGGGCGAGACGCCTGGAACCTCGCCGGAGCTCATCAAGGCGCTGGATTATGTTCTCTCAAAGGAGAACCGCTACAGGGGCGACTGGGCGGTAAAGCTTCCAAAGAATGTCGAGCCGGGCGGCTGGGCTTTCCAGCGCGCGAACAATTATTATCCGGATATAGACGACGCGGCCATAGCAATTTTGGCCTTGAAGAAGATTCAGAGGCTGATTCCCAGGGAGAGCGCCCGCGCCAGAAGGGTGGATTCGGCCATAAGGAGGGCGGTTTCGTGGATGCTTAATTTGCAGTCCAAAAACGGCGGCTGGGCGGCATTCGACAAGGACAACACTCGCGCTTTGGTCACGAAGATTCCGTTCTGCGATTTTGGCGAGGTGCTGGATCCGCCGAGTGTAGACGTTACGGCGCACGTTATAGAAAGCCTTGTCGCTTGCGGGTATTCCCGCAACCATCCGGCGATAGCCCGCGCGATAGAGTTCATCTATTCCGAGCAGGAGGACGACGGCTCTTGGTTCGGCAGGTGGGGTGTAAATTACATATACGGAACCTCCGCCGTGCTGATTGCGCTCATGGCGGTCGGTGACAGCGCGGACAGCGCCCGCATCAAGAACGCGGTGGAGTGGATATTGTCAAAGCAAAACCACGACGGCGGCTGGGGCGAGAGCATAGCCTCCTACATGGAGCCTAAGTATTCAGGCACGGGAATACCGTCGACGGCGTCGCAGACTGCGTGGTCCATAATGGCGCTGGTTGCGGTGGGGGATCCGTCCTTGAAGGACGCCGTGCGCAGAGGCTGCGAGTTCCTCATATCCACGCAGAAGGACGGCACTTGGGACGAGCCTTATTATACCGGAACGGGCTTCCCCGGCTACGGGCTCGGCGCGAAGGTGGATTTGCGCGCGGGCAAGGCGCTTCCGCAGGGCAAAGAATTGGCGAGGGGATTCATGCTCAACTACAACTACTACCGCCATTATTTCCCGATTATGGCCCTTGCCAGGGCGGAGAAATTTCTTGAAGCGGAGGCGGCTGAAGAATTCTGATTTTCAGTGTATCGTTCGGCGGGAGGAGCGTCTTTTTAGGGGGCGGTCGCCGGGCGGAAAAATGCAAAAATTTACAAGGACATGAAATATTCCATAGGCATAGACATAGGCGGAACAAACACGAAACTCGGAACTGTCTCGGATTCCGGGAAGGTTCTTACGAGAACTACTTTTAACACCACGGATTACGACTCTTTCGATTCCTACATGGTGCGTCTGATAGAGGAGATATCCACCCTCGTAAAGAAGTCGGGCGAGGAGTGCAAGGGCATAGGCATAGGCGCTCCCAACGGCAACTATTACAAGGGGACCATAGACATGGCCGCCAATTTGCCTTTCGGGCTTGAGGCGCCCATAGTCGACAGGCTCAGAAACGCCTTCGGGTACAAGCATATATATCTTACAAACGACGCCAACGCCGCGGCATTGGGAGAGAAGATATACGGCGGCGGGAAGACTTACGACCATTTTATAACCATCACTCTCGGCACGGGCCTGGGCGCGGGCGTCATTGTGGACGGCAAGCTGCTTTACGGGGCCGACGGCAACGCTGGGGAGCTTGGTCATGTTTGCGCGGTCGAGGGCGGCAGGATATGCGGCTGCGGCAACAGGGGCTGCTTGGAAGCGTACGCGTCAGCCACCGGCATAAAGCGCACGTTCTTTGAGATGCTCGCCTACTACAACGGCAAGACATCGCTTTCGGGATATTCGTGGGAGACTATAAACCCCAAGATAATAGAGGACGCCGCGAAGGCGGGAGACGAGGTTTCCAAGGCCACTTACGACTTTACCGGCCGCATACTCGGCAGGGCCCTTGCGGACTTCGTACATTTTTCCCGTCCGAGCGTGTTCTTCCTGTTCGGCGGGCCCGTCAAGAGCGGGGAGCTGATATTTGCGCCCACGCGCAAGTCCATGGAGGAGCATCTTATGCCGGTATTCCGCGGGAAGGTAAAGATTTTGCCCTCTGAATTGCCCGAGGCGGACGCCGCCATACTGGGCTCCTCGGCGCTCGTCTGGAGCGGGATAGCCAACGAAGCGTAATATTACGCCTCCTTGCACGCAAGGAGGCTTTTTTTTATTTGGGAATTTTCACGCGCCGGCACGGCGGGGAAGCGGGCATCTACAAATATGTCTGCCGAGGAGCAATGAGCCTCTGTCTTTTGCAATCGGATGCGTCTTTGCCGCATGGCATGCGGTTTTTTTGAGTTATTTTTACGATGAAAAGAGATTTTAAGTTTTCCACGCTGGCACAGCTCGAGGCGTTTTTATACGAGCTCAGAAACAGGGGGTCAAAATATTCGCTCGACAGAATGTTCGAGCTTTGCTCGGCGCTGGGGAACCCGCAGGAGAAGTTTTTGAGCGTGCACGTGGCGGGGACAAACGGCAAAGGGTCTGTTTGCGCCATGCTCGAGCGCATGCTTTCCGACGCGGGGGTTAAATGCGGAATGTACACCTCTCCGCATCTGGTATATCTGGGGGAGCGCATAAAGTTCTGCTCTAACCCCGTTTCAAAGGAGGAGCTGCTTGGGCTTATGCAGCGCGTAAGCGAGACTGCGGAGGAGCTTTTCGGCTCTCGCGGCGAGGCCGACAAGCCGTCTTTCTTTGAATACATGACTGCCGCCGCCTTCCTGTATTTCGCGGAGAAAAAGGCGGATTTCGCCGTGGTCGAGACGGGGCTGGGCGGGCGTCTCGATGCCACGAACATTCTCAAGAAGCCTGCACTCTGCGCAATAACAAGCATATCTTTGGACCATACCGAGTTTCTCGGCGACACCATAGAGAAGATAGCTGCCGAAAAGGCCGGCATAATAAAGCCTGGGACAGACGTGGTCTGCGGCTTTATGCCTTGCGCCGCGCGCGCTGTGATATCGGCTGCGGCCGAGCGGGCGGGAGTGCGCGCTGTCTTTGCGGAGGATATTTTCCCCGATGCGTCCTCCATGCCCCAGACTTCTCTCGGCGGATTTTACCAGCTTAAAAACTCCGCCACCGCCCTGCTTTGCTCGAGAATTCTAAATGAAAACGGAACGGTTGAAATTTCCGAAGCCGCCGCTTTGGACTCCTTGAAGAAAGTTTCTTGGCCCGCGCGTTGGCAGAGGATAGATCTGCCTGAAAACGGCTCTTTTATGATATTGGACGCCTCGCACAATATAGAAGGCGCGGAGGAGCTTGCTAGAAACCTCGACGAGCTTGCGCGCAAGTATCCTGACAAGAAAATAGTAGTAAGCGTAGGCTCGCTTGAAAGCGGCAGGGCGAAGGCTCTGCTTAAGGCGGTGGGGAAATATGCCTCGAGGGTGGTTTTGCTCGTGCCTGAGAATCCGCGCGCGCTGCCTTTTGAAAAGCTCGAGTCTTTGCTTCCAGAAAACTTCCCGCCCCATAAGCGCGGGAAAGTGAAGGAAATGTTTCCAAGGCCGGGCTTCTGCTCGGAAATTGGCAGCGGAGAAATTCTCGTGAGCACGGGGTCAATATATCTTGCCGGGGAGATCCTTGCCGCCCTGCGCGGCCAGGAGGCCGACAATCTTTGCGACATCTTGCGCCCCGAAAAATAATCCGCCCAAAATCTTCCCCTTTGTCTTTTGCCCCGAGGTGCCGCATGGAAAATTTTTTATTAAAAGGGCGGGGCGCTTTTATAAAAAACTTTGCAGACATTTTTTGCTGTCCAAAATAAAAAAGCGCGTCGGTGCAAAAAAATACCGCGCGCGCTTTCTTCGAGAAGGGTTGGGGCGCAAACAATCAGTCTTCGAGAGTGCGCTTTATGAGAGCCTCCATGCTCGGAGGGCGCCCCATGAAATTCTCGAAGGCCTCCTCGGGGGAAACCGTCATGCCAACCCTCAAAATTTTATTCATGAATTCGCGCCCCGTCTTGGGATCGAAAATTCCGTTTCTTTCAAACTTTGAGAAGGCGTCCGCGTCGAGCACCTCGGCCCACTTGTAGGAGTAGTAGCCCGCAGCATAGCCTACGGGCTCGCCGAATATGTGCGTAAAGCGCGGCAGTATGCTCGCGCCGGGAGTCGCGGTGGGTATGCGCCAGCCGCCAAGCAGGGCGTCCAGCTTTTTCTCGGGCTCCGGGAGGAAATCCGCGGGCCTGATGTGCAGTAAAAGGTCCGAATACGCAAAGGACAGCTGGCGCATGCATTGCGTTGCCCCCCTGAATTTGCGGCTCTTTAAAAACGGCTCAAAAAGCCTGTCGGGTATCGGCTCTGCAGTTCTGTAGTGCCTTGCGAAAGTGTCGAGGCACTCCCTCTTAAAGCACCAATTCTCCATTATCTGGGAAGGCAGCTCGACAAAGTCCCATGCAACGTCTCTCAGGCCCACTTCGGGGCAATCCATCATGAAGAAATGCACCAGATGCCCGAACTCGTGAAACAGCGTGCAAACCTCGTCGAACGAAAGCAGCGCAGGGCGCCCGTTTGCGGGCTCGTTGAAATTGCCGCCTATGAACCCCAATGCTGGAGACAGGCCCTTTGCCGGGCGCAGAAGATTCATCCACGCGCCGCCGCGCTTTACGGGGCGGGGGAAAAAGTCCGCGTAAAAAGCCCCTATGAGCTTGCCGCGCTCGGAGCGGACCTCGAAGAACTCCACGGACTCGTCCCAGACGTCGGGCGTGGGAACCTTTCTGACCTCTATGCCGTAGAGCTTTTGGCATAGGGCAAAAAGGCCGCTTAAAACATCGTCGAAGGGGAAGTAGTCCCTGAGCTGCTCGAGGGTAAAGTCGTATTTTTTCTTAAACTGTTTCTCAGCCCAATAGGAGATTTCCCAGGGCTGCAGATGCAGCAGCTCCGAAGATGTGCTTTCTGCCTTGAAACGCTCGAGGCTCTCCGTCTCGGCCTTGAATGCCTCGGACATTTTTGAGTGGAGCTCCTCCACAAACTTAAGCGCCCTCTCTCCGTTTGCGGCCATGCGCCTAAACAGTACGGAATCCGCAAAATTTGAGTACCCAAGTATCTTTGCCGCCTCGTCGCGAAGAGAGAGTATGTCCTCCATCAATTTCGCGTTTGAATACGGCTCGTCAACGCCGACTCGCGCCGACGCCTCCCATAGGCTCTTTCTTAATCTGTCGCTTTCCGCGTAAGTTAAAACTGGCGTTATGGACGGCTGCTCGAGCGTGAATATCCACCCGTCAAAGCCCTTCTTCTGGGCCTTCTTCTTAGCCAGGGCAAGGGCGCTCTCTGGAAGGCCGGCGAGCTCGGACTCGTCCGATATGCGCTTTTCGTACGCGGCTATCGCGTCGAGCACGTTTTCTGAAAACTTCTGCGTCTTTTGCGCAAGCAGGCTTTCTATCTGCCTGTATCTGGCCTTCTTGTCCTTGGGCAGGTCTGCCCCGCTTGTCTTAAAATCGTCAACGGTCTCCTCGAGCAGGCGCTTTTTGTAGCCGTCGAGCGATTTTGCCCCCTCGCTTTCAGAAAATTTCCTGATTACGTTCCAGAGCCTGTCGTCGAGGTATATCCCGGCGTAGAAATCCGTCACTTTGGGCAGGACTTCGGCTATGGCCTTTCTCAGCTCCGGAGAATTTGCGACGCTGTCAAGGTGGTTTGCGGCCGTCCATGCGTTGTCAAGATCCGCGCAGGCCCTGTCGAAGGCGCGTATGCAGCTTTCGTAGGAAATCTTGTCCTCGGTAAGATTGCGAATCTTATCCAGATTCTTGCCCGCCGTCCTGATTGCCTTGTCTATGTCGGCTCCCAGGCACTCGGGCTTCATCTCGCTCCATAAGGGGGGAAAAGCGGTGTATATAAAGGGGTGCTTGCTTTTCATATGATTATTCTTCTCGCCCTATTTTTTGCGTGCAGAAAGTTTTAACAACAAAAAAAGCGCGGGATTTGCCATCTTCCGCGCTTGGCTTAAATAAGTACTTTGAAGTGCGCTTGTTAGCTAAAAATTACTTTTCCGGGCTTTTTGAAGTTTTCTTTTTTGGCTTCCTGTCGACTATGCCGCCGCTGGTCCATTCTTGTGTGCCGCGCTTTTCCTTGCGGTTGCGCAGGCTCATTATGCCGTTTTTTACCTCTACATTCTCGGGGAAACGTCCGGAAAGTATGTGCCCTACGCTGCCGTATGCAGATACCCAAGTCTCAAAAAGCTCGTCTCTTGTACAATTGAAATTCTCCTCGAAAACCAGTTTCCAATTTCCCGTTCCTTCCGGCGGGTCGGCGAATGTATCGCAGGCATTAAAAATGCTCAAACAGACCAACAGTGCTCTTATGAATTTCCTTGTCATTATCTTTTGGGGTTGTCAGCTTGCGCGATTTTCATCGCGTTTATTTAAACTTTGTTTGATGATGTAAACGCTGTTTGTCCATGTCAAGATGCTCCTATATAGGCGCCTTTTTTAGGCTTATAAATCAAACAGCTTCAATATATTCTCTTTTTCTTACATGAAAACACACTCTCTATGCTAATCCTAAATTGCAGCAGGGAAGCGTGCGTTTATGATTCTTGCGCTGCATGTTTTTGCGATACATCAGGCAACTATTTATTTGACATGATAAGAATGCACAAAAAACGCGGGAAGATTTTATCATCCCGCGCCTGTTTTATATAAACATTATAATTTTTTTATTCGGAAGATCCGAGCAACCTGGAGAAGAACCCGCTCTTTTGGGGCTTTGAGTCCGGAGTCTTTTCAATCTCAGGCGGGCGGTTGTCGAGTATGCCGCCCTTCATTCTATAATCCTGCCAGACGCGGACGTAATCTACGTCCATGCTCGTTCCGTCTATCTCGTCGCACACGCCGTGCGCCCAGTTGGTGATGGCCGCGCTTAAGAATACGGGCGCGTAGTAATGCGCAAGATTGTCGTTCGGTGCGCGCAGTATCTCCTTACCGTTGAAGTAGAATACAAACTCCTTCGGCGTCCAGAGGAAACCGTAGGTGTTCCACGAGCGCGCAAGATTTACCGTCTTCTTGCCCCCAAAGGCGTGCTTGCTATTATTGTCCTTTATGGTCTTCCACTCCTTGCCGTCGAAGTATTCGACCTTGTATGTCGGCAGGCAGTCCAGGAACTTCCCGTCATTTATCCACCCGGTTATGAACTGTATGCACCCTATGTCGCGCGCCTCGGGCAGGGTTATCTCTATCCATTTCTCACCTCCGCCGTTTGCGCACCAGCTTGTGGAAAGCTTGCCGTCAAGCGCGCCCTTCGAGGGGAAATCGTCCTGTCTTCCCTCAAGATGTCCGCTGACTTTGACCGTTCCGTCTGCGAGGAGATTCTTTTTGCCCTCCTTGTCCGGATATTTTATGTTCTTTGTGTCAAGCGACGGATACCCGCCCAAAGAATCCTTCTCGTAGGCGGCTATCTCCCTAATGTGGAAATGCTGGTAGTGGTTGGACGAAATCCTAATCTTTGAGGCAGATACTGAAACATCGAGCGGTATGCTCACAAAAGGATCCTCATTTGAAATCTTTACGGGATCCATCTCGAAATTTTTATGTACGACCACCTTGTGGGACTTCTTGCCGTTCTCGAGTATTATGGGCCGCCAATCGTGTATGGTGCAGTTTATCTCGTCTGGATAATGCCCCTCGTTTATGTCCAGCTCGAAGGGTATGCCTCCCTGCGGCAGCTTGCCGCGCGTCATGAGCCAGAAGGAATTGTTCACCCCGGGCGCGTCGGCGTATCTGTAGCGGCACTCAAAATATCCGTATTTGAAATATTTGTAGGTGTTCATGCTGCCGCTGGTCCAATCTTGCGTGCCGCGCCTTTCCTTGCGGTTGCACAAGCGCAAAATGCCGTCCTTGACCTCTATGTTCTCGGGGAAACGCCCACAGAGAATATGCCCCTCGTTGCCGTTGGCGGGCACCCAGGTCTCGAACAGTTCCTCCTTGGATTTGTCGAAGGTTTCCTCAAAGACAAGCCTCCAATTTCCGGTCCCCTCGGGCGGATCGGCAAACAGTCTGCCTGCAAAGAATATGGTTAATCCGGCTAATGCCAATATATGCGTTTTCCTCATCATATGCCTACTCTTTATTATTGTTTATGTTTTTGCATGTACACTTGAAACTTGCACTATATGATGTCTATATGTATTTTCCTTGTCAAGGCCGTACATGCGCGCCGTCCCTTTGAAATGGAAAATTAAATATTTGTAAACGAATCCGTTTTAATATAAAAAAGAGTAAATTTTAAATATTATGAAAAGTATTTGCGCTATATACGATTCCTACGGCGTTCCCGCCGAAGTTGTAAAACCCGTCTCGAAGGACGTGGAGGCCCCGAAGTTCGGCCAGGTTCTCATAAAGCTTGAAAGGGCGTCGATAAATCCGTCCGACCTGGGCATGATAGGCGGCTCCTACGGAAGGTTGCGCGCGCTTCCGGCCATAGGCGGGCGCGAGGGCGTGGGAACCATCGCCGCGCTCGGCGGCGGAGTTGAGAATTTTAAGGTGGGCGAGAGGGTGCGCATCCCCGAGGAGCCCGGTGTGTGGAGGCAGTACCAGACTGCCGAGGCCGATGGGCTTGTAAGGGTGCCTTCAGACATTCCCGCAGACATGGCCTGCCAGAGCTTTGTAAATCCGCCGACGGCGCTTCTTATACTGGATTCCTTCAAAGATTTGAAGCCTGGAGACTGGGTCATACAAAACGGAGCCTCGAGCGCGCTCGGGCGCTTCATGATACAAATTTGCGCCTCGCGCGGGATAAAGACTGTAAATATGGTCAGGCGCGCGGAAGATCGCAGGGCGGAGCTTGAGGCCATAGGCGCGGACATAGTTGTCGACGAGGCGGCTTTCGACGCTAAGCAAATTAAGGCTCAGACAGGCAAGGGCCCCATATTGGGCCTAAACCAGATAGGCGGGGAGAGCGTCTCAAATATGATAAAGGCCATGGGTGAGGGCGGAACGGTGGTCACCATAGGGGGCATGACGGGCCAGCCCATCAAGTTCCCGACACGCTTTTTGATATTCAACGGCCTTACATTGTGCGGCTTCTGGTGGGACAAGTGGCAGAAGACGCATGCCAAGGAGGAGGTTGACGCCGTATACGCAAAAGTTTTCGACCTCGTGGAAAAGGGCGTTCTCAAGGCGCCGGTGGACAGTGTCTTTGCGCTCGAAAAGGTATCCGATGCGCTTGCGAGGGCGTCGCAGAACTCACGTTTTGGAAAAGTGCTGCTAAGTTTCGATTAGCCGCGGATTTATTTTTCCGATTATGTAGGCATGTTTTTATTGTCAAACCTGCGGCCAGTTCGGGGAATGGCGGTTCTTATGGCCGCCGTATTTTCCGCCGTGCAGCTTTTTGGAAAGACAGATATGGACAGGCCTCTTACGGAAATTGAAAAGTTCGTCATAGAAAACAAGGGCACGGAAAGGCCGTTTTCCGGCAAGTTCAACGATTTTTTCGAGCGCGGGCTTTACACATGCAGAAAGTGCGGCAAGGCGCTTTTTGAGAGCTCGGATAAATTCAAATCGGGCTGCGGCTGGCCGTCTTTCGACGATGCCGTGCCCGGCGCGGTAAGGCGTACTCCCGACGTCGACGGCGCGCGCACGGAGATAACATGCTCATCTTGCGGAGCCCATCTCGGGCATGTCTTTGAAGGCGAGAAGATGACTGCAAAAGACACCCGCTATTGCGTCAATTCCGTTTCTATGGATTTTATCCCCCTTAAATTTGTGGGCAAGGCCTATGTCGCGGGCGGCTGTTTTTGGGGGGTAGAGTCTCTCATGGGGGATATGGATGGGGTGCTCGGCGCCGTGAGCGGATATTCGGGCGGCTCCGTTGAAAACCCTACATACAGGCAGGTTTGCTCCGGGCAGACGGGGCATCTGGAATGCGTGGAGATATTTTTCGACAAGCGCAAGATAGCCTATGCAGAAGTGCTGCGCAGATTTTTTGAGATACACGATTTTTCCCAGACAGATGGGCAGGGCCCGGACAAGGGGCCCCAGTATCTTTCCGCCGTATTCTACTCAGATCCCGACGAGGAAAGGGCGGCGCTCTCCGTTGTCGACAGCCTGCGAAAAATGGGCTATCGCGTGGCCACGAAAATTCTTCCCCTGAAAAATTTTTATCCCGCGGAGGAGTACCACCAGAAATATTATCTAAAAAGCGGCAAGAAGCCCTATTGCCATTTCAGGCGCAAGATATTTTAGGAACTTTTTGACAGGCGGTTGGGCGGTTTGAAATGCGTGTCGGCTATGGAAGTTTCCCGGGAAGCCGCTAATTTTTTGCCCGCGCGCTTTTTTTGGGTTTGCACGCCGCGCGGCGCAAGCCAAGATGTATCTTTCAATGATAGACGGCGGACAGGTATGCGCGGAGGGCGTAGTTGAAAAGATAGTTTTTTTCAACGACGACACCCAGTTTTGCGTCGCCCAGATGAGGCCCAAAGGCAGGGAGTATTCCGAGCCCGTGACCATAACTGGCATATTGGCGGGCCTGCAGTGCGGCGAGACCATTTCCGTGAAGGGCAAATGGGCGAGGCATCCGTCGTACGGGGCAAGGATAAACGTGGAGAGCTTCTCCACGAAACTTCCGTCGAGCGTTTACGGAATCGTAAAATTTCTGGGCTCGGGGCTGATAGCGGGTATAGGCAAGAAGTACGCTCAGGCGATAGTTGACAGGTTCGGGGAGGACACCCTGAAAATCATAGACGAAAATTCCGGCAGGCTCCTTGAAGTCGAGGGCATAGGTAAAAAGCGAGCGCGGCTTATAAAGAAATCTTGGGACGAGCAGCGCGCCCTGCGCGATGTGGTGATGTTTCTGCGCACCTACGGGGTGGGGGTGTCAATGTGCGCGAAAATCGTAAAAAGGTACGGTGACGACGCTATCAGGATAGTGCGCATGGAGCCGTATGCCCTCTGCCGCGATATTTCCGGATTGGGCTTTAAGACGGCAGACGCCATAGCGATAAATTCGGGCGTTTCAAACGAGTCCAAAGCGCGCGTGCAAGCTGGCGTGCTCCACTGCGTCAAGGAGGCGGAGGAGCGTGGGGATACCTGCGTTCTAAGGGCTGAGCTTGAGCATATTTCTTCGGAATTGCTGCAGGTGGAAAAGGCTAAATGTTCACAAGCCGTGGCCGAACTTGTGGAGTGCGGGGAGCTTGTCGCATTCAGAGACGGCCGCGTGCAAAGGGCGGTGTTAAACCGCGCAGAAAGAGAGATTGCCGAAAACCTGCACCGCATTGCCGGCTCCTCAAGCGGACTCCCGCCCATAAAGTTTGAATCCGCGCTTAGTTGGGCCAAGGACAGGGCCGGGTTCGACTTTGCTCCCGAGCAGTCCGAGGGGGTTCTCTCGGCGTTAAAGAACAAAGTGTGCGTCATTACCGGAGGTCCCGGAACGGGAAAGACGACCATACTCAAAAGCCTTTGCGACATCTTGTCCGCAAAGAAGGTAAAGCCAGTTCTCGCAGCGCCTACGGGGCGGGCCGCCCAGAGAATGGCCGAGAGCGCAGGAGTGGGCGCAAAGACTATCCACAGGCTGCTGGGGTACGACGCCTCCTCAAAGAGCTTCCTGCATGGGGAGGATAACCCTATCGACGCAAAATTTGTCGTCATAGACGAGGCCTCTATGCTCGATACAAAGCTTGCAGCTACGGTGTTCGGGGCGGTTCCTTCCGAGGCGCACCTGCTGCTTGTCGGAGACGTAAACCAGCTGCCGAGCGTGGGGCCGGGAAATGTTCTTAAAGACGTAATTTCAAGCGCGCGCTTTCCCGTCGTCAGGCTAAACAAGATTTTCAGGCAGGGCGCCAGGAGCGACATAGCGCTTTGCGCGCGCGACATTTTGGAGGGCAGGGCAAAGTCCGATAACATGCGCGTCTCCAAAATTTCCGATGTGGATTTCTCTCGGGAACTGAACTTCATAGAGGCCGCGGAGCCTTCCGAGTGCGTCGATGCCTGTGTCAGGCTCATGCGCGACGAAATCCCCCGCCGGGCAAAGGGCATAGATCCCCTTATGGACATACAGCTTCTTGCCCCCATGAAGAAGGGCTCCGCCGGCATTGCGGCGTTCAATACGGTTTTGTCCCAGGCGCTAAACGGCGGGGCAAAGAGCGTGCCGGGCTCGTCGTTGAGAGAGGGGGACAAAGTCATGCAGACCCGCAACAATTACGAGCTCGATATTTTCAACGGGGACATAGGCAAGGTGGGGCGGCCCTGCGCGGACAATTCGGCAGTCGGCGTTGAGTTCGACTCCCGCAGGGTAGAGGTTCCGCGCGCGGATATGACGGATTTGCAAACCGCCTACGCGATAAGCGTGCACAAGTCCCAGGGTAGCGAGTTTGAAGTCGTAATCATCGCGCTCCTTAAGCAGCATTTCCTTATGCTGCAAAGAAATTTGCTCTATACGGCCCTCACGCGCGGAAGAAGGAAGGTGTTTGTAGTCGGCGACATGGCCGCATGGGAGATGGCCGTCAAAAATTCAAAATCGCTAAGGAGGAGAACCGCTCTTGCGGAAAGATTGTGAACGCGCGGCGCGGGAATTCGGGAAAATTTTTGGCATGGATAAATCGGAGATAAAAATTTACAATTCCTTAACCGGAAACGTTCAGACGGAGAAAGTTTGCGGGGGCGCAATGCTCAACTGGGCGTATTCGACCCGCCCGGGGAGAGTCTTGCTCGAAACTCTTCTAAAGAGAATTTTCTTTTCCAAGATATGCGGGTTTTGGGCGTCGCTTGGGCTCAGCGCGGCGGCGGCGCGGCGTTTTGTCAGGGACAATAATATCGACGAGTCTGAGTTTGAAAGGCCGCTTGAAAGTTTCAGGACCTTCAACGAGTTTTTTACGAGGGAATTGAAAGCCTCCGCCCGGCCCATATGCGGGGAGAAGGCGGCGCTTGTATTTCCCGCGGATTCCAGGAACAAGGCGTTTGAAAATGTCTCCGCGGCGGATTTCTTCTATGTCAAGGGCCAGCGCATGAATCTTGAAAAACTGCTTTCAAGCGCGGAGCTCGCAAGGCGTTTTGAGGGCGGGGGCATGCTCATTAGCAGGCTCAGCCCGCTCGACTACCACAGGTTTCACTATCCGCTGGACGGGCACATAGCCGCAAGAAGGCGCATAGGCGGCTTTCTGTATTCCGTCAGCCCCCTGGCGTTGCGCAGGAATTTAAGCTACTTATGGCGGAATAAGCGCGTGCTCACAATGGTGGAAATCCGCGAAGGGGCTTTTATGGCAATGGTGGAAATAGGCGCCACGAATGTAGGCAGCATAAAGCTCCTTGATTCCGTGGGCGATAGCGCAGTAAAGGGGGCCCAGAAGGGATATTTCCAATTCGGCGGAAGCTGCGTTATATGCCTTTTTGAGAAGGGCCTTGTGAGATTTGACGACAAGCTCTTGTCCGTCACTTCCGAGGGAATGGAGTATTACGCACATGTCGGGCAAAAGGCGGGGGAAGTTCTTCTCTGAGCCTTTATCTTCCCCGCGTAACCCCGGCAGCGGGAAAATATGGCATCTTTCCCTTCGGGCGGCGGCGGAAAGTCTGTGCGCGCGGGCCTGCCTGGAGGTATTGACGATAAGGCGCAAAATGTTCTTGAGAAATGCGCGCGGAATGATAGAAACGCGCGTTTGATTTAAAGGAAATATTCCACAATGAACGAAGAACTCCTAAAAATAAGGCACAGCGCCTCGCACGTTTTGGCCGAGGCGGTGCTGCGTCTATTCCCGTCAGCCAAGCTGGATATCGGTCCTGCGACCGACTCGGGCTTCTATTACGATTTCGATATCGACCACAAGTTCACAGCCGAGGATCTGGCGAAAATCGAGGCCGAGATGAAGCGCATCATAGACGAGAACCAGCGCTTCGAGAAGTTCGAGGCCACGCGCGAGGAGGCCGAGAAGATAATACGCCAAAACGGGCAGGAACTCTACAAGCTTGGGCGCCTGGCGGATGTTCCCGAGGGCGAGAAGATAACGTTTTACAAAAACGGGGAGTTTGTCGATCTCTGCGCGGGTCCCCATGTCGACTACACCAAGCGCATAAAGGCGTTCAAGCTTTTGTCGGTTGCGGGCGCATACCACAGGGGAGACGAGAACAACAAGCAGCTCCAGCGCATATACGGCACGGCGTTCGCCTCGAAGGACGAGCTTGAAAAATACCTGTTCCAGATGGAGGAGGCAAAGAAGCGCGACCACCGCAAATTGGGCAAGGAGATGGGGCTTTTCCTGATAGACGACAAAGTCGGCCAGGGGCTGATACTCTGGAAGCCCAAGGGGGCCATACTGCGCCAGCAGTTGATGGATTTTATAATGGAGCTTCTGCGCGCGCAGGGGTACAGCCAGGTGTTTACGCCCCACATAGGCAAGCTCGGGCTGTTTAAGACCAGCGGGCATTTCCCGTACTACAAGGAGTCTCAGTTTGTGCCGATAGTCGAGCGCGAGGATTTGGCCAAGATGGCCAAAGAGAACATCTCCGTGGCGGAGTTTGAAACCCGCATAGAAAACGGCGACGCGCAGGGATTCTTGCTCAAGCCCATGAACTGCCCCTTCCATGTGCAGATATACAAGTCCGATCCGCATTCGTACAGGGACTTGCCTGTAAGGCTTGCGGAGTTCGGGCAGGTTTACAGGTGGGAGCAGTCGGGCGAGCTTAACGGAATGACGCGCGTGCGCGGCTTTACCCAGGACGACGCCCACATATTCTGCACTCCCGAGAGCCTTGACGACGAGATTCAGGGCTGCCTTGATTTGGTCAAGGACGTATTTTCCACGCTCGGCATGAAGGAGTACAGGGTTAGAATCTCCCTGCGCGACCCAAAGAGCGACAAATACGTCGGTTCCGACGAGAACTGGAACAAGAGCGAGAGCGCCATACGCAAGGCCGCCAAGAGCCTTGGCGTGCCGTTTACGGAGGAGCTTGGCGAGGCGGCGTTCTACGGGCCGAAGATAGACTTTGTCATAAAGGACGTCATAGGCCGCGAGTGGCAGCTTGGCACTGTCCAGGTGGACTACAATTTGCCGGAGCGTTTCGATTTGTCCTACATAGGTTCGGACAACAAGCCGCACAGGCCTGTTATGATACACCGCGCGCCCTTCGGCTCTCTCGAGAGGTTCACGGGGGTTTTGATAGAGCATTTCGGCGGCAATTTCCCGACGTGGCTTGCTCCCGAGCAGGTGCGCATACTGACTCTCGGCGAGGACGTTGTCCCCTATGCGGACAAGCTCTTGGCCGACATGAAGGCAAAGGGCCTGCGCGCAAGCATAGACGACAGCGCCGACAAGCTTGGCGCCAAGATACGCCGCGCCGAGATGGACAAGATTCCCCACATATTCGTAGTGGGCAAGAAGGAGGCTGCGGAGGGCAAAGTCTCCGTTCGCTCAAGAATGAAAAAGGCCTATGACGGAGTCCGCGACAAGGCCGAGGCAATAGAGCTTATTGTTCAGAGCGCAAAGTCCAGGGAGCTGGGCGACGCTTTTGAAGACAAGTAGCATTTGCCCGCAAAGAGCTAATTAAAGCCCCCGCTCGGAAGTTCCGCGCAGGGGCTTTTTTTGCCATATAATTTCTTGCGCGTGTTCCTGGCGGAAATTTTCCACGGAAGGACAGACTATATGCCGATAGGGCGCGCGTATTTTATGGAAAGCGCACGGAAAAATAGGAGGATTTCCAGGTAAATTCCCTCAAAGGGCGCTTGCGCTACAAAGAGGGCGTTTTCTGCGGGGTTGCGCAGACAGTTCTATGAAAACGCCGTTTTATATTCAAAATTATGTTTGACCGGGCCGCTATTGGCGGATAGGTTTTATTCAACTTAGCAAAAACGTAATTTCAAAAGAAAGGCATATAGATGAGGACATTTGCACACATAGGTATTCCGTCCGAAATTAAGCGCGACGGCTCCATAGAAATTCCCGGGGCGGGGCTTTTTGTGACCGACGCAAACAAAAGCCCCAACAAGATAGAGTGGCTCTATTTTCTGCCCGACTCCAACATGCCGGAGCTTCTCAAAAAGAGCACTCACATAGCCTATACCACAGACGACATCTCCGCGGAAATTGCGGGTAAAGACATACTCATAGAGCCTTTTGAGCCGCTCCCCGGGGTGAAGGCGGCATTCATCGTCGAGGAGGGCCTGCCCATAGAGCTGATGCAGGTTATGTAGCCGCTTGGCTTTCCCTTAAAAGTAAAAATCCGCACTTTGTCTTAAGTGCGGATTTTTTTTAATCGTGTTCTATTGGCGTGTAGGAAATCTCCGCGGGTATGTCTGTCCGCTCGATTTTAAATATAACCGGCCTGAGTCCGTCGTTGCAGGAACAAATTGCAACACCGGGAGTGCGTATCCAATCTTTAAAATAAAATGGCTCTTTCCCGGCGCCATGGGCGAGGGCAAAGACATATTGGTATATGGCCTTCCATGCTTCGTCGCATAATCCGTCGGGTTTTGCGTAGTCTCCGAAGAATGTGTCTGACTTTTTGTGCATGGGGCATTTACCGAGCCCTTCAGCGCCGTATTGCGCGGCGAGATCTTCGTTGAACGTAGTCTCCAAAACGGTGATTTTTACCTTATTCATAGAAAGTATAAATAAAGGCCTTTTTTAGAGTATTCAACGGCTATTTTTGCCCCATGCGAGGCTGCATAGGTTTACTTCTCAGTCAGGGTAAATTTTGCGGAAGAGGTCGTCTTTTTGCGCTGCCCGTCGCTTGTAATTTCCTCCCGGGTAAGCCCTCCCATTGTTACGGTTTCGCCTAACTTCACATGGCAGAAAGTGTTTATCTCCATGATACCGGTGGATACTGTCATCGGGGATTTGTCCGAACTTTCGATAAACACGTTTATCTCGCTGTGGTAGAATTTTATTTTGCAGCCCAATAATTTTTCATCTTTTGTGGGGGATAGGGATATGCAAATTTTGGTGCCCAGGAAGGTTTCACCATCTTTTAAGAGGGCGCCTTTTTGTTGCTCCGTAAAAGAAGTGTTATGTTTTGCAAGTTCGGATAATGTTGTTCCTACGCCCATTGATGCGTACCCAAAACCTTCGGATGTATCTATATTAAGCTTGTGGCACACGGTTTTGCCGTGTACATCAACCTCTACGGTCATAACGTAGCTTTTGTCCTGGGCTCCGGCAAAGGAGCAGGAAAAAACCAGGGCAAATACGAAGAATACATATGGAAACGTCTTCATGCATACATTTTGACATAGGGGTTCTATTTTGTCAATTAATGTTATAAATGCGCTTTGGCTAAGAATAAATAAGCCTGTTGCCACCTACAAGAAAGCGCTCATCATCAAAGATAGTGGGATGAGGGTAGAAGAAGAAAAAAAGGGAGGCAAAGAGGACGGAAGTCCTACAATGCCTCTGATGCTATTTAATTTTTATAGAGTAATACGAAGTTGGCGAAATG
>CALXLX010000037.1 GCA_944389315.1 uncultured Opitutales bacterium
CGTGCTCGACAGACTCTGCAGTATGGCGCGGGACGGCGTATCCACCTGGACATTGGATCAGGCGGCCAAGGATATTATGGCGGAGTACTCTTGCAGGAGTGCGTGTTATAAATACAAGGCCGGCGATCTGAGGTATCCGGGCTATGTATGTCTTTCCGTAAACGATGAGGTTATACACGGCATAGGCTCCAAGCAGAGGATACTAAAGTCGGGTGACATCATCAGCATGGACGTGAGCGTCATTTATAAAGGTTATGTAGGCGACAACACCCGCACGGTACTCATCGGAGATGTGGCGCCCGAGACTGCGGCGCTTGTAAAGGCCACGGACGAAGCCCTTAAGGCGGGCATAGCCATGGCGCGCAGCGGCAACAGGGTAGGGGATATTTCCCATGCGATACAGACGTATGTGGAATCGCGCGGATACGGCGTTGTAGAGGAATTCACGGGGCACGGAGTCGGAAGGCACATGCACGAGGATCCCCAGATACCCAATTACGGCAGGCCGGGGACAGGTCCGGTATTGCGCGCGGGTATGACGCTGGCGATAGAGCCTATGATAACCATGGGCAGTCCCCGCATAAGTTTCGACGACGACGGTTGGACTGTTCGCACGGCGGACGGCAAGCCGAGCTGCCACATAGAGCATACGGTTCTTGTGACAAACGGCGACCCCGAGATTCTGACTCTGCCGGATTTGAATTTCCGCCCGTGAGGAATCGCGGATGGAAAATTTGAAGGTTTTGATAAAAAAAGACTTTTCAAGAGAAAAAAAATCATCATACTGACAACTTTTTTCAACATAGAAAACATATGCCAAGATTATTAGGAGTTGACATTCCCGACAACAAGCGCGTTGAGTTCGCGCTCAGATACATATACGGAATAGGCCCGACGCGCGCGAAGATGATTTGCGAGGCGGTTGGCATTCCCGAGCAGATGCGCGCCAAGGAGCTGACAGACGAGTACATCAACAAGATAATGTCGTTTGTGGCCGAGAAGCAGTTCAAGTTAGAGGGCGATCTGCGCCGCGAGGTGACGGGCAATCTGAAGCGTCTTGTGGCGGTTAAGTCCTACAGGGGACTGCGCCACATGAAGGGGCTGCCGGTACGCGGGCAGCGCACCCGCACGAATGCGCGCACTCGCAAGGGCGTCCGCAAGACGGTGGGCGTTGTTTCCAAGAAAGACTAATATTACTCGCAAACTTTAATAACAGAAAATGAGCGAAGACAAAAAAGAACTTGAGACGAAGTCGGTCGAGAACGCGGCCGAAACTCCGCAGACGGCGGCTGAAGAGCCCGCAAAGCCCTCGCAACCTACTGCGAAGGATCTTCTTTCCGAGGATGTCGGGGAGTTGAAAATCAGGAAGGCCAAGGGCAGCAAGAATGTCCATTCTGGTATCTGCAACATAAATGCGACTTTCAACAACACGAAGGTTTCCTTCACGGACCAGCAGGGCAATGTCATAAGCTGGTCGAGCGCGGGCAAGATGAACTTCCGCGGAAGCCGCAAGAGCACGGCGTACGCGGCGCAGGTTGTCACGCAGGACGCGGGCAAGGTTGCCATGAGCCACGGCATGAAGGAAGTTGCAGTGAAGGTTCGCGGGCCCGGCATGGGGCGCGACTCCGCGATACGCGCGCTTCAGGCGCTCGGGTTTGTGGTCACGGCCATCGCCGACGTCACGCCCGTTCCGCACAACGGCTGCCGTCCTCCGAAGCGCAGGAGAGTATAATTTTTAACAAGGAGAATTTCAGATGTCCCGTTATACAGGTCCAGTCACCAGATTAAACCGCCGTTTCGGACAGCCGCTTTTTGCGGAGAAGAAGTCCAACGGCCACAAGCCCTATTTGCCCGGCCAGCACGGCCCGCGTTTGCGCCGCCGCGTGTCGGACTATTCCATGGGCTTGAACGAAAAGCAGAAGCTGCGTTTCATGTTCGGCCTGACCGAGAAGCAGTTCCGCCTGACATTCGAGCGAGCCAAGAGAATACCCGGCGTCACCGGCGAGATATTCATGCGCTTCCTCGAGATGCGTTTGGACAACGTAGTTTACAGCCTCGGGTTTGCCCGCAGCCGCAAGGCGGCGCGCCAGTTTGTCACGCACGGGCACATAAAGGTAAACGGCCGCAAGGTTGACATACCTTCCTACGAGTGCTCCGAGGGCGACGTTGTGGAGGTTTCCGAGAGGAGCAGCTCCCGCCAGCTGGCGCAGCACTGCATGGAGGATTCCACCGCCCGCGCCGTTCCCGCATGGCTCGAGCGCGACGACGCTTCATTCAAGGGCACGGTAAGCCGCGCTCCGATACGCGACGAGATGGACAAGACCATCAACGAGCAGCTCATCGTCGAGTTCTACTCCAGATAGTAGTCGCAAGTAACCCAGAACCCTAAAGAACGGAGTAAAAAATGGCAAAACGCCTTGGAAAATTTGAATTGCCGAAACGCCTCGTCAAGGACGAGGCCACGGCTACGGACACCTACGCGAAGTTTATCGCCGAGCCCTTTGAGACGGGTTTCGGGCACACGATAGGCAACGCTTTGCGCAGGGTTCTTCTCAGTTCGATAGAGGGTGCGGCAATCAGCTCAATCAAGATAGAGGGTGTTGACCACGAGTTTCAGAGCGTCGACGGCATAGTCGAGGACGTCACTGAGATAGTGCTCAACCTCAAGAAGATCAAGATAAAGAGCGCATCGAGGGACAAGAAGCGCCTGATGATAGACGTCGAGAAGGAGGGCGAGGTTACAGCCGCCGACATTCAGCCCGACGCCGATATACAGATTGTCAATCCCGAACAGGTTATTTGCACGCTGGACACCAAGAAGCGCTTTGTTGCCGAGGTTGAGATTTCCGTAGGCAGGGGTTGGAGACCCGCCGAGGAGAACAAGTACGAGGATCAGCCCATAGGGGTCATAGCGGTGGATTCGCTTTTCAGCCCGATACAGCTGGTAAAGTACGGCGTGGAGGCCACGCGCGTAGGCCAGATGACGGATTTCGACAAGCTCACCATCGAGATAACCACCGACGGCAGAATCACCCCCGACGAGGCGATGAAGGACGCTGCGGTCATACTCAAGCACCACATAGATCTCTTCGACAAGATCAACGACCAGGAGATAGAGTTTGAGTCAGCCGGCAAGGAGGTAAGCGAGGAGCAGAACAGGCTCAGGAAGCTGCTGAACATGAGCGTCAACGAGATAGAGCTTTCTGTCCGCGCGGCGAACTGCCTGAACAACGCCAACATAACCACGGTTGGCGAGCTGGCCATGAAGAGCGAGCAGGAGATGCTCAAGTACAGGAATTTCGGAAAGAAGTCCCTGAACGAGATAAAGAGCAAGCTCGAGCAGCTCGGCCTTTCACTCGGCATGAAGATAGACGAGCGTCTCATAGATTCGGCTTCGGCGCCCGCAATCCAATAACAATAAAAATATTTTCAGAAAATGCGTCACAGCAAACATACACACACATTGGGCGTGAAGAAAGAGCATCGCGCGTCGATGATGGCCTCCCTTGCGGCGGCTCTCTTTCGCCACGACAGAATCAAAACAACTCTCAGCGCGGCAAAGGCTTTGCGTCCTTTCGCGGAAAAAGTGATAACTTTGGCCAAGAAGGCGGCCGCTTCGGAGGACAAGGCGGTAAAGCTTCATTATCGTCGCATGGCGCTGGCCAGGGTTCGCGACGAGGAGGCTATATACCAGCTCTTCGTCAAGAAGGTTGAGAAATTCCTCGAGCGCAAGGGCGGATATACCCGCATCTACAAGCTTGTTCCCCGCGCGGGCGACGCCGCCAACATGGCTCTCATAGAGCTTATAGAGGCGGGCGACAAGGGCTACAAGGACCATCCCAAAAAGGCTGCCGCCAAGAAGGCCCCGGCGAAGAAATCCGCCAAGAAGGCCGCTGCGAAGAAGGCCCAGCCCGAGGCTGCCGAGCAGTCGCAGGAAGCTGCGGCTCCCGCCGCCGAGGCGGAGAAGAAGGACTAAGTCCTCTTAACCCGCGCGCGGTTTCGTTCCGCGCGCGTTAGCATTTTTAACTGCAAGACGCGCTGGCGGCGCAGAACCGTTTGCGCGTCTTGCGTTTTTCCGAGCGTTTTGCATGCGGAGGCCATCCATTTGCGGCGCGGAGAAAATACTGATGGTTTCAGCCATATCGACATATTTTGCGGTTGTCGCGGGGCTTGCGTTTGCGGCTTTTGCGTTCGCTTCGTACATATTTTCCCGCAGGCGCAGGAAGATATACGAGTCTATGACGAACGCAAAGACCTACCACTGCCTGCGTTGCGACAGCGTTTATATCTCCTCCGACTCCGACGAGTCGGCCCCCTGCCCGAATTGCGGGTACAAGAACGGCAGGTTAAAGTTTTAAAATCCAACAACAGTTATTCACCCTCCAAAACTGCATGCCATGAATCAGAAAATAGCGGTACTGGACTTCGGTTCCCAATACACACAGGTTATAGCGCGCCGCATTCGCGAGTGCAACGTCTATTCGCAGATATTCCCTTTCAATACGAAGGCCTCCGAGCTGAAGAAACTGGGCGTCTGCGGAGTGATACTCTCGGGCGGGCCGGCAAGCGTGCTTTCAAAGGGGGCTCCCAAGCCGGATAGGAAGATATTTGAGCTTGGGGTTCCGGTGTTGGGCATATGCTACGGGCTTCAGCTTATGGGCTCTTTGCTCGGCGGGCAGGTTGTATCCAGCAAGGAGCGCGAGTACGGCCATGGGGTTCTTTCCTTCAAGACTTGCGGAAGGCTGCTGAAGGGCATAGAGTCTCCCATGAAGGTTTGGAATTCTCATGGGGACAAAATCGTAAAGCTGCCTAAGGGCTTTAAGGCTATAGGAACTACGGAGAACTCTCCCTATGCGCTGATAGAGGATTTGGACAGAAGCTTTTACGGAATGCAGTTCCATCCGGAGGTTGTGCATACGCCGGAAGGCATAAAAATCATCAAGAATTTCCTCTACGACATTTGCGGCTGTACGGGAGACTGGAAGATGTCCGACTATGTAGCAAGGGCGGTTGAGAACATCAGGAACACTGTCGGCGACAAGAAGGTCATACTGGGGCTCAGCGGCGGGGTGGACTCGTCCGTTGCGGCGGCTCTTATACACAAGGCAATAGGGGACCAGCTGACCTGCGTGTTTGTCGACAACGGCCTTCTGCGCAAAGACGAACGCGTAAAGGTCGAGAAGCTCTTCAGGGACAACTTCAAGATGCGCATGCGCACCGTGCGCGCGGAGAAGATATTTCTCGACAGGCTCAAGGGGGTCAAGGATCCGGAGCGCAAGCGCAAGATAATAGGTAAGACTTTCATAGAGGTGTTCGACAAGGCGGTAAAGTCCATAGGAGATGTCGATTTCCTCGCCCAGGGGACGCTTTATCCCGACGTTATAGAGAGCGTTCCGATAGCGGGCAACCCCGCGAGCCTAATCAAGAGCCACCACAATGTAGGCGGGCTTCCCAAGCGCATGAAGCTTAAGCTGCTTGAGCCCCTGCGCGAGCTTTTCAAGGACGAGGTGCGCGCTCTGGGCAAGGAGCTGGGCCTTTCCCGCGAGGTTCTGTGGCGCCATCCCTTCCCGGGGCCCGGCTTGGGCGTGCGCGTTGTCGGCGAGATAAAGAAGGCGTATCTGGACGTTCTGCGCGAGGCCGACGACATTCTCATGCAGGAGATGCGTTCGAGCGGATACTACGAGAAGGTTTGGCAGTCTTTCGCGGTGTTCCTTCCCGTAAAGACTGTTGGCGTGATGGGCGATGAGCGCACTTACGACAACGCCGTTGCATTGCGCATAGTCGAAAGCACAGACGCCATGACGGCCGACTGGGCGCACATACCGCACGAGCTTCTCGCGAAGATTTCCAACCGCATAATAAACGAGGTTAAGGGCATAAACAGGGTGTGCTTGGACATATCTTCCAAGCCGCCGTCGACCATAGAGTGGGAATAGCCCTCTTTGCGTTTGCCCGGGCTTTTTTTCACCGTAAAATAAAATCCCGCGGGGTTTATAAAAGCTCCGCGGGTTTTTTATAGGTTGGTATGGCCTCTTTGTTTTGGGGAATTATATAGGAAGGGGAGATTTACAGACCATGCATTAGAGAGAAAAGAAATAGAGGCTCTATTGCATGCTTATTCCAGGTCTTTCTTGTTTTTAGCCTTATTTCAAAAAACTTTTTATTCGGCCATATAGGCTAAAAAAAGCGTGTAAAATTAAAGCGGGAAAATTTCTTAGAAATATTTTTATAAATTATCGTTTTTAAGGAAGGTTTTTTCACGCGGGGATATTTTCTATTTCTTGTCGAAGACAGACATGTCCCACTCGTCGCGCCAGAGGACCTTGAATGAGCCGTCGTCCTTAAACTCTATGGGAAGCCATATGTAGCCGCTGTCGTAGGGGTGCTCGGGCCTGTTTATGTCGAAGGCGGCTATGTAGGCATTGTCTTTGCCTTCAACCTTTATAATGCTCGACGACTGCCCCCCGAAGGTTTTCTCAGGCCCGAGACCGTTGAGCGGATTCACGCCCTCGCAGGGGTTGCCCAGGCTTTTCCACTCGCCGAAGATGTTATCCGACACAAAGCTTCTTGCTGCATTCGGAGCCCATCCGGTGGACCCGGAGGCAAGCATGTAATATTTGCCGTCCTTCTTGAATACGCAAGGAGCCTCGGTCTTGAAGGTTATGCCCTTGCAGACTTTATATTCGCCCTCGGGCAACAGATAGTCGGGGCGCATTTTTGCGGCTACAAAGGCCTTGTCGGGCTTTCTTACGGTCATGTGGTACAAGGTCCCGTCGGTGTCCTTAAATATGCAAAAGTCCCCGGTACCGTTGGGGGAATTTCCTGCCACAAATTTGTGCGAGTACTTAAACGGCCCCGCAGGGCTTGGAGACGTGGCAACGCCCACAAATCCAACGTTAGTCCCCATTCCCCGCAAATAAAGCTTAAAGAACATAACAAAGGTCTTGGTCTTTTCGTTGTAGACAACCTTGGGCCTGTCCTGGTTGCAGTCGAAAGCCAGATCTGAAAGAGGATCCGTCTTAGTAAGCGACAGCATGGGTCCGAAATCGTGCCAGACAACAAGGTCCTTTGAGGCGTAGCAGCGTATGCCCGCGTCCGCATGGGTTTTTTCGGACAAGCCCTTCTCCTTTTCCTCTCCGTAAAGATAATAGATGCCCTCGTGGAAAATCACGTTGCCTCCGTGCGCGTTTATAACGTTCTTTGCCGAATCCAAAAATGGCTGGGCGGGCTTGAAATCGGCGGCGCGGGCCGATATTAGCGCGGCGCATGCGAGGCAGAAAGCTAAAAATCTGCAAGTCCTAAAAAAAACATTCATCATAAAATCCCCGTTATTTGGTTTGTCCGAAGAATATTAGAGCAGAGGGGCGCGTGTCAATCAGTCTTGGTTTGTGTTGACTAAACTTTATCTGGGTGTGAAAATATTTCCCGTGAAAAAGATGGCGGGCCTTCCAGTATATTTTGCCGCTCTTGCGGCGTCAATTTTTGCCTTTTCGGCATCCCATGCGGCGGACAATGCGCAAAATAGCCGTTTTGGGATATGTTCTCACCCCTTTGCGCACCACGAGGCAAATATACTGCCGGAGCTTTTCGACTCCATGAAAGATGCGGGGATTCGCTGGATGCGCACAGACTTCCACTGGATACTGATAGAGCCCAAGCCAGGCCAGTTCGATTTCTCAACCTACGACAATATAGTAGATTCCCTTTCCGCCCGCGGCATAAAGGTTTTGGGGATACTCTCGTACAGCGCCAGGAAGGAGCGGGACGCGGCCAGCGACACCGCAGATTGGGCGAACTACATAAAAAAGACAGTCGAGCATTTCAAGGGCAGGGTGGATTATTGGGAATTCGTAAACGAGCCGGACTTGCATTTCAAGGGCGCGGACGCCGTCTCCAAATATGTGAAGGCCCTCAAAATCGCCTCCAAGACTGTGCATGCGGCAAATCCATCTGCCAGGCTTCTGATAGCCGGCTTTGCCGATCCTGCCTCGGAATTCGCTAAGGCGGTGATAGCCGAATGTTCCGCGGAGGACTTTGACATAATGAATTTCCATTCCTACCCCGCGCCCAATCCGCCGGAAAAAGTGCTGGAGGAAAAAATTAAATCCGCCCGGGAAAGCATGGCGGCCTCAACGGGCGTAAAGCCCATTTGGATCACTGAAATAGGCGCTACAACGCCTCCTGAGATTTCGTCCATGTATCCATTGCGCGTGGCCATTGAAAAGCTGGGGTTGTCGTCTAAAAAAGTCTATGCGATAAAGGATAGCCTGTTTGCGGACGCTTCGTTCTTTACAAAATCTTTCTTTACGCGTGCGGGGGAAATAATCCCCGTTAAGTATTCGCAGATAGACTCTCTGCCGGGCGATTGCGCCCTTGTTGTCCCCTCGGGGGAGACTTTCGACTACAATTTTGCCGGCTCTTTAGCCTCTTTTGTGGAGCGCGGCGGCGCTCTAATTTATCCGGGAGGAGGCTTTCCATTCTTTAAAGACGCAGACGGCAGTGTCAGGGGAGACGAGCTCTTGCGCAGGCTGCGCGTCAAGCTTGTCCCGCATTGGGCCGTAAAAGGCGTGCCAGACTTTATAGAAGCCAAAGACTGCCGCGGCGCGGAGGGCTTTGAAGACATCTCGTTTGAAAAGGTCAGGGGGTTTAGGGGCTTCGACTACAACTCCTCTTTGCTTGCCGAGGGGGACAAATTTATCCCCATAGTTTGTTCCGATACCGACGGCGGAAAGATTACAATGGCTGCCGCGTACAAATTTAAGGGCGGTGGAATGGCGGTTTTCATTTCCAATACTGTCGTGTCATACGTATCCGAGGACGCCCAGGCCGCGCTGCTTGCGCGCGACTACATATATGCCGCTCATGCCGGCGTGGATAAAATTTTTACCTACAGCTTCCGTTCCCACTGGCTGGAGCCTGTGTCGGAAGGACATTTCGGCATAGTGGATAGGGATTTCAGGCGCAAAAAGGCATTTTACGCCTACAAGACACTCGCGGGCATATTGGGAAATTCGGAGGTTGAGTATTCGGAGTCCGACGGTTTCTGCCGCGCAAATTGGGTGTCGCCGCAGGGGCGTAATGTATGCGGTCTTTGGACGTTTAAAGGCGAGGAGTGCGTAAATGTGAAAATGGCAGGAGGCAATTTTAAGGTTCTTGACGTTTCCGGCAGGGAAGTTCACCTCGGGCGAGTAAACGGCAAATCTCTTTCAATAACCGTAAACCAGTCGCCCATGTATATAATTGGCTCTAAGGTTGAGGGGATAGAGTTTTAAAAAGTAAAAGGCGGTTTCCCCTAAATGCTTTTTAGTTCCCGTATTTTTTTCATTGGAGATAGTCTGCGCGCATAGGCGGCGCATAAAAAAGCTCTTTTAAGGCGGCAATGCCAACATAAAAAAACGCCCCGCGTTTTGGCGGAGCGTTTTTATTTTTATCGGGCCGCCGAGGATCGAACTCGGGACCTCTTGCACCCCATGCAAGCGCGCTACCAGACTGCGCTACGGCCCGTAAAAATTAAAACACGCAATTTAGGGGTATTATTTTTTTTATCAAGTCTTTTTTTATTTTCCGGAGGCTTTTTTGAATTTTGGCGCCTTTATTTTTTGTCCGCCGGCTTCCATTTTTATCTCTGTGCTAAAGGAGTATGTGGCGCAGACTTCAACGCCTTTTTTAGCGGCCGGGGAGCGCATGCTTTAAGGGGCTTAAGTTTTGGCTTTTTCAGGGGGCGGAAAGCCGCCAAAAGGCAAGCAAAAAACGCCGTTAAAACAAAGAAAAAATGTGGGGGAAAATAGAGAATTTTGGTTGCAAAAAACGGTCCCTGAAATAATGTGTAAGCTTTGAGTATAAGAAACTCTTAATATCGAAAAAATTATCATAGAAAATGTCCGAAAATATAAAGCAAAAAGACAGTTACGACGCCTCAAAAATCCAGAAGCTCGAAGGGCTTGAAGGCGTCAGGAAGCGTCCCGATATGTACATCGGCGACACGAATGAAAGAGGCCTCCACCATTGCGTCTTTGAAATAGTTGACAACTCCATAGACGAAGCCCTGGCCGGATACTGCACTCAGATAAAAGTTACGGTTCTTGCAAACGGTGCATGCGCCATAGAGGATAACGGCAGAGGCATTCCGGTTGACATACACCCCAAATATAAAATTCCCGCCCTCGAGCTTGTCATGACCAACCTCCATGCCGGCGGAAAGTTCGGCAAGGGCGCGTACCAGGTGTCGGGCGGCCTCCACGGCGTGGGCGCCAAGTGCGTAAACGCGGTCAGCGAATATTTCGAGGTGGAAGTCAGGCGTGACGGCAAAATATACCGCATGGAGTTCTCCCGCGGCAAGACAACCTCAAAAATGACGGTTGTGGGCAACACCAAGACCACGGGAACCCGCATACTCTTCATGCCAGACCCCGAGATATTCCTGTCTACGAGGGAGTTCAAGTACGAGATACTCTCCAAGCGTCTCAGGGAGCTGGCGTTCCTCAATCCGGGGGTGGAGATAATCCTTACCGACGAGCGCGTAGGCAAGACGGAGAATTTCAAGTTCAAGGACGGCATAAGCGAGTATGTCCAATTCTTAAACCGCAACAAGAATGTGGTGCACCCGTCGGTCATATCCATATCCGGGGAGGCTCCCGCCTCCGAAAAGGCGGACTCAAAGATAATGGTCGACATTGCCCTGCAGTACAACGACTCCTACAACGAGCAGGTTTACGCGTACGCAAATTCCATATTCAACGTGGAGGGCGGCACGCATCTTAGCGGCTTCAGGACGGCGCTCACCCGCGTGATAAACAACTACGGCAAGGCCAACAACCTCATAAAGGAGAAGGACGCCGCCATAACCGGCGACGACTGCCGCGAGGGCCTCACGGCGGTGGTTAGCGTAAAGGTGCCGGAGCCGCGCTTCGAGGGCCAGACAAAGACGAAGCTGTCAAACGGAGAGGTTGACGGCATAGTCCAGAAGATAGTAGGCGAAAAGCTGAAGTACGTTTTTGAGACGCAGCCTGCCGTGGCCAAGAAGATAATAGAAAAGTGCGTGATGGCCGCGCGCGCCAGGGACGCTGCGAGAAAGGCCCGAGAGACGGTCCGCAAGACGGTTATGAGCGGCGGCGGCCTTCCCGGAAAACTGGCGGACTGTTCGGAGAGGGATCCTTCCCTTTGCGAGCTGTACATCGTCGAGGGAGAGAGCGCGGGCGGTTCGGCCAAGATGGGGCGCGACAGAAAGTATCAGGCGATACTTCCCATCAAGGGAAAGATTTTGAATGTCGAGAAGGCCAGGCTCGACAAGGTTTTGAACAACCAGGAGGTGCGCACGATAATTACCGCGGTGGGCGCGGGCTTCGGCTCTACGGGAGACACTAAGTTCGACATAACAAAGGTGCGCTACCACAAGATTGTCATAATGACGGATGCCGATGTCGACGGCTCTCACATAAGAACCCTGCTTCTTACCTTCTTCTTCCGCCAGATGAGGGAGCTTATCGAAAACGGCTACGTTTACATAGCCCAGCCGCCGCTTTACAAGATAAAGCGCAAGAAGCGCGAGCAGTATGTCATGAACGACGCCGAGCTAAACCGCATACTTTTGAATTTGGGCTGCGAGGAGGTCACGTTCAAGCGCATATCGGACAATTTGGAATTCCCGCCCGAGCGCGTGGACAAGATTGTCGAGCTGATGGCACGCCTGGAGGTCTTGGGGGCGGGAGTGACGCGCTATGCCTGCCCGCTTTACACTTATCTTGACGCGAACAAAGGCGGCAAGCTGCCAAAGTACATGGCGCGCGTGCGCACGGGCAACAAGGAGGAGTTCAAGTTCCTCTTCTCGGACGAGGACAGGAGCTCGTTCTTCATAGAGTACGGAAATTCGGAGGATATTTTCGAGTCCAACACGGTGCGCGAGCTTGTCGACGAGTTCGGCGCGAAGGTTCAGCAGCGCATAAACGTCTACGAGATTTACGAGGCTCCGCAGATGGAGAAGGTGCTCGACCAGATGGCTAAGCTCGGCCTTGTGATAAAGTCTTTCACCCCGGCCGACCATGTCAAATATCTGCTTACTGAGCGCGGCGAGGCCGACTCTCAGAACGTGGTGGAGCTGCGCTCCATATTGGAGCTTGTCGGCAAGATACGCGAGATGGGCAAGAAGGGCCTTTCCATACAGCGCTACAAGGGCCTTGGCGAGATGAACGCAAAGCAGCTGTTTGAAACGACTATGGATCCGCAGAAGCGCTCGTTTCTGAAAGTCGGCATAGAGGACGCCGCCGCGGCGGACGCTACGTTTTCCATGCTCATGGGCGAGGACGTTCCGATACGCAGGGCGTTCATAGAGGACAACGCGCTGAACACATCGTATCTGGACGTCTAATTAGAAAGAACAAAAGGCTTTAAAAATGTATACGGAAAACGAAAAAATTTCTGACGCGAGCATTACGCAGATAATGCAGAGCGCCTACATAGACTATTCAATGTCTGTGATAGTATCCCGCGCCTTGCCCGACGTGCGCGACGGGCTAAAGCCCGTGCAGAGGCGCGTGCTTTATGCGATGCTCAGGGAGGGGCTTCTGCACAACAGGGCCTTCGACAAGTGCGCGGGCGTCGTGGGCGAGGTGCTGAAAAACTACCACCCGCATGGCGACTCGTCGGTTTACGACACTCTTGCGAGGCTTGCGCAAGATTGGGTTATGCGCTATCCGCTGGTGATGCCGCAGGGGAACTTCGGCTCCATAGAGGGAGACTCGCCCGCGGCGTACCGATACACGGAGTGCAAACTCGCGGAGATATCGGAGGACCTTCTCGCGGATTTGGATTCCGACACGGTAGATTTCATGCCCAACTACAAGGAGAGCACGAGGGAGCCCACTGTGTTGCCGTCGGCGCTTCCGGGGCTTCTGATGAACGGCTCCACGGGCATTGCGGTGGGCATGACAACAAACATACCGCCGCACAATCTCGGGGAGCTAATAGACGCAACCTGCATGCTCATAGACAACCCCGCAACTCCCATAGAGGAGCTGATGAACGTCATCAAGGGGCCCGACTTCCCGACGGGCGGAGTGATAGTCGGGCGTTCGGGCATAGAGAGCTACATGAAGACGGGCAGGGGCATCGTAAAGGTGCGCGGAGTCGCAAATGTCGAGGAGCTCAAGAACGGCAAGGAGCAGATTGTAATCACGGAGATTCCCTACAATGTGAACCGCAATTCGCTGGTGGAGAGCATAGCGCAGCTTGTGGCCGAAAAGGTAATCCCGGAAATTTCGGACATACGCAACGAGTCCGACGAGAACACAAGGGTTGTCATAGAGCTCAAGCGCGGCGAGGCTCCGAGGGTGGTTTTGAACAAGCTGTTTAAGCACACCCAGCTCGAGTCGAGCTTCGGCGTGATAATGCTTGCCTTGGACAAGCGCAGGCCAAAGCAGATGAACATACGCGAGATGATAGAGTGCTACATAGAGCACCGCCGCGAGGTCGTCTACCGCCGCACGCAGTTTTTGTTGCGCAAGGCCGAGGACAGGGCCCACATATTGGAGGGCTACAAGATAGCGCTCAACAATCTCGACGACTTTATCCGTATAATACGCGCCTCGAAGGATAGGGACACCGCGAGGGTATCCCTCATGGCGAAGTATCCCCTGACCGAGCGCCAGGCCAACGCCATACTGGATTTGCGCCTCCACCAGCTGACCGGCATGGAGCGCGACAAGATAGAGAAGGAGTACATGGAGCTCATGCGCCAGATAGAGGAGTTCCGCTCCATACTCGCCAACGAGAAGAAGCTTCTCGGTGTGATAAAGAAGGAGCTGCGCGCGATGAAGGAGAAGTATCCGTCGGAGCGCCGCACGCGCCTGATAGCGGCGGAGGGCGAGTTCAGGATAGAGGACGTAATCGCCAACGAGGGCTGCATAATATCGGTTTCCCACAACGGGTTTATCAAGCGCACGGGCGTAAGCGCGTACCGTTCGCAGAGGCGCGGCGGCAAGGGCGTGATAGGCTCCGGCCAGTACGACGAGGACTTTATCGAGCACATATTCACCGCCTCGACGCACGATACTATAATGTTCTTCATGAACAACGGGCGCGTGTACGTCAACAAGGTCTACGAGATACCCGAGGGCACGAGGATTTCAAAGGGAAGGTCCATCAAGAACGTTTTGGAGCTTCAGCCAGACGAGAAGGTGGCCGCAATGATATGCGTCAAGAGCCTCGAGGACGAGAAGGGCCTTATTATGGCGACCAAGAACGGCGTTGTCAAAAAGACCATGCTGCCGGACTACAAGAATTGCAGGAAGGGCGGTATAATAGGCATAAATCTCGACGAGGGAGACACCCTCATAGGCGTGGTTTTGGTGGAGAAGAATGCTAATGTTGTTCTCGTCACCCAGCAGGGCATGTCCATACGTTTCGACGAGGCCGACCTGCGCGCCCAGGGCAGGGCCACGCGCGGCGTGCGCGGCGTGACGCTCAAAAAGGAAAACGACTCCGTCAAGGCGATAGTTGTAGTCGACGAGGGCTCCACCCTGCTTATCGCGGGTGAGCAGGGCCAGGGCAAGCGCACGGAATACTCCGAATACCGCCTGCAGAACAGGGGCGGAAGCGGCGTGATAGCAATCAAGACCCACGGGGTCGCGGGAGCGCTGTCCGTCAAGGAGGACGACGAGATAATGATGTTCACCCAGGGCGGCCAGGCGGTGCGCTCTCCGGTCAAGGATGTCCGCGTGATAGGGCGCACAACGCAGGGCGTGCGCCTGATAAATCTTGCCGAGGGGGACAAGCTCATAGGCGTCTGCCGCGTGGTAAACACGCGCGACGAAGACTCCGCCGCGGGGGCCGATTCCGCCGACGATTCCGCCGCTTCAGACGCTCCGGACGGCGCTGATTCCGAGATAAACTCCCAGGAATAGCCCGCCCCAAGTGGAGTTCCGCCTTACGGCTTCCCCGGCCCATTGAAAAATGGGCGGGAGATTAAAAATAAAAGTTCCGCTACCTGTCTTGGTGCGGAACTTTTTTTTGCGCCGTGCGTTTTGAGAGTTTATCTGGTACGCGCGGGCTTTAAAGGGGTTTTTTTAGTGCTGCGGGCAGATGCGTCTTTAGCTTGACCAGGGGAAAGGCTCTGCCTAAAGGGCTGCCGGCTATTTTTCCGGCAGTACCTCTATCCAGTATCCGTCGGGGTCTTCAATGAAGTAAAGACCCATGGTTTCGTTTTCAAAACATACGCAGCCCATCTGCTTGTGGAAGCGCCTTGCCTCATCGTAATCTCCGGAAACGCGCAGGCACAGGTGGCTTTCGTTCTCGCCGAGCTCGTAGGGGCGGCCGGTGTGGGATTTCAGGCAGGTAAGCTCGAGCCTAAACGGGCTTTTGCCGTCTCCCAGATAGGCAAGGATAAAGGATTTGTCCTCGGGCTCATAGCGGGAAATCTCCGTCAGGCCGAGCGCCTTGCCGTAGAAATCTATGCTCCTTTCCAGGTTTTGTACGTTGATGTTGAAATGGTCGAATTTAGCCGAGATCTTCATGGCGGAATTGAGCTTTCGTATGAAATATTTTTCGCGACTTTTAAGTCGGGGAAAAGCCTTTGTCAATTTCGCTTTCCGAAAATTCGGCCGAAAAATAAAAAAAGATAACGCATGATGAAAAATCCTAATCTTTTTTGTAAGCGCCGGAGGACAAAGTCCGATAAAATATAGATATGAAAAATCTCATGAGAAATTTATTCCTTTGCGCTGCTGCGGCTTGCATATTTTCCTTCTCCGCGCGCGCAGCGGACGTACCGCCAAATACGGCGTTTTACTGCATCTTAAATTCAAGCAGCCTCATAGGCCAGAATGCCTCTGTCAACGTGTCCAACGTGCGCCTGCTTGCAACCGCCCCTTTGGGAAACTATCTTGTCTTTGAATGCGAGACGTCTTTCGGCGGAATGCCCGGAGGATGCATAAAAGTGCTCGTTCCCACATGGAAGGCGGAGGACTTCTTCAAAAGCTATTACACCCCTGAGGGCGAGAAGAGCAAAGAGGCCCTGAAACCCCTAAACGCGCGTCTGGAAAATTACGTCTGGCCGGACAATACCCGCGAGTATCTGCTCGTACTCCCGCAATAGCTTGCAAGGCCTTTTCCCTTTGCATTAATGCCCAATTTAAGGGCTTTTTTATAGCGCATAGGGCCCGCCTCCTCTAAGGTGCGGCGGCGTCTATTATTTTGCGGCCGCAAGAAAAGTTTTTTTCACGCAATGGGAAGGATTACTTGCCCCTATCGAGAATTTTAACCCTCCCGTTTTTAAATTGTATGTCCTTTATCTGCATGCGCGGTTTTGGGGACGGGCTGCTTTCGTCAAACTCGGTGCTGTTCGGGCTGTGGTAGGATATCTTTAGGTCTCCGCCGAATGTCTTGAAAACCATAGCGTGCCCGCCGTCGTCGGAGTTTAGCGGATTTCTCAAGTGCCGCCATGGGCCTTCCACCTTGCCGGATTTCGATACGGCAACGCCTATGGCGTAGGCCCCCTTTTTCTTTTCAAAACTCGACCAGGTAAGATACAAGATGCCGTCGTCTCCGCGGGTGATTACGCCGGCGTCGGTGACGGCATTTTTTGCCCCGCGCCTCTTGTCGTACCAGGGGGCGTCAAGAGCCTTGAGTATGACGATAGGCTCGCCAATGGTCTTTTTCAAATCGCGGGATATCCTCTGGGCTATTATCTCGCCGTTGCCGACTTGCAGCCATTCGTGGCAGTAGATAAGCCATAAGTTCTTGTCGGCGTCCTCGTATATGGTCCCGTCGAGGCACATCCAGTCTTTTGGGGTTATGGGAGCGTTTACAAGGGGCTTGAAGCCGCCGTCGGGCCTGTCGGACACGAGAACTCCGCAGCCCCTGAATTTCAAGGGCTTGCGGCTTGGCCCTTCTACTTCGTCGTCGCTTGAAAATGTCGCAATTATATAGTACTTGCCGTCTATGAAAAACATGTCTGGAGCCCAGAAGTCGCGCTTGCCCCAGAAGTCGGCGTCGGGCTCGAACGACATGCCAACTTTGCGCCAACTTTTTAAGTCTTTGCTCTCGTAGCAGAATAAGCCCCTCTTGCCCATGGGGTAGGCGCATGCTTGAAGATAGTATTTGCCGCTCTTGGGATCCGCGAATATGTACGGGTCTCGCACGGCTATTTTGGAGGCGGGTATGTCGTATGCCTCAGATTCATCATTTTCGGCGGCATTTGCGCCGGAGCAAAATAGTGTAATAAAAAATAGGGGTAAAATAAATGCCTGCAAAATGGCTATGCGCATGTAATCCATATTTTTACGTGTATTTGAGCCACTAATCATTGTCAATCCTTATGGCTCGGGGGGGCGGGCGATAAGACGCAAAGCAAAGCTTTTTTGCCGCGGCTTTAGTCGGCGGATTTTGGCCTGCTGCGCGGGAGAGGGGCGGACTGTGTAAAATTTTGGGAAGTCGCGGGGGGTAAATCTCTTGCATTTTTAGCCTTCCCATCCTTGCAACAGGCTGGCCGGGGGCTTTTTTTGTTGCATAGAAGTCGGCCCGAAACTTTAATTTAATGCGAGTTTTTTTTATATGTTTTTAAAGCAGGTTACAATCAACGGCTTCAAGAGCTTTGCCGACAAGACATCGCTGGTTTTCCCGAAGGGGATAACCTGCATAGTCGGCCCCAACGGCTGCGGCAAAAGCAACATAGTAGATTCCATAAGGTGGGTGCTCGGGGAGCAGTCCGCAAAGGCGCTGCGCGGCGGCAAGATGCAGGACGTTATCTTCCAGGGAACGGACAAGCGCAAGCCCCTCCAGATGTGCTCGGTAAGCCTGCTGTTCTCCGACTGCGAAGGCCAGCTGGGCACGGAGTTCAACGAAGTGGAGATTACCAGAAGCGTCTCGCGCGACGGCGGCAGCGACTATTACATAAACGGCAAGGCCGCGCGCCTTAAGGACATTCAGAGGCTGTTTATGGATACGGGAGTAGGGCGGGTGTCTTACTCCTTCATGGTGCAAGGGCAGATAGACCAGATTTTGTCGTCTAACCCCGGGGAGCGCCGCGCAATTTTTGAGGAGGCCGCGGGCATAACCCGCTACAAGACCCAGCGCAAAGAGGCTCTTAACAAGCTTGCACTTGTTGACCAGAACCTCGCCCGCGTGACGGATAGAATTGGAGAGATAGAGCGCCAGATAGGCTCCCTGCGCCGGCAGGCGAGCAAGGCTTTGCGCTACAAGCGCCTAAGCCACAGGCTGCGCCATTTGGACTTGGCCTTCAACGCCAAGAGCTATTCGGAGCAAACCGCCTCCATATCTTCCGACGAGCGCGATTTCGACGCCCGCAGAACCGAACTTTTGGACTTTGAAAAGAACCTTGCCGTCTCGGAGGAGGAGCTTGCCAGATTGCGTTCGTCGAGGGCGCAGATGTCTGCGAGGCTAGAGCAGATGCGGTCGGCTGCCGCGGAGCTCAGGAGCATGAAGGAGCAGGCCCAGATGAACGGCGAGTTCGCGCAGGTCAGAAAGAGGGATTTGGAGCAGAGGTCGGGGCAGATAGACACGGAGCTTGAGTCTTTGCGCGAGCAGCTTGAGTCTTTGGAGGGGCGCGCCCGAGGGGACGAGGAGGTAAAGCAGATGCAGCTGGATCTCGTGTCGGGTTCAGACGAGATTTTCAGGCAGCAGAGCGAGGAGCTTGCCCAGATAGAAAGCTCGCTTGCGGAGGCCGAGCGCGGTTTGAGCGCCTTCAAGCAGGATTTGCTCGTCAGCGAGGGGTCCATAACGCGTTTGCGCAGCAGATGCACGAGCTTGGAGGTGGAGCTTAAGTCTTTTCAAGTCCGCCATTCAACGGCGGCGGATTCCATATTCCAGCTGAAGGAGGAGACTGCCGTTTTGGGCAGGAAGATTCAGGAGACGGAGGCTGCTCTTGAGGCCGCCAGGGAGCGTTGCGCCCAGGCCGAGGCAGATATTTACACAGCCGCAGAGAACGTCAACGCTCTCAGGAGCGCATATAGGGACAAGCAGTCCCAGATACAGGAGTTGGACAGGACTCTTGCGAGCAAATCCGCCCGGCTTAGCCTCTTGAACGACTTCCACGAGAGAATGGAGGGCTTTTCCGAGGGCGTTAAGGCGGTGTTGAAGGGCAGGGTGTCTGAATTTATAGATCCCGGGAAGACCTTTGTGGTAAGCCAGTGCGCGGACGTCGAGAGTGGCTACGAGCAGGCATTTGAAGTTTTGATGGGCTCTGCCATAGACGCCATATCCATGCCCGAAGGCGGAAATCTCGGCGGGGCCATAGGCGCGATAAAGGAGAAATCCTTGGGCAAGGCCTGCATACAGCTGGACATGCCCCAAGATGCGTCTTACGATTTCCAAGGCTCCCTGCCAAATGGGATACGCAAGGTTGCTGACTGCATAAAGGCCTCCGCCCAGGCGGACGCAGGCATAGCCAAACTCTTGGAAAAGCTCACCGAGGGGTGCTATTTTTGCGACGACATAAGCGCATTTGTGGACTTCGCCCGGGGAAGCGCGGGGGGCGGATTCAAATTTCTGCTGGCGGTCTCCAAGGACGGCGACATGTTTTCCTCGAGAGGCTTTGTGTATGTTTCAAGCGGGGAGAAGGCCGACACCGAGAGCAGTTTCATACTGCGCGCCGGTGAGATAAAGCGCCTCAAGCAGGAGACGGAGGCCGACAACGCCCGCCTTACGGAGCTCAACGAGGAAGCCATGCGCATAAACGAGAGTCTCAATGCCGCCGAGGAGGAGTCTGAACGCAAGAAGGAGATGCTCGCGGAGTACAAGAGGGAGATTTCGTCCATAGGCGCGCAGATAGGCGCTCTGAGAAATTCCGAGGCCGAGAAGAATCTGGAGCTAGAGAAGAAGTCGGCGGTGGTAAGCGAGATGGAAAACTCCCGTTTTGAGGCGGAGGACAAGCTTAAAAGCGCGGTATCCGAGCTTGAGGCCGCGGAGAGGACCGTTGCCGAGGGCAAGAGCGGCATAGAGGCCAGGGAGGGCGCCATAGCGGAGCTTAGGCGCCAGAAGGACGCCAAGTATTCCGTTCTTTCCGAGACGCGCCTTGATTTGGCCGACAAGCGCGCGCGCCTGCAGAGTTTGGAGCGCGGCATAGGCGCCATAATGGAGCAGCAGTCGGAGACGCGCGTTCTTATAGAGAAGCGCGAGGCGGAGAAGGCGGCCATAGCCGCGCAGACGGCGGAGTTGGACGCCCAGTGCTTAAAGGACAGGGAGCAGTCAGAGCGTCTTGCCGCGGAGCTTGCGCAGAGTTTGTCGAAGATAGAGGATTCCCGCGGGGCGCTTGCGGAGTGCGAAAAGGGCGTGGAGGAGTTCGAGCAGTCTATAAATGCCGAGAGGGAAAGGCACAGGGTTTTGTCTGCGGCCTGCAACGAGATAGAGGTGCGCCTCACGAAGCTTAAATCGCGCAGGGACTACATATCCGAGCGCATCAGGGGGGAGTACGACTGCGACATATCCTCCGTAGACTGGAAGGTGGAGCTATGGAAGTCCGACGAGGAGTTTGAAGTGAAGGTCAACCTCGACGAGCTTGACGACGGCGAGGTGAAGGCCAAGGCCAAGCGCGACAGGGGCGAGCCCACCGAGGCGGACTTTGCCGCCATGGACTCCACGGATTTTTCCCTCGTCGAGGCCGAGGTTAAAGATTTGCGCGAGCGCATAGGCGCCATGGGGGCGGTAAATCTCGTAGCCATAGAGGAGTACGCCGAGCTGCGCGAGAGGTTCGATTTCCTCAAGGCGCAGAGCGAGGACTTGTGGAAGTCCAAGAACGAGCTGGTTTCCGCGATAGACGAGATAAACGCGACATCTCAAAAGATGTTCTCGGAGACTTTCGAGCAGATAAGAAAGAATTTCGAGTTCACGTTCCAAAAGATTTTCGGCGGCGGCACTGCGGATTTGAAGCTTGTCGAGAACGAGGATATTTTGGACAGCGGCATAGAGATAATAGCCCGCCCGCCGAGCACGGTTTTAAAGAGCCTGTCTTTGCTTTCCGGCGGCCAGCGCACGATGACGGCGGTATCTTTGCTCTTTGCCATATACATGGTCAAGCCCTCGCCGTTCTGCGTTCTCGACGAGCTCGACGCTCCGCTTGACGACGCCAACATAGGCCGCTATACCGACATGCTGCGCGAGTTTACAAGATACTCGCAGTTCCTTGTGATATCGCACAACAAGCATACGGTGTCGGTGGCTGATACCATATACGGCGTCACCCAGCAGGAGAGGGGCGTGACGAAGATGGTAAGCATGCGCTTCAACAAAGCCTCCTCGGAGGTCGAGGAAAGCGGCGAATAGTACTCTTTTCTCCGCGCGGCGCCAGGATTTCCCCATGCGTTTTGCGTTTACGCGCAAGGCGCATTTTTATTGGCGCTTTTTGCGCAGCCGGCTATTTGAAAGCCGCTCATTTCCGGGGCGGGGCTTGAGATCTGCTATCGGTTGTCCCTTCCCCAAAGGGCCTTTGCCTTCAAATACCGCTTAAGAAGGAGTATTTTTTTACAGCAAATAGTTTTCCCTGCGCGTTGAGGCAAAGTTCCCGCGCGGATATTATGCGCAAGGAGGATTTTTATGACGCTCTTGCTACTCGCAGCGGAATTCCGAGCTTAGGCCCTCGAAGGGCGAGACTATCTCTATTGCGTCTTGCAAAGCATCCGGCAGGGTGCTTAGAAGCCCTTCTATCTTAGAGAGGCTGTTGCACTCGCGCGAGACATGCGCAAGGTAGATCTTGCGCACTTTTGCCGGGTCGAGAGTGGTTATCAGATTCAGCGCGTCCTCGTTGGACAGATGCCCCTGCGAGCCTTTTATGCGGCTTTTGAGCCTGTACGGCCTGTCGGAGGCGTCGAGCATCTGGGGGCAGAAATTGCTCTCGAGAACGAGCACGTCTGCCTGCCTGGCCATGCTCGCGGCAAGAGTTGTCACCTTGCCCAAATCCGTAAGCCATACGGCGTGCAGGCAGCCGGCGCAAAATGAGTATCCGACGGCGTCGGAAGTGTCGTGCGGAATTGAGAATGGGTTTACCCTCATTCCCATAAAGTCGAATATGTCCCCCGTCCTAAAGCATTTCCAATTAAGCTGCTTTGTGCGCGGAACAGAAGACTTTATCGCCTCGGCCGTGGGGATATTCGCGTATATTTCTATGTCCGGATATTTGTAGAAGCTTTGCAGGCCCTTGCAGTGGTCGCTATGCTCGTGCGTTATGAACACCGCTTTGAGGTCCGATACCTTCATGCGCCTGTCTGCAAGAAATTTCTCCAGCCTTCTTATGCCGATCCCCGCGTCTATAAGCGCGCAGACGCCGTTGAAATTAAAAAATGCGCAGTTGCCCGCGCTGGAACTTTCTATAACTTGAAATTCAAACATACTTTCAAGCCTACCTTGTGAAAACTATTTTGTAATGGCCGCCCGGCAGAGCCCTCACTTGCGGGTTGTTTGCCGTTGCCTTAGAGAGGATGGCGTCCGTCCTGTCAGAGTCGGATCTCTTGGTGAGGGTGGGGGTTGGGCGTCCCCCCAAGGGGCTTTTTGAAAGCATAAATTCCACCGACGACCAGAGGGAATCCTGCGGCAAACCGCCTATGTCCATCTGAAAGTCTTTCACGGTTTTCCCGCTGAACATGTCTATTATCCTGACTCCCACTGCCGACGGCTTGGCTTCTCCCCGGGCTGCGTCGACCGAGCCAAGCCCCCTGAAGAAGCCTTTTGAACTTATGTCCATTGCGGCGTCCTTGACGCTGTCCAAAGGGGCTTCGTCTGCGGGCCTCGGTGTGAAGTCCGTCTTGTCCGAATCTTCCGCGGACTCCAGCGAAGCGGAAAATACCCCGCCGAACTCGTCCGTCGCCGAAAGCCTCTCAACGCCCCTTCTGTAGTTCCACCGTGTGGGAAGAAACATTGGGGTATAGTCTGATAGATCTCCCTCGGAAAACCCTCCGTTTGCCTCCTTGGAAAAATCCATCTTGAAAAACGCCTCCTCCTGCGGGGCGAATGAAGGTATGTCGGCATCGGGGAATAGCGCCAAAGCTACGACGATAACCGCCGCGCCCAATCCGGCCGCAAAAAAATTCGGGCGCATCCTGAAAGGGGAGTTCCTCTGCGGATCCTTCTCTGGAAGGGGCGTCTCCATGTCAGTATTCCGAAGGTTTCGCGGCCATTTGCGCCCGCTCAAACCCGGCTTCTTTTGCGAGCTGGCAGACTCTCAGAAACGTCTGCGCGTCCACGGACTTGTCCATCTTTACAAGCAGGGTGCCGTGCCCCTTAAAACTCTTCATAGCCTGCTCGAAAGTCTCCACGGAATATATGTGCCCCTGAAAAATTATCATGGATTTTCCCCTTATGTTGAGCACGCTGACATACTCGTCCACCGTCACGCCCGGCAGAGGCTTTCCCGGCGCCGTTTCCGGAAGTTTCAAAGCCTCCTCGGAGGTTTCCGGAGCAGATAAATCCACTCCAAAACCAGGCGCGGTTATGAATCCGGAACCGAGGAGCGTGAACATTAACGCTATGAGAAGAACGTCGAAAAGCGGGGCGAACTCGAGCCCCACGTCCAACTTTTTGGGAAGGACGAGCCTGACTGCCTTGAAATTTCCCGTTCCCGACGAGCTCATTTTAAGTCCTCCGTGGGCGTGCCTCCGTTTATCTTGAGGTTTTCGTCTTCGGGCATGCCGTCGGCTATGAATAGAAGTATGGAGTTGGCTGCAAGCTGCATGTCGTAGACTATCGCCTTCAGGCGGCTGTTGAGAAAGCTGTAGGCAAGCATTGCTGCTATGAATATCATTAGCCCGGCCGCGCTGGATATGAGCGCGCTATAAACCTCTTCGGAGAACATCGCCGCAGTTGCGTAAGAGCCGCTTTTGCTCATCTGGTAGAACACCTCGAGAAGGGATAGCACCGTCCCCATCAGCCCCAGATAGGGCGCGGTCTTGGCTATGAGCGCCATGCTCGATATGCGCCTCTCAAGGAGGGGGATTTCCGCGTTGCTCTGGGCCAACACCGCCTGCCTCATGACGTCGAAAGGCTTTTCCGAATTCAGCAGCGCGGTTTTTACCACCCGCGGTATTGCTCCAGGAGTCTCGTCGCAAATCGTCAGCGCCTCGAGCAGCCTGCGCTTTTTAAGCGCCGTCTTTATGCCCGATACAAACTCCTCGGCCCTTATCTGGCCCTTGTGGAGAAAAAACAGCCTCTCGAGAAATATTATGACGCCGACGAGCGCAAGCGCTATCAGCGGAAACATCATGGGACCGCCCAGGTCGAATATGTGGAGGAATTTTTCCATGTCTTATTTGCCTTCCAAGCCTAATTTTTTGCGGGCAATTTGTTCTCCCGCAAGTTTCCTGTCTATTATGGTTTTGTACGCGGCGCGGGCGTCCGATTCCATCCCGAGTTTTTCGAGGTTCTTCGCCAGCTCGAGCATTGCCCTGCCAAGCCAGTATTTCCCGAGCTTTCCGGAGTTGCCCGACCTGTCGGACAGCTCTTTTGAGGCTAACAGCCATATCTCAGCCGCCTCCCGGTTGCGCCCGAGCCTCGACATGGCAAACCCCCACTTGAAAGCCGCTTCCGCCCGCGCCTCAAATGGGATATTAGCCAGCGTGTAAAGACGTTCAAAAGTTGCGGCTGCGTCCAGCTCCCTGTCCGGATAGGCCAGCAGGCTGTCGCCCATGCCCATCCATGCCGAGTAAATCTCCGGATGCCCCGAATGTGTATTGATAAGGTCCGAATATATCGCGCGGGCGTCCGGAAAACGGTTCATCATCCTGAGTATGTCTCCCTGCGCCATGCGCGCGTAGAAAAGCCTCGGATCGGAAGGATAGTCTTTGCACAGCCTGTCGAGCAGAACGAGAGCCTCCTTGAAATCCCTCTCGGAACCCGACATCTTCAGGTATTGAGCCGCCTCGAAAAGCGCAAGCGGAGCCCTTTCGCTCTGCGGGAACGCGTCCGCAAGGGCCTTGCACAGCTTTGCCGCCTCCGTGTACTCTCCGGCCTGCGAAAGGCCTGCGGCCTGCATTAGGGATGATATCTGGGCCGCCGCGGTAAAGGGATATTTGCCGCGGATGTAATCGAAGGTTTCAAAGGCGCCTCCTACACCGGTCGTCCTGCCCGATTCGGACAGCGAATTTGCCTTTATAAGAAGCGCGGCGGCGGCAATCTCGTCGAGCGTATCCCCGCCGTCGGGCTCTTTGGCCTGCGACTCTATCTCCCCGACAAGCTTGTCCGCAAGAACTATCGCGTCTCCAAAACGTCCCTCGGCATTTGCAAGTTTGGCCTGCAGCCATTGCATCTTGAACCTTAAAACCGGATTCAATCCGCCCCGTGTCTGGCCCGTGGATAAAATCTTGCCGACACGCTTGGACGCGTCGACTATGCGCCCCGACGAACGCATCGCATTTAGCAACGCCCATTCGGAATTCCATATCTCGTCGGGCTTTATCAGCGGGTTTGTATATGCCTTGTCTATTATCTTCTCCGCGCTGTCCAGTCTGCCGAGCTTCAACATGGACTCCGCCGCCCTGTTCAGGGCCATGCCCTGCGAATCCTCCGGCAGCCCCTCCTTCAGTAGCGCCTCGTATATCTTCACGGCGCTCTCGTAGTCTTTGTCTCCGAGAAAGTAGCAGTCCGCGGCCATCATCTTCGCCCTTGCCTCGTCTTCGGGGGAGTCCTCCAGTGAGGCTATGTTAAGCAGATAATTCGCGGCGAGCCTGAATTTTGCGGGAGAGTCGCCCCTCTCGGAAAAAGCAGACCACGTCAGTATCCTAAGAGCCTCCTTCTTGGATTGTGAGGCCGGATAATCCTTGAGCAGTTCGTTAGCGTATTTCGACGCAGATGAAATATCCTGCTTCTTGACGGCCAGAAATGCGAGCTCTATAAGTATCTTGTCCCTGACAAGCTGGGAGCCGTTCTTCAAGACGTCCGAGAGCGCCGCCTCGAGAGAATCTGCATTGCCTCTAAAGTTCGCCTTGAGCAGCCTTATGGAATAGTCGAGAATCTCAGGCGATTTCGTGGAGTACATCAGCGTCTTTAAAACCTGGTTGCTCCTCTCCGGCAGGTCCCTGAGTATCATCGCCTTGAGCAGGTTGAAATCGTCGGAGTCCTCCTGCGACAAAAGCGGGAGATTTAGCTGGTCGTCTATCAGCTCCAAGGCGTCGTCCCTCTTGCCGAGCCTGTTCAGCACAACCGCGTACTGCTTCGCGAAGTTTACCCCCTGCGGAGTCCCCAAATACAACGAGGTCTTTGTCTTTAGGCTCTCCGCCAGATCCTCCAGATTCTCGTCCGTGAGGCCTTCTGAAAACCTGCTTATGCTCATCGCCAGAGCGCTGTCAGCCTTCGCCGAGACGCTCGAAGCCTCCTGCATGGATTTCTCGAAATTCTTCCGCGCGCTTTCAAATTTGCTCCTCGCGTAAAATATATAGCCGCGCGCCAGATAATACCACGACTGCATCTCCTTTGAAAGATTTGAGGGCAACACCTTCTCTATGTTGCGTTCGGCCTCGTCCGGATTATCCAACCCCACATAAACGAGGGTTCGCTGGAGGTTTACGTCGTCGTCTTCCTCCTTAGGATCGGCCTTCTGCATAACTGGCAGCGCCTCCTCGAACCGCCCCTGGGATATCAGCGCCGCGGACAGTATCTTGCAAATCTGCCTCTCCGCGTCCTTCGACAATTCTACATTGTCCAACGCCTGCCTGCTTATCATTTCCGCAAGCGCGCTCATGCCCGATTCGAGCGCGAATTTTGACACCCTCACGAGCGATTCCGAATCTTTGTCCGGCGTTGATTTCTGCTCTGTCGAAAACGGTATCTCTCCCGTCTCCTGCCCTTGGGATGCGCACACGCAAACCGCTGCGGCCGCAAAAATTGCGGCCACGGCTCTCAACTTTGCGCCAATGCTCCTAAACATACTTGAAATTTATCTTTCATAGACCGTTTTTTTGCAACAATGTTTTTGTTTTTGCCTTATTTTTGCGCGCATTTTCTCCTCCGGAAGCCCATCTTGATATTCATGCCCCTTCCTCGCCAAGTTTGGCCTAAAAAAAGCCCCGGGCCTTTTTTTAGGCCGGGGCTTTCCCTTAAAATATGTATCCCGCCGGAGGGGGAGGAAAATCCATGCGCGCTTTATTTTGCCGCCGCGTCCACTTCGTTTACGGATATGAACAGGTCCTTAAGCTGCTTTTCCGTGACGGGGCAGGGGCTCTGCGCCATGAGATCCTGGCCTTTCTGCGTCTTGGGGAAGGCGATGATGTCGCGTATGCTCGGGCGGTTTGTAAGTATGCTTACAAGCCTGTCGAGGCCGAGCGCTATTCCACCGTGAGGCGGCGCGCCGAACTTGAAGGCCTTCAGCATGTACCCGAACCTGCTCTCCACAACGTCCGCGGGAATCTTCAGCACGTCCTTGAACACCTTCTCCTGCAGCGCGGGATTGTGTATTCTTATTGAACCTCCGCCCAGCTCCACGCCGTTTAATACTATGTCGTAATGCTGCCCGCGCACGACTGTCGGATTCGTATCCAGCAGGGGGATATCCTCCTCTACGGGAGACGTAAACGGATGGTGGGTGGAAACGTATCTGCCGGCTTCCTCGTCGTAAGTCATGAGGGGGAAATCCACAACCCAGAGGAAACGGAAATCGTCCGCCGGTATGTCGAGCTTTCCGCGGGCCGTAAGAAGCTTTGCCGCCTCGAGGCGTATCCTGCCGAGTATCGCGCAGGCCTGCTCCCATTTTGACGCCGCAAAGAATACGATGTCCCCGTCCTCTATATTCAGGCGCTTTTTGAGCTCGTCCTGCTCCGCCTGCGAGAGGAATTTAAGTATGGGGCTTTTCCAAGCGCCGTTTTCGGCCTTTATGAACGCCAAGCCCTTGGCGCCGAGAGTCCTTGCGAAGTCCTCGAGGTTCTTAAGCTCGCCCTGAGTTATGTCGGCCAAGCCCTTGGCGTTTATCGCCTTCACTGCGCCGTCCTGGCTGTTGGCGACAGACGCAAACACCTTGAAGGAGCTCTCCTTGAACGTTTCGGTGAAATCCTCTATGAGCATCTCGAAACGCATGTCAGGCTTGTCCACGCCGTACTTGTCCATAGCCTCCCTGAAGGGCATTCTCAAAAACGGCGTTTTGATGTCCATGCCGAGGGTGTCCTTCCAGACCTTCTTGAGCATGTTTTCTATCAGCGAGTACATGTCCTCGCGCTCCACAAAGCTCAGCTCTATGTCTATCTGGGTAAATTCGGGCTGCCTGTCCGCCCTCAAGTCTTCGTCGCGGAAGCACTTTGCAAGCTGGTAGTAGCGCTCTATCCCCGCGACCATGAGCATCTGCTTGTACTGCTGGGGAGACTGGTTGAGCGCATAAAACTGCCCCGGATTCAGGCGGCTGGGTACGAGGAACTCCCTCGCCCCTTCGGGAGTGCTCTTGAAAAGCACCGGAGTCTCTACCTCCGTGAAATCCTGGCTGTCCAGATAGTCCCTTACAGCCTTTGCCGCCTTGTGGCGCATGCGCATAAGCTTTATGTTGCGCGGACGGCGCAAGTCCAGATAACGGTATTGGAGCCTTAGATCCTCGTTTACTTTGTCGGCCTTGTCGTCGTCGAGAGGGAAGGGGAGCACGTCGCAGATGTTGTGTATGGTCATCTTCGTGCAGTCCAGCTCAACCTCGCCGGTCGCAAGGGATTCGTTGACTGTACCCTCCTCGCGCTTCCTGACCTCGCCGCCAACCTGTATGACGCTTTCGTCGCGCAGCTTTTGCGCCGCCGCATAGACGTCGGCATTTTCCGGGTGGAATACGACTTGCGTTATTCCGTCCCTGTCGCGCAGGTCCACGAAAATCACTCCGCCGTGGTCTCTGACGGAATTTACCCAGCCTATGAGAGTTGCTTGAGAGCCTATGTCCGAAGCCCTCAGTTGATTGCATGTGTGCGTTCTCTTCATTTTTACAAACTGAATCGGCATTCGGTTTTTCCGAACGCCGACATTCTTTTTTTTATTTTAAATTAAACCAATTCGTACGGAGGCAAAAGCGGCTGAACCGGAGACTTCGCCAATCTTACAAATGCGGGAAGCCCGTTCTCGAAAGGCACTGCCACCTCTCCCTGAATGAGGGGTTGTATGTACTTGTTGAACTGGTAGCCTATGGATATTCTGTCGTCGGCAATCCAGTTCTCGGGGAAGTGCTTTACGCCGTTTGCGACTTCCGCCAAATCCACCAATATCGTTTCGCAGGCGTACTTGTCGGAATCGGCCCTCACGAGGGCGACCATCTTGCCGGTCTTTCCCTCCACCGCAGCCTTTACGGCTTCGCGGCCGCATAGGAAGGCCTCGTTCATGTCCGTGGCCGAGGCGCAAATCGCCGCGGCTCTCTGCGCATGCCCGAGCTTGCAGGAGCGCGCCTGCACTCCCTGCAGATTGGTCTCTACGAGGTGCTGGAGATATTCTCCCACGCCGCCGAGCTGCTCGTGCCCAAAGGCGTCTTTGTTGTCCAATGCCGCGACGAAATTTCCGTTCGTGTCAACGAGGCCCTCGCTTGCCACTACAAGGCAGAATTTGTTCTTCTTAAGGCACTCTTGAACCTGCGCTATAAAATATTCCGCATTGAAGGCAACCTCGGGCAGAAGTATGATGTGCGGAGCGTCCTCAGGCTGGTTTCTGCGCTTTGCTATGGAAGTGCCCGCCGCTATCCAGCCCGCGTTGCGCCCCATGACCTCGACTATTGACACGAGGTTGTTCTTGCCCATGGACTCGTGGTCGCATGCAAGCTCCCTGATGGTGCTTGCAAGATATTTTACCACGCTTCCGTAGCCCGGGCAGTGGTCCGTATGCTGGAGGTCGTTATCGACGGTTTTCGGCACGCCTATCACGCGCATCTCGTAGCCCTGAGCGCCCGCAGCCTCCGCTATTTTAGCGGCCGTGTCTTGGGAGTCGTTCCCGCCTATATAGAAGAAATAGCGTATGTTGTGGGCCTTGCAGACCTCTATTATGCGCGCAAAGTCCTGCTCCTTCTTGAGCTTGAACCTGCATGTACCGAGAGCCGAGCCGGGGGTATATTTCAACCCGCGTATCACCTGCTGCGATTCCGCCGCAAGGTCTATAATCTCCTCTTTAAGGATTCCCGCAACTCCGTTTAAGCCGCCGTAGATTTCCTCTATGCATTCATGATTTAAAGCTTCCGTAACTATGCCCGCAAGGCTGGCGTTTATCACCGCCGTGGGGCCGCCAGACTGGGCCACAAGCACATTTCCAACAAGATTGTCTTCCATATTGATTTCGAGTGTTTGAATTAAAAAAGTTTTAAAAGTACAGCATGGCGCATATTTGCCCGTTGGCAAACCTTTTTTTGGCAAAAGGAAAACCCCGTTTCCTCCCTGAAAGCCCGGAGGGTTTTTTTAGAAATCCAAGCAAGGCCGCCTCTCCTTTCGGGAAGTTTTCCTATGCCCGATTTTTATTTCGGGCAATTTATATAAATCCGCCTTGTTTTCCCCCTTGGCGGAGGATAAAAGATACTGGAAGACCACCTCCGCATAAAAAAAACCGCCCAACCAATCTGGAAAGGCGGATTTATATGGCGGAATGGGGCCTTATTCCCTTCGCGCCCAGAAAGGGGCGGCAGCCGCTCAGTTTGTTCCTGGGGCGTTTCCTGCTGCGTTTTTTACGACGAAGTCCACTATGGGGGCAGGGTCGTCCAGCCCGTGCGGGTGATGGCCAACTTCCGGCTTTATTATTGTGCGAATCTCGCCGCCGAGCTTCTTATATGCCTGCTCGAAGATTTCGCCGTTGTCCTTGAATGGAACAACCTTGTCCGCCCCGCCGCAAACCATGAGTACCGGGATTTTCTCCTTTGCCATATTCTCAAGCCCGAAGTACGCGTTTCCCTGAAAGTCTTTTCCTATCGCCTTGACTCCCCATTTCTCGAGCGCTCGCGGCCATAGAGACGACTTCTCTCCCGGCCACGACGCCAAATTGCACACCGGGGCGTCTATATAAACGCATGACACCGTCTCGGGATATGTTTTAGCATAATTTATCACATATAATCCGCCCCTGCTCAAGCCTTCGAGCGCGACTTTTGAGCTCAGCTTGTAGCGCGCGGTCATCATGTCGAAAAACCTCTTGCCATCCGCCACGGCTTTGGGATTTCCGTACTCGTTTGTAAAATCGCAATATACTATGTAAAAACCCTTCTTAAGCAGAGCCCTGTCTGCATTGTCGAACGCCCCGAAAAACGCCGGCCGCCATATCCAAAGCTTTCCCTCCAAGGGAAGGTTTGGCGCTAGCACTTTTACTTCGCGTCCGCCGAACATGAAGCGGTACAACTTGTGCCCGCTGCCGTCGTCGAGGGAAAACTCCAAGGGTTTTGGCCTTTTGGGGGCGGGTTTGCCCGTGATAGTCTCGTAAACCTTCGCTGCAATTTTATATGCGCCGTAGGGATTCGGATGGACTCCGTCGGCATATTCCGCGCTTTCCCCCACCAAGGCGGAATGAAGGTCTATAACGGGTATGTCCAGGTCTTTCGCGGCTCTTTCAATTTCGGGCCAAACGGTGTTTGAGATTCCGTCCTCGGAGATTCCCCACATGTCGGTCTCCACGGGGATTGGCCGGCAAATGTAAATCTTAGTCTCTGTACCGGGTTGCTTGTACGAGTTTATGAGCTTTTTTGCGTCTTCCCGGAGCTTCTTCGCATTGGCGATATTCTGCGGCTTTGAGTCGTTGGTACCGAGCTTTATCACGACTATGTCGGGCTTGAATTTTAAGCTCTCCCCGTAAACGGCTTGCTCGCAGTAGGGCTTGGTACTGTCTCTTAGCATGGTTGTCCCGTTTGACCCGAAATTTCTCACCTCGTAGCCTTCTCCGAGAAGCTCGGCCAACCTCCGCGGATATGTGGCTTCAGCTTCTCTGATGCCCGCTCCGTAGGTTATGCTGTCGCCCACACAGGCCACCCTGACTTTTTCCGCCGCTTCGGAATGCAGGCATATTCCGCATAATAGGCTTAATCCAAGCAAAAACTTTCCAAACCCCATTCTCATCTTATTCATTCATTTTAAATATAAAATTGCGTTTTAACAATCAAGGAAATTTCTCTTCCCCCATTTTTTCTCAATGCTTCCATTGTTCTTGCAAACGCATAAAGATTTGGCATTGCGCATACACTAAATGTTTACAATTTTCCCGGCAGGGCGATGCAAAGCTGTTGCAGCGTCTCTTAAGCTTTCTTCTTATATCTTTAGTAAATTTCCCTTTGGGAGTATGCTTGTAGTTTTTGTACAATAGCATATCTTACGCCTGCAAAAGAAACTTTTAAGAGGCCTTTAGGCGCGTTTTTTAGCCCGCAACCACAATATTTATGTGGCGCATTTTCCCGTACCGCTTTGAAAGGGAGAGATAATCATAGTTCTTCGGGATAAATATGCTTCCTGCCGCATAAAAAAAATCAAGAACCGCGAACGGTTCTTGATTCTGAAATGGAGCTTTCTTTTAAATGCAGCCTTCTGCTGTCAAGCCGTATTGTTTAGCCGAGCAGAGAGCGAAGGGCGTTTTGAAATTCCGCCATGTCGCTTTCCGACGGGCGGTAATCTGCGCCCTTATCCGTTGAAAGGCCGAACCTTCCAAGTTGGTCAAGCTGCCAAGAGCCGGTTGTCCCGTCGGAGAATACAACGCTTCCGCTGGCCAATATGCCGGGCCTTTGAACCTTGTCCAACTCCACCCGAACCTTTCCGCTTTCAGGCTGCTCTTCGGAAACGCCTTCGCTTGCGCCTGCGTTTTCCTTGGCGTCCTCGGCGACGGGGTCGGGCTCTTTCTTAAGCTCTATGTCAAGGTCGTCTATCAGAAAGCGCAAGTCCATGTAGGTGATGTTTACGCCGAACTTGTCCGATAGAAGAGTTTGCACTTCGGAAATTTTCTTTCCGTCCCCTAGCCAGCCCTTCAAGGCTTTTATCTGTTCTTCCGATAAGGTCATTTTTTTCTAATCCTGCGGCTCGGATACCAGCTGTATCTTTTTGGATATGGCTTTGCTTCCGTATGTAGTGGCGATATTCTTGAACTTTTCCTCCGTCATATTGCCGCTTTTCATCAGGGCTTTCATCTCCCTGGCGCCCTGTTCGGAAATGAAGACCATGGACACGTCCACCGAGCTTATGTATCCTCTGGACAGCGCGTCCGGGTCAACCGTTCCGTGGGATTTACCCCTGTCCGTATATTCGTATATCTCTGCCAAGCCGTCTTGGCTTACGGTTATGGTGTCTCCCACCGTGAAGGATACCCCCGCGGGGATGTATGCCGTCTTGTATTTGGGCACATTCTCGCCGCCGGCGAACTCTCCCGCGTCGGGATTCGGATATGTCACCGCAAAAGTCAGCCTGAAATCTATCAGGTTCATCGTCAGAAGATTCTCGGGAGAGAGCGCCCATTTATTTACGCTGACTCCCTGCTTGAAGGATCCGTCCTCAGCCAATATGGAACTTTTGCCCCTGTCCCAGAAATCGGAAAGCGCGAGATTGTTGTGCATGGAGTCTTCCGCCACAGCCGGGATTACCTCCGTCATCGTCGATTGGGAGTCTATCACCGCCCTGTATATGCCGTAGAAGGCATTGCTTTGACCCTCGTCTTCCGAGTAGTTGCCGGTGCTCTCAAGGAACGGATTCTTTACCGCTATCTGGTATTTTATCGCGCAGAGGTTGCCCGGCAATGTTATCTTGGTGTTGTTGTTGAATGTAAAAAGAGGCCTGTAGGAAGTCCTGGAGAAGAACATCAACTCCGGCGGGCGCATCGGCGTAATCTCAAAATTCGACCTGCCGGACAGCATCCCTACGGGGGTGGGCGGATAGTTTACTGAAAACCATACCGTGCCGTCCCTCCTGATAAATACGCTCTCAAGATCCTCCTGAATTATAGACCCGACCACTCCGCCGTCGAACAGGCTTTGAAGCTGCCCGCTGGAACGCGTCCATGTTGTCAGAACATTGGAGGTCAATATCAAAACCAGAACAACTATGCCCGACATTATGGCGCTGGCCGCCATAATCTCGATTAAAGTGAACGCCTTTCTTGCCTTGAAATTCATCTTATTACCTTGTCTTGACTATTATCATGTCTGAAAGCACGAGCCGCAACGAGTTTACCTCGTCCGTTCCCGCCCCCTCTATTATGTCGTTTCGCGGATCGGCGTATATCTTGAGATTCAGCGGAAGAATATACATAATGTAGTCCGACGGGTCTTGGGGCAGGGGAGTGCCCGCCTTATAGCGCTCCGTCTCTATCGCTCCGTTGAGGTATTCCCCGTCGAGCCCCGCCTGGTAAGGAGTTATCACAACCCTGTAGATGTCTCCCTCGGAATTTTTGAGGTCCTCCTGGGAGGGAGGCTGCCCCGGAGTCTTCCCGGGATGCTCGGACGAGATCAACACCATGCTCGAATTGTCCACATCGTCCGGATTCTGAAACTGGTTCCAGAAATATACCACATACGGCTCTTCCATCCGGCTCATCTTCGTGTACACCTCGTTGAAGTCCTTGTCCTTTATCAGGGATTCCAGCGCCGTGGTTATCGAGATTGCCACCGTCTCGTTTTCTATCTGCTTTGTGTTGTCGAGTATGGCCGCAAGCAAACCTATCAGGGCCGTGAGCGAAACCGCAACTATTCCGACGGCCACCATTACCTCTATGAGGGTGAATCCACCCTTTGGCTTTTTGGAAAATTTCATATTCAACCTTATTTAATTAGGACTTCCTCCATCTCGGTGTAGTCCGTAAACGCTATTGTATTGCCGAATTTCCTGACCACGAACCCGACCTCGTCGTACACCTGGTCTATCTGGAGCATCTGCTTGTTGTTGACTTTCCCAGTGGCTATCATGACGCGGGCGCCCGGATTCTCGGACATTCCGTCGGCGGAAAACTGGTAGGAATACCAGTCTCCTCCGGCCCCGAGATGCAGGCTCTGCGGCTCGGAACTGGGGAACTCCCCTATGCCTATCACGGGCATGGCCCCCGTCCTGGCATAGTTGAATGTGCTCTTGAACACTTGCTGGGAGGTGAAATCTGCGCTCTTGGGTATGGATACGAACTTCTCGAACTCCTGCTCCGGCGGAACAAAGAAAGTCCCCTCCGGGAGCATTCCCCCGCTGTTCAGGGCAACCCAACCGTTGGGAGTCTCGTATATCACTCCGTATAGACGCAATTTCTTGGAGACATCGTCACCCTTATATATTATAACTCTCGTGTTTGTCTGTTTCGTGATGGCCGTCATGCGGGCCTCTTGAAACGCCATCATGAGATTGCGCTGCGCTGTATAAGTCTTCTGGCCTATGCCTTCTATGTTTAGCGTCGTTATACCCACCGATAGAATAGAGATTATCGCTATGACAATCAGCATCTCTATCAGCGTGAACGCCCTTTTGTTTGGCTTTGACATAAGATGTTGCTCCGTTCTGTTTATTGGAAAATGCGCCGCATACAAATGCCATGCCGGCGCGTGTGTATTCTACTGCCAGCTGAAAACGTCTTCCGAAGGGGCCGTTGCCTTCGCGCTCTTGGAGTCCTTCTTGAGAGTAAAGAGTATCACTTTAGACCTCACTCCCTTTGTCGGATTGGGAACCAATTCCTTGCAGAAATCGGCGTCAAGACCGTCCGCAATGGTCGGGAACCCTTGGCTTATAAAGCCGTCTCCGTCGTCGTCGACGCAAACGTAAATATTCGGATTTTCAAAAGAGTCCACTATGCGCCAGGGGGATTCCGCATTCGGCTTTATGAGGTTCTTTGTATTGAAAGTTATATAGGTTCTGGCCCTGCGGTTAAGCGCCTTCCTGTCCTCTGGCGTGAGGGCGTTGCCGTCGGAATCTTTTCCCGTAAGCGCCTTCACGCAATTTTCGGAATTGGACCCCTCCGCCAGGTTTATTCTCGGCGCAACCGTCAGAAACTCCGGAAAATAACCGTAGTCTGCCTGGTATTGGGTGAGCGCTGTCGCCATGTTTGTCAGCAATGTGCGCGTCGTAGCCTCCAGCGTGCTTTTCTGCGCGTTAGATATCGCCGGCACTATCAGACTCACCAGCACGCCTATTATGGTTATGACTATGAGAAGTTCCACCAAGGTGAAAGCTTTGCGTATGTTTTTCATTTTATCGGGGTTCCTTATATGTATTGTTGTTTTTCTTTAAATTTAATCGTCAAATCCCAACACGACGTTGTCCACGTTCTCGGGGGCGGTCCTATATGTGTCCTCGTCGGGCATTATTCCCGACGAATACATGTCTCCCACAGCCGCCGCCTTGGTGTCCGCCCCCTTGCTCATAAGCAAAAAGCCCGGATTGCGCCATGTGCCCTTCTCCCCGACAACATTGTTTGTGTCGTAGAAATACAAATAGGGCTCCATCCACGGATCTGCTATGAATATGTCGTCCAAAGAGTCAAAATCCAAATCCCTGTTGTATCTGTCCGCCTGGGAACATACATTCATCTTCGAGCGGTCTATGAAAGGGCGCATCCCCTTCGGGGCCGCCACAAAGCTTATGACACCGTTTTCCGCCTTCGGATACAGCTTGCCGTCCAGGCACTTGTAGAGGTTCTTCGCGGCGGTCATCTCGTCTTCGGCCGCGTTGCATAGCGGATATATGCTAAACCTCGCTTTGAAGGCCTCCAAGGCCGTGGTAATCATGGAAATATCGCTCTTTGCTCGCGCGCGGTTTTGCGAGTCGCCCACCATGCCTATTATCGGGCTGGTCAACGCCAAAAGCATGGTCAATATGCCTATGACTATCAAAATCTCTATAAGAGTGAAAGCTCCGCGCTTGCGCTGGCGGAATTTTGTCGGGGTATTGAGGGTTTTCATGTTCGATAAAAGTTTGCCTTATTTGTGCGATTTGTCAAAAATTTATTCTTCAAAAAAAGGTTTGTCCGCCACGGCAAATGCGTTGTTGTTCGCAAGTTTCACCGCCTTGTGTATCTCGTCTTTAAGCGCCGGAATGCCTTCCTCGCTCAGGCAGGATATCTCTATTATGTCGAGCTTCGGATATTTCTTCTTAAATTTCTTTAGATTTCCCGCGGCGGCGGGTTCGTCCATCTTATTTGCCGCAATTATGCGCGGCTTCTCGAGCAGGGCGGCGTTGTAGAGCTCCAATTCCGACAGGAGATCCTCATAATCGTTTTCGGGGTTCCTCCCGTCGGTCGCAGCCATGTCTATTACGAAGACGAGAACCTTGCACCTTTCTATGTGCCTTAAGAATCTGTGCCCAAGCCCCTTGTTCTGCGATGCCCCCTTTATCAGGCCGGGTATGTCCGCCACAAAGAGGCGATCGTAAATGTCCGGATAGTCTATCATCCCGACGTTGGCATGCAGCGTCGTAAACGGATATGCCGCAACCTTGGGCCGCGCCATTGTCAGAATTCCCATAAGAGACGATTTCCCCGCATTTGGGAACCCCACAAAACCTGCGTCGGCTATGGTTTTTAAAACCAGCTTGAAATCTCCGGACTCGCCTTCGGACCCGTATGTAAACTGCCTCGGGGCCCTGTTTACCGAGCTTTTGAAGTGCACGTTTCCCAGGCCGCCCTTGCCGCCCTTTAAAAGGAGAACTTTTTCCCCCTTCTTGAGAACTTCAGCGCTCTGCAGCCCTGTGAAGGAGTTTATAAATATGGTTCCCGGCGGAACTTTCAAAAACAGGTTACGACCGTTCTCGCCTTTCTTCAGGCGTCCGGCTCCGTTTCCGCCGTCTCCAGCCTTTAGGTTTGGCGTATATTTGTATTGTTCGAGATCTGTTATGTTGTCGTCGCAAAGCGCATATACGCTTCCGCCGTCCCCGCCGTCTCCGCCGTCCGGCCCCCCTTTGGGAATAAACTTTTCCCGGCGAAAACTCGAAGATCCGTTTCCGCCGTCTCCCGCCTTTAAAGTAACCTGTGCCTCGTCTATAAACATCGCCTATGTTTTGCCGTGGAGAATTTCTTACGCCTGCTTGCCGGCCTTCTCCGACTTTTTGACTCCTTTGAACTTATAGACTGTCGCACTGTAGAATTGCTCGTTCGGGTTGAGCCTTATAGAGGGGAAGTGCGGTTTGTTCGGCGCGTCCGGCCAGAATTGCGTCTCCAGGCAGATCCCTCCGTGCTTCTTGTAGGTTTTTCCGCCTTTTCCCCTCTTTCCGCCTATGAAGTTCCCCGAGTAAACCTGTATTCCCGGCGCCGTTGTGAAGACCTGCATTTCTATCCCGGCGGATTTGTCCGCAAGAGTTGCCGCCTTGACGAGCTTTCCCTTGTCCGCGCGCAGTATGAAGTTGTGGTCTATGCCGCCTCCGGCGGCCTCGAGCAAAGCTCCTCCAGCCTTTAGGACATCTCCGAGGCTCTTGCCCTTGCGAAAGTCCAACGGCGTGTTTTTCACAGATGAAACCTCCCCCGTGGGCAGAAGCGCCGCGTCCGACGGAGTGAAAAAGTCGGCCTCAACCTGCAATGTGTGCGAGTATATATCCTCGGCCCCCGACAGATTGAAATAAGAATGCTGCGTGGGGGCGCAGAGCGTCGGCTTGTCGGAAAAGGCTATGTATTCTATAACAAGTTCGGAGTCGTCTGTCAGCTTGTAATAGACCGTCATGTCGAGATTGCCCGGGTATCCCTCCTCCATGTCGGGGCTCAATACGCTCAGTCGCAATCCCTTCCAGCCGTCTCCCGAGCAGTTCTCCACCGCCCATATCTTCTTGTCGAATCCCTTTATGCCGCCGTGCAGACTGTTCTTGCCGTCGTTCTTCGCCAGGCGGTATTTCCTGCCGTCGATTGTGAAAGCAGCGGAACCTATCCTATTTGCAACTCTGCCCGCTATTGCTCCAAAATAGCAGCCGCTCTTGAGATATTCCTCCGGCTTGTCGTGCCCGAGAACGACGTCGATATATCTCCCCGCGGCATTTTTTACATACAGGTTGGTTATTATGCCGCCAAGATTTAAAACCTTGATTTTCAGTCCGCCGTTTTCGGCCTCGAAGCTTTGATATTTCATTTTTCCAGGATTTTCTCTAAGGCCAGATTAGTAGTTGAGCACGTTTATGTTCAGATGCTTCGCGTTCTTGTCGGGCTTATATGCCAAAAGCACCGTGCGCGTGTCTTCGCTCGACATGGGAACCGTAGTGCGGGCGCAGCGCTCCCATCTTTTACCTATGCGCCACGCAATAATCAGCTCCGCATCGTTCTCGTCCATCTTGCGCGCCGCGCACACCACATTCTTGCCCCTTGCGAGCAAGAACGGCTTCCCCGCGCCGAGGGATACTAGCAACGGATAGTTCGTCATGTTGACAAGCACCGTCTTCCCTCTCGGAAGCGAATTCGGAGAGACGTTCATCGAATAGAACGTTATGCTGTCTCCCGACTTGAACATAAGCAGATACATGTCCTCCACTCCGTCTGGAATGAACGTGTCGCATACCTCCGTGAAAACCGGAGGCTGGTCCGGAGCAGCCGGAGGGCGCCGAGCGTAGAAAACAAGCTTGTTCGGCCCCTCGTAGGATATCCTCTGAGTCGCTTCTCCGTCGTTTATATCCACGCTTTTCCACGCAGCCGTGTCTCCCAGCCCGGTCTTATACCATAGCGTGATGGTTTCCTTCTTCGCTTGGGTTCTCTTCTTCGAGCGGCTTCCGTAGCTGATGTTGAGGTTGTTGGAGAATATAACCTTCATTATGCGAAGGTTCACCTTGACCACATCGCTTGCCTCGCTCCCATCCTCTGGAGTGTCGGGCGACGCATTTGCCGGCGTATTCGCGCTCGCCCCCGAGGGCTGCTGCTGCGTAGCCCCTCCAGGAGCCGCATTGCCGGCGGCTGCAGCCTGGGCTATCTGCTCGTTGACGGAATCCTGCGCATGCGCCGCAGGAGACAACGCCAACAAGATCGACGTCAAAAATGCCAAAATCTTTCTGTTAGACATTACTATACTATATTGAGTTTAGATTTCTTTTTCGTTGAGCCAGCGGAAGGATACTATCTTAAAGCGCCTGCCCAATTTCGCATTTATCTTCGTTATGGAAACTGGATCGCCGCCCGAATCGTACTCTTTTATGTACTCGTCCAAGTTTACGTTGCCTATTCTTTCGTCGAAATTCGGGCCAAGCTCCACCTCTCTTCCATGGATTTCCCACGGGGCGTCAGAATCGTCGACATATTCGGGCACGCGCTGAACCGTCATTTCGCACCAGGCCTTGCCTTCCACCGCGTTTGTCAACGGGTTTCTTATCTCTCCGTAGGCCCTTATCTTGAATGTATCCGACCTGACAGTCATCAAAGAGCCGAGCTTTGCGAGTATATCCTGCTGCATCAGGTATTCCGGAATTCCCTGCGCCTGCGGGCCTATGGCCGCCCTCCAGTTCTCCCAGGTATCCTGCGGATAGTGGAACAGCCTGTACTCGGGCGTTGACTGTCTGAACAGATAGGTGAGGTTTGGATTGTATATCGTCGACGAGCCGTCCGAGGATATTATGAACTTATTGCTCCTGCTCGAGTGGAATATCCTGTTTATGCTCGTTGAGTCTATCGCCGCCTGGAGAACGCCCTTTTGCATGTGGGTGTGGCGGTATACATATCTGTCTGAATCGTTCTTATCCCTTCGGGGGTTTATGCGTATGTCGTCTGGCATCTCTGTCAGGCCGGAATTGCGCCCTCTGGAGGAATTGTAGCTGTAAACGGCCTCAGTGGTTCTATTCTCCACAACGCGGTTTACGAAATCGCTCATGGAGTAGAAGGGGCCCCTGTCTTTGACATTTTCTACTATGGCCACCGCGAGCTGCTCTATCTCCTTCTCCGAAAGAACCCTGTATCCCTTAAGCAGTTCGGGATCGCGGAAGGTGCCGCTCTCAAGATGCTTGTCGTAGAACGGAGCCTGCCAGCGCACGAAGGGCGTCTTGTTCTTGTAATTTTTCTTTCCCTGAACGTACGCGTCTACAGTGTCGCCGTAGTGGGTCTTAAGCAGGGTCTTCCACGCGTCGATGCTTGTGGAGTTCACATTGAACGGGCCGTTTATCATCAGATTTGCCGCATTTGTGTCAAAGCCAGTCTCTCCGAAGGGAGCCACCCTGTTGGACGCATCTTGCGAAAGTTTCGCGTCGTTTGGCCTGTCCGCATTTGCGGTGTATATCATTCTCGGATTTCTCGGGATCACATACGTGTCTTCCAGCCTGGAGAAGTCGTCCGACCTCTCGTCCCAACGGTAGGGCAGGGTGGAGAAGAAGTACTCGTCCCAGAGTATATCGTTCAAATGGTAGGCGTAGTCGTATATTACCGCGCGCTCCTCCGTTATTCCGGAATTGCCGGTATCCCATCTGCCGTCGAGCTTTGCCTTTGCGTTGTTGTAGCGTGTTCCGCCGTCTACGCCATCGCCGGTGGGTTCGCCTCCGTCCACCCAGCTTATCCTGTACGAGCGCTCCGGCACCACGCGCAGAGGCGCCAGGGAGTTGCCTATCGGATAGGTCTGGTTGATGGAATCGACCTGTTGCATTCCGTAGCAGAGGTAAAACTCGTTTGCCTTCTCCTGGTTGCTGTTGCCGCCGTAGAGTCTCATCGCTCCGGGACCGAAATTCAAATTCGCCGAGGACAGATTCGCCGGATTTGTCACAACCTCGTTGTCGCGCAAAATATGCACTAGAGTCGCAAACTGGGTGTCTCCGTAAGTGGCTTTTCCGTCGAGGCCGACGTTTGCGACACCGCCAGAGGGTATTTCAAACACCGCAGGATACGAAGATCCCGTTCCGCTGGTGTCGCTGGCGTAGGCTTGGTTTCTCGCATACATGCCCTTGGGCCTGTTCGACCAGGAGTTGTAGATATTCTCGTTGTCTCCGTTTATTATTCCGGAACCGTTAGTCCTGCCGTAGCGGACATCGCGAGGCGCGTAGTCGTAGTCGTGGGCGCATGCGAGCAGGGAGTTGTTTATCAGATATTTTCTGTTGAGCTCGGGCAGGGAGGTGTCGTCATTGTAGGCGGTGGGCTTCATCCACACCAAACCGTACATGTTGACATGCTTCTTGGCCTTGTTCGCCACCAAAGAATAGAGCCTCGAGCAGTAATTCTCATCGCCCTCCCTTATGTCTATATCCAGATCTTCAAGGGAAACGCACGTGGGAGCCAAGTCGTCGGCAATCTGCCAGGATATCTGCGAGGCCCTCCTCGGATCTATGCCGTATGCGTTGCTGTTGCCGTTCGGACGGAAATAGTGGTAGACTTGGAACCTATATGTTATGGTTTTTTCATCGGAGGTAGTCACATCAACAGTCTTATCGGTCAGACCCTGTATCAATGAAAAATAGCCGTCGTTATATCCGGATATTGCCGAGTTTACACAGAGGCTGTCCGGATAGCTCGGGTTAGACTCTCCTCCCTTTGGCTCGGAATAGTCGTAGTAGGAAGCATCCCTGTTTAACCTGTAGTACGCAAGAACCGGCCCTCTGACATAACTTGTACTGTTGCCTATCCACGCGGGTTCTATGCCGTCGGCCCAACGCTCCGTGCTGCTGCGGTACGGCTCTCTCCTCCCTATATTCCAGAAGTGGAGCGTCGTTCTGTAATACTGTCTCGAATTGAAGTTTCCTGACCAGGATTCCGCTATCAATCTCCTCCTGGGCATGAAGGTGTAGTATTTAGACCAATCGTTCTCTCCCGCCTTCTGGGTGGGCTGGGTGTGTAAGCATATGAGGTTTTGTATGTCTATGTAAATGTTGTTAAGCGACATATCAGCCTGAGTCAGGCTCCTGTTCATGTTCCCCACAGCATCGTACGCTACGGCTTCCCTGAGCTCTGCCAAATCGAAAAGCACATAGGGATTTCCGTAAGTGGTCTTATTGTTTGCTACAAGAGCTGCAACCGTGCGGGCGGGGTGCGGAACGTCCACATACAAAGAGCCGTACTGGGACCTGCTTCCGTGGAACGGCCTGAGATAGGTGTCCTCTATATCCCTTCCGTTGTACATGTCCCTGAAAGACTTGAAGTAGTTTACGCACTTTCTGGGCATGAACATCTGCGCCGCTCCGGGCATGATGCCTTCGTCGTCGTATATTATGAAGCGCAGGTCTCCGGCATTGTTTGAGTAGTTGTCCTTCTTGTAGGGAGAGGGTGTTTGGCGGTGGTTGTTGTCGCACTCCAGATCAGGATTATAGCCGAATGTCAGATATATGTCATTTAGATATATCGGCAATGGATACATGCAAGTCCTAAGCCTTCCCATTGACCTGTAGAGGATCCCCGGATACATATCGTCGGAATCGCCCGCCGGGACTAACTTGGGGCTGTTTATGTCCCTCAAATCCACTATTCCGCCGTATCCGAGGAAGCCAACTCTGCTTCCGCTGCCGTAGTCCGTGCTTCCCCCGCTGAATCCGTTTGTCGGGAATACGAGGTTGTGGGTCTTTGCATTCAGCTTCTCGGCGCGTATGTCGCGCAGGGCGTGGAAGAAGTTGTTCTTCTTTACTCCGAGCGCTATTCTAAAGCCCATCTGGGTGGCGCCTGTTGTCTCTATGTGCAGCAGATAATAGTTGTTCTTGGCTATTTTTACGTCGTAGGGGTTCCACAACACCGCTATGGGTATCATATGCATTCTTATTCCGTAACTTTCCGTGCCTTCCACATTGGTCGTGTATCTTACGGGAGTCGGGACAAAATATACCTGGAACCTCTGCAGGACGGGATGGAAGCCTATGCGGTCGTCGCTCTGAAGCCTTGTGCGGATCTCCTTAGAGTAGTTAGAGCTCATCGCGCGGAAATTGTAGTAGGAACGCAACTGGTCCCACAACGGGCCGCCCGGATCCTTGTGGAAGGAGTTGTCGTGCCAAATGTTGTTTATGTTGCTGGAATTGAACCTGGAGTTTGTCTCGGTGTTAAACCTGCGCAGCCATGTGGAATTGAGCGGCAACTGAGGCCCGAACATATGTCCTGTGGAACGGCGGTACGCGTTCTGTTCGGAAAGGGAGGTGTAATAGTTGCATTTGTACCTGTCCGATATGTTGGAGGACGTCACGCTCTCGGGCGGCATTATGGTGTTGTATCCTGAGATCTTGAAATTGTATCCCGTCTGCCCTATGGGGCGCGGGAAATATCCTCCGCCTATGCCGTAGGAGGAATTCGTGTACAATGTAAACCTCTCGGAAACGGAAACTTCTCTGGGGGTTTCGTCGCTTGTCCAGCCGTCGTTCTTTCTGTTGGACTGCAAAAGCCCTAACGACAAGTCTTTCTTCAGGCCGCCGTAGCGGACGTTTACAAGAACTCCTTTCGTGTCGGCGGTTAGATCGTGGAAAAAGATTTTTCCCAAAGAGACGTTGTTCTTTATGTTTGCCGCCTTTATGAAGTCCAAATCGCCGGGGCCTGATAGGGAACGGACTACATCCCTTGCCGAAGGATCCTTCTCCATGTCCAAATTCACGGCCTTTTCCCCCGAAAGCGGCATTGTCAAGCCCTGGACGCCGGAGTAATACGGCAGGCTCTGCTTGTAGAAATTCTTCGCTTTTGCGTCCGCAACCTCAAACATCTCGTTGGAGGCTATGGCGTTTATTGAGGCCTTCTGCCCCTCGTCCGACACCCACCACGCTATGCGCTTTTGCATGCCTGAAATCATGGAGCCGTCGTCCATCTCCTTCAATGTCACCAAAGGCACGCTCACCCCGCGCTTGTACTCGTCAAATCCCTTTTCGCCGGATTCGTCCGCCGCGGACGCCGCGCTGACTACGGTTATGCTCTTGTCCGGCTCGAGCAGCTCGCTCGGCAGGTATTCAAACCTTTGCCCCGCGTTGCTTATAGATGTGAGCCTGTCCTCCAGCCTTTCCGCACCGTCGACCTCCTTGCCTATGTTGCCGGAAACCAGCCACGCCTTCGCATGGTTTATCACTCGCTCGCGGTACTCCTTGCGGGTTTCGTCCAGACCTATCTTTATGTTCTTTGCGGAGCGGTCCTTCGACTCAAATCCGTCTCCGGCCTCCCATACGCCTACCCAATAATTGTTCTTTATCTGGGCGCCCATCATGCTGTCCAGGTCGCTCCTGCGCGTATTGAGCGGATTCTCCCACCAGTCGAAACGCGTTCTGGCGTCTCTTTCCTGGCGCTGGAAGGCCGTGGAGAGGTCTTCGAACATCGCGGCGTTGGCCGTTATGCGCTTGTCGGGCCCCAGATTCTTCTGAACCTGATTTAGGGCCTGGTAGGCGGAGAATTTTGCCGTCTGCCGCGCCTTTGCGTCCGTTATGGCCTGTCTTGTCAGACGCAGTTGCATTTGCACTATTGCCGCGAGGGTCACAACGAGCAACACCATGAAGCCCATCAGAGCCAACGCCAGGACGAGTGCGAAAGCCTTTCTGTTTTTTTTCATTGGGGTGGGGCGTAAACGAGTAAGTGAAAAAGTCATATTTGTATTTCCTATTCCATGCGCATCTAAACGCAAGCAAATATTTATGTTCTGGCTTATTCTTTTACCTCTTTATCCCGCTTTAAAAAACCTTTGTTTCTCAGCCGGAACTCCGTCCGATTCCTGGAAAATGTTTTTTTAGACGGCATAAACCGTAAAATTCGCGCCGGGCGTCTTTTTGCCTATGCGCGCGAAGGGTTTGACATTGAATGGCTAGTTCTTGTTCCGCGTTTGGACGGCGCCTGCCGGCCCGCTTGCATGTTCAAGCCCCCGCTTGGGCATATCTTAAGCGCATTCCGCGCCATAATTCCCCCAAAATGCGGTATATTTTCCCGCAAGGGGCGAAAATGCGGCTTTTAGGCTCTGATATTGGCAAAACTTGCCATTTACGCCGCCGCGGCGCCCTTTTTGCGGGCTACTTCGCCAGGTCGAAAAATTCCTCGGTCTCCACCACGGACGTAAGGGTATATAGTGCGTCCTGCTGCAAAAAGTATTCCGCCGCAGCGTCTCCTGCGTCTTGGCGGGGCAGGGCTACAAACATAGCCGCAGCAACGGCGGCGCTGGCCGCGAAAAATCCGGCCTTTTCCACAAGCTTGCCGAAGTTGAACCTTCCGTCCGACCCCCTCCTTATGCGGGAGAATACCATGTCGCAAAAACCGTCCTTCGCCCTGACGGGAAATCTCGCAAGGAGATCTTCAAGCTTTGCGTCCGCCCTTTCGGACATTTCGGCGTCAGCGTATATCTTCAGCAGAGTCCTGTCGGTAAATCCGTCGTCCGCCGAGATGGAATCCTTCGCGAGGAATCCGTCGGCCAATATCTCGGCGTCGTGATGGCTCATCTTATTGTTCATATCTCATCAGCGCCTCCTTCAGCGCCATTCTTGCCCGGTGTATCCAAGTCTTAACATTGGATACGTTCGCCCGCATTATTTCCGCGATTTCCTCGTAGCTTAGCTGCTGCTGCTTAAGGAGCAGTATGCTGGTCCGCTGGTTTTCGGGCAGCAGCTGCAAAGTGTTTTGAAATATCTCCTCGAGCTCGGCCATTTTGGACGAGGCGTCCTCTACCGCTACGGCCGGCATGTCCGCCGGATCGGTAACCTCGGCGGGCTTGCGCTTGGCGCGCCTAAACTCGTTTATAAGCACGCTGCGGGCTATGTGGAATATATATGTGGAGAATTTCCCCCTGACGGTGTATCCCTCCCTTGCCCTATACAGATTTATAAACGTCTTCTGCGCCAGATCCTCGGAAGTGTGGACGTCTTTAACCGACCTATAAAAGAAATTGAGCAGCGGATTTTTCCACTTCTCTATAAGCATGCGCAGCGCATGGTCGTCGCCTTCTGAGACTTTAACCATCAAAACGGCGTCCGCATCCATGGCCACCTCGGAAACTCTGTCCGCGCTTTCCATATTTATCCTTCCGTCCTCTTATAACAACCTGCCCGAGCCAAAGTTTCAAAGAAAATTTTAAAAAAAAGTCTGGATTAGTTGAAAAAAACCGTTATCGTCCATTGTTTTATTTTTCAATCAAACAGAAAGTTTTCAGATGAGCGGTTTAATTCAATGGAGTTCCAAGGCGAAACGCAAGAGCCTCAAGAAGGCTGCCGGCAGCAAGCCCTCCTCTCGCAACCAGAGGGTTTCGGCCATTCGCGCAAAGAGAAGGGCGCTGGCAAACGCCAAGAGCCTCAACAAAGCAAGAAAAGCGGCCATTGCCGCCGCCGTCGCGGAAAAGTAGTTCAGAGTAAACACAGCGGTAATTGTTCAAACAACGTCCCGCAAAAATTCGGAAAAGAGAGTATACCATGTCAAGAATATGCGCAATCACAGGCAAGCGTCCCGTTAGCGGCCGCAAGATTATCCACAAAGGTCAGAGCAAGAAAAGCGGCGGTATAGGTTTGCAGCTCGTAAAGCAGAACAACCGCACATTCAGGCCCAACCTTCAGCACATACGCGTTCGTCTCGAGAACGGCCAGGTCAAGAAGATGTGGGTGAGCGTAAAGGCCATCAAGGCCGGCAAGGTCGTCAAGGCCTAAGCTTATTTACGTTTTGATTCCGCCTCCGGGTGAAGATTATTTATGGGCGCGCATATATGCGCGCCCTTCTTGTCTGTACATATCTTTTTTCCTGATAGGCTTTTGGCAGGCCACTCTGCGGTTTGCGCTACGCCTGCGCATGATGCGGCAACTTAGGCGGGCTCTCCCTTGGCTCCCAATAGTTTGGCGGACTTTCGCAAAGGGAAATCTTTCCAATAAAATTATTGTGCGATTTCTTCTTCGGGGTGGCTTGCATTTATCTTCCAACGTGGAAGGGCGGTTTTCGTTTTCTCCTTTGGAAATTCTTTCCCCCGCAGGAAGACAAAAAAACGCCCCGCAAGTTCTTGCGGGGCATTTTTTGTCTATTATATAAGCTCTCTTTTTTAGAATCTCAGCGAATACGCCCCGAAGAATACGGACTTTATCTCCTTTGCGTGCATCCAGAATGGTTCATCCTCCAGGCCCAGAACGAGATATTCGCCCGTATCGGGATTGAAGCCTATCAGTAGCCCGGATGAAATCGTCTGATTGTCAAATTCCTTAATCTTTAATATATTCTTTGAGAGATGTGAGTTCCACGCCTTCTTCTGCTGTATGTCAGAAAAAGATTCCGATCTTTCCGCGCTCCTTGGAACTATTTTCTTGTATTCGTCGGAGGCATAAACCATGCACAAGACCGGAAGTCCGTCCTCTATGCGCTGCCGTATGTTGCCCTCGGAAAAGGACAGCTTTTGCAGATTCATGTTTTTTGGCGCGAGGTATTTTGCTATGGAGGAGAACACTGCGTCGACGGAAATCATTCCTTTTGCGGCGCTCTTTTTGCTGTTCGCTTTTTCTATCATCTTCGAGAGCTCTTTTACGTCCAGATCCTTGTCGACATAGGAGAGGAATCTTGCCTGGACGGAATTTATCTTGCTCCCTCTTGGGAATTCTACTTCATTTGCCTCCGAAAGGTCTATTATAAAGTCGCCGTTCTGTTTATTCTTAACGCGCTCTTTAAAAAGCTTTCTAAGCTCGGTTTTCCCGAGAGGTTTTTCTGACTTGTTGCTCTCCGTGTCGGCGGTGTCTGAATTGGCCCACAAACAGGGAAGCAGCGCAATGGCGCAAATGAGGCATATATATTTTTTCATAAGCTTATAATTTTTTATCCATGTCGGCAATCAGGCTGGCGTTGTTGCAAAATTGAAAATGCGCGGCGAGCGCAATTCAAGCCCTATTTCTCCATGTTTTTCTTCGGAGGTATCAATGCCGCGATGGCGATAAGCGTCTGCAGAATCACAAATACCGCAAACCATTTCCACCCGCCCGACATAAACCCGTAGGAGTGCAGCCCGACCCCGAGCATATTGACCCCGAACCACGCCCATGCCGCCACAACATTGCCGAATGCGCACATGGCCAAAAACGTCCTGTCCGATACTATATGCAGAGTCTTCGCGTGTATAGCCGCTCCCACCCAGAGAATTATCATAAGAGCGCCGTTTTCCTTCGGATCCCAGCCCCAGAACCTTCCCCAGCTAAAGTCTGCCCAGACGCCTCCGAGCATAGTCCCCGCGAAGGAGAACAGCAGAGAAAAACACAGAAGCGCGTAGATGTTCTTGAAGAAGTTCTCCGAGTTTTCCCTGTTCAGCGGCCTGCGGAAAAGCGCGAATGAGAGTATCTTCATCGAGGCGAGGAATCCGGCGAGGAAGACTCCGCAGTAGCCGAGCATTATTGTTACCACATGGGCGGTCAACCAGAAGTTTGAGTTGAGCACCGCAGTCATCATTCCCATTGAGTCCCCCGAATAGGGCATGTTCAGCGCAAGCAGCAAAGACGCTCCTCCCGCGGCGGCTCCGGCCATCATGAAGAGTGCTCCGCCTTTACGCATCGTCAGAAACCCCAAAACGGCCGCTCCCCAGCCCGTGAATACCACCGACGAATAGAGATTTGTCACAGGTGGCCTCGACTGTATGTACATTCTCGCAAATATCCCGAAAGTCTGGCTTGCCAGCGCAAATGCGAAGAATATCCCCGCGCATATTGAGAGCGTCTTAGACGCTTCCCCCCTTGCTGCAAGCCCGCCCAGGGCAAGCAAAAACGCCGCCGCATATAGGATAAAGCCCCTCGTGAACGGATCGAAATTGTTGAAAAAGTTTTCAAATTCGGCCTTCAAAACAGCCTTCCTGCCTATGGAGGCCTCCATCTTCGCCCTTAAAATTCCGGCGTTTTCCCGCGCGGAGGCGGCGTTGTCAGAGGAGATGTCCGATACTATGTCTGCAAAGAGCAGGAGAATTTCCTTCTCGGCGGGGGTGATGTCCCTCTTTAATAGGGCCGAGGCACTTGTCAGCCAATGGCCGTCGGCCTCAGGCACTATGCGTATTAGCGAATTGGGGTAGGCGTCCTCGTAGAGCTTCACCTCGTTTAGAATTTTCAGTGTGGAGCTGGCTTCGGCAAGTTTTGCGTCTGACGGCTCGCGCTTCTCGGCGCGGGCGGAAATCAGCTCCGCGGCCGCGGTGTCTATGGCTTTAAACCAGTCGTCCGCGGTTTTGCGGGGCGTCGACTGCGCGAAGGAAAAGCCCAGAGCCGCCGATGCAAAGGAATACTCCAGCGAACCCGCCAGGGCCGATTCGCACGCCCTCGCATAGCGTTCGTCGTCCGATTTCAGCCCCTCAATGAGCGCCGCGTGGTTCTTCTCGAGCGCTTCCTGCGTGTAATATCTGCCGGAGGCTCCCATCAATTTTGAAATTTCGGGATTGTCCGTCCTGAACAGGGGCAGCTTTTGAAATTCAGCCGGTTTTGCGTTTAGAAGCCATATCCATTTTGAGGCTGACTGCCTCTGCCCCGATGAGTCCTTGTAGGTGGACTTCCCCCCCGCCATTCTAAGCGCGTCGGCCGCGGCGCTTGATATGGGCATTATCCTGCCCGCCCTGTTTACCGGCAGTGAGGCCAAATCGGAATATAGGGCATAGTCGGCATAGGGGGTTGCCGCCCTGCGCAAAAACTCCATGCCAACGCCGGAGAAACCAACCGCTATGCCCGCCGCGACGGATATAAGTGCAAACAGCCTTCTCATCTTTGCGCTGGCCTCCTCCTAAAAAACTTTGTCGCAAACATTGCGAGCATTCCCGCAAACGCCACTCCCACGGAAAACCACGGAAGTATCTTTGCGGGGTTTTTCACCGCGCTCAGGACGGTTGTCTTGCCGTCGTGCATGTAGCTCGACTGGTAAAACGTCCATCCGCCGAACGATACGGGGGAGTTCATCTTCACCGTGAAGGGCTGCTCCGACGGGCCGTTTATTATGGCAATCTTGCTCGAATAGTCCTTGGCTATCGAGCTGCCCGGCCACAGGTCTATCTCGAATTTCTCGAGCTTTATCTTGAAAGGCAGCTTCAGGGTTTTGTGGAAGGCGTCCTTAGGCTCGGACAGGCTGACTATGTCTGTGGCCGTTCCCTGCGCTATTGTCATGCTGCCCTGGATTTTCGTGAAATACTGTATGAAGCCCGATGCTATCAGGAGCGCTATGGACAGATGTACAGCGCAAAACCAGAATCCGCGCACGTTCGTCTTAACGTACCTGTATCCGCTCGCAAGAATGTTTACTATTGCAGCAAGCCCCACAGCCGCCCCTCCGAACAGAGGAATCTTTATGAAGCCCAAGTAGGGCTCGGAAGGGTAGAGGCAAACGAAGGAGTCTATGTATCTGTCCTGAACTGCCGCTATGCCTATGGCGCCCTGCTCGAGCGTGGCGGCAAATGTCAGCACGGCGGCATATATGAGCAAAAATACCGTGAACCTCGGGGAGGCGCATATCTTTATGAGCTTTGTCTTGAAAGAATCCACAGGTATCCTCGCGTTTTTTGTCCGGCGATATCAGACGTTGAAGCGGAAGAGGGCCACGTCGCCGTCGGCGAACTTGTAGTCTTTGCCCTCGAGCCTGTATGTTCCCGCCTCGCGCGCGGCCGCCACCGAGCCGGCCTTTATTAGGTCTTCGTAGCTGACCACTTCGGCCTTTATGAAGCCACGCTCGAAGTCCGTATGTATGACTCCCGCGCACTGCGGGGCGGTCATTCCCTTAACGAAGGTCCATGCGCGCACCTCTTTCTCGCCGGCGGTGAAGTAGGAGGCCAGCCCCAAGAGGTCGTATGTGCGGCGTATCAGCTCTCCGACTCCGCTGTCGGAAAGCCCCATCTCCTTGAGAAACGCAGCGGACTCCTCCTTCGACAGCTCCCCAAGCTCCTCCTCGAGCCTGGCGCAAATTACGCAGCTCGACGCCCCGTGCTCCTTCGACGCGTACTCCACGACGCTCTTGACGTAGCCGTTTGGCTCCGCGGCGGAGATGTCGTTCTCGGACACGTTGCACGCGTATATCACCGGCTTTGACGTAAGAAGGAAAAAGCCCTTTAGGCGCTCGCGCTCCTCGTCCGAACATTCGAGCGTGGAGACCGGCTTGTTGGCGTTTAAATGCTCTATCGCGCGCTTGAGGATCTCTACGTTTTTTATGGCGTCTTTGTCCATGCCCTTTGCCTTGCGCGCGTTCGACTCAAGCTGCTTCTCGCAGCTTTGCAAGTCCGCCAGGACGAGCTCCGTCGTAATTACGTCTATGTCCCTGACGGGGTCGACGGAGCCCATGCTGTGCAGAATATCGTCGTCGTCGAAACACCTGACCACGTGCACTATCGCGTCAACCTCCCTTATGTTGGCGAGGAACTTGTTGCCCAGCCCCTCTCCCTTGCTCGCCCCCGCCACGAGGCCGGCTATGTCAACAAACTCGACCGCCGCGGGTATTATCACGTTCGTCTTGGCGATTTTCGCAAGCGGGGCAAGCCTGTCGTCTGGAACTTCCACCACGCCGACATTCGGCTCTATAGTGCAGAACGGATAGTTTGCCGCCTCCGCCTTTCGCGAGCGGGTCAGCGCGTTGAAAAGTGTGCTCTTGCCCACATTGGGTAAGCCTACTATGCCTGCTTTTAACATGGCTTTGTCTTATCCTCAAAATTTCCCGCAGAAGGCTGCTTTGCGACGTTGTCGCGCCGCCTGCGGATTGTGTTTTTGTTTGTTTCTAATCTCTCGGCCCGTATTCTATAACCTCGCCGCCGCATGCTACGCTTACATGGTTCTTGCCGTCCTTGCGCGCCGATTTCTCCGTTCTTCCTATGACAGCCGCCTCTATCCCGAAGGATTTTGCAACTTTTACAATCTTTTCCGCGTCCTCGTGGGGGCAATAGACCTCCATGCGGTGGCCCATGTTGTAGACTTCGAACATCTCGCGCATGGTCGTCTTGCTGGCCTTCTGTATTGCCTTGAATACAGGGGGCACAGGCAGGAGGTTGTCCTTTATAAAATGCACTCCCTTGCCGAATCTCACGCACTTCGTCTGCCCGCCGCCGGAGCAGTGCACCAGCCCCTTTACGGAGCTTCTGTGCCTCTTCAAGAGCGCCAGTATGACAGGCGCGTATGTGCGCGTCGGCGACAGCAGCGCCTGGCCGACTGTCATGCCCGATTCCGGCAATTTGTCCGAGAGCATATACGGCCCGCAATATACGAGCTTTTTGTCTGTGTTGGAGTCGAACGTCTCGGGATACTTCTTGCGGTAGTACGGGCAGAGCATGTCGTGCCTGGCGCTCGTCAGCCCGTTAGAGCCTATCCCGCTGTTTTCAAACTTCTCGTACTTTGCCTTCCCGTAGGATGCCAGCCCGACTATCGCAAGGCCGGGCTTGATGTCCCTGCCGGTTATGACGTCCTTGCGGTCCATCACCGCCACCGCGCAGGAGTCTACCACCACGGAACCCGTCAGGTCGCCGACGTCCGCCGTCTCTCCGCCGCCCGAGTACGCCTTGACGCCGAGCTTGCGCATGTCCGCCAGAAACTCCTCCGCGCCAAGAATAAGCTCCGCCAGGGCCGCTCCTGAGAAATTTACCGCGTTCCTGTTTACCGTGTTGGATATGAGTATGCGCTCCACCGCGCCTATGCACAGCAGGTCGTCTATGTTCATGACCAGGGAGTCCTGCGATATGCCCCTGAAGACGCTTGCGTCGCCCGTCTCCTTGTAGTGCAGATAGGCTATTATGCTCTTAGTGCCGCTACCGTCTGAATGTATGACGTTGCACTTCGATTTTGACCCCGTCAGAAAGTCTTGCGTTATCTTGCAGAACGCGCCCGCAAAGACGCCCCTGTCGAGTTTGTCCACCGCCGCGTGGACCTCCTCCTTGCCTGCGGATACGCCCCTTGCGGCGTATCTGCCATCCTGGGTTTTGTCGGTTTTCATCTTACGAATTTAAAAATTTTTCAAATATGGCCTTAAGCTCCGCGTAGTTTCTGGCAACGGGCAGATCGGAATTCTCCTGCGCGAATTTCTCCGTAGGCTTGAATAGCGCCGCCCTGTTTGCAGCCCTCAGCATGGGCAGGTCGTTGTAGGAGTCCCCCGAGGATATCACCTCGTAGCCTATGCTCCTGAAAGCCTCCACGGACAGCCTCTTCTGGTCCTTGCAGCGCAACTTGTAGCCGCTTATCATGCCCTTGTCGGAAACTTCGAGCGTGTTGCAAAACAGGGTGGGGTAGCCGAGCTTCTCCATAAGCGGGCCGGCAAACTGCTCGAAAGTGTCGGAAATTATTACCGTGGGAGCCTGGCTTTTGAGCCAGTCGTAAAACTCCTTCGCCCCCTCTAGCGGCTCCAGTTCGGATATCACCGCGCATATGTCCGCCAGGCCTATGCCCCGCTCGTCGAGTATGTCCATGCGGTAGCGCATGAGCTTCGAATAGTCGGGCTCGTCGCGCGTGGTGCGCCTCAGCTGCTCTATGCCCGTCTTCTCGGCGAGGGCTATCCATATCTCGGGAACCAGAACCCCCTCCAAATCGAGTGTGAAAAGCTTCATCATACGCCTATCGTAAGGGATACGCAAAAGACGCCTCCGAGGTGTTCCCGAAAGAGTCCGAATGCAGTTTTGTCTGCTTCTTTGTGGCCGTGTCCACAATCCAAAGGGAAGTCTTGCCGCCGCGCACTCCGCGCGTGCAGATAAGATGCCTGCCGTCGTTGAGCCATACGGGCCAAGAAGTGTTCCCGCCGCTGGTTATCCATTCGCTGCGGCGCAATTTCAAATCGCACACGGCAACCTGGAAGCCTCTCGACACCGCCGCCGTGAAGGCTATCTTATTTGGGTCCATCCAATTCCAGGCCGGCTCCGAGCAATAATTGCTTATATTTGTGGGAACCGCGGAAATTTTTCCGCCGGATACGGGCATGGTGTAGATGAGCGGCGCTCCGCGCGGGTCTGAACAGAACACTATTCTGCTGCCGTCGGCGTTGAAAGAGGCCGAGGACTCCGTCGCAGATGTCCTCGTCAGGCGCTTGAGCCCCTTGCCGGACGCCGAGCCCACCCAGATTTCCGCATTGCCCGTAGTCGAAAGTATCATGGCTATTTTTGAGCCGTCCGGACTGTATGCCCCGCCCGTGTTGCTGCCCCTGTAGGAGGCCAGCGTCCTGCGCGTCTTTGTGTTGAGGTTTATCTCGAACAAATCCATGAACCCCGAGCGGAAATATCCCGTGTAGGAGACCTTTGTGCCGTCGGGGCTCAGGTGCGGCATGATGGAGTCCGTCTTGTCGGCCGTTAGGGCCTTTATCTTTTGGAAACCTATGTCCGAAAGGTAAATCTGGCTCGGGCTGTTCTTGCCCGCCGAATATGTGAAGGCGATTTTCCCGTTAAAATAGCCGGGAGTCCCCACGATGGCCTCTGTGGCCGCGTCGAGCGCCTTCATCAGCGCTTCGCGCCAGTCGGAGCCCGAAAAGCTCCTGTCAAACCCCTTTACGCCGCCAAGCGAAAGCCTTACCGACGTCGGAGAAGTCTTAACCAGCGAAAAAGTTATCTGCGCGTTGGCTTTCTGCGCCAGATTGAAGCTTCCGTGAGTCGGCAGAACCCTTCTTGCCAAGGCCGCCACGTCGGAATCCGCGCATTCCACGGCTATCCTGTAAACCGGCACATTCAGGGAACCGGCGTCTGTCACGACCACGCCCGCGTCTATACGGCTTTGGGCCGCCGCCGAAAGCGAAAATAACACCACGGCGCCCGTCATAAAAATGAAAAAGGCTTTTCTTATCATAATCTAACCCTCCTTACTAAATTAAGGTGCGAACTTTTCAACACTTTAATTGCCGCGGCGCAATTTTCCGCCCCTCCGCGCATGGGCGCTATTTTTCCGCCTTTTTCTTCAGGGCGGATATCTGTTCCCTCACAATGGGGTAGAGGGGCTCGTCCGGCTCGAGTATCTTAATAAGATCCTCCAGGACCTTCAGGCTCTCGGAATAGCGGCCGAGCATCTCCAGACAGCCGGCGTATATGCGCCTTACGAATACGGGCGGATCCTTTTGGGTTTGCATTATTTTGCCGTAGCATTCGACCGCGCGGGCGTAGTCGTCTAGGCGGTTTAGGTAGATTTGCCCCTTCTCGATGATTATTTCCTCGTTGTCCGGCATTATCTTAAGGGCCCTGTCCAGAAAGCGCAGCGCCTCAAAGGTAAGGCGCCTGTGCACCGCTTTTGCAACCTCCTCCGACGGCGCCGCCCCCCCCGCCTTCTTGAGCTCGGCTATCTTCCAATGCGGCATGTCGTAGGCTATCATTCTTGCCCCCTGTATCCAAAATTGGGACATGTCCGGGTCTAGGGCCACAGCCAGATCTATCGCAGCAAGGCACCTTGCGGAGTCCCTTTTCTCCCAAGAAAGATACGCGCTTACCCACGCGAAGTCCGACAGCAGCGCCCCGTATCCGCCAAGTATCCCGACGAGCATTCCGCTGCCGAGGCTCGAGTCGAGCCTTATTTTTTTCGCCGGATTTTCCTCCGTGTCCGCCTCGCTTAGGGACAATTTCCCCAGCGGCAGGGAAACCGCCCACGCCGCCGCCGCGCCCAGGATCAGCACAGCCGCCTTCTGTAGGAAATCAGCCGCAGGAATTTTCATAGGGACCTTCTTGAAAAGCACCATGCCGCCGCCGCCCCCGCTATGACAAAGTAGCCCGCCGCGTAGGCCGCCGCCGCCGAAGTTTGGATGCATGACGGGGCCGAGAATGCGTATTTTTCGGATTCCGAGAAGAAGTTGAAGTTCGGTAGCAGAACTGTCGCAACAATCTGCGCTATGTTTTTATCTGCCAGCGGGCCCGTGTCTATGGACGCGAGTATTCCCGCCGCCACGAGCATAAACGAAGTGGTCACCGAGAACATCAGCGAACTCGACACCGAGCATACCGCGCAGGCCATGGCCGCAATCAGGCAGAGTTTAAGCCACTGGCATAGGACGAACACCCAGAAACCCGCCGAGCTGAAGGGTTTGTCCGACAGGAACTCGGGCGGAACCTTTGATAGGGAAAATTCCGTGTATTCCACCATAATCCAGCCCGATAGCCCCACCGCGAAGCAGAAGCAAAAAAGCATGGCCGCCACGCCGAGCGTCTTACCGTAGGTGAACTGGAGAAAATTCACGGGCTTTGACAGCAGCGTGGCCACGGTTTTGCGCTCCAGTTCAGAGTGCGTCAGCTGGCATACGGCCACCACCGATATTACCATTCCGAAGAACGTCAGCGCCCCTCCCGTAAAGTCCGAGACAAACTTCAGCACGCCGTGGCCCAAATCGAGCCTGAGCAGGTATTTTGAAAGCAGTATAAGCGCAAGCGCCGCGAGAGTTATCAGCAGCACGAGCCTCTGCCGCACCGCCTCCATAAAAGTGTTTCGAGCTATAAGAAAAACGTTTCTCATCTTTTTGAAACAGATTTGAAAAATTCCGACAGGCTTTCCCTCCCCGTGCGGGCGCCGTCTATTTTTGCCCCGAGGCTCTCGGCGTATTTTACTACCTTCTCGACATTTTGTTCCGACACCGAAGACATGTTCAGGACCGCTGAGTTTGGCTTGTCGAGCAGGGAGTCGAGCGAGCCCTGCGCGGCAATCTCGCCCCTTGAAAGTATGCAGACTTCGTCGCAGAGCTTCTCGACCTCCGCGAGCATGTGCGAGGACAGCAGCACGGTCTTGCCCCGTTCCTTGAGTTTTAGGATAATCTCCGCCATGTCGGACATTCCCACGGGGTCCAGCCCGGAGGCGGGCTCGTCGAGTATCAGAAGTTCGGGGTCGTGGACTATCGCCTGCGCGAGGCCCGCTCGCTGCTGCATGCCCTTTGAATATAGGCTAACCCTCCTGCCCGACGCATCCGACAAGCCCACCATTTCAAGGGCCTCCGCCGCTTTTTGCTCCGCAATCTTGCCCTTCAGGCCGCAGAGCTTCGCGTAGAACGACACAAGCTCAAGGCCGGTTAGAAAACCGTAGAAATTGGGGGTCTCTGGCAGGTATCCCATGCGCTTTTTCGCCGCCGAATTCAACGCCCCGGAAAATATCTCGACCGTGCCCGAGTTCTGCCTCAGCAGGCCCAAGAGGATTTTTATCGCCGTGCTCTTGCCCGCGCCGTTAGCCCCCAGCAGGCCGAAAATGCACCCTTTCGGCACCGAAAAAGACACGTCTTTTAGCGCCTCGACAACCACCGAGCGCAGCCCGAATTTGAAGTATTTTGAAATCTTTTTCGCCTGTAGGACGTATTCCATAAAAATTTTCCGTTCGCGCGTGGATATAAATATATTGTAGTAGTTATCTGCCTCGGCGCTCAGGCTATAATTTCAAAGCCACTGTAGCGGAAAGATACCTCGTCTTCGGTTTCGTCGCACTTGCGTATGAAATCGGCCATGACGAGCTTCAATTCCTTTATAAACGCCTCCCTCTGGGGCTTTTCTCCCTGCACGCAAAGCAGTACCCTGCCGTCGTCGAGGTTTTCGACCGTGCCGGATACGTCGTATCCCTGGGCTATCTGGCGGGCCTTGTATCTGAAGCCCACACCCTGGACCCTGCCCGAAAACCATACGCGCGTTCTGCCTATTGCCTTTTGCATAAATCTTGAAACTAAGGGCTGTTTTATCCGGCGCAACAATAATTTTCCGCCCATGGGGGGAACTTGCGCGCGTTTTGGGTGTCGAAGTTTGCGGTGTGTCAGAAAAAAAGACTCAATAAGACGCATGCTTAGTCGATATTGTGTTTGACTTTGCGAAAAACAACCCAACATAATAAGTTATGAAATTAAACAAATATCTTGCGGCGGGCTGCCTGGCGGCGTCTGCCATTTTCGTATCGGCGGCTTCCTCCTTTGCTCAGGACAAGGCGGAGGTTGACAACTACATAAAAACTTTCGGCTTCCTCGTGGGGGAACGCAGCGGCCTTTCCGAACTGCAGTTTACCGACGCGGAATTCGCGGTGTTCGTAGAGGGCATGAAGACGGCTCTCAGCGGCGCAAAGGCCCCCGCGGACATGCAGGCGGTAGGCGAGAAGATGAGCGCTTATCTGCGCGAGCGCGCGGATAAGAACCTTGCGGAAATCGCCAAGAAGAACGAGGAGAAATCCGCATCGTTCTGGAAGGATTTGGACAACAACAAGAAGATTGTAAAAACTCCGAGCGGCCTGGCCTACGAAATCAAGGAGCAGGGCAAGGCCCCCATGCCCACGGACAAATCCGTAGTCACCATAAACTACACGGGCAAGCTGATTAACGGAGAGGTGTTCGATTCTTCCGCAAACGCCGGCCAGCCTGCGGTATTCCCGCTCGACAAGGTCATAGCGGGCTTCCGCGAGGGCCTTCAGAAAATCGGCAAGGGCGGCAAGATAACTTTGTACATACCCGCCAAGCTCGGGTACGGCAACCAGGCTCTTCCGGGCATCCCCGCGGGCTCCACGCTCATTTTCGACGTTGATTTGCTCGACGTTGCCGATGCTCCCGCCCAGCCCGAGGCTCCCGTAGTTCCGCAGATTCAGCAGAATTAAGGAAGATTCGCCTTCAGCGGCGGAAAAGTTTATATATTTAGGCCCGAAGCTCTTTGAAAATGCGCTTCGGGCTTTTTTATGCCCTTTTTTAGCGTGGCGGCTCTTGTTTGTTAAAATCGTTTAACGCGACGCGTACGAATTTGCCCCGGGCG
>CALXLX010000038.1 GCA_944389315.1 uncultured Opitutales bacterium
TGCAGACTTTCATTTTTAGTGATGTTCAGTAGCTCAGTGGTAGAGCAGGTGACTGTTAATCACTTGGTCGCAGGTTCGATCCCTGCCTGAACAGCCACTGAAAAAAGCCCGCAAGCCGCGCAATCAAGCGCCTTGCGGGCTTTTTCATTTTTCGGGGGCATTGCGCAGCGCTCAAAGCTCGGCGGATTTCACCCGGCTTCATGCGTTTTGGGCCGATGGAATTTTGCCGTGGCCCCCCCCGAGCAAAGACGAATGTCCGCGCGAATATTTCCGATATATAGGGCTATTCCAGACCGTTTAGCTCCCTTAATTTCTTAAAATAAATATTTCTGTCGCCGTCTTGCGATATGTCCCATTTCTGTCCCGTGCTATGGTCTTTTAGTCCGAATACCCAGACTGCGCTCAGTTGGATTTTCGCCGCCTTCATGGCGGATACAATCTCCTCCATATACCTTATGTTTTCGGGATCCTCCATGCTGTTGGGAATGCCCCATTCGCCCACGAATATAGGCTTCCCAACGCGGTCCGAAACAGCCTTCGCAAACTGAAAGCTCTCCGAGATGCCGCCGGTCCATTTAAACGCAAGCATGGCGTCCTTATATGCGTGTATCGTGATTGTGTCTATCGGGTCGGGATTGTCCTCGCGGAGCATTATTTTTGATTCTTCGGCGGAATCCTTATCCCATGTTCTTTTGTACCTGTTATTGTATGCGGTGGAACGGATAATAGCATCTCCCGTGAAAACCGGCCTTGTTTTGTCCAGACTTTTGGCGATCTTTGCGAATTCTATATACGCGGGATATACGTCTTCCCTTTTCAATTTGTCAGCCTTGCTTCTCGCAGGGGGCATGCCCAAAGATGCTATTGCGATAGGCAGCCCCGTCTTTTCTCCGGGCAAATCGCAGGCAAGCGCAAATTCATTGCCAAACTCCCAGCCCCATATTGCGGGGCTGTCCTTGTAGCGCGTTATAACCTCCCTCGCGTAGGTGCGCATGAAATCCCGAGTCTTGGAATTTTCCTTGCCTATTGCGCTGACAGGCTCTTTCAGCAGATCTTGAAGCGTATAGTGAACCCAAAAAACCGAAGGAATCAGCCCTATGTTCAGCCTTTCGGCCTCTCTTACAACTTTGTCCAAATTGGAAAAATACGCCTCTTTGTCCTCCAGATACAGTTTCCAGTTTATCGGATAAAACGGAAACACTGAAAACCTTATGAAGGGAACCTTGTTCTTTGACAATGTTTCCAGGCCGCGCTTCCACGACATGTCGTCCTCACGGCCTTTGACGGAGGCATTGTTTATCGTTAAAAATACATTGAAGTAGTTTATTCCGTGCGCGTTGACCGCTTTCCCGTCTTTGTAAAAGCGCCCGTCTTTAATGTATAGGCCTTTGCCCGCCCCGAATAAAATAGCGCACTGAAAATACAGCGCCGTTAAGGCTAATTTAAGGAAAATAGAGATAATCCTCGCCATATAATAATATCCCCCCCTTGAATCGGTTAAAGCCTGACGAATGAATACTTTTTATCATATAAAAAAATCGCTCGCTAAATGTCAATACGGCGGGCGCTCCTCGCGGGCTTAGCTTTAAGTGCAGAATGTGCCCATTTATTTTTCTTAGTCTTAATCAAATCGCCAGCCTATGGAAGTGGGCAATATGCGGGCATGTTTGAGGCAAATAAAAATGCCGGAACATATAAGTTCCGGCATCGGGGAAAATTGGCGCCGGCCAAACGCCTGCGCAAGCCTCTCAGCCAAGAGGCGCGTTACAGGCAGTCTTTAACGCGCGCGTAGAGGTCTTTTAGGATTTTTACGTCTTCGTCCCTGAGCTTGCCGTTGCGGTTCGGCGGGCAGTTCAATATGAGGATATTGTCGTTTTTGGTGCAATGCCTGAAGAGCTTCTCCAATTCGTCCAGGGATTTAAACTCGTGGTCCTTGGTGTTGTAAAACCACCTCTTGCTTATGCATATTGTAGTTTCCCAGGGCATGTAGTATAGTTTCCCGTCGTGGGTGAAAAGCTTAGGGTCGTTGTCGGAAGGCAGGCGCGGGTCGCTAAGCCTAAAATCGCTCGGGAAATAGCGTATGGGATAGCCCTCCTTCTGGTCCTCCGGACGGCACATCGTGTCTATATTCTTTGGAGTGCCTATGGTATGGTGTTTATGCCCACCTGGCAGCCCGGTATCCTCGACTTGATAAGCTGGTATATATCCATGACGGGCCAGCGGTAGCTTTCCTTAACCCAGCCTCCGTCGAACCAGAACTCGACTAAATCCGCATATTTTTCAGTTATGTCTATAAGCTCGTTTAATTGATTGAGCATATATTTGTTGTAGTCGGCGTCCTTTTTCCAATCCTTCACGTCGGCGTTAGCCTTCCTGTCCCAAAGAGAATAGTACAACCCCAGGCCTATGCCGTGCTTTTTGCATGCTTTGGCCACCTCCTCTATTACATTTGTCTTGTTGCCCGAACTTGCCACATCGTAGTCAGTGTACTTGCTGTCCCACAGGCAGAATCCTTCGTGGTGCTTGGCGACAAGAATGATATAGCGCATGCCCGCATCTTTCGCCGCGCGCACCCACTGGTCGGCGTCTATGTTTGCGGGGGCGTATGACGGGGCGGGTTTTGAGCCGTCAGTCCATTCCTCGTCGTGAAAGGTGTTTATGCCAAAATGTATAAACATGCCGTACTTGCGCTCTATCTGCTTTCTCTGGGACTCGCTCGGCTCCGTCGAGGGCTGCGGCAAAATGATGTTTTGGGCATATGCAAAGCAGGCCATGCTCCATGCCAGAAGCAGCAAAAGAAACTTCCTCACATATAATAAACCCTCCCTATGTAATGTCTTGTAATTAGAGCTATGCGTTAGTTTGAACGGCTCTTTTTCTTGGTGTCGATAGGCTATTATCATTCTCGGCAATTGAGTCGAGGATGAGCATATATTGCCCTGGAATGTTTAAATTATTTCCCGCTTTCCTGCCCCGTAAAAATATTCGCAGGCGGTGTTATGCCGCCCGCGTCAAATAATGGAATCTGCCCTTAATCCCAAAGCCGGAAAGCAATCTTACTTTGCGAGCCTGTAGCCGACTCCGCGCACCGTCTCTATGAGATCTGCCTTGTTCCCGAGCTTCTTTCTCAGGTTGGCTATGGCCACGTCCACGGCCCTGTCTGTGACGGGATAGCCGTCTCCGTGGAGATTCTTTATTATTGCGTCCCTCGAAAATACCCTTCCGGGGGCGCGCACGAACATCTCGAGAATTTCAAATTCGTTTGCGGTCAGCTCCAGCGCCTTTGAGCCTATCCGCGCTTCGTGGAACTCGGTATCCATCTCTATTCCGTGCGCGCCGGCTTTCGACGAAGCCTGCGAGGACTCCTGCCCGCTCCTTAGCTGCGCACGCACCCTCGCGAGCAAAACGCGCTGGCTGAAAGGCTTTGTGATGTAGTCGTTGGCGCCGAATTCCAGCCCGCTGACTATGTCCGCCTCCTCGCTCCTGGCGGTTAGCATGATTATGGGAATCTGCCTGAGGCTCTTGTCCGCCCTGTATATGCGGCAGAAATCTGTGCCGTCCATGCCGGTGAGCATGAGGTCGAGCAGTATGAGGTCGAACGAAGCCCCTCCCTCAAAGAGTTTGAGCGCGGCCTCCGCCGAGTCCGTGCGCGAGCATTCAAAACCGTTCTTCTCGAGGTTGAATTTTACGAGTTCGGCTATGGCGTCTTCGTCTTCTATTATCAGTATGTGTTTTTTCATAGTCTGTCGGCGAATGAAATCGAAAATTCCGATCCTTTGTCTGGCTTGCTTTTTACGGAGGCCTCTCCTCCGTGCATTATCGCAACGTGTTTGACTATTGCAAGCCCCAAGCCCGTGCCGCCGAGCGCGCGTGATCTGCCCTTGTCGACGCGGAAGAAGCGCTCAAAGAGCCTCGGCAGGTGCTCGGCGGCTATGCCGGGGCCGCTGTCTCCGACGCTGATTACGGTCTTTGTCCCCTCCCTGTGCGCCGAGAGCGTTATCTTGCAGTTTTTCCCGCCGTATTTTACCGCGTTGTCCACAAGGCTGCTTACCGCTATCAGCGCGAGGGTCCTGTCCCCGGATATTTCGAGGTCTCCGGGGCATATGATTTCAGTGGAGTCCTCCATGTTCTCAGCCTGGGGCGCGTGCGAGGACAGCGCCTCAGCAAGAAGCTGCGCGACGTTGAAGCGCGTAAAGGTCTTCTGCGCGTATTCCTCGGTAAATTCAATCCGGGAGAGCAGGAGCATGTCGTTTACAAGGTTTGCCATTCTGTCGCTCTGGGTGTTTATCATCTTGGCGAAGTGCTTTGCCTCCTGCGTTATATCGAGCTCCTCGAGGGTCTCCGCGCACATCTTTATGGAGGTTATCGGGGTTTTCAGCTCGTGCGACACCCCGGATACAAACTCCCTCCTGAGCCTTTCGGCGCGCTTTTCCGGCGAGACGTTCCTCATGACAAACAGCGCCCTTGCGTTTTGCGAGTTGTAGGGCAGGGGAGTCCCCGTGACCGCGTATGGGCCCTCCGTGGATATCTCCACCGTCTTCGAGACTATTTTTTTAGAGTCGAAAGTCTCCGCTATCAGGCTGAGAAGCTCCGTATTCCTGAGATACTCGGCCATGTCGATGTTTTCGGCGTTCTCGGGTATCCCGAAGAGCTTTGCCAGCGCCTTGTTGAAGCGCCTTATGCGGCCGTCCTGGGAGCATATGAATACGCACTCGGCCATCTGCCCGAAGATTTCGTCGAGCTCGAAATTGCGCTTCTTGAGGGACTTTATCCTCTTTTTAAGGTTGCGAGCCATCTCCGAGAGTGAGTTTGCAAGAGTGTCTATCTCCTCGGTCCGGCTCTTCTGGGGCTCTGCGTCGAAGTTCCCGTTGGTGTATTGTATGGAAAGCTCCGTCAGGCGTTTTAGCGGGCTTGCTATGCGCCTTGCTATCAGCCAGGAGAAGAGCGCCGCTGCCATTATGGCGATAGTGGCTATTGCGGCGCAGTCGGCTGCGAGAAGCTTCCTGCTCTTTGCCAACGACGATGCCGGTATGGACTGCCTGACGCAGTACGCGGCGCCGCCGCCAGACATCTTCCCCGCGGGGGCTGCCACGTATATCATCTTTTTAAAAAGGGTCTCGGAATGCCTCTGCTCGAAGGTCTTTTGGCCTTTTAGGGCCTCGCGCACTTCGGCCCTGTCCATATGGTTGGGCATCTTTGCGGCGTCGGCTTCGGAGTCGAACAGGACGGCCCCGTCCGAGCCTATCAGCGTGGTGCGTATGTCGAGCTCCTTGTCGAAGCTCTTTGCCGTTCGAGATATCTTGTCGAGCGGAAGCCCGGCGTCGAGGCAGTCGGTTATCAGGCTCGACGAGACGTCGAGTATGTTTTTGGCGTTGCGCTCTATGTCACGCTCGAGCAGCGAGTATCCCAGCAGCCCCGCCGATATTATTATCAGTGCGCACAGTCCCAGCGTAGAGGTGAATATCCTGAAAAACACGCTGCGGGATTTGCCGTTAGTTTCCAATATGTCGCCCATATTGCGAGCAGTCTTGGCCCGCTAAACTGCCTCGTCAACTTTTCTTTGCGTCTTAACAAACTTCTAACAATACGCTGGCAATGTTCTTGCATTTATGGGCGAGAATCTTGCCCGAAACTTGCGGAAGTCTCGCAAAGGCAAAATACAATTCAAATCTCGAAATGGTTTGATATGCGCCATAAGAAAACGCAATTCGCGCTTTCGGAAACATAAAAACACATGAATACAAAATACGTAAAACTGATAATCGCGGCCGCTTTGGCGGCGGGCGCGATGTTCCAGGCTTCCGCGCAGGACAAACAAACTCTCGACCTTTTGGTCTCAAAGGGTCTCATAACCAGAACGGAGGCCGACAACCTCGGCAAGCGCTCAGTGGCAGTGACCCCGAAGGAGAAAAGCACAAAGTCCATAAAGCTTACGGGCAGAGTGCAGACCCAATACGAGAACATCGGCGTTACCGAATATCTCGGAGACACGAAAACAACATATCAGCGCAAGAACGACTTTATGATGCGCAGAATGTTCATCGGCATGATAGCCGACATAGGCTCCGGTTGGTCGGCAACCGTAATCGCGGACCTTGCCCGCTCTTCTGACAACTATCTTGAATACGCCTACATCTCAAAGAAGATAGACTACGACAGCCTTGTGGGCACGGCCGATATAGGCTACCGCAAAGTCAACTTCGCCCTCGAGGAATACACCTCGGCCTCGAAGCTCATCACCGTGGAGCGTTCCATAGCAACGCGCTACTTTGCCGAGGGCAACAACAGCAGGCGCCTCGGGTTTGCGGGCAGGCACACGGGCCTTTACTGGAACGGAAAACTAAACGAGATAGAGGGCCTCACCTACGGGGTCTCCGTGACCAACGCTTTCAACAATTCACCCGCTTCGCTGCCGACTGGTGCCGACAACTCTTTGATGTACGCGGCCAATGTGGCGTACTCGGGCGAGATTGAAGGCGCATCCTTCATGGCGGGCGTGAACTTCGCCTACACGGACGGAATGAATGTCGCGGGAAGCGCGGGCGCGCACAACGGGGCGGTCTTGGGCGTCAATCCCTACATAAAGGTATCGGCGCTGGGATTCGACCTTTGGAGCGACTTCCTCTTCGCGCAGGTTGAGGACGGAAAGAACAATTACTCGCAGGACGCCTGTCCCATGGGCGTGAACGTCGGCCTCGAGTACAAAATAGACATAGGCGAGTTCGGGCAGATAGCGCCTGCCGTGCGCTACTCCTGGTTGGATACTGACGGGCGCGGTACGAGCATGAGCGACGGCATTAAAAACGGCGCCGGCAGCGCGAAGTACAACGCAGGCCAGAGCATATACGCCGGCCTCAACTGGTACATAAAGGGCAACGACCTGAAATTCCAGCTCGGCTACGAGTGGGTTCAGATGAACGGAGCAAACCAGTTCAACTCCGCGGGCGGGCATTCCGATGCGGACGTCGTGCGCGCGCAGCTGCAGGTTCTCTTCTAAAAATACAGGCATAAAAACTTCAACATAAGGATTTCTCATTATGAAAACATCGATACTGAAAAAAATAGCCATAGCCGCTTGCGCGGCCATCTCGGGTTTGTCCTGCCTCGCGGAAGGCGGAGACGGCAAGATATCCATAGACGGCTCCACAACAGTGGGGCCCATAGCCAAAGCCTTTGCCGACTTCTACAAGGAGAACCACGAGGGCATAAACATAACCATCAGCGAATCCGGCAGCGGAAACGGCGTAAAGAGCCTGATGAATTCCGCCTGCGACATAGCCGCCATGAGCCGCTTCATGAAGCCCGCCGAATTTAAGAGCTGCGTTGAAAAGGGCATCATGCCCGTAGCGCACGTCATCGCCTTCGACGCCATCGCCATTGCGGTAAACCCCCAGAACAAGGTTTCCTCGCTGACGATAGAGCAGATAGCGGACATCTATTCGGGGAAGATCACCAATTGGAAGGAACTCGGCGGCGACGACGCCAAGATAGTTGTAATCAGCCGCGACACCAACAGCGGAACCTACGAGACCTTCGGCGAGCTTGTCATGAAGAAAACCCCCGTGGGCAAGGATGCCGAATACGTCGGTTCCAACGGCCAGGCGCGTTCGAGGGTAAACTCCACAAAATACGCGATAGCCTATGTGGGGCTCGGCTTTGCGGACAACTCCGTGAAGGTTGTGTCGGTAAACGGCATAATTCCCGACCTCAAGAGCGTCTCTTCGGGCAAATATCCCCTTGCTCGCCCTCTGTTCCTGTTCACAAACGCATATCCCAAGATGGGGTCGGCCATTTACGACTTCGTGAACTTGCATCTGAGCAAAGATGGCAGGGAAATAGTCAAGGACCTCGGCTTCGTGCCCGTTTGCGAATAGGCGTCTGCAATATCCTAATGCAAGATGGCTAAAAAACCTAAAAGTCTTATAATGGGCGGCGGCGGCAGCTTTGCGCAGGCTTTCTGCGCGGGAGCGGGCCGCCTGCTCCTGTTTTGCATAACGGCGCTCCCCACCGTGGCGATAGTCTTTATGATATTCTTTATCGCCGGGGAGGCTGTGCCGTTTTTTGCCGACCTGAAAAATACCGCGGAGTTCTTCAGCGGTTTTGAATGGAGGCCGTCGGATTCCCACGCTCCGCATTTCGGGGCGCTTTCCATATTTTACGGGACTGTTATGGTCACTTTGGGCTCCTGTGTTTTGGCCGTGCCGGCGGGCATAGTCGCGGCGGTCGCCTTAAGCGAAATATCCAGCCCTAAAATATCTAACGCTTTCAAGCCGGTCGTGGAACTCCTCGCGGCGATACCGTCTGTGGTTTACGGGTTCTTCGCGCTGGTTGTCTTCGCCCCGCTGCTTCAGGAAAACGGTGGCGTGTTGCTCGCCGTGGCGGTGCTTCTTATTGCATTTCCAGCGAGCGTCGTTGCGGCAATGTGCCTGGGGGAACTTGCGGCGTCGGTATTTTATAAAGATGTGAGAAACCCGCCTGTAAAACTGTTCTCCGTCCCGATAGGGGCGCTGCTGATGGCTCTCGGGCTTTTTGCGGCGCACAAGATGCTCTCGGTTGAAATAACAAGCGGAACAAACGCGCTGAACGCGTCGGTCATTTTGGCGGTCATGGCGCTGCCCACCATAGTCAGCCTTTCGCAGGACGCGCTCGGCTCCGTGGGGCGCGACATGCGCGAGGGTTCCTTCGCGCTGGGTGCAACGCGCGCGGAGACCATATTCAAAGTGGTTCTGCCCTGCGCAAAAAGCGGCATCGCCGTTGCGGTGATACTGGGCCTGATGAGGGTAGTAGGGGAGACGATGGTCGTATGGATGGCCAGCGGAAACGCGCTGAAAATCCCAGAGCCGTTCTACAATTTTTTGGAGCCGGTGCGCACAGTCACTGCGACCATAGCCGGCGAGATGGGCGAGGCCGACCAAAGCACGGGTTCTGCCCGCTACCATGTTCTCTTTGCACTGAGCTTCTGCCTGCTTATGGCCTCTCTCATATTTAACGCCGCCGGGCAATGGATAGGCGGCGGATTCAAACTTCCGAAAAAATGAAAGATTCTTCGAGAAAACTTTTGGATAAATCCTTCACCGCTCTTGCGACTTTCACCCTCGTCATGCTCGGCGTATGCGTGGCGGCGTTCCTGCTACCCATAATAATAAGGGGAGCCGGAGCGGTGGTGTTCAAGGCCACGGTGGAGCACGAGAAAGTCCTGTGCGAGAACTTCGGCAGGGACGCCTCCGAGGCCGACGAGGCCAGATTTGCCTCCACAAATGCCGCAAGGGAGAAATTCTACGCCCTTACGGACGCATACGAGTCTGCGGCGGCGGCGGAGAAATTCGCCTCGGACATAGACGCGTTGAGAAGCGCCTCTACGGCCGGGGCTGCGAAATACAAAGAGCGTATCTGCGGGGCGTTGAAATTGAAGTCGTCCGAGCGGGCCGCAAAAATCAGGGAGATTTCACAAAAGCTGTGGAGCGGCTACGCCGATACGCTGGCGCGCTGCGTGAAGGAGTCTGAAACTTCGGGCGGCTCGTACGGTCTCGAGAAGTTTCTCGACGCCGAGGCAGATAAGCTCTCGGCGGCGGGTAAGGAGATTTCAAAGACTCTAACCGAGGGAAGCGGCGCTGGATATTCCGCGCGTTCTGCAGTGGCGAGAAACTCCGTCCATTACGCCCTCGGAAAACTGGAGGAGGCAAAAAGCGATCTGGCCGAAACAAACGCCGCATACAATGTTTTTAAAAGCGGGGTTCGCGAGTTGCTGGGCCCGCGCGACGCATTGGAGAAAAACTCCTTGAACCTCATGCGCCAAAAGTACGGGCAGACGCGCTATGAGAATGCAAAGAAGATTTTCTCGGAGGATATAGAGACTCTGACGCTCACTCAGAAGGACGCCTCGGGGGCGGAGAAATCAGTGAGGGTTTCTGCAAGGGAGAAATTTTCCGGAACCCCAGTCGAGAAGATGCTCGACACCCTCAGAGCCGATTTCGACGCGATGCTCGCCCCGCACACCGCCTTCTACTGGGGCTTTTTCACGGACAATCCGGCCGACGCAAACATCTTCGGCGGTATTTTCCCGATGATAGTAGGAACCTTCTGGCTGACGCTTGGCGCCATGCTTGTGGCCGCCCCCTTGGGCATGGCAAGCGCCGTGTATTTTTCCGAATACGCCCGCGGAGGCGGCATAACGGGCTTTTTGAGAATGTGCGTCGGCACTCTCGCCGGGGTTCCGAGCGTGGTCTTCGGGCTTTTCGGCCTGGCGTTTCTTATAAATACGCTGAAGGTTTCCGACGGCAAGAGCGTGCTTGCGGGGTCGCTGACTTTGGCGCTGCTGATATTGCCCACGATAATACGCTCGTGCGAGGAGGCCTTGAAGGCCGTTCCCAACTCCTACCGCGAAGCTGCGGGCGCCCTGGGGGCCACCAAAGCCGGCGCGATACTTACAGTCGTGCTTCCCGCGGCCCTGCCGTCGATGCTAACGGGCATAATAATATCCATGGGGCGCGCCGCTGGCGAGACGGCCCCCATAATATTTACCGCCGCCACAAGCACCGGGCTTGCCCTCGGATTGGGCGAGCTTTTCAGCCAGCCTACAACGGCCCTTCCGTGGAACATATACAACATCTGTTCCGAGCACGAAATGGCCGAGCGCGTCGGGCATGTGCAATACGGCATGGCCCTGACTTTGACTGCGATAGTGCTGGGCCTGAATCTCGCGGCCATAATCTTAAGAATGAAACTGCAAAGAAAGTTGAAAAATAGATGATTGCAACTATGGAAAATTCCAAGGAAAAAATAAGCCCTTTGGGGAGGGATGCGGATAGGGCGCCGTCGGTTTGCGCGGATGTAAAAGCGCGTCGGACAGACGATACTCCTCCGTCGGAGCCGGCCGTTTCGGCGAGGGGCTTTTGTGTTAATTACGGCTCGTTCAGGGCGGTGAAAAACGTGGACATGGATTTTGCCCGCGGCCGCGTGACGGCCATAATAGGGCCCAGCGGCTGCGGAAAGAGCACGTTTCTCCGCTGCATAAACCGCATGAACGACTTTGTCGACGGCTGCACAACCAGCGGCCTTCTGGCGCTCGACGGCGTGAACATATTCCACAAGAGGCTCGATGTTGTGGAGCTTAGGCGCAGAGTGGGCATGGTCTTCCAGCGCCCCAATCCCTTTCCCAAGAGCATATACGACAACATCGCCTACGGCGTGCGCCTGCGCGGCAGAATAGCGCGTTCGGCACTCGACGAGATCGTGGAAAGCTCCCTGCGGCGCGCCGCCTTGTGGGACGAGGTCAAAGACAGGCTTTCGTCTTCGGCGCTGGGGCTTTCGGGCGGGCAGCAGCAGAGGCTTTGCATAGCAAGGGCCCTTGCCGTAAAGCCTGAGGTCCTTCTTATGGACGAGCCCTGCAGCGCGCTCGATCCCAAGAGCACCGCCAGGGTTGAGGAGCTTATAGGCGCCCTGTCGGGAGACTACACCATAGCCATCGTCACCCACAACATGCAGCAGGCTTCGCGCGTGTCCGACTTCACCGCCTTTTTCTACGAGGGAAACCTCGTGGAGTTCGGCAGAACTTCAGACATATTCACCAATCCCAAATGCGAGGCCACGAACGACTACATCACGGGGAGGTTCGGTTGATATGAACTCGCATCTTGTCCGCGATTTGGACTCCCTAAGAAAGCGCCTGCTGACACTGGCTACGCGCGTGGAGGAGAATATGTTAAAGTCCGTAAGGGCCTTGAGGAGCATGTCCGAGGCCATGGCCGACGAGGTCGTCGTGTCGGACAAGCTTATAGACTCCCTGGAGGTGGACATAGAGGAGGAGTGCATGAAGATACTCGCCCTCCACCAGCCGGTTGCAAGCGACCTGCGCTTTGTTGTCACCGTCCTTAAAATCAACGGGGAACTCGAGCACATAGGGGACGTGGCCGCCAATATGGCCAAGCGCGTCGGCTATATACGCGCCGAGGAAAAAGCTGAAATTCCCTTCGACTTTGAAACCATGACAACGCGCACGGTCTATATGTTGAAGACTGCAATAGACTCGTTTTTAAGGCAGGATTCCGCCCTCGCGCTGGGTGTATGCTCGGACGACGAAATTGTCGATTCCGCCAACAGGCAGTGCTACTCGAAAGTCAGGCGCATAATATCGGAAAATCCAAAAAGCGCCATGCTTTGCATAAACTGGCTGCTCGTTTCCAAAAGCTTGGAGCGCATAGCCGACATGTGCACCAACATCGCCGAAGACGTCATATATATGCGCCACAGCATAATTGCCAGGCACAATATATCCGCCGCCGCAAAACAGGTGCGTTCGGATAGCGATAACTCCGTTTATCCGGGCTAAGCTGGAATTCTAAAAAACGGGATATTTTCCTATTTCCCCGCTGTGGCACACCGCCGCGCGGGGGTATTTTTTTGCGTGAATGTGGGGGAAAGAAGCTCATAAGAGCCATCTTCTTGCTCTGTTTACGCCAAGAAAGAGGGTTTGCAATTCTTGCGTATTTTGCCGTTGGTGTCCCATAGCGTTTCGCACGCTGCCCCTGATAAGCCTTGTCCTTCAGATGGGGACAAAGCCCTCTTAAAATAGAGAGAAAATATTTTTTCCTCTCCTTATTCCGAAGGCGGACTTGCCGCTATAAATTATGAATTCTTTCCGAGGGAGAGCCTGGATATGCCGAGCTTTGAGCAGACGTCGTCGAGGGCGGAATCGTCCTCGCTGAGCACAAGCAGCTTGTCCCCCGTTTTTATGGGCGTGTCGCCGCGCGGGATAAAATAGGAGTTGTTCCTGCGTATGAGCATGACGAGCGTCTGCTGCGGAAGGTTCAGCCTCGCAAGGGTGTCTCCGTTTTTGAGGAGGTTTTCGTCTGCTTCTATTTCCGAGAGAGCCGCCTTTATCTCGTCCGGAATTTCCACGCCGAAATCCGACGGCGCGTTTTTATTCGGATTTGATACTTTCAAAAATTTTGCGGACGAGGCCACCGTCATGCCCTGGAACAGCAGGGAGACTATCGTTATGAAAAACACCACGTTGAACATGGTCTTTGCGAAGGGCACTTCCGCAGTGAGGGGATATGTCGCAAATATTATGGGGACCGCACCCCTCAAACCCACCCAAGATATGTAAAGCCGCGCCTTTGCCGAAAAATTCCTGAACGGGGCCAGGGAGATGAACACGCTAAGCGGCCTGCCCAAGACTATCATAAATACCGCCACGGAAAGCCCCAATCCGGCGACGTCCAGAAGCTCCTTGGGGTTTACGAGCAGCCCCAGCGTAAGGAAGATTACTATCTGCCAAAGCCATGCGAAGCCGTCAAAAAACCTGACAGTCTCGCGCTTGCGGGGCATGGGGGAGGCTCCGACCACAAGCCCGGCTATGTAAACAGCCAGATAGCCGTTGCCCCAAAGCCTGTCTGTAAGCGAGTAGATTAAAAACACGCAGCCCACCAAAAGAACCGAATATATGGACGGGCTGTCCAGCCTTATCTTGTTTGCAAACTTAACCGTGAGCTTCCCGAGGAGAAATCCCGCGGCCGCGCCAACGCAAAGCTGCAGGAAAAAAGTCTCAAGCGCGGAGAGGAAATCTGCGTCCTGTTTTATGAAGCTTATCAGTATGACGGTAAGCACATAGGCCATGGGGTCGTTGCTGCCGCTCTCAAGCTCGAGGGTGGGGCGCAGGTTTTCCCTCAGGTTAAGGCCCTTAGAGCGCAGAAGCGCAAATACGCTGGCCGAATCCGTGGAAGACATGACGGCCGCCAAGAGCATGCTTTGCGCAAAGCTCATGTCGTACCCGAAAAATCCGCACGCGGCATATATGAACCCTCCCGTAAAAAACGCAGTAAGAGCCACGCCGACAGTCGCCAGAACTATCCCCTGCGCCGCAACCGGGCGTATCTCGGAGATTTTTGTGTCCATGCCGCCCGAGAACAGTATGACGCTTAAGGCCATCATGCCTATAAACTGCGTGGCGCCTGCGCTTTCAAAATGGTAGCCGACGCCGTCGCTCCCCATGAACATGCCAACGCACAAAAACAAAAGCAAAGACGGAATCCCGAAACGCGAGCCCGCCTTGCTTAGCACTATGCTTGTAAGCAGCATGGCAGAACCTATCAGTAATATGTTCTCGGGAGTGAAGTGTCTCATGCTTTATGAATTAAATATTTCTGATATGCTTGTCGCACCCAATCTGAAATAATCGGAATATTTCGCCCAAACGCAAGCAGTGTTTTACGATCGGCTTTGGTAGTATCGAACATAGCTGTCCGCCTTTGTTCCGCTTAAATATGAATTTTGCTCGGCGGTAAGCCTTCTTTTTTTGGCGCTATGTAGGCGGGGTGTTTTCATCTTTGAGTCTGCGGCATTTTTTACCCTGGCGCTTTTTATCCTGCTGGCAGCCCGCTTTTTTATACGGGGTTAGGCTCCGTCTTTTGGGAGGCAAACGCGCGCATACACCTGCCTGCGCCCTCCTTAAAGCTTGGGAAAACATGTCAGCCCAAATTGCCGCCTTTGGCCATGCTCCCCCAAAGGCTTTCCCTGTCTTTTATTTATACGAAAATGTCCGTAAAAAAGCGGGAGATTTGCATCTACCGCATCTTAAAAAAACAGATACAATGTAGGCCTATTACTTCTCCGCCTCGCCCGCCGCCTCTGGCGCCTTCGGAGAGGCTTCTTTGGGCTGCTCCGGCTTTGCCTTCTTGCGGCTCCTTGACGCCGAGAACGTTATATTCTTCTCCTCGAGCAGTTTTTTCAGGCCGCGTTTGCCCAAGCTCTTGAGCGACAGTATGCGTGCCTTGAACTTCGGCCTCGGCGAGGAGTTGCCCAATTCCCAGTGGCTCACCGAGAGCAGGCTGGCGCCTATCAGTTTCCCGAAAACCAACTGGGATATCCCGAGGTTCTCCCTTATGCGCCTTATCGCGGCCGCGCCGAGCTTTGACGACGAAAGTTTCTTGTCCTCGCATGCCTCTTTTGCGGGTTCGTCGTCCGGTGTGGCTTTTAAAGCCGCAGTCTTGGATGTCTTTAATTCCTTTGAAAGAACTGACACGACTTTTTTCAGTTCCAATATTTTTTTTGTTAGAGGCTCCACCTCAGCCTTAATCTCCTTGCGGGCGAGGCGGCGCATCTCCTCCGATAATATCTTCTTTAGGTCAGACATAATAATTATTGTATATACAATATATAAGTAATTTTTACATCAATATAAATATAATATTTATACATTTTTTAACTTTTGCAAGAGAAAAAACGGGAAATTTTTAGTATAAGGTGCTGAATCCTACTCGCTTAAATTTAATCGCATTAGTATCTGCGAGGGCTTGCCTCTAGACTTTTTCCCAAATCTCTTCAGGATTGTAAAAGTGTCTGATGCCGTTTCCGACAGCTCAAATTCCGCCGGAGCCTCGAGCACAAAGAGAGTGTCGGGATTCTCGCCCGAGATAAGTTTAAATAAGTCGAATATTTTTGCCGAGGTTCTCGGGTCGCGCAGAAGGTCGTAAGGAGGATCCGCAAATACTATGTCCGCCGGATCGACTTTCCGCAGGGAGAAACAGTCCGCCGAAATTATGCGCGCGTTGCAAATTTCCCCCAGGGCCTTAGAAACCGCCGATATGTTCTTCCTTATGCAAAGCACCGCGTTTTTGTCCTTTTCGACAAAGCATGCAGACCTCGCGCCAAGGCTTAGGGCCTCAAGCCCGTAGGCGCCCGTCCCCGCGAAAAGATCCAACACCCGCGCCCCGTTTACATCGCCGGCCAACGACGAAAATATCGCCAGCCTCGCCGCGTCAGTAGCGGGCCGGGTGGTGTCGCCCTTCGGCGCGGCCAGAGATATTCCGCTTGCCTTTCCTGAAGCAATTCTCATCTTCAAAGATATTCTTATGAAGAAAATTCTCGCATTGTCAATTTTTCAGACATTCTTGATGCTTTCCGCCTTGGAGGCTGCAGATGTTCACGCCGATTCGGTCTTGTCTGACCAGGACTCCCGCAAATTGAGCAGGGCGGTGGAAAAATGCCTCGAGACTAATCCGTACTTCGGCTATTCGCGCACGGCGGGCGTCATAATAGAAAACGACATATTCTTTTCCGACCGCTATTATACAAACGGTATCAAATTTCAATATTCGGAAAGCGGTTCCGACTGGTGGGCGACTATGCCCCAGTTCGGCCTCTTAGACCTCCTCCCCTGGACGGAGGGAACCCAGAAAATACAGGGTGCGGCCTTCGGCCAGAATATGTATGTAAACTCAAATATAAACATACCGAACCCCTCGCCGTCGGACCACCCGTACAGCGGCTTTCTGTATGTCGGGGCCGCCGCCCATGCCGTTTCAAAGGACAGGGCGGACAGTTTTGCCATAAATTTGGGCATAGTGGGGCCGGAGTCGTTCGCGGAGCAGACTCAGAAAATATACCATTCAATCATAGGGGCGGACAATCCTCTCGGTTGGCATACGCAGTTGGGCGACGAACCCGCCGCGGTATTGTCGTACAACCATGCGGAGCGGCTTTTCCGAATAAATCCGCTCCCCCTGGAGGATTTTTCCTGCGACTTCATAGGTTCGGGGCAGATAAACGCCGGCAACGCACTGACTGACGGCAGGATAAAAGGGCTTTTCCGTTTCGGCTTCAATTTGCCCTATACTTTCGACGTATCGCGCATAGACTATTCCATGGCTTCCGAAGCCGCCTGGTATGACTCCTCAAAACCTGCCCCGAAGTGGCACTGCTTCATGTTTATGGCCGCCACTGCAAGGTTTGTGGCCTACGATATTTCTCTCGACGGCAACACATACCGCCATAGCCGCGGGGTGGACTCGCGCCCTATAGTGGGAGAATTCATGGTGGGCATATCCTCTCGCTACGACTTTATCCAGGCGGATTTAATCTGGACGGCGCGCACTCAGGACTATTACGGGCAGGAATACTCCCCGCATTTCTTCTGGGCATTGACCATAAAGGCCTTCTTTTAATATTTTGCGGTCTTTTTCCGCCTCTTAGGACCGCTTTTTTGCATGGGTCGGTTTTTTTTGCCTAAAGCAATCTATTTTTATTGCTCGCATGGAAAGTGGGGAAAAAAGGGGTGGGGTGCTCTATATGCACATATGTGGAGTTTTTTGCATGTAGCTGACAGGCAATCTTATAGCCCTATTTTCTTCTTTTGGGCGTTTTTTTCATTTGAGGCAGGCGGGGCGGCGAAAATCCGGTCTGAGAGCCTTGCGAAACAGCCTTTTACTGCCGCGTAAAAAATTATATTTTTTTTTGAACAAAGCCAAAGGGGCTGCGTCTTAGATATCGAAAGCAGTTAAATTTAAAAGAGTTGTTTTCAGTCCAGTTTGTAGTTTGTGTTTTTTGACGCCCTTGCGGTATTTGCCGCTTGGGCGTCTTTTTTGTCCCATGGGAAAGGCTTTCTATGCATGTTGTAAAACGCCTTGAAAAGATAAATGCATGGGTTTAAAAATAAGAGATATGCGCAATCTTAAAATCATCGTATGCCTGTTCTTGTCTTTTTTGCCGGCCTTATCCCAGCTTCATTCGGAGCAGGCCTCGCCTGCGGAACTTGCGGGCAGCCAATGGAAGGGCAAGAGAACCGCATTCTTGGGCGATTCTATCACGGACAAGCGCCATGTGGGCACAACGAAAAATTACTGGCAGTATCTGGAGGAATATCTCGGCATAGTGCCTTTGGTTTACGGAATAAACGGCGACACCTTCAAGGGCTTGATAAAGCAGGCCGAGTCCTTGAAGGCCCGGGAGGGCGCGGCTGTTGACGCGATAATAATATTCGCGGGCACTAACGACTATAACTCCTCGGTAAAGCTCGGCTGCTGGTACGAGTATGTAGATTCTCCCGCACCCGTAGCGGGCGGCAAGACCCAGATGCGCAAGCGCAGGGTACACTCTTTGGACAAAGATACATTAAAGGGGCGCATAAATATTCTCATGGGCTATCTAAAGGAGAATTTCCCCGATCAGCAGATAATTGTGCTTACCCCGGTGCATAGGGGCTTTGCGCGTTTCAGCGCAAACAACGTTCAGCCAGACGAGAGTTTTCCAAATGCCATCGGCCTATACATAGACGACTACGTCTCTGCCATAAAGGAGACAGCCAATGTGTGGGCCGTTCCCGTCGTGGATTTAAACAGCATATCCTCCCTGTATCCAAACGCCTCCTCCAATGAAGCGCTCTTCAACCCGCCCAACGATCTCTTGCATCCGAATGCGGAGGGGCATAGGCGAATGGCTCTTGCTCTTGCCTATATGTTAAAGGCCTATCCTCCCGACTTTAAATAGGCTATACCCCCCTTATCCAGCTTGATTTTCCCCCTCCCGTCCTTGCGCGCTTTTTGTCTTTACTTCCATATAAGCGCATGGAATGACCCTGCCCTGCGGGGGAACGCCTAAGTAATGTCGGAGTGATAGAGAAGCAGTTCCCTTGCCTTTCAAGGCGGGTTTTGCTGTCAGATTGGGATTTATCCCGCTTTTACTATGGAGCCGGGCCGGAATTTTTCCCCTTTTAGTCAGGTGTGGATCATCTATTGAGGTAGGGAAGCCCCCCTAAGATATCTATTCCGCGCCGGCTCGGAAATAAATGTCTGCCGATAGCTTCCAAGCTCTCCTTTCCCCGCAAGGTTCCTTTTAAAATGCCTTTTTAACCGTTCAGGCGCCTTAAGACGGGGCGCGCGAATGTTTCTCTCCGCGCGCCCCTCAACATACATAATACTTAGCAGAAATTTCTGATTTTTGGCAGCGACAAGCCATTGAAAGGCATGCCGTTTTAGCCTAAGGCGGGCGTCTCAGCCCCATCCGCAAGAATTCCCGCAAGCGCGGGAGTTCTTTTTTGTCTCCGGGAGAACGGTGGCCTTAGAAGGAGAGCATCTTCATTAGATACTCGACGCTGCGCTTGAGGTTTTCGTCGTTCTCCATCGCATCCTCCACAGCTTTCTGGGCATACATAACCGTTCCGTGGTCCCTGCCGCCGAAGAGCTGGCCTATCTCCTCAAGAGAATGGGTGGTCAGCTTGCGCGAAAGATACATGGCTATCTGGCGAGGCACCGTAATCTTTGCGGGCCTTCTGCGGCTTTTCATGTCGTCGACACTTATGTGGTACATCTCGGCGACCTTCGTCTGTATGACGTCTATGCCTATCTGCGTCTGCCCGTCCTCCTGCACAAACATGGGCCCCAAAAGCTTCTGAGCCTCGTCCAAATCCAGGTTGCCCACAAGCTTTGTATAGCCCACGACCTTGTTGAGGGCCCCCTCCAGCCTGCGCACATTCTTGGTGATGCGGTGTGCGATAAGGTCTAGTATGGAAGGATCTATGCTCGCGCCGACCCCTTCGGCCTTCTTGCGCAAGATATTCAGCCTCGTCTCGTAATCGGGCGGCTGTATGTCTATCGAAAGCCCCCATTCAAACCTCGTGATGAGCCTCTGCTCGAGCTTGGGAACCTCGTTTATGGGCTTGTCGCAGGACAGAACTATCTGCTTTTGAAGCATGAAAAGATCGTTGAACGTGTGGAAGAATTCGTTCTGGCAGCTCTCCTTGCCTGAGAAGAACTGCACGTCGTCTATCAAAAGCACGTCCACATTCCTGTACCTTTGGCGGAACTTCAATATGTTCTTGTTTGCCAAGTCGTTGAGGTACTCGTTTACAAAATGCTCGCTGGTTATGTAGACTATGCGCTTTGAAGGGTCGTCCTGAAATATGAAATGAGCTATTGCATGCATCAGGTGGGTCTTGCCCGTGCCCGAAGCCCCGTATATAAGCAGCGGGTTATACGCCTTTCCGGGCGCCTTTGCCACCGCGAAAGCCGCGGTGTGCGCAAACTGGTTGCCTTCGCCAACAACAAAGTTCTCGAAGGTGTTGCGCGCGTCTATCGCCGGAGCCTCGACCTGCGTCCTTCGCGCCGCCGGAACTATGGTGTTTATCTGCTTGTCTGTCGGGGCGTTTGCGACCTCCTCGGCCTCGGCCGCCACCAGCTTTACCGACATGCTCCTGCCCGCCGCCAGACTCAAATGGTTCTTGAGCAAATCGAGATAATTGTCGGAAATCCACATTGCGGCAAAGTCGCTGTTGGTCTTCAGGACGATCTCGTCGTCCGTCTGCGACAGGCTCTCCATGTTCTCGAACCATGCGGCAAACATCTCGGGAGTAATGCTTTTCCTGAGTTCCTCTTTTGCCGTATTCCAGAGTTCGTTTTGAGACATTTCTTTCAAAGGGTACTGCATTTCCTATGCTTGAAGCGTTGGGTTATTCACAAATTTGGCGCTATTGGTGTATGGACGGACAGTTCCGCACAATTAGAACAACTCTCATGGGCTTAAATAGGCCATTCGGGGCCTTTAATGTATTGTTTCTTGCCTGCATTTGTGGATGTAAATTGTTTGTTGAAAATATGTTGCGATTGGTGTTTGATTTTCTCCCCGGGTAGTTTACCATAGTGGTAAAAATCCTCCCAAGAGAGTTTTTCCCCATCTGAACGCAAGTATCCGACGTATTCACATAAAGTGCAAGTAATACTTCTTCTCAACTTATTAACAAAACCTATGTAAATAAGATTTTGAAAAAATCTCTTGCAAAACCCGGAAATATTTTTCTAGGCCGCGAAGTCTTTTAAATAGGCTTAAAAAATTTTTCGCCTCCGCGGCAAAACCCAAAAAAGCCGCAAAAGACATTTTTGTTCTCATATTTTTTTTGGCCGCGCTCTTTTTTTTTCGGTCCCCGTGGTAAATTTTGATTTTCCCGCCATCAGAGGCGCCCTCGAGATAGTTTTTTGACGATTTTTTATAGAAATGCAGTTGGGGTTCTATCACGTTTAGGTTGTGCGCGGCATGTCGCCGGGAAAATGTATTTTCCGTTTCGCAACAGGAGTAATCCGGCGGGAGCACGCGGGAACATAGCGCATGGAATCCTCATTTTTCGGGAGCGGCAGGGTTAGGCCAAAGGCGAGACGCATCTTAAGCCGCCCCTTGCAACTGCACGGCAAAAACAAGAAAACATTGTCCCAATGGAGCTTGCATAGATGCCTGCAAGATGCAATGTTTGTGCCGATATTTTCAAAAACATGTCTGCCCCGCGCCAAAAACCTTAGATTTTTGTTGAATTTTGGCTTTGTTGAGGTACAAAATTATTGTATTTTATGAGTGATACCACGGAAAAAGGTTTCGACGTTAAGGGCGAACAGGGTTTTATATACTCTCGCCTCGACGACATTATAAATTGGGTCAGGGCAAACTCCATATGGCCCCAGCCCATGGGGCTTGCATGTTGCGCAATAGAGCTTATGGCCGTGGGCGGCTCAAGATTCGACATAGGGCGCTTCGGAATGGAGGTCATGCGCTTCTCCCCGCGCCAGAGCGACTGCATGATAGTCTCGGGAACCGTAACCTACAAAATGGCCGGCGCCGTCAAGCGCATATACGACCAGATGGCGGCCCCAAAGTGGGTCATTGCCATGGGGGCGTGCGCGTCGTCGGGCGGAATGTTCCGCTCGTACTCGACGCTGCAGGGGGTGGACAAAATAATACCCGTGGACGTTTATGTGGCCGGTTGTCCCACAAGGCCCGAGGCGCTTTTGGACGCCCTTGTGCGCCTTCAAGGAAAGATACGCACGGAACATTCCACCAAGGAGCTGTTCAGCCGCAGCAGATACTGCTAAAGTTTTCCGTCGGGGATGTCTCGGCGTTTTTTTATTTTTGGCCAGCAAATATTTAATTTTTATGGATAGGAAGAAAATCAGCTCGGCAATGCCGTATCTGAAGGCGCGGGAAGCCGCCGACGGAATGGAGTCTTACAATTGTCCGCCGGACAAGCTCCTTGAGACTGCGGAAGTTTTAAAGGACGATTACGAGTTTCAGACGCTCGACGACATAGCCGCCATAGACATGGGGCCTGACAGGCCTTCGGGCGGGCGTTTCGGCGCGGTTTATCACTTTTACAGCCACACGCGCAAGTTGTATTTGAGGCTCTGCGCGATGTGCGCGGACAACGAGGAGCCCAAGCTGCCGAGCCTTACGGGCCTGTATCTTTCCGCCGACTGGGCGGAGCGCGAGGCCTACGACTTAATGGGAATAGTCTTTGAGGGGCATCCCCATCTGGCCCGCATACTCATGTGGGACGGCTATCCGTACCATCCGCTGCGCAAAGATTTTCCCCTCGCCGGCTTGCCCGCGCCCTTGCCCGATTCCTTCGACGGCAACTATGAGGCCACGGAGGTCAAGCCCGCGCCGATGGAGGGCGGCCCCTTCAAAGCCCCTCAGGGGGATTCTTTCGCAGAGGGGCGCGAGCCGCGTTCAAGAGCCCAAATTTAAGGATTTCTCCACATGCAAAACTTTCAGACAAACACCAATCCGATGGCCGATAAAGGCGGTTATTCGCAGGGTCAGATAGGCGAGACAATAACTTTGAACATAGGGCCGTCGCACCCGTCGACGCACGGCGTTTTGCGCCTTAAGACCGAGTTTGACGGCGATCTGATAACCCGCGTGGAGCCGGTTGTGGGGTATCTGCACCGCGGCCAGGAAAAGATAGCCGAGAATCTTACCTACAACCAGTTTGTGCCCTTTACCGACAGGCTCGATTATCTTGCCAGCATGTGCAACAACATAGCTTTCGTGCAGTGCGCTGAAAAGCTTGCCGACATAGACGCCACGCCGCGCTGCAAGGCCGTAAGGGTGATATGCTGCGAGCTCTCGAGGATAGCAAGCCATCTCGTGGGCCTGGCCGCCTATGCCATGGACGCCGGGTCAACAACGGGCTTCATGTACTGTTTTACTCAGCGCGAGAAGATATTGACTCTCTTTGAGGCGCTCACGGGCGCGAGAATGACCGCGTCTTTCGCAAGGGTTGGCGGCATGGCAAGGGATTTGCCCGACGGCTGGCTGGGAAGCGTCAACGTGTTTTTAAACCAGTTTGCGCCCGCTTTGGAGGAGATAGACAAGTTCATCACGCGCAACAGGATATTTATAGAGAGGACCGAGGGCATAGGCGTTGTCACGGCGCAGCAGGCCATGCAGTACGGCTTCACTGGCCCGAATCTGCGCGGCAGCGGCATAGACACGGATCTTCGCAAGACGAATCCGTATCTGGGCTACGAGAATTACGACTTCGACGTGCCGATAGGCACCCACGGGGACGCGTACGACAGGTGGCTTGTGCGCATGGAGGAGATGAGGCAGAGCTCGCGCATAGTCAGGCAGGCTATGGAGAAGATGCCCGACGGCCCCATAAATATAGACGACCCCAAGATAGTCATGCCCCGCAAGGACAAGGTCCTCACGAGCATGGAGGAGCTGATACACAATTTCACGGTGGCCACGCAGGGGCCGGATATTCCCAAGGGAGAGGCGTACTTTGAGGCGGACAACCCCAAGGGGGCGCTGGGCTTTTACATAATGAGCATGGGCGGCGGAGTCCCGTACAGGGTGAAGATACGCGCGCCAAGCTTTGTGACGCTGAGCGCCCTGCAGCACATACTGCCCGGGCACCACAACAGCGACATAACCGTGGTCCTCGGCTCTTTGGACTTCGTCTTGGGCGAGTGCGACAGATAACGCGGGGGAGGATTTTTTAGACATGGATATCCCAAAAGAAATAGATTCCAAAATAGACGCCATCATAGCGCAGTATCCTAAGAAGAAGTCTGCGGCGATGATGTGCATGCATCTTTTTCAGGAGACCTTCGGATATTTCGACGATTCGGCCATAAGGCACATAGCCTCGAGACTGGAAGTCGAGCCCATAGAGATATACGGAATGGTTTCGTTTTATCCGATGTTCACGCAGAAGCCGCGCGGCAGGATACACATAAAGGTTTGCCGCACGCTCTCTTGCGCGCTGGCGGGCTCCTACAAGACCGCGAGCGAAATTTCCAAGGCTGTATCCTGCCCGATAGGGGAGACTTCGGATGACGGCATTTACACGCTCGAGTTTGTCGAGTGCCTTGGAAACTGCGTGAAGGGGCCGAACGTTCAGGTGAACGACAAGCTCTTCGACAACGTGACCCCCGACAGGGCCGAGAAGCTTGTGGACACTATAAAGAAGATGGATTCCGACGGCTCTCTTGCGCCGTTGCCTCCGTTCTCCAAGCCTGCGGGCGGGGATTTTGATTCGCCGGAATACAAAGGTTAGACTATGGCCGCTACTCAAAAAAGAATAATTTACAGACACATAGACCTTGAAGGCTGGTCGGCAGACATAGACTGCTACATGAAGGACGGCGGGTACGAGGTCTTGAAAAGCGCCGTTGCGCGCCCGCGCGAGGAGCTTTGCGCGGAGGTGGAGAAGTCCAAGATAAAGGGCAGGGGCGGCGCGGGCTTCCCCATGGGAATGAAGTGGAAGTTCCTCGACCGCAAGAGCGGCAAGCCCATATATTTGGTCTGCAACGCCGACGAGTCGGAACCCGGAACCTGCAAGGACAGGCCGCTTATATACCAGGATCCCCACCAGATTATAGAGGGCATAATGTGCGCCTCCTACGCGGTCAATGCGGCGCACGCCTTTATATATATTAGAGGGGAGTACATCAACGGCTACCGCATACTCCAAAATGCCGTGGACGAGGCCAAGGCTAAGGGCTTTGTAGGGAAAAACGTCTGCGGGAGCGATTATTCCTGCGAGATTACGATATGCAGGGGCGGCGGCTGCTATGTATGCGGAGAGGAGACGGGTCTTCTGTCTTCCCTTGCCGGCGGGCGCGGCTATCCGAGGATAAAGCCCCCGTATTTCCCCGCAGTTATGGGCCTTTACGACTGCCCGACGGTAGTCAACAACGTCGAGAGCCTCTGCTGGGTGCCCCAGATATTCAAGCTCGGCGGGGAGGCGGTCTCAAAGATAGGCGTGCCGGTTGATCCGGGCACGCACGTTTGGGGCGTCAGCGGCCAGGTGCAAAAGCCGGGCAGGTACGAGATAGAGACGGGCTCCTGCAAGCTCGGAGAGTTCCTTTACGACATCTGCGGAGGCCCGCTTGCGGGCAGAACTTTCAAGGCGATAATCCCGGGGGGAAGCTCCATGAAAATTTTGAAGTGGGGCGAGAAATTCAACGTCAAGCGTCCCGACGGAACGGTCGAGGAGCTGCGCGTGGAGGATATCCCGATGGATTCTGCCAGTTTCATGTCCTGCGGCACGGCGATAGGCTCCTGCGGAATGATAGTGATGGACAACACTGTGGACATGGCCGAGGCTCTCGCCAATCTCAACGCGTTTTACGCGCACGAGAGCTGCGGGCAGTGCACGCCCTGCAGGGAGGGGTCGCTCTGGATTTCGCGCATAACCAAGCGCATCTGCGACGGCTGGGGCCGCAAGGAGGATATAGATCTGCTTCTGGACATAGCAGACAACATCTGCGGCAGGACTATATGCGCGCACGGGGAGTCCGTCGCGTGGCCGGTGCAGAGCAATGTGGGGAAATTCAGGGAGGAGTACCTCTCAAAGATAGAGCGCCAGGATATGATGGGCGGCCAGGCCCGTCTGGACAACAACTCTTACAGGCTGATTTAGTATGGAAGAAAAACTCGTCACAGTCAACATAGACGGCGTAGATTGGAAGGTCCCGTGCGGGCTTAACGTCATAGAGGCGTGCAAGTTCGCGGGGGTGGAGATTCCGCATTTTTGCTACCACGAATATCTGCCGGTGGCCGGGTCTTGCAGGCTCTGCCTTGTTTCTATAGGGACCCCCGCGCGCGACAGGGCCACGGGAGAGCTTATAAAGAACGACGACGGCTCCCAGAAGATAGCCTGGATGCCCAAGCCCGCCATAGCCTGCGGCACCAAGGTGAGCGAGGGTATGCACGTAGTCACCAAGAGCGAGCTTATAGACGACTGCCGCAAGGGCGTGCTGGAGTTCCTTCTGCTGAACCATCCGCTCGACTGCCCCATATGCGACAAGGCCGGCGAGTGCCGCCTTCAGGAGTACGCCACGGCCTACGGCAGGGGCGAGAGCAGGTTCATAGAGCGCAAGAACGTAAAGCCCAAGAGGCGCGAAATTGCCGACGGCAAGATAATCTTGGACAACGAAAGGTGCATACTCTGCTCAAGGTGCATAAGAATTTCCCGCCAGCTTGTTGGGAGGGACGTGTTCGGGTTTACAAAGCGCGGCTCCAAAAACGAGGTGGCAGTCTATCCGGACGAGCCGGTCGACTCCAACTACATACTCAACGTCGTAGACAACTGCCCGGTGGGCGCCCTTACTGAAAAGGCGTTCCGCTTCAAGATGCGCACGTGGTTCCTCAAGATGACTCGCGGAATATCCGCGGAGAGCAGCGCGGGAGTCAACACGTGGATATGGTCGAGGGAGAACGTAATTTACAGGATAACCCCGCGCGAAAACCGCCAGGTAAACGATGTGTGGATGAGCGATTCGGGCCGGTATACGTTCGGCAAGTTCCAGTCGGCGGAGCGCCTGACGACGGCGCGCATAGACTGTTCTGAAAGCTCGGCCGAGTACGCTCTTACGAGGGCTACGGAGATTCTAAATTTGGGGTCTGTCGCCATTGTGGCAAGCGGATACCAGACACTCGAGGAGCTGTTCATGATAAGGAGGCTCGCGGACGACCTTAAGGCCCAGACCTATATGGTAAGCCATCTGCGCGGGTCTGACGACGGCATGCTCGTGAGCATAGACAAGACTCCGAATTTGCGCGGCGGCTTTGTGGCCGGCATTTTGAAGGAGTACCCGAAGGCGGACTTGGCCGGTCTTGCCGCCAAGGTCAGGGACGGTTCTGTAAAGACGGTGCTTTGCTTCCACGAGGATTTGCTCTCGCTGGGGTTCGACGCAAAGGATTTCAAGCGGGCAAACATCATATACTGCGGCAGTCTCGACAACACCTGCGCCAGGGAGGCGAAGGTGGCGCTGCCGCTGCCGTCGGAGTTCGAGAAGTCCGGCCTTTGGATAAACAGGCAGTGGAGGTTGCAGGCCTTCGACAAGGCGGTGGATTCCCCCGCCGGAGTTTTGAACGATTTTGATGTCCTGTGCTCCTTCGGAAGGACGGCCTCCGGGGAGGATTTCAAGACTCCGACTCTCCAGAGCGTGCGCCGCGCGATGTCGGCGGCGATAAAGATTCTTCCGGAAAACTGCGAAGTTCCCGCGGAGGGCGCGGTGCTAGACGCCTCGGAATTCTCCGGCGTGGACTTCCCCGAAACAAACGCATTGCACTTTACGAAAAATGTACAGCAATAATCCGATCTTATTTGCGGCGGCCGACGCAGCCGTCCCGTTGTGGGACGGTGTGCTCGATGTCATTCTCATGATAGTATTCAGCCTGATAGCCATAGTGGTTGTCATGACCTTCGCCGGGTTGAGCGTGGTGGCTGAGCGCAAGGTCTGCGCCTTCATGCAGGGCAGATACGGGCCCAACCGCACGGCGATTCCGTGGATTGCGGCGATACCCGGCGTGGGAACGGTGCTCAGGAGCTTCGGTCTGATGCAGCTCGTGGCCGACGCGCTGAAATTCCTCCTCAAGGAGGATCCATTGCCCAATCATGTAAACAAGCCCTGGTATCTGGCGGCTCCGGCAATAGCGCTTACGCCCGTGCTGACGGTCGCGTGCCTGATTCCGTGCGGAGTCATATATGCGGATTCGGGGAAGATACCAATGTCTGTGGCGGATGTCGACTTAAGCTTGATTCTTGCCCTTGCGATAGGCTCTTTGGGCGCCTACGGGGCGGTTATAGCAGGCTGGTCGTCCAACAGTAAATATCCGTATTTCGGAGGGGTAAGAGCCTCCGCGCAGATGATAAGCTATGAGCTTACCATGGGCATATGCGCGCTGACGGTGGCGATATGGGTCGCCCCGGTGACGGGCAAGCCCTTCAGCCTCTTTGCCATAGCAGACAGCCAGAGCGGGGCCATGTGGCTTTGCATAACGCAGCCGCTTACGGCGTTTTTGTTCCTGGTGGCTCTGTTCGCGGAGACCAACAGGCTCCCCTTCGACATGGCCGAGAGCGAGACGGACCTTGTCAGCGGCTTTCATACGGAGTACGGAAGCTTCAAATTCGGCCTGTTCTTCGTGGGCGAGTACGGGCATGTGGCGGTGGCCTCGGCCCTCTTTGCGACGCTCTTCCTCGGCGGCTGGAATCCGCTTCCGGGGCTGTCATGGCCGGCGGATTGGGGCTGGGTGTCGAGCGTGCTTTGCGTGCTGACCTTCCTGGTCAAAGTCGCGGCGATGATATTCTTCTTCATATGGATGCGCTGGAGCGTTCCGCGCTTCAGGTACGACCAGGTCATGCGCCTGGGGTGGCAGTGCCTCGTGCCGCTGGCCCTGGCGAACTTCGTATTCTATATAATACTGCGCGCGGCGATGTAGCAGAAAACAATTTTTAGCGAAAGAAAAACCATGTCGATTACAGTGGACAGAAAAAAGCTTTCGTTCCTCGAGAGGACGTACATTCCGCAGATAATAGGCGGCTTGTACATAACCTTCAGGAATATGTTGAAAAGCAAGGTGACTCTCAGCTATCCGGACCAGAGGCCGACTCTTCCGCCCGGATACCGCGGCGCCCCGACACTCGTCAAGGACGGGGACGGGCGCGAAAAGTGCGTATCCTGCCAGCTGTGCGAGTTCATCTGCCCGTCGAAGGCCATAAGGGTGACTCCCGGCGCCATAAAGGCGGACAGCAAATACGCTTTTATAGAGAAGGCACCGCAGGCGTTTGAGATAAACATGCTCAGGTGCATATTCTGCGGAATGTGCCAGGAGGTCTGCCCGGAAAAGGCGATAGTCCTGCAGAACGAATTTTCCCTGGCGGGCTTCAGCCGCGAGGAAATGGTTAGGGACAAGGCCGCCCTCTATGCGGCCGGAGGAACCATGCCCGACAAGATAAAAAAATGGTCAAGAGTAAAGTCCAACGAGGAACTCGAAAGGGGGGAGCACTAATATGAGCGTGTTATTCTGCCTGTTTTCAGCCTGCGCCGTATGCGGCGCGCTCGGCGTGATTTTGGTCAAGAACTATTTCAACAGCCTGATGTGCATGCTGCTTTGCACGCTCGGGCTTGCCTGCCTGATGATATACGCGGGCGCGGCGTTCGCGGGGATACTCATGATAATGATATATGCGGGCGCGATAATGGTGCTTTTCATGTTCGTCGTAATGCTCGTGGGGGACGACAACTCCAACGCGACGCTTAGATGCCGCATAAAGCTAATAGCAATGTGGGCCCTGATGATGCTCTTTGCGCTCCTGCTGGCCCCCGAGTGCGACGAGCTTAAAGCGGCGGCGGCCGCCGCAGGAGCCGCAAGCGAGGCTCTGTCTGCAAAAAGCTGCGGAATGGAGCTGTTCTCGAGGTTCCTTCTGCCGTTCCAGATTACGGGAGCGCTGCTGCTGGCAGCCATGGTTGGCGTGATAGTGGTTGCGCAGGATAAACCCCGTTCGCGCAAATACAAGCGCGACATGATATAAAAAGGAGATTTTTAAGATGCAGGAAACTCTCATTCAATATCTCGTCCCGTGCGCGGCGGTATTCGCCGCGGGGCTTGCGGGCGCTTTGTGCAAGAGGAACGTCTTGGTGGTGTTCATGTGCATAGAGCTTATGTTGTGCTCGTCGCTGGCGGCCTTCGTGCTGTTTTCGGCGGTCTATGCGGATTCCGTAGGGGCGTCGTTCGCGCTGTTCGTATTCGCGATAGCCGCTTGCGAAGTTGCCGTGGGGCTCGCCTTGATAGTGCAGCTGTTCAAGCTCAAAAACACGGTCGCGCTGGACCGCTACAACTCTCTGGGGGACTAAACCATGGCGGTTTTGATGAATTTTATGCTGTTTTGCCCGCTGTTCTCGGCGGCGCTGATACTGCTTTTTATGCGCAAAAGGCCCCTCGGCGCGCAGGTTGTCTCGGTGGCATCGGCGGCGGCCTGCCTTGCGGCTCTTCTGTATGCGCTCTTCGGGGCTGAAAACGGCGCGGTCGCGCCTTTCTCCCATGGCGCGCAGCTCTTCAAGCTGGGTGACTTTGCCTTCGACTTCGGCCTGATGTTCGATTCGCTCTCGGCAAACATGATTTTTGTCGTTTGCTTTGTGGGGTTTCTAATCCACATATTCAGCGTGGGCTACATGGACCACGACGACGCAAAGCCGAGGTTCTTCGGCGGCTTGAGCTTCTTTATGTTCTCGATGACGGGCATAGTATTCTCCAGCAATCTGCTTGAGATGTTCGTCTTTTGGGAGTTCGTTGGATTCAGCTCCTACATGCTCATAGCGCATTATTCCGCAAACGAGGACGCCCGCGCGGCCAGCAAAAAAGCCTTCATAACAAACAGGGTGGGCGACTTCGGCTTCCTGCTGGGCATAATCTGGTGCTGGCACAGCCTCGGAACGGTGGACTTTGCCGAGATTAAGTCTTTGCTTGCGGCGGATCCCGCCAAGGCGAGCACCGCCATGGGGCTTCTTGTGATGTGCGGATTTTTAGGAAAGAGCGCCCAGATACCCCTCCAGGTGTGGCTGACCGACGCTATGGCCGGCCCGACTCCCGTCTCTGCTCTCATACACGCCGCAACGATGGTTGCCGCGGGCGTGTTTATGATGTGCAGGCTCGGCCAGATAGGCTTCCTAACCCCCGGAGTTCTGGGGACAGCACTTGTTCTTTGCTCGTTGCTGGCCTTCCTTGCGGGGCTTTGGGCTTTGGGACAGACGGACATCAAAAAGACTCTGGCATATTCTACACTGGCGCATCTGGGCCTTATGGGCGCCGCCGTGGGAATGGGGCTTTTCGGCATAGCAATGTTCCACCTGACCATGCACGCCTTCTTCAAGGCAGGCTTGTTCCTCGTGGCGGGCTCGGTGATACATGCGTGCTCGCACGAGCAGGATATGTTTAAGCTCGGCGGGCTTTTCAAAAAGATGCCCGTCACCGCGGTTGCTGCGCTGATTTTCAGCCTTTCTATAATATCCGTGCCTTATTTCGCCGGTTTTTACAGCAAGGACGCCATACTTAACTGCGCTTTCGCCGAGAATGTCTCGAGGGGCGACGTTCTGAGCCTTGCGGCCCTCGTGCTGATAGGCGGAGCGGCCTTCCTGACGCCGGTTTACATGGGAAGATTTTTCTTCAACATATTCCTGGGCTCCCCGCAGAGCGGGAAAGCTTCTGCGGCTAAGGAAAGCTCTGCGTGGATGACATTGCCCCTCGTGGTTTTGGCCGTCTTTGCGCTCGGCGGGGCGTGGGGTGTAGCCTACGGCCTAAAATGGTCGGACGGCCTTATGAGCGGGCTGCTGCCTTCGGCGGCAACCGAGCTTATAAGCGCGGCCTACGCAGGCAAGCTCGAGGCGCTGAAAAATGTAGACGGCATGCATACGTTTGAAATGGCCACGCTCTGCATGACGCTTCTGGCGCTTCTTATATCGTGGGGCGTGTACGGACGCAACAAGGGCGTAGATCCGGTGGCAAAGCGCATGCCTGTGCTTTTCGGCGCGCTGAAGGCGCACGGCTGGTTCGACGACATATACGACTATTATGTAGGGAAGATTCAGCAGAGGTTTGCGGCGCTTCTGAGCGTTTTGGATTTGCTGCTGCTGCACAATGTGCTCGTCAGGGGAACCGCGGCGGTCGCGGCGGTTTTCGGGGAGGCGGTCAAGCGCCTGCACGCCGCGCGGGCGTATTCTTACACCCGCTGGATCATGGTCGGCATAGTCGTAATTTTCATAATACTGATAGCCTGAAGGACTTTTTAAGATGCAAAACTTTTACGAATATCTGTTGATGGCCTCTGTCGCTGTGCCGCTTCTTTGCGGCTGCGTGTTGGCTATTTTCCCGTTGTCAACGAAAGCCTCCCGCCTTACGGCTCTGATAGGCTTTATCATTCCCGCAATGGCGGCCCTGTTCCTGTGGGAGGCCTTCGACAAGGCTCTCTATACGGATTCCGGATTCGCGTTTCTTACCTCGTCGATATTCTCGGGAGACCTGTTGCCTTTGTTCGGCTTAAACGGCCTGTCTTTGCCGATGTTCGTCCTGGCGGGCATAGTCGGTTTGGCGGCGGGGCTTTGGGCGTTGGCCCAGAAGAACATAGAGTCCTTCAGAATGTATGCGGGGCTCATGCTGATAATGTCGGGCGGGCTGATGGGGGCGTTTGCGTCGGTGAATACCCTTTGGATGTACATGTTCCACGAGTTCGCCCTCGTGCCTACTTTCATAGCAATGTGCGTATGGGGCGGGCAGGGCAGGCGTACCGCTGCGATGGAAATGGCTGTATATCTTACTCTCGGCGCTCTTGCGGCCCTCGTCGGGCTCATAATGCTGTTTATAAACTCGGGCTCCTTCAATCTGATAGACATGATGCAGTCCTATGCGGCGATGCCCCCTTCGGAGGCCGTACAGGATTTCATATTCCCCTTCCTGCTCTTCGGTTTGGGAACTTTGGTCAGCCTTTTCCCCTTCCACTCTTGGGCTCCGAGGACGTACGCGGCCGCGCCTACCTCCTTTGCCATGCTGCATGCGGGCGTACTTAAGAAATTCGGGTTGTACATGCTTCTTCAGGTGGCTTTGCCGTTGCTGCCCCTGGCAGCCAAAAATTGGGCGGGGGTGCTCGCGGCGCTGGCGCTTTGCAACGTGGTTGTTATGGGGCTTGTGACCATGGCCCAGAGGGACGTTAAGATGATGGTTTCCTATTCGAGCGTATCGCACATGGGAATTTGCTTTTTGGGAATAGCCTCTATGAGCGTACTTGGAGCGGGTGGCGCAGTGCTTATGATGTTCGGCCACGGGCTTTCCGTGGCGCTGCTTTTCATGCTCTCCAACGCGCTAGTAAACAGGCTCAACCAGTGGAACATGCAGTGGATGGGCGGGGTATATTCCAAGATGCCCGTGTTGGCGTGTTTCTTCGTGGCGGCTATTCTGGCTACGATAGGCCTGCCCGGATTTGTAAACTTCTGGGGAGAGCTTTCGGTTCTCGTGGCTCTTTGGAAGTTCAGCCCCGCGGTTTGCGCGGCGGGCGCGCTTGGCTTGATAATATCGGCCATCTACGGACTGAGGGCGGTTGCCTGGATATTTATGGGCAAGGCCGACAGAAGGCTTGAGGCGGCGCAGCCCGTCTATACCGACCTTACCTGGCAGGAGCGCATCCCCGCGATTCTCCTGGTGGCGGCTTTAGTCTTTGTGGGGGTATTCCCCGACACTATAACCTCCGGGCTCGACGAAGTCTTCGGTTCTGTCAGAGCCTTTGCGGTAAATATAAAATAGGGAAGGATTTTTATTAGGTATGGAAAATATTTCTGCATCAATACCCACGGCGGCCGACTGGTTTTCGGTTTCCACGGAGATTGCGCTGGTCTGCACTGCCGCAGTGCTGCTTCTGCTTAAGGTCCTGCTTCCCGCTAGGGCCGAAAAAGCGCTCAACATAATAGCGGTGGTAGCCCTCTGCCTTATGATGGCCTTCCCGCTTTCGGGGCTCTCCGCGGAGCGCGGGGCGTCGTTTTTCAACATGCTCTTCCTCCTTCCGAGTTTCGAGCTCTTCGGGCTGGCCTGCGCGATATTTACGTCCCTCATGGCCTTTAGGTACTTTTCAAAGGACAAAAGCCTCGCGCGCACGGAGTTTTTCTGCGTGCTGATGGTGTGCACGGCATCTATGATGATTTTTGCCCGTTCGATAAACCTGTTCCTTACCTTTGTGAGCCTGGAGTGTATGACTATATGCATGTATATACTCGCCGCATGGAGCAGGCGTTCGGCCCCGAGCTTGGAGGCGTCGGTAAAGTTTCTCATAGTCGGCGGCGTAAGCGGCGCGTTGTTTTTGATGGGGCTTGCGCTGATATACGGCGCGGGTCTCAGCAGCGGGGTGGATTTCTCCTATTACTCGAACTTTGCGGAGGGTCTTAATTCTTCGAGGCTGTTCTGCTTTGGGTTGGTGTTCGTGTTTGCGGGCCTGCTCTTCAAGATAGGCGCCTTCCCGTTCCAGTTCTGGATGCCCGACGTGTACCAGGGCTCGCCGACTCCCGTCTCCGCATTCTTGGCGGTGGCCAGCAAAGCGGCCGCGGCGGTTGTCATATTTATAATGGCGATGTCTATGAGCGTAAATTCGGACAAGCTCGTGCTCGCCTTGTCCGTGCTTGCCGCGGCGACTATAATAATAGGCAATTTCACGGCGCTTACGCAGTCCAACATAAAGAGGCTGATGGCGCTCTCCGGAATATCGAACGCCGGATACATACTTGTGCTCGCGGCCGCCACGGCCTCCTTCGCACTAGACCCGGACAGGCAGACGGTATGCTTTACGATATTGATGTTCTATATGGTCGCGTACATGTTTGCAACCTACGGCATTTTCTTCGTGGTAAATTCCTTCGCGGATCTGGACGACTCGCACCAGAATATGCTCGACTATTGCGGCTTGTCTAAGATAAGCCCGGCGGCTTCGTCAACTCTTACAATAAACTTAGCCTCCCTTGCGGGCATACCGCCCACGGCGGGATTCTTCGGAAAGCTCCTCGTCATAATAATGGCGTGGTTTGCGGGGCTCTACTGGCTCGTGGGAATCATGATAATAGGCTCCGCGGCATCAATATATTACTACTTCGTGTGGATTAGGACGGCCCATGCGGAAAAGAAGGGCGGGGAGGTCGTCTTCGCGGGGCTCGGGGGGTCTGCCTCCACGGTTGTCGCCCTTGCGGGTGTGACTCTGCTATTCGGCGTGTTTATATTCGGCACCCTGCCTGCTGCATTCTAACGGCTTCTTTACCGCGGAATTTTACGCATAGATAGTTTGACGCGCGGGAGCCCGTTTTGGGCTCCCGCATTTTTTGCGCTTTTGCGCACGGCGCTAAACGGCAGTTCTTTATTCCGCGCAAAGACTCAGGCCCATTTGCGGGGCGCAAGTTTAATGTATGCGGCCGCGCGGCCGTGAAAGCGCGCAAAAGGCAACCCCGCTTGCTCCGTGGATTGTTGCCGTCCGCAATGCGGGATTTTCCGAAGGGCGCTACGGAATATTCCCCGGTTAAAATTACTCACAAATAGCTTGAAGCAGCCGGGATATTTTAATGAAAATACCCGTCATTAAAGGGCCGTATTTATTCGCCCAAACAATATCCGAAGCAGCTATGGACGATAAGACTAAGGTTTATATTTATATCGACAGTCTCGGTTGGCAGACCGCCGAGGAGAACGGTTTCGCCAAGGATATTTTGCCTTGCAGAAACAGGGTAAGGTCTGTTCTGGGTTCCGACGGGGCTGTATTCGCATCCGTTGCAAGCGGTAAAATGCCCGCGGAATTGGGCGTGTTTTACCCATATATACAGGCCAGTGGGAAGGGCCCTTTTCACGCATTTAGGTATCTGAAATTTCTCTTCGGGGCGGGATTGCACCCCAAGTGCCTGTTCAATACCGCCTTTGCAAGAAATGCAATTTCCGGATTTCTTAGAAGGCGCAAGGGGTATTCCGCAGATTTTAGCATAGGCAACATTCCCTATGAAAAACTATGGCGTTTGGATTATGAGGGTTGCGCCGACCCTTCTGCTCCCCGGGCCCTTATGCCCGCGCGCAATTTGCGGGACCTTCTCGACGCCGCCGGCAAGCCGTATTACATGGATACCTCGTCTTCTCCAGACGATTTTAAGCTCGATTTGCTCAAGGGGGTTATCCTTTCCGGCAAAAACTCCTTTGTCTTTATAAGGCTCAAGGGTCTTTCGCCCATTTTAATGGAACAAGATTCTGTGGCTCTTTCGGATAGGCTCGGCTTATACGAACGGAGCATTTCGGAGCTGGTTAAGATTCTTGAAAAAAGCGGCAAGCCCCATTCGGTGTCTGTTCTTTCTGGCGGGGGTACGGCTCCTTGTGCAAAAACGATAGCTCTCTTACGGCTGTTGGATATTGCGGGGCTGAAGCGCAATGGCGGGTGCATGTTTTTTGCGCACCCTTCAATGTTGAGGCTGTGGTATGAAGGCGAAACGGCCGCGGTCGCGGCGCGGGAAGGGCTTTCCAAGCTGTCAGATTTTGGAAGTATCCTAAGCCGGGAGGAGCGCACGTGCTTTGGGGCAGACGGGCCTTCCCGGATATTTGGGGACGACATATTTTTGCTTAAACCGGGAGTGCAGATAACGCCCAACTATATTTCTTCCCGCTCCTTTAAAGCTGTCGGCGGCTATTCCCCCGACGATGCCTCCTCTTACGCCGCCTTTCTTTCCTCGGAAAGGCCTCCATTTCAGCCGGATAAGATAACAGATTTCTTCAAACTGATGGTTCCGCCCTCCTCGGAGGCATAAGCTCTGCAATATTGCAGAGCTTTAACTTCTGTTGCGCTGCGCTATTCTCAAGCGCACTTCTCGATATGGGCGCGCAAATGTTTCCCATGTTTGCGCGCCGCTAAATACCATATAAAGCCTTTCCTGCCTGCCACAGAAGGCGTGTAGTCTTTTGGTAGGGGCATTTGTCAACGGATGGAGCCGCCCTACTTGCGGGCCTTAAAAAATTCTTTCACCCTGGCCATATAGGGGCAGGGCGCTTTGGCGCCGCTTTCCGAAGTTCCTACAACTTGGGGCGCATTTAAGCCTTTTATAGATTCGGCTTCTTCGTACGACGGTATTCCGCCGGAATAGTCGTAAAATTTCATGGGCTTAAAACGCATGTCCATAAACATGCTTTTCCCCAAGTCGGACAAGTCGTATATATCGCAGCTTCCGGCGGGCTTTTCCTCGTACCCGTCCAAAGCATAGACGATCTCCGACCTGCATTTGCCTCCCGAGAACAATTCGAGCTTTATTTCTTTTGGAAATGCGGACTTCTCCTCCCCGTAGAGAACGCTAATCTTTGAAATTAATTCTCCCGTTGCCTTGGGGGCTGTTTGGGCTGAGATAATGCGGCCGTCTTGCAGCGATACTCCGTATGTAAAATGCTTGTCCGAATAGCTGATTTCATCGTCGGAAATTTTTAAATCCCCGATTTTCCCCGCCTCGGAGAGTTTGCTTAATCTGTTTTTGAATTTGTCCAAGTTGCCGACCCCGTAGAGCATGAATACAGGGCTTAGAAATATTGTCATGCAGTCTGCGTCCTTCAGCAAGACTGTTTGTTGGGAGCGAAATCCGCCCTTGGCGGAAGGCGAAGTTATGTTTACGCAGCCCTTGTCGGGGATATAGAGCATTAGCTCCGAGACTTTCCTGTCGTCAACGTTATCCAAAAACAGCGCAACTCCGTTTTCGTCGGCAAATAGTTTACCGCTTCTATCTTTATTGTACGCCTGGGCTGGGACATTTTTCGATACCTTGAAGTTTTGGCTTTTCGACAGTTTTTCCAGCTCCGCATCCGCCAGAATGAGCATGTTCTTGTCGGTCTTCTCCTTCACAGAAAACGAACAAACATATGCGGGGGCAGCCTGCATAACTGCCGAACATGCCAAGAGGGAGAACAACAAGAATAACTTAGCCTTCATAATTTAAATTAAAGCATAAAATAAGCATTTTTACAACCAAATTTTCCGCCGCGCTTATGCGGCTTCTATGGCGGAAGCGGCGCTTTGCCTTGAAACAAAAAAGCCGGCGCGGGTCGGAACGCGCCGGCTTTAAAATTTGTCAGCCTTTAAATTTAATCCTTAAAGACCCTTTTGAAGAACGACGAAGATGCCGATTCAGGCTCGTGCTTGTCGTCTCCGCAGGCCAGGGCGAACTCCTCTAGCTTTTTGGTCTGCTCCGGCGTGAGCTTGCGGGGAACCTCAACGATGACTTTTACAAACTGGTCCCCCTTTGCAGAAGAGTTTAATACCGGCATTCCTTGGCCCTTTATTCTAAAGAGTGTGCCTGTCTGGGTGCCGGCGGGTATCTTCAAGTTGACTTTGCCCGTCAGTGTCCTTACCTCCAGATTGCCGCCGAGCGCCGCAAGCGTGAACTTTATGGGCATCTGGCAGTATAGATTGTTGCCGTCGCGCTCGAAGAAACTGTGTTCGGCAACAACTATTACAACGTACAAATCACCGTAGGGGCCCCCGTCTATCCCTGCGTTGCCCGCACCGCTCTTGCGCAGGCGAGAGCCCGTGTAAACGCCAGCGGGTATCTTTATCTTGACTTCGCTCCTCTGCTTTACGCGGCCTGTTCCGTTGCAGTCGGGGCAGGGGCTTTCTATGACTTTGCCAGTGCCTCCGCAGTTCGGGCAAGTCTGCGTGAAACGCATGAAGCCGTTGCTCTTCGTGACGGAACCGGCCCCCTTGCATGTCGGGCAGGTCTTCTTTGATGTGCCCGCCTTCGCCCCCGAGCCGTTGCATGTCGGGCACGATACAAGGCGGTTGTACTTTATGGTCTTCTCCGTGCCGGAAGCGGCCTCCTCGAGGGTTATCTCCAGCTCTATGCGCATGTCGCTGCCGCGCCGAGGCGCAGCGGCCCTGCCGCCACCGTCGTCGTCATATCCGCCGCCGAAAAAGTCAAACCCGCCGAACCCGCCGAATCCGCCGGAACCTTTCCCGCCGAACCCGCCGAAAAACTCGTTGAATATGTCCGCCGCGTCGCGGAAATTGCCGTATTGCGCTCCGCCTCCCGGAGACCCCATGCCACCCGCCTGGAACGCCGCATGGCCGTAGCGGTCGTACGCGGCGCGCTTCTCGGGGTCGCTGAGAACCTGGTAGGCGTCTGATACCTGCTTGAATTTCTCCTCGGCCTCCTTGTTTCCGGGATTCCTGTCCGGATGGTATTTGAGGGCGAGCTTCCTGTACGCCTTCTTTATTTCCTGGGCGTCTGCGTCCTTAGCCACGCCCAAAAGTTCGTAATAGTCCTGCGTATCTGCCATAGGAAAACCCTCTTACTACATCTCTCCCTTTGAGACCACCACGCTGGCCGGACGCAACAGCCTGCCGTTGAGCGAGTATCCAAGGCGCATCACGCCCATTACCTTGCCCTCGGGCACCTCCGCGCTTGGCTCGTGCGCGACACACTCCGCATTGTTGGGGTCGAAATCCTGCCCCATGGGGTCTATCTCCTTTACCCCGAAAGATTCAAAAACCTTCTTGACCTGCTTGTCCACCATGACAAGCCCCTCCGCATAGGTCTTGGTCGCCGGATTCCCCTCCAGCCCGCCTATGGCCATCGCGAGCGTGTCCAAAGACGGCAATAGAGACTCCACCAGCGGGGAAATGGCGAACTTCGAGAGCTCCTCCTTCTCCCTTTGCACCTTGCGGCGGTAGTTTTCCAGATCGGCAACGGCGCGCAGGTATAAATCGCGGTTCTTTGCGGCCGCTTCGGTTGCTTCGTCGAGCTTCTTTAAAAGATCCGTCTCAGCGCCTTCCTCGGATTGTTTCTCCTTGCAGCATTTGCCGTCTGCATTCTGCTCGTGGCAGCATTTCTTCTCGCCGCCTTCTGCGTGCCCATGATGGCAGCCGCAATGCTCGTGTTCCGGGTGTTCTTTGCAGCACTTGTCCGCCTTCTCGCCGTGGTCACAGCACTCTGCCGAGTGCTCCTCATCGCGGGCGCAACAGCATTCCTGCCCGTCTTTATCCGACTGCTTCTTCTTTGAGTTTTTCAAATCCTGATCTTTCATAAATTATCTCTGCCTCGTCATTGACGCCAAATATAGCAGCCAGCCCAAACTCGATATGAACGCCGCAACATAGGTAAATGCGGCCGCATCGAGAGTTTCCTCTACCCCGTCAAGCTCCTCGCCTTCGGCCAAGCCGAGGGCCGATAGCCTCTTCTTCGCCCGGGCGGAAGCGTTGAACTCCACCGGCAAAGTGACAAGCTGGAATATCGTAAGCACCAAATACACCGCTATGCCCGCCCATATCGCCATGTGGCTGTGGAAGAGGAAAAATCCCCCAAGCATGATTATGGGCAGCAGCTGCGACGCGAAATTTGTAACTGGTATCAGCGCCATTCTAAGTTTCAAGGGCGCGTAGCCCTGCTCGTGCTGTATGGCGTGCCCGGCTTCGTGCGCGGCGACACCTATCGCGGCAAGCGACGTGCCGTCGTAATTTTCCTCGGACAAGGCCAAAACTTTTCTCGTAGGGTCGTAATGGTCCGTCAAATGGCCGCCTATCTTCTCTATGGAAACATCGCTTATCCCCGCGCTTTCAAGCACGGCATGCGCAGCCTCCGCGCCGGTGTATCCCGCGCGCGAGCGTATGGCCGAATTCTTCGCATATGCCGACGATATCCTCATCTGCGCGTACATGCCCACGAAAATCGGTATTAGTATCAATATCAAAAAATTCATTTTAGATGCGTTTTATCGTAATTTTTCCAACTTTTATTAGACGGGCAAGCGCGTTTTTTTGTTCCGCGCCCCCCGTTCCGCTTGATTGCGCCGGAAAAAACGCCCTTTCTCCCCTCCACACAATGGAAGAAGAAAAGAGCGCATCCCGTACGGCAAAACACCCTGATTAGGCCTTGAAAGAGGCGTTCTCCGCCGCCCCGTAGCCTTCGGACTTGGACACGTCTGACTCGTAATCCTGCAAGTCGCCCGCGTCCCTGTTCCTGACCTTGATGTAGGGCTTGTTGACCTCGCCCTGGTAAATCTGCCTCGGCCTGATAATCTTGCTCTTGGGCTTTGTGGCAACCTCGCGCCAGTGGGCTATCCACCCGGGCATTCTGCCTATGGCAAAAAGCACCGTGAACATGTCCGTCGGAAGCCCTATGGACTTGAGTATCGTGCCGCTGTAAAAGTCCACATTCGGATACAGGTTGCGCTCTATGAAATACGGGTCGCTCCTGGCCTTCTCCTCGAGCCGCTTGGCTATCTCCAGGAGGGGATCCTTCTTCTTGCGCATCACATGGAAAACCTTGTCCGCCGCCTCGCTGAGTATCTTTGCGCGGGGGTCGTAGCTTTTGTATATCCTGTGCCCGAATCCCATAAGGCGCGTCTTGCCGCCCTTTGCGGCCTCTATGAATCGGGTGCCGTCGTCCCCGTCGCGGTATATTTCCTCGAGCATCTTGATTACCGCCATGTTGGCCCCGCCGTGCAGCGGGCCCCACAGCGCGCATACGCCCGCAGAGACCGACGCGAACAAGTTAGCCCCGCTGGAGGCAACCATTCTTACCGTGGACGTGGAACAATTCTGCTCGTGGTCCGAATGCAGCAGCAATATCAAATCGAGCGCCTTGGTGACGTCGTCATGCGGATAATACTCGTGGTATGGCTCCGAGAACATCATGTGCAGGAAGTTCTGGCTGTATCCCAAATCCTTCTTCGGATATATCAGCGGCAGGCCGTTCTTCATGCGGTACGTCATGGCGGCTATGGTCCTGACCTTGCTGAGCAATAGCGCCGCCGCGTCGTCGAAAGACTCCAAGTCCTTCTCGCGGTCGTTCGTGACCATATTCGGATAATAGCAGCCCAGGGAATTTAAAAGGCTCGAAAGTATGCTCATCGGGTGCGCCGTAAACGGGAACGCCCCCTCGAAGAAATGTAGCATAGCCTCGTGCAAGTTTGCGTTGCGCAGCACCTTCTGGGAAAAATCGCTCATCTGGCGGCGCGTAGGCAGGTCTCCGTAAATTATGAGGTAGGCCGTCTCTATGAAGGTGGAGTTCTCCGCCATCACCTCTATGGGTATGCCGCGGTAGCACAGGCGCCCCTTTTCTCCGTCTATGTACGTTATTTTGCTCTGGCAAGAACCCGTGTTGGCGAAACCCTCGTCAAGAGTGATATAGCCCGTGCGCGAACGAAGCGAACTTATGTCTATTCCCTTCTCGCCCTCTGTCCCTATTACAACGGGGAAATCGTAGCTCTTGCCCCCGAGCTGAAAGGTTGCTATTTCTCCCTCGCCGGAGGACGGTATGTCTTTAGTATCTGCCATAAGAACTAAATTCTTGCTTTTCCCTCCAAAAATTCAAGAAAATTTCGGTACAGTCTCAAGCCTTTTGACTGGCTCTTTTCCGGGTGAAATTGGCAGGCCGCCAAATTGCCTCTCGCCACCGCGCTTACAAAAGTGTCCGCCCCGTATTGCGTAGTTCCCCAAACTATGCCGTCTTGCCCCGTTTCTACGCAGTAGCTGTGCACAAAGTAAAACTGGTCGTCGGGATCTATTCCCCCAAGCAGGGCGTCCGTATCGGGGGCTTTTTTGAAGGATACATTGTTCCAGCCCATATGCGGGACTTTCAGTCCGCCCGACGGATTCAACCTCCTAACGCGCCCCTCGAAAACCCCCAAGCCGCCGACTCCGCCCCCCTCCTCGGAAAACTCAAAGAGCGCCTGAAGCCCAAGGCATATCCCGAAAAACGGCTTATTGTCGGATATCCAGCCCTTGATCAAATCGTCGAAACGCGTCTGTTTCAGCAGGCGCATAGTATCTGCTATGGCACCCTGCCCGGGAAATATCAGAACGTCGTCTGCAGATACGTCTTTTGGCGAGTCAACCAGGCGCGCGTCCGCCCCGACTGCCTGCCACGCCCTGAGCACGCTGCGCAAATTTCCCATGCCGTAGTCTATTACGGCCGCTTTCCTCTGGCCGGCCATATTATATGCTGCCCTTTGTTGTGGGGAGGTTGTCGCCCCTGCGGGGATCCTTGCGCGTGGCCATGTCTAAGGCCTTTGCAAAGCATTTGAAAATTCCCTCCGCCATGTGGTGCGGCTCGTTGCCGTACTCGAGGGTTATGTGCAAATTTGCGCCCGCCTCGTTGGCGAATGCCTGGAAGAACTCCTTTACAAGGGCGAGGTTAAAATCCTTCACCCATGCGAGATTGTCCGCCGGGGCGTTGTATACCAAATAGGGCCTGTTCGACAAATCTATGGCGCACCTGGCGAGAGTCTCGTCCATAGGGAGTATGAAAAATCCGTAGCGGTTCATGCCGGCCTTGTCGCCGACAGCCTCCTTGACTGCCTTGCCAAGCGCCAGCCCGACATCCTCCACCGTGTGGTGGTAGTCTATTTCTATGTCCCCGTGGGCCTTGAGCTTCAGGTCGAAAAGCCCGTGCCTGGCAAACAGCTCGAGCATGTGGTTGAAGAACGGTATTCCCGTATCAACGCAGTATTCGCCGCTGCCGTCGAGATTTATCTGAAGGCTTATCTGGGTTTCCTTCGTGTTTCTGACTACTTTTGAGACCCTATCCATCTTTTTACGCTTTCCTTGAATTTTTCCATCTCCTCGGGCGTGCCCACCGTAACGCGTAGGGAGTCGTTTACAAGCGGATCCGAGGCGAAATACCTTACCAATATCTTCTCACTCTTAAGATGCCCGAACAAATCGGCCGCAACATCTGCCCCACTTTTCCCGTTCGCCGCGGGGCGCACAAGTATGAAATTCGCGCTGCTGGGCACATACCCAAAGCCGATTTTATCGAAGAATTTTTCCGTAGCCGCCCTCGTCGATACAATCTTTGCGCAAAGGCGCCTGTAGTAGGATTTGTCCTTTATTGCCGCAAGAGCCGCCGCCTGGGCAAGGCGGTCTACATTGTAGCTGTCGCGGACCTTGTCGAGCACGCCTATTGCGCTTTCGTCGGCGAGCGCCCAGCCCACTCTCATTCCCGCCAGCGCCCAGCCTTTGGACATCGTGCAGACCACTATCGCGTTCTTGTATTTCTTTACCAGGCACGCCGCCGAGCCCGCCTTTGAAAACGGCGCGTAGGCCTCGTCTATGAGAACGAGCCCCTTGAAGCTTTTCAGCAGCTTTTCAACCTCGGAAATCTCGTATCCATGCGCCGTGGGGGCGTTCGGGCTTGTCAGGAAAAATATGTTTACGCCGGATTCGCATATGCGCCTTGTCGGAATGGAGAAATTCTTTCCGAAATCGAACTCCTCGTACTTAGCTCCCTGAATGTTCGCCAACACGGGGTAGAGGCTGTAGCTTAGGCGCATTGCGCCTATCCTGAGGTTTTTATCCGCAAACGCGCGCACGGCAAGGTTGAGAATGTCGTCGCTGCCGTTGCCTATTATGGCGTTCTTCTCCTCAAGGCCGAAGTGTTCCGCAACCGCCCTGCGCAAAGCACGGCTCTCCGGGTTGGGATACAGGCGCAAATTTGCGTCCCGCCCGCCTTTGAGCTCCGCAATTATCGCTTCGGCGACTCTCGGGGACGGGGGGTAGGGGAATTCGTTTGTATTGAGCTTCACCCAGCCGCCGCCCGACGGCTGTTCGCCGGGAACATACGCCTTCAGGCTCTTTACGGACTCCGCCGCAAACAAGTTTGCGTCGAAAACTTTTCCATTCTTTCCGCCGGCTTTTCCGGCGGGCGCAGACTGTTTATTTCTGTCTTTTTTCATCTGTAATGCGCGCTCTTAGCGGGCGCAAATCGGGAAGGGGTTTCAGAAGCTTGCCGCCCTCGTCCTTCTGGAGGTAAATGTCGGGCTTGCGCTCCAAATCGAAAGGTTCCTCGGGCAGGTTGTCCTCGTCCAAATCAAGCTCGTCGACCGGATCGTAATCGTCGAAATACATGCTTATGCGGCGCGCTTCATCTATGGTTATCTCCAGCGGATTGTCCACATGGAAGCCGTTCTTTACCATTACGTATAAATGCGGGTGGCACATCTTCTCGTAGCGGGCCTTTATGGCGTTTATCTGCTTGGGCTCAAGCCCCGCGCGGTTCGTGAGAAACACGCAGTCGGAAAAATGCGCTATCGCGTCGAAATACGGCTCGCAGAAATTCCAGTCGGCCGAAAACAATTCGCAGTCTATAAAGCCCCATATGCGGCACAGATGCAAAATGCGCTTGTCGCAAAGGCTCTTGAAAAACTCTATCTCCTCGGATAGCGGCTTAGAGGAGTCGGCTATGTATATCACGTTTGTAAATTTTCCCGCGTCGGCTCCCCCGAGCGTCTTTTCAACGTCTGAATGCTCCGCATAGGTTATCAGCCCGCCGCTGTCGGCGTCGGAAATCTTCGCGTCGAACTCGCCCTTGGGCTCGTTCGCAGAGGCGAACACCGCCGTGAAAGACCCGTCCATAAAGCCGTTTTGCATTATGTCGTAAACAGTCCCGAGCCTGCCGCTGCCGACAGTCCCCAATACCAGATATGCGTTAATAGGATTCATACGGCCTTATAATACCTTTCTTGCAAGCTGTTTTAGTTTCATGTCGGCAAGTACGAGCGCGGCCATGGCCTCCACTATGGGCACCGCCCGCGGCGCCACGCACGGATCGTGCCTGCCGACCCCTTTGAACTTCACCGCATTTAAGTTCTTATCGAGCGTTTCCTGCTCTTTTAAAATCGTAGCGGTCGGTTTTAGGGCTATCCTGAAATCTATGTCTTCCCCGGAGCTTATCCCGCCGAGAGTTCCGCCCGCGTTGTTCGTGCGCGTGCGCACTTTACCGCCGTCGGCGTAGAAAATGTCGTTGTGCATGCTTCCCGTCATGCGCGCCCCCGCAAACCCAGAGCCTATCTCAAAACCCTTCACGGCGGGTATGGAGAGCATCGCCTTTGCAAGCTCCGCCTCAAGCCTGTCGAATACGGGCTCACCCCAGCCGGCGGGAACCCCGGATATGCGGCAGCGTATCGTAGCCCCGAGGCTGTCGCACTGGGCTTTCGCGCGCTTGATAAATTCAACCATATGCTCCGAAGTGTCCCTGTCCGGACAGCGCGCCGGCGAGGCCTCCACCTCCTCGAGCGTGGGAGTTCTCTCCATATAGGGCATGCATATGGAGCCGACGCTCTCAACCCACGCGCGTATCTGCACCCCGAATAAAAATTTCTTCGCTATGGCCGCCGCGGCGACCCTGCCTATAGTCTCCCTCGCAGAGCTTCTGCCGCCTCCGCGCGGGTCGCGCAGGCCAAATTTCATGTCGTAAGTATAGTCTGCGTGCGATGGTCTCCACAGTTTGGCTATCTCGGAATAGTCCTTGGAGTGCTGGTTTTCGTTTTTGACTACCACGCAGATCGGGGTGCCCAGGGTTTTGCCTTCGTACACTCCCGAGAGTATCTGGCATTTATCGGCCTCCTTGCGCGGGGTTGTTATGGAGCTTTGCCCCGGGGCGCGCCTGTCCAAGTCCGTCTGAATGTCGTCTTCAGACAGCGGCAGATTGGACGGGCAACCGTCCACGACGCAACCCACAGCCGCACCGTGGCTCTCTCCGAAAGTCGCCACCCTAAACAAAGTTCCAAAAACGTTTCCCATTGGAGAAATGGTCGCTTTTCCCGCGCCCTTTATCAAGAAAAAAACGCCCCCGCCCCGCAGGAAAATGGATATGGGCAATCGGACGCTCGAAATTTGATATTTATTATTTATAAATAATTTCAAGGTTCGCCGCCCGCCGCAGGGAAACCCGCGCCGCTAAGAGCCTGCACTTATCCGCGCCCAAATGCGGGTATGTTTGCGCCGGAAAGGCGGTCAGCCCTCCAGGGAATTGTAGCGCTCAAGCCAGGCGTCTCTCCAAGGCTCAAAGTCCCCGGATTCTATATGCTCCCTGGCCTGCTTCATCAGCGTCTGGAAAAAATGTATGTTGTGTATGGAAAGCAAAGTCGCCGCAAGGCTCTCCTGCGCCATTATCAGATGCCTAATATACGCGCGCGAAAACTTTGAGGCGTAGTTTTCAAGCTCCCTGTCTATGGGGCCTTCGTCCATGGCGTACTTGGCGTTTTTGAGGTTTATTATCCCCCTTGTGGTAAATGCGTTTGCATGGCGCGCAAGGCGCGTGGGCATGACGCAGTCGAACATGTCAGCCCCAAGGGAGATCATCTTTAGCAACTGTTGCGGCGTGCCCACCCCCATGACGTAGCGCGGCTTGTCAGCCGGCAAATACGGAGTGCAGGAGGCAACCTGCATGAGCATCTCCTCCTCGGGCTCCCCGACAGACACCCCGCCTATGGCGCATCCGTCGAAATCCATCTGCGCTATACGCTCCGAGCAGTAGCGGCGTATATCCTCGTGGCAGCCGCCCTGGACTATCCCGAAAACCTTTAGCCCGCGCTCCGGCATGCCTATCTTCCTTGAATGTTCCAGGCACCTTTCAGCCCAGCGCAAAGTTCTGTCCACCGAGCTTTGCACGCGCTCCTTGGGGGCGGGGTATTCTATGCATTCGTCGAGCACCATTGCGATGTCGCTGCCGAGCCTGCATTGTATCTCCATGCAGCTTTCCGGGCTGAGTACCTTCTTTGCCCCGTCGAGGTGGGATCTAAACTCTATCGCCTGCTCGCCAATCTTTCTAAGTCCCGCAAGGCTGAAGGCCTGAAAGCCCCCGCTGTCGGTCAAAATGGGCTTCTGCCAGCGCATGAATTTATGGAGCCCTCCGAGCTTTTCTATAAGCTCTGAAGTGGGGCGCAGATTGAGGTGGTAGGTGTTGGAGAGAATTATCTGGGCGCCGGTTTCCTCTATCTGGTCGGGCGTAAGGGCCTTGACGGTAGCCTGCGTGCCGACTGGCATGAATACGGGCGTCTCTATCAGGCCGTGCACAGTCTCAAGCCTGCCGCGCCTTGCCATGGACGCGCTCGATGTCTTTAATAAATTAAACATTTCTTGCGCCGGGGGAATTTTCTCCCCCCCAAAAAAAATTCTTTCCTTTATTGTAAAAAATATCCAGCCGCAATTCCTGCACGCCAAAAATTTTTCTTTCCTGCCGCCGCCCGTGCTTTTTATAAGCCTCCGCTTCCCCCGCGCGCATGACATCCGCCATGCCCATGGCGCGCCTTCTAAACGCCCGCGCAGGCGGAGCGGGCGAAGAAGCGGGGGACAATTTTAAAGTATGGGCGCTGGCTTGTAGCCCTTCGCTCCCTTGACCGTTTTTACATGCGCCTTGGCTCGCTTTACAAAGTCTGCGGTCTGCTCTTTAGCGAGGCCCGTCTGAGTGCGGGATTCGTCGAGTATCCTCTTTAGATCCGCCTCCGAAAGCGGCAGGCGCTTGTCGCGCCCAAGGCGCTCGAGCAAATCGTTGGAGGCAATTTTTCCCGCGCGCAAGTCGTCGGCAACGGCTACGGCGTTTTCCTTTATTACCTCGTGGGCGTCCTCCCTGCCCATTCCGCGCTTTACGGCGTTCATGAGTATGGTGGTGGTAAGCAGGAAAGGCATGTATTTGTCTGCCTCTGCGGCTATCACTGCGGTGTTTACCCTCATCTGGCTTAGAACAGTCAGGAACGTCTCAAAAAGCCCGTCTATTGCAAAGAATGCGTCGGGCAGAACAACGCGCCTTACCACGGAACAGGATACGTCTCCCTCGTTCCACTGGTCGCCGGCAAGGGAGCAGGACATGTCCAAAAGCCCCTTTAGTATTGCGTGGAAACCGTTTATGCGCTCGCACGAGCGGGAATTCATCTTGTGCGGCATTGCGGAAGAGCCCGTCTGCCCCTTTGCAAAACCCTCCCCGGCAAGCTCGTGCCCGGCCATTATCCTGAGCGTCTTGGCAAAACTCGACGGCCCGCAGGCAAGCTGGAAAAGCACGCTTACGGTCTCAAAATCCAGAGTGCGCGGATACACCTGCCCGGTGCATACTATGGAGTTCTTTATCCCGAGCCCCTGCCTTATCTTTGCGTCGAGCGCAAGCACCTTCTTGGCGTCCCCGCCAAAGAGCGTGAGCTGGTCGAGCTGCGTGCCCACGGCGCCCTTTATCCCGCGGACGGGATAATTCTCTATGAAAAAGTCCAGCCGCTTCGCCGCCATGAGCAAATCTTCACCGTAGCAGGCTATGCGCTTGCCGAAAGTCGTCAGCTGCGCTATGACATTGTGCGTGCGCGCGGAAAGAACGGTCTTCTCATGCGCCTTTGCTATGTCGGAAAGCCTGTCGAGCGCGGCGGCAACCCTGACTCTTATCAGATTCAAAGACTTGAACACCTGGAGCTGCTCCACGCACTCGGTCAAGTCACGGCTGGTCATACCCTTGTGTATGTGCTCGCACTTGGCGAGCGCGCAGAACTCCTCTATCCTGGCTTTTACGTCGTGCCGGGTTATGCGCTCCCTGGCATTTATGGAGTCTACGTCTATTATGTCCTTTACCTTTTCGTACGCCTTTATCGCGGAAAGCGGTATGTCCAAACCAAGCTGCCTTTGGGCCTTCATCACGGCTATCCAAAGCTCGCGCTCGGTGAGAATCCTGCCCTCGGCGCTCCATATTGCCTTCATCTGCTCGGAGGCGTATCTTTGTGCGAGTACATCGGGTATCATAATCTTTTTAAATCTTCACATTACATCTTTTTGCCCGCGCGCCTATGCGCCGAGCGTCTCCTTGCCGTACCACTTGCGCAAGACTTCGGGAACCTCGACTTTGCCGTCGTCCCTTATGTTGTTTTCAAGTATGGCCGCAAGCACGCGCGGTATGGCCAGGCCCGAACCGTTCAAGGTGTGCACAAAACGCGCCTTGCCGCCGTCTGCGGGCTTGAACCTTATGCCCGCCCTGCGGGCCTGAAAGTCCGTGAAACACGAGCAGGAGGAAACCTCCAGCCAGCGCTGCTGCCCGGCCGCCCAAACCTCCAAATCGTACTGCTTGGCGTGCGGGAAGCCTATGTCCTTTGTGCATATGGAAAGCACGCGGTAGGGCAGGTTGAGCTTCTGCAGTATGCCCTCGGCGTCCTTCCTCAAAGACTCCAGCTCCTCAAAGCTGTGGTCGGGGTGGGTCCACTTTACAAGCTCCACCTTGTCGAACTGATGGAGGCGGTTCAGGCCCCTTACATCCTTGCCCCAGCTGCCGGCCTCCCTCCTGAAACACGGAGTGTATCCGCAGCGCTTTACGGGCAGGGCCGACTCCTCAAAAGTCTCGTCCCTGAAGAAGTTTGTCAGGGGAACTTCGGCCGTGGGTATCATGTAAAAATCGTCCTGGGCGTCGTGGTACATCTGCCCCTCCTTGTCGGGCAGCTGGCCGGTCGCAGTGGCGCTGGCGGCGTTTACCATTATGGGGCAGCCCATCTCCTCGTAGCCGTTGGCCTGAGCCTCGGAAAGGAACAGGCTAAGCAGGCTCCTGACAAGGCGCGCCATGTCGCCTACATAGAACGGAAAGCCCGCACCCGTCACCTTGACTCCGCGGGCGAAGTCGAGCATCTTGTCGAACCCGTTTATCTCCCAGTGCGGCTTGGCATTCTTTATCTTGGAAATGTCCCCCCAGGTGTAAACGGTGACGTTGTCCTTGTCGGACTCGCCGACGGGAACGCTGTCGTCGGGAATATTGGGAATGGTAAGGAGCATCTGCTTCCATTTCTTGTCGGCCTCGGCTGCCTCGGCCTCGAGAGCCTTGACCTCGGCGCTGACGGTTTTCAGCTCGGCAACCTTGCTTTTAAATTCGTCGCTGCCCTTGGGCAGGCGCGCCATTTCCTTGCTCGCCAGATTCTGCTTTGCCTTGGCCTCCTCGGCGCGGCTGACTATGCCGCGGCGAACCTCGTCGAAAGCGAGTATGGCGTCTAAATCGCAGTCGAATTTCTTAAGCGATATCGCCTTGCGTACCTTATCCGGATTTTCCCTTAAAATTTTTACGTCTATCATGGTTTTTAACTTCGGTATATAAAAAAACGCCCCACCTTTTTTACAAGTCTAAATTCCTCCTACATACGCGCGGGGGGTCTTGCCGCGGAAGCTTGGCAGAGCCGTCTTAGATCCTTGATTTTACCCTTGGGAACTGTTAAAATAGTGGGCGTTTTGTCCGATAATGATAGGGAAAATTTGTCGCGCAGTGGGACAGTTTGTCTGCTCTGGCTTTGGGTTTGCCAAACTTAAGTGGTTGAAAACAAGTCTCATGCGCTTGGAACAAATATTGCTAAACTAAAGGCGAATATGAATATTAACCCCGAAAAACTCACGGAGAAATCCGTGGAAGCGATAAACGCCGCAAGGCAGATTGCCCGAGACAGGGGCAATCCGGAAATTACGCAGGCGCATCTTTTGCTCGCTCTATCCCAACAGGAGGGCGGGGTGGTTTCGTCCATCTTAAACAGGGGCGAACAGAAAAAGTCCGCGCTCGAGCTGGGGTTAGGCAGAATTTTGGATTTGCTGCCCGTCGTAAAGGGCGCAAATTCCGACTCCTATCCCAATTCCGAATTTGAATCGGCCATAAAGATAGCCGACGAGGTTGCCGCGCAGATGAAGGACGACTTCATCTCCACCGAGCACCTTTTTTTAGGCATAGTAAAGAAACCGCTGCCCAAAGAGATGGCGCAGTTGCTTTCCTCTTTGATGATTACCGAGAGGTCAACCCTTGATGCGATAAAGGAGATTAGGGGAGCCTCGAGGGTTTCGTCGAAAAATCCGGAAGACACCTACGAGGTTCTGGAAAAGTACGGGGCGGATCTTGTCGCCCTGGCAAGGGAGGGCAAGCTGGACCCCGTCATAGGCCGCGACGAGGAGATTAGAAGGGTGGTGCGCATACTTTCGCGCAAGACCAAGAACAATCCCGTCCTGATAGGCGAGCCAGGCGTTGGCAAAACCGCCATAGCCGAGGGCTTGGCCCAGAGGATAGTCCGCCAGGACGTCCCGGAAAATTTGAAGGACAAATCCATATTCGCCCTAGACATGGGCTCCCTTATTGCGGGAGCGAAGTACAGGGGCGAGTTCGAGGAGAGGCTCAAGGCGGTTCTCAACAAGATAAAGGAGTCCGACGGAAAGATAATACTCTTTATAGACGAGCTGCACACGATAGTGGGGGCAGGGCGCACGGAGGGTTCTCTCGACGCGTCCAACATGCTCAAGCCCATGCTTGCCAGGGGCGAGCTTAGGTGCATAGGCGCCACCACTCTCGACGAGTACCGTCAGTACATAGAGAAGGACGCCGCATTGGAGAGGCGTTTCCAGAGCGTGTATGTGCCCGAGCCCGATGTCGACACGACCGTCGCCATACTCAGGGGCATAAAGGACAGGCTTGAAACCTACCACGGAGTACAGATAGAGGACAGGGCCCTTGTTGAGGCCGCGAGCCTTTCTGCGCGCTACATCAGCGGGCGCCAGCTGCCCGACAAGGCCATAGACCTTGTCGACGAATCCTGCGCGAGGATAAAGACCCAGATGAATTCCATGCCCGTCGAGCTCGACGATCTTTTCAGAAAGATAATGCAGCTCGAGATAGAGGAGGCGGCGCTTGTAAAGGAGAACAGCGACGACAAGAACGACGTTGAACACCTTTCCGATTTGCGCAAGGAGCTTGCCAATCTGCGCGAGAAGGCCTCCGCAATGAAGGCCAAGTGGGACGAGCAAAAGAGCCTGTCCGACCGCGCCGGCAAGCTGCGCGAGCAGATAGATTCCGCCAAGAACCGCATGGCGAAGGCCGAGCGGGAATACAACTTGGAGCTTGCCGCGGAGATTAAGTACGGGGAGCTTCCCAAGCTCAAGGCCGAGCTTGAAAAGGCTCTCGAGCACGAGAAGGACGCAGACTCCAACCTCGTCAAGGAGAAGGTCACGCCCGACGAGATTGCCGAGGTCGTCTCCGAATGGACGGGTATTCCTTTAAAGAAGCTCGTGCAGAGCGAGAGGGACAAGATTCTTCACCTTGCCGACATACTGCACAAGCGTGTGGTTGGGCAGGACAAGGCCGTAAACAGCGTCGCTGACGCGATAATCCGCGCGAGGGCCGGCATAAAGGACCCAAAACGCCCCAGCGGCGTATTCCTGTTCCTCGGGCCGACGGGTGTAGGCAAGACGGAGCTTGCAAAAACCCTCAGCGAGGCGCTGTTCGACAGCGAGGACAACATGGTGCGCATAGACATGAGCGAGTATATGGAGAAACATTCCGTATCAAGGCTCATAGGAGCTCCTCCCGGATATGTAGGCTACGAGCAGGGCGGCCAGCTTACGGAGGCGGTCCGCCGCAGGCCGTACAGCGTGGTGCTTTTCGACGAAATTGAAAAGGCGCACCCGGAGGTTCTAAACGCGCTTCTGCAGGTCACCGACGACGGCGTTATGACCGACGGCCAGGGCAGAAAAGTGGACTTCAAAAACACCGTGATTATCATGACCTCCAACATAGGCAGCCGCTTCATAGTTGACGCTCCTATAGATAAGAACGGCTCCATAAGCCCCTCCGCGAAGGAGGCGGTGATGTCGGAACTGCGCAGCCACTTCAAGCCCGAGTTCATCAACCGCATAGACGATATCATCGTGTTCAACGCCCTGAAGCTCGAGCAGATTGTGGGTATCGTGAAACTCCAGATAGACAATCTAAACGAGAGACTAAAACGCCAGAATGTGCGCGTGGAGCTGACCAAAAAGGCCTACGAGAAACTCGCAGACTTGGCGTATGATCCGTCCTACGGAGCCAGGCCGCTTAAGAGAATCGTCACCCAGCGCATAGAAAATCCGCTGGCCCGCGCGATACTCTCGGGAGAGCTCAAGGAAGGCGGCGTGATGAAGTTTACGGAGAAGGACTTCTCCTCCCAGACTGACGAGGAGATAGACTAACTCCTTTAGTCCCGGACCGCCGGGCGCTCTGCGCGGTTCTGCAAGCGAAAGCGTATTTTGCCGGGGCTGCAGAATCTTTGCAACGGGGCGGGCGAAACTGCATTGTTTCGCCCGCCCTTTTTTTTGCGCCAAATAGGGTGGATATTTTGCGGTGGGGGTGGAATATCGTACGGCAGCTTAGGCAGTCACTTTAATATGATATTTTTTAAGAATATTTGAATTTTTTTTGCGAAAGCCGGATTTTGCGCGTTTTTTGAAAAAAATGGTTGAGGACGAGGAAATTATTCTATTTCTATGAGGGAGTAAACCTCTATTTATTATATAAAATGAAATCTGTAAAAATACTTCTGCCGCTTGCGGCCCTTTCATGCGGGGCGCTGTTTGCGGCGCAGACAAACGCGCCTTCCGCCGATCCGTACGCGCCAAGCGCGAAGGCTTCAAAGCCGGCCGACGCCAAGAAATTGCTCACCCCCGTGGGCGGGGAGTTCGGCAAGCCGGCAAAGCCCCAGGAGCAGATCGTGGGGTTCAGCTCAAAAGAGTCTTTGCCCAAGAAATTCGATTGGCATGTGATTTTGCTAAACCAGATAGGCTTCGATTCGGCCCTACCCAAACGTTTCACCGCGCCCATATCCCAAAACGGCGCCGATTTTTATGTCAGGGCCCTCGACGACGAAAAGCCCCTGTTTAAGGGCAAAGTTGTAAACGGCATGGGGGACTTTTCCGCGTTCGTTCCGCCCGCGGGGTCGGACGACAACAGGGAATATGTGATAGTCATAAACGGAGACGCCGATTTGAAATCCGGGGTTTCCGACCCCTTCAAGGTGATGCCCGATTTCTATAAAAAGATGTTCTGGCAGAGGGCCGTCAATTTCCTCATAGACTCGCGCAGCGTGATAGGCACCCACCCGAGCGCATACGGCGGCTGCCCCTGGCGCGACGGCACTTATTACGATTTCATCGTTCCATCATTGGTTCTGTTCTATCTGTCAGATCCCGCCGCGGTTGAGGCCATGCCGCGCCAGATAGACTACGACGCCGAGAAAAAGAGAATACTCGACGAGAAGTTCGGCTATGTGCAGATAAATCCGCAGGGAGGCACTCTCGAAATACTTGGAGTCGCGCGCGACTATTTCAACAAGATAGCCCCGCCCGCAAAGGACGCCCCCGATGTGGTAAAGATGATACACTGGGGCCTGGCTTTCTACACCCTCAACCCCTCCACGAAGGATCCCGCAAGAGACGAGCTTCCCCGCCGCATACATTCTCAGACGCTCGAGCAGATGGTCTACGCCCTCTGGGCTTGGCCTAAGCTTTCCAAGTGGCTCGACAAGTCCCTTTACGACGCCGCTTTAAAGGTTGTGTTCGACAACTGGAAGGAGTCTGGCGCGATGGACGTGGACAAGTATTGGTCCGAGGACAGCTACAACTCCTACATGCAGTCTTTCTCTTGCCAGCATCCCATAAAGGGCAGGCACGCCGCTGGGCACAGCATAGTTCCAAATCTGCTCATGTACGAGTTGGCCAAGCGCGAGGGCAAGCCCAATCCGGAGCAGTATCTCGACGCGGCCGTAAAACAGGCCGACTGGATAGTCAAGAACCTCAACTGGGATAATCCCTACACAACCAAGGGCCAGCGCATGAGCGAGCACCGCACCATACCCAACCTCGTGTGGCTTCTGAAAAAATATCCGGATAAGGCTCCCGAAGGCTTGAAGGAGAAGATAGCCTCCTGGGTTGTGGACACGCAGAGAAAATCCTTCAATATGTGGGATTTTAGGGTGTTCGACCCCTACAGGGGCATGTACACGATACCGTCCATGAACGAAGTCGGCAATCTGCTGTCCTTCCCGGCCTGCGCGGTTGCGGCGATGTGGACTTTGGACGACAAAGCCTCCAAAGACAGGCTCGAGGAGATCATGGTGGCCCAGACGGACGCAATTTTCGGCCGCAATCCGAGAATGTGCGCCGGCGTATCCTACGCCGACCAGTGGGACGGCGTAGACCGCGCGTGGCCGCGCCTCTACAAGCACGACATCTGCGCCCGCCTTGAAAAATGCCGCTCCACGGTGGCGACCTCATGCGGCAGCGAGAGCTATCCCTTCCAGCCAAACGCCCCTTACCGCCATGCGGAAGGCTGGGTTAACTACGGGGCGTCGTGGTGCGTGTCGTTGGCGTATCTAAACTGGCTTAAGGAGGGCACAAGCCCCGATACCATTAAGATGGACTAATTATCCCTTTAAAGCCGCCGCGCATTGTTGGGAGGAGGCGAATCTTCCCGGACACTGCTCGGCGGCTTTTTTATGCCTCTATGCGGCCTCTTTTGCCATAAACGTGCAAGTTCTTAGGGGAAAGCGGCTCTTGTGGCATTGAGCGCCAGGCGTTGGATTTTTCCCCAATAAAGTTATGGTATTTGGCGGAAGATTATTCTATATATCCGAGGAATGAAAAAATATTTTAAGGTAAAATTATTCGCTTTTGCCGCGGCGTTGGCTGTGGCGCTGCTTCCTTCATACGGGCTTCTTGCCGCCGATCAAGGCTCGGCGGGCTTAAACAGCGCGCTCGCTTCAGACAGAAACGAGGAGGAGTTTGAGGTTTACAGCCAGTCTATGAAAAAGCCCGTCAAGAATTTGGCGGTGCTTCCTTCTTCATACAAGAGCTCGCAGAAGCGCTATCCGGTGATATACCTTCTCCACGGCTTCGGCGGAAATTATTCAACCTGGGCGCATCAGACTAAGCCCAACCTGCAGCAGCTTGCCGACGCCTACGACGTCATATTCGTATGCCCCGACGGCGCAAGAAGCTGGTATTGGGACAGCCCTAAAGACCCCTCATTGAGGTATGAGACCTATGTTTCAAAAGAGCTGGTTGAAGCGGTGGACGCAAAATTCAGAACCATACCCCGCCGCGAGGCCAGGGCCATAACTGGCTTTAGCATGGGCGGCCACGGCGGGCTTTGGCTGGGTTTTAGGCATCAGGATATTTTCAAGAACTGCGGCTCCATGAGCGGAGGCGTTGACATACGGCCCTTCCCGAAAAACTGGGACATGGAGCGCTCTCTCGGCTCCTATGCGGAAAATCCCGAGATATGGGATTCCCACACGGTGATAAACCAAATGCATCTTTTGCCCCAGAACGGCGCGGGCATAAACATAATAATAGACTGCGGCTACCAGGACTTTTTCTATAAGGTAAACGAGGCGCTTCATGAAAAGCTTCTTAAGCATAACATACAGCACGAATACACCGTAAGAGCCGGCGCGCATACGCATCAGTACTGGAATAATTCGATAGACTACCAGACTATGTTCTTCGTCAAGAATTTCTACAGGGACGGGGCGTGCGCGCAAATCCCTCAGAAATAAAAGGGCTTTCCCATAAGTGTCTTACCGTTTGAAAATATTTTTTAAACTTTTTGCGGTGGCTTTTATTCTGCTTCCGCCGGGTTTGGCGCTTGCCGGGGGCGAATCTGCCACCGCAGAGCCCCCGCGGGCGCAAGCCGCGCTTTCGCCCGGGGAACCGGCGCAGGCTGAAGGCGGATCGGGCGGGGAGATGGCCTACTTCCAGGCCCAGGCTTTGGTGTCGTGCGCGCCGGAATACAGGGATTATAAAAAGGCCGCAAAACTCTTTAAGGACGCCGCTTCGAGCGGCAATGCAGAGGCCAAGTGCGCGCTTGCAAAACTGTATCTTAACGGCTTAGGGCTTAAGCGCGATGCCAAGGAGGCCTTGAGGCTTTTTTCCGAGGCGGCCGCTGAGGGCTGCGCGCCGGCATTTTACAACATGGCGGTTATGTACGAAAATTCCGTCGGCGTTTAGAGAAATATTCCAAAAGCTCTCGAATATTACCGCAAGGCGGCCGCTCTGGGCAGCTCTGAAGCCAAAGAGGCCCTGGAAGTTATGGGGGAGTCTTCGCCTCAATCCGGGGAGTTTGCAGACAGATACATATTGCCGCTTATAGTGCTCGCCCTTGCGGGGTTTGTAATATCGAGGCTGTTGGGTTCCTTCCGCCGCATGCGTTCTGCAAAACACTAAGCTGCGCGCGCCTATGTATTGCGGCCGCGCAAGTATTGGAGCCGGTCTTTATGGGCGCGGCCTGGCGCGGCGCAAATTTTTTTGAAAGTTATACCGGCCTTTTTATTTGTTCCCGATTTTTAGCGGGAATAAAAAATATGTCTGCGCATTGATATTTTTTTACATGCATTTGCGTATTATTATCGATTTTGCCTTGAAGGCAATAAATGAAAATAATATATTGTATATATGAAAACGCCCCTTTGCCTGGTTTTGCTGACAGTGTCTGTTCCGCTTTTTTTGATATCGTGTTCAAAGAAGGAGAAGACGCTTTTTGAGACTCTGCCTCCCGAGGCCGCGCTGGAGATATCTCAGACGGCGGACAAGTTCTTTGCCGGCAACAAGGTGCAGAAGAAAAATTGGATGGAGAAGCAGGCGGCCGCCTGGAAGGAGTTAAATTCCGCCCCGCCTACAATACCGCTTTTGGATTATTCTCTCATAACGGAGAATGCAAAGAAGAAGTTTCCGTCGGATTTTGAGGGAAGGTTGAATTTTGTCAAAGAGCAGCTCTCCGGCTATAAATCCTTGGACGAACTTTCCAAGACTGTGAACCCGGCCGACTGGAACTTTGTAAAATCGGCCATAGGAAAATTTGCCCCGGACGATTTTCAAGCGCAGTCGTACATGGCTGAGGATTGGATAAATTTCAACAATACGGTAAGGGGATATTCCCAGAAATTCCCGGAGGGAACCTTTCAGCTGGTGTTGCGCAAAGCGTTGGATTTGTCCAAGGGCAGCATCAGTTTCGCCACGGAATACATGCAAAACCAGTATTATGCTGCAATATACATATCGTCTCTAAAACCCTACGGGAATTTGACTACCGCCCAGATAGACCAGGCGCGTTCGGAGGCGGCTAAAAAGCACCCGGAAGATCTGGTCGCAAGAAGGAAGTTTATAGAATCGTTCCTCTTGGAGGCGTCGCGCAACAACAATAATGCGGCGGCGGAAAAGAGAAGGGCGGAAATTGAGGCAAGATCGGCGCCGTCCCCGGAGAACACCGTAGACGAAAATGAAATAGAGATGTTCTTCAATTCAAGCGTGTTTACGAAAAGGGGAGAGCTGGAGACCGTATATACGGCGGTCTTGGCGGAGTACAAGGGTAAAAGCGTGGTCTTCTGCTCAAAGGATTTCGTCGCCAGCGGCTTGCCCGTAACCCTTAAAAACAGTAGGACCAAGATAGTATGCTCCACCGCCTATGTCGCGGAAAACCTGCCTATTGTAATGCTCATTCCCGATGCCGAGCCTGCGGAAAAACCAAAGATGAAAGTGGTCTCGCCGGAGGAATCGTCCAGGCTTCCGGGCAGAAAACTGCTGATGTTCTCCCCCGAAAATGGCGCGATAAAGCTCGGATTCATGAAGGTGTTTTCCGAGGACGAAAAATACTACAACCTCTCATACGATTCCGCTCCCGTGATAGTCAGAACGCGCAATGTTAAGACGATGAACAGATACAGCGAAAACCTGTTCATAACGGTCTCGGAATCTGTCCCGCAGCTCGACGGATCGGTCGTGGTTGACTATGCCAACAAACGTTTTGTCTCTTACGCGATGAAGTTGGCGAATCCGGGTGTGCTCGAATGGGGCGGAAGAACGGGTTCTGTAATAGGGCACGAGAGCTCTGCCATACCAGATTTCAACACCTTTGTGGCCAACTTCGACGCGTCTAAAAAGGCGGCGGATCCTAACCATACCCTGCGTTTCCTGCGCTTTACGGCAATAGACAAGTGGGTAAGATTCAATCCCTCCAGGCTCGAGGACCAGAAGACCAAAATCAGGAAACTGACGGATTCAAACAACGATTACCTCATGTTCTTCAAGGAGAACCTGTATTCTGCGGCTCTCAAAAACCAGCGTCTGTACGCCATAGCCCGCAGGTATAGGAACGACCTGGTCATGCAGAAGATGGATCAGGAAACTTTCCTGCGCAGATACAAGTCGTACATGCACGACGTCTTAAACTCCATGCGCCACGACGAGGTCAGGGTAAACCCGCAGGATTTCTACTCCATATATCGCGACGAGCTCTCCTACCAGCTAGCTTTGCGCAAGGCGATGTTCGACTATCTCTCTGAAGCCATACGCGAAGACCGGGTCGTCAATATAATACATACGGATTTGCGCACCCGATACCAGAATCCCTACGAGCCCTACGAGCTTAGGGATTTCTCCGGCTCACTCGGCACAAGTTTCTAAGATGCCTCCCCCGCGCGATGCGCCGCAAGAGAGGCTTTCATGCCGGAGCGTTTTCCTCCCGGCATTGGGAGCCTTTTATTTGTCTTGATGAAAGCGGGAAAATCGGTTTGACTTTACCCGACCGTATGAAATTGCGCACAAAAATAATATTCTATTTTGTTCTGCCCATATTTCTTCTGAATCTGGCCTGTTCGGTTTACAATCTCGGCAACAGTCTGACGCGCATACGCGCAATGTCGGAGGAGAATTTCTGTCTGGAAACCGCGCTTATAGCCGCGGAGCTGTCCAAACAAAATACGCAGGGAGTGGCCATAGCAAGCACTGCGGCGATAGCCGCGGCGGACATAGGCCTGGGCGACAGGCCGCAGGACGTGGCGTATCTGAAGAATTTGCTGCTGCGCTTTCCCGATTATGTTGGCGCGAGCATGGGTTATGAGCCAAATCTCGACGGGAGGGACGCTCAGGCTCTAAAAGCCCTGACAAACATAAAAGAGGGCAAAAACCCGTCGGACGGCGGGGCTTTCGACTCCTACGACTTCGCCAACAACAGAACTTCGGTGGACATAAATACCTGGATAGAAAAGAGCATGGGGGGGCGCTTTTTGGCCTACTGGGGAAGGAAGGGCGCTCAGTGGACGCTCGAACCCCTCGTGGATACGGAGAACTCCATGTATTACGCCGGGCTGAAAAAGATGGTGGAGTCTGGCGGCAAGGACGGATACATAATTACGGAGCCTTATGTGTACAAGGATTCGGATCTGATGATAGAGTATTCAGCCCCTATAATGGTGGAGGGGAAATTTGGCGGGCAGGTTGCCTTCGACAGGTCTTTGGGGTATCTGCACGATAAACTGATGTCCCTTAAGACCTATGCGGATTCGGAGTTCTTTCTGGTCAGCAAGTCCGACAGGGTAATAGTGTCAACGCTCGACCAGACCGTCTCCACCATGGACATTTCCGACCTCTACCAGGACGACAAGGGAAACTTTGTCACGGATTTCCTGAAATTCAAGGGCGGCCAGCTCGTCAGGGACAACGCTATAGCCTCAAACATGGACTTTTCAAAATATTCGTCGAAATTCCGCGACATACTGCGCATGGAATTGAGCGACGAAACCCTATCGGGGGACAAAATGCGCCTGTTTAAGGATCCCCGCAGCGGGGAGAAATTCTGCGTGGCGCACAGCACGGTTTCTCCCGCGGGGTGGACTCTTGTGCAAATAGTGCCGGAGTCTAAGATATACGCGCCCATATTCGACGCCATTATAAACGAGGCGGTCTCCCAGACGGTCTTTCTGTTTGCAATGCTTCTCATAGCGGTGCTGCTGAGGAAATTCACCAGGAGCATAGAGCATGCAACCGCCGCGGCGGAGAGGGTCGCCCAGGGAGATTTGCGCGGAAATTTGGAGGATTTCAAGGCGGGGAAGGACGAAGTCGGAAGGCTGATGCTATCCTTGTCAAAAATGACGGCGAACCTCCGCTCCCTGATAAACAGGGTGAAGCTCTCGAGCGTCCAGCTGATGAGCTCGTCCTCGGGGATGGAGAGCGCCTCGGCGGACTGCGAGGGGCGCATGCATTCATTCGGCGCGTCAACCGCGCAAATAGCCGCCGCCATACGCGAGATAACCGCAACCAGCGCGGAACTGTACCGCACCTTAAGCCAGCTGGCGAAAGTCGCATCAAACAGTTCGGATACGGCGGATTCGGGCAGGAAGCAGCTGTCCAACATGGAAAAGACGATGAACTCCCTGTCGAAGAACACCCAGACGGTAGCGAGAGGACTGTCCCTCATAAGCCAAAAGGCTAACAACATCGGCTCGGTGATAACGACTATATCGAAAGTCGCCGACGAGACCAACCTGCTTAGCCTAAACGCGGCCATAGAGGCGGAAAAAGCCGGAAGCTACGGAGTGGGATTTGCCGTTGTCGCAAAGGAGATAGGCCGCCTCGCGGACCAGACTGCCATGGCCACCGACGACATAGAAGTTCTCGTGAAAGACATGCAGTCCGCCGTCAATGCGGGTGTTGACGAGATGAACAAGTTCTCCGACGAGGTGCGCCACGGCGTGGCGGAGGTCGGGCGCATAATACTGGGCATGGACAGCATCATAACCCAGATGCAGGAAATCGCCCCGCAGCTCGAAAAAATCACGGAGGGAATGCAGTCGCAAAACCTCGGCGCAAACCAGATTAGCCAGGCCATAACAAACCTAAACGACAGCGCAAGGCAGACGGGCGAACTTCTCGGGGAGTTCGGCTCGGCGCGCAAACAGCTTCACGATGCCATAATGAATATGCGGGAGGAAATCTCCAAATTCAAACTCGGCAACTAAAGGCGATGTTGTTCATATTGGTGCAGTCAAGGGGAAACTCCTTCGCGATAGACGCGATGAAGATACACACCGTGCTTCCGTATTGCGGGCTGTCCCGCAGGGATGGAACTCCGTTTGCCGGCGTCGTTGACTATGCGGGCGGAAAAGTCGCGGCGGTGGATCTCGTCCAAATTTGGTCGGGAAAGGCGTCCAGAAATTTGTTCAGCACGCGCTGCATTCTGGCGAAGGTGCGCGCGGGCATTCCCGGGGGCGTGCTGGGCATCGTCTCCGAAGGCATTACAAGCTGCGCGGAAATCGACGAGTCGAAAATAGAGAATTTTTCGTGGTCGGCGGGGGAGTTCAAACTCTCCAAGGCCTTTGAATATGCGTCGGAAATGTACAAGATAATAGAGCCGGACGAGCTTTACGCCCTCTGCGCGCGGGAGATAGCCGCCCTCGGTTTGCCGCCGGAGGGAGACGGCTCAAAGTGAGGAGGTTCTCGGAGGCGTTGGATAGGCTCCGCGACATGACGGGAATAGGAGACGCCGTGCCCGGAGGGGGCTCTTTCGAGGAATATCTGAAAGCCTTCGCCAAGGGCAATTCATACGCGTCTGTCCGCAAGTGCGCGGCGGAAATTTTAAGCGACGAAACTCTTTTTGACGCCTTTTTAAGGGGAACGATAGTCCCGCAGACATGGTTTTTCAGGCAGCCGGCCCAGTATGATTTCCTCAGGGAGTACTTCTTAAAGATGCCCGTTCCTGCGGGCGAGAAATTCAGGGTGCTGTGCGCTCCGTGCTCGACGGGCCAGGAGGCGTATTCAGCAGCGGCTGTGCTTCTCGACTGCGGAGCCTCCGGGGAGGATTTCGTCGTCGACGGAGCAGATATATGCCGCGACTTCATCCGCGCCGCCCGCAGAGGCGAATACTCGAAAGACTCGATGCGGAGCCTTCCTCCTAAGGACATAGCCAGGTTCTTTCCCGTCTCCGGCGGATGCCTGCGCGTATGCGGCGAGCTGAAAGCGTGCGTGTCGTTCTTCAAGGCCAATCTCGCGGAGAAAAACGCGCCGCTTCCCAACGCCCCGTACAACCTGATTTTTTGCAGGAACCTCGCAATATACTTTTCGGACTCGGCAAGGCGCAGGCTTTTCGACACTTTGCTGGGGGCTCTTGCCGAGGACGGGGCGATACTTTCCGGATATGCTGAGGATTTTCCCTTCATGGACGGGCGTTTCGAGTCCGTAGGGGAGTACGGGTGCTTCGCGTGCGCCAGGCGCGGCGAAGGGGCGCTCATAAATGAAAGGCTGTATGGCAAACCGCGCTCGGGCGGAATGGAAAAAAACGGAAAGGCAGCATTGCCTCCGCAGACTCCGGCTGCGCGCAAACGCGCGTGGAAAAATACGCCGCGCCTGAAAAGAGCCCGCGCGCTCGCCGATTCCGGCAAGCTCGACGAGGCCATGCGCCTGTGCATGGCCGACATAGAGTTCATGCCGACGGCGGAAAATCTCTTTTTGGCGGGGGATATAAACCTTGCGTTCTCAAACTTCGGCAGGGCGGCGGAATATTTCAAGAGGTCGGCGGCTCTCGACGAGGGGGAAGGCTCGGCCTACTTTAAGCTGCATCTGACCTACGCGCGCCTGGGCAGAAAAAACGAGGCAGATTTGTATCTTGAAAAATATAGAGGGAACATTCATTTTCAGGACGGAGACGCTTTATGAATGTTGACATAGAGGAGAAGATAAGGGCCTCGTGCTGGTCGTCCGAAGGCCTGTGGGGGAAGATGTCCTGCGAGCGTCTCAAGGAGCTTGGACACTGCTTCAACTGCGAAGTCTATGCGGCGGCGGGCAGGGAGCTTTTCGATAAGGACGCCTCCAAACGCCGCAGGGATTTTCCCATAAATACCGCCGCAAAAAACGACTCATCCGATGAGAACAAAGGCAAGACGGCTTCGTACTTCGCATTTAAACTCGGCGACTTGAACTTTGCGATGGATCTGAAGGGCGTTGTGAGGGTGGCACATCCGCGCGTGGTCCACAGGATTCCCCATAGGGACGATAAAATCGTTCGCGGCCTGATAAATGTGGGAGGCGAGATAATACCTGCGGCGAGCCTCTGCGACATACTCGAAATTCAGCGCCCTAAATCCGATCCCGCTAAGGATAGGATATTCGTCTACCGCATGGGGACGGACGTGTTCGCATTTCAGACCAATGCGGCGCTCGGCGTGGCCCGAATTTCCGAGAAGGACGTTTTGGAGGCCTCTGAAACCGAGGGCGCGCTGAAGTCTCCTTTCGTGGAGAGGGCATTTTTGTGGCGGGGGCGCACGGTCTCCGTCATAGACAGCCAACTTGTGTTCCACGCGATATTTAAGAAATTGCTATGAGTCCGCTTGCAGACGATTTTGTCAACGAGTTTTTCCTCGGGGAGCTCAAGGGCGCCGCGGAGGGGCTGAAGAATTGTCTGGAGAAATCGGCGGCGGTCTCCGAGGCCGCAGACCTGCTGCTGGGCCTGAAAAGCGCGGCGAATATGGCCTCTTTGAAAAACTGCGCGGCCGCAGTGGATGGGATGTTGGCAAAGCTTCCCGAAGGCGGTGGGTTCTCCGGAAAGAAGGCCTCGGCCTGCCTGGCGGCGGCGGAGAGCCTGGCTAAACACTTTCTCGAGGCCGGAGGATCCCTTTCCGAGGCCGACGCAAAATTGTCTGTGTTAAAATCAGCCTCGGAAGTGAATGCAAAGGGCTCCGCTTCTGAGAAGCCGGAGGCCGGACATGCGGAGAAAGCGGATAGTTCCGCAAAAGTATCGTCCCCGCAAAATGCGGGGAATCTGGCCGAGGCGAGAGGGAAAGAAAAAGAAGGTGCAAAAGCTGAAAGCGGGGAGGGCGCGGCGAAAGCGGACGATGGTCAAGGCAGGCTTGCGCCGTCGGCCTCGATATTCGAGCTGTTTCTCACGGAGGCGGGGAACCAGACGGAGGCGCTGGAATCCCTTGCGGTAAGCCTTGAGGGCGACTTTAAAAATCCGAGAAAGCTCGAGGCCCTCATGAGGGCCAGCCACAGCCTCAAGGGCGCGGCGCGCGTCGTATCACTCACTCCGCTTGTCGATTTTATGCATCTTCTGGAGGGGTGCTTTGTCTCGGCGCAGGAGAATAAGATAACGCTGGACAGCGACATGCTCGACGTGGTCTTCGCGTGTACGGATTTTCTCAGGGCGTCTCTTGCGGATAAATTTCTGAATCCGGACCTCTCCAAAATGTCGGAGCTTTCGGAGGACCTAAGGAGCATCGCGGAAGGTTCGTTCTCCGCGGAAAGCAGGCGCTCCCACCGGGACGAATGGAAGCCCCATGCAGGAGCGGCCGATGTCGCCGGCGGGGCGAAAGAGTCTGACGGGGCGGTGAAAGTTTCGGCGGCAAGCCTGACAAAGATGATGTCCCTGTCGGCGGAGGGCATGGTCGAGAACCTGAGGCTCGAGGCCCAGAAAGAGAGCCTTGTGTCAATGAAGGAGTCGGCGAGGGAACTCATAAGAAGGATAGAATCGGCGATGTATTCGGCCGATAGCGCGTCCGGAACGGGAGTGAACGCAAACCTTGACTCCGCGAGGACTCTTGCGCAGGACATACTCTCTGAATTGCAAGGCCAGATTCTCGCCCTGGGTGAATTTTCCCGCCGCAGCGTGCTTATTTCAGGCGGGCTGTATTCTGAGGTTATAGCCAGCCGCATGAGGCCCCTGGCGGAAGGCTTGCAGAGCTTTCCCCGCATGGTAAGGGACTTGGGCAGGACTCTCGGTAAGAAGATATCCCTTTCCATAGAGGGAAGAAACGTTCCCGTTGACCGCGATATAATGGAGCGCCTGGACTCCCCCATAGGCCACATGCTCAGAAACGCCTGCGACCACGGCATAGAAAAGCCGGAAATAAGGGTGGCCGCCGGAAAGAACCCGACGGGCGAGGTTAAAATCAAGGCGTGGCATTCGGCGGGCTCACTGATGCTGAAAATATCCGACGACGGGGGCGGAATAGACCCCAACCTCGTCAGGGAGAAAATCAGGGAGGGAAACCTGGCTACGCCGGAGATGCTCTCCCAGATGACAAACGACGAGATACTCGAGTTCCTGTTCCTCCCGAATTTTTCCACGACGAACTCCGTCACGCGCATAAGCGGGCGCGGCGTTGGGCTCGATGTGGTTCGGTCCGTGATGGAGGAGGTCGGCGGCAGCGTCAAGGTGTTCTCGCAGGTCGGGAAGGGCACGGTGTTTTTGCTTAAGCTTCCGATAACGCGCTCCGTATTGCGCGCGCTTTGCGTGCGCATAGACTCCCAGCCCTACGCGATAGCCCTAAACAGGCTCTACAGGCTCGCCAAAGTGCGCGTGCAGGATATCCATATGCTCGAAAACCGCAGCTACTTTGAGCTGGACGGGCGCAGAGTGTGGCTTGTGGACGCGGCTCGGGTCCTGGGTTTCGAGGCTTCGGCTCCTGCTGTCAGCGGAGAGGTGACGGCGCTGGTGCTGTCCGATAAAAACAATCTGTACGCCCTTGAGACAAGTTCCGAGGTGCTCGAGTGCGACCTTGTTGTGCGCCCCTTGTCCGAGAGGTTCGGAAAGATATACTGCGTCCAGGCAAGCGCGCTTTCGGAATCTGGAGAGCCGGTTCTTATTCTCGATGCGGACGATGTGATATCGTCTATAGGAAAGCTTCTTTCCGAAGATTCGGCATCGGGCAATGCGCGCACTATGCAGACAACGGCCCTGACGGCCGCGCGCAGAAGAAAAGTGCTTGTGGTTGACGATTCCCTCACCGTCAGGGAGACGGAGAGGCAGATACTTGAGACGGGAGGATACTCTGTGGAGGTCGCCGTCGACGGAATGGACGGATGGAACGCCGTCAGGCTCGGGGATTTCGACCTCGTCGTCACGGACGTCGACATGCCCAGAATGAACGGGTTTGAGCTTGCAAAGCACATACGCGGCAACGCGAGGCTCAAAAAGATACCCATAGTTGCCGTCTCTTACAAGGACAGGGCCGAGGATAGGCGCCAGGGGCTGAATTCGGGGGTTGATTGCTATCTGACAAAGAGCAGCTTCCAAAACGAGACTTTCCTGGATACGGTTGAAAGGCTAATAAGGGAGTCCGGCAAATGAGGGTGGGTATTGTAAACGATCTTCCCGTGGCGCTTCAGGCTCTCGGGGACATTGTGCGCTCGCGGGGCTGGAGCGTTGCGTGGACGGCCTCCGACGGCCTCGAGGCCGTCGGGCTTGCAAGGAGCGCGCCCCCGGACATAATTTTAATGGACCTCGTAATGCCCGTGATGGACGGCGCCGAGGCGTGCAGGCGCATATCGGAGTTCTCCGACACGCCCATAATTGCCGTGACAGCTTCCATAGAGGGAAATTCTCGGCTCGTTTACGAGGCGTTCTCCTGCGGGGCAGCCGACGCGGTAAAACTGCCTTCGCCGGGAGACAAGGTACGCGCGGGCAAGCTACTTGGAAAAATGGACAGGCTCTGCGCCGCCAGGCGCAACGCGCGTTCCGAAAGGGCCTTTGATCTGCCAGAAGCGCCCAGCGCCGGTTGTCGCGCCTGCCCCATGCTTGCAATAGGGGCCTCGACGGGAGGCCCGCAGGCTGTGATGGAGCTGCTGTCGGGTTTGGGCGGGGGGTTCCCAGCGGCGACGCTTGTTGTTCAGCATATGAATCCGGAATTTTTAGATGGGTTTGCCGCTTGGCTTGCAAAATCGTGCAAGATACAAGTCAGGCTCGCCGGGCATGGGGAAAGGCCCGTTGCGGGAGCAGCGTATATAGCGCCTGCCGATAGGGATATAGAGGTGGATGCAAACGGGCTGTTCCGCCTGTCGGATCCTCATGTGAGCGCAATACATACGCCAAGCATAGACGGCCTCTTCTTTAGCCTCGCAAAGAACTGGAAATATTCGGAAAAAGGCCCGGGAAGGGGCGCCAACCTGGGGGTGATACTCACGGGCATGGGCTCCGACGGGGCGGAGGGCCTGCTCGGGCTGAAAAATGCGGGCTGGACGACCGTCGCCCAGGGCAGGGCGTCGTGCGCGGTCTACGGCATGCCTAAAGCCGCGGCGGAAATAGGGGCCTGTTCGGCGGTCATGGAGCTCGACGGGCTCTGCGGGTTTGTCAAAAAATTTTTCGGCTAAAAAATTCTTGTAAAAGAAAAGTTTTTAGGCGTTAATCCGTCTTTCGGATATGAGCCAGTCCTATCAGGTAATAGCAAGAAGGTACAGACCCAAGCAGTTCGACGAACTGGTCGGCCAGGAGCATATTGTAAAGACCCTCAAAAATGCGGTTGAATCTGGCCGCATAGGGCATGCATATTTGTTCGTGGGGCCGAGAGGCACTGGCAAAACCACCGTGGCCCGCCTGTTCGCCAAGGCGCTGAACGCAAAGGGCGGCCCCAATGTGCATCCTTCGGACGACGACGAGATATCAAAAGCCATCATGGACGGCTCTTGCATGGACGTGGTGGAGATAGACGGGGCGTCAAACCGCTCCATAGACGAGATACGCAAGCTCAGGGAGGACTGCCGCTACGCCCCGACGCAGTGCACGTATAAGATTTATATAATAGACGAGGTCCACTCCCTTACGCAGGATGCCTTCAATGCGCTGCTTAAGACGCTCGAGGAGCCGCCGTCGCACGTAAAATTCATATTTGCGACAACAGAGGCCCACAAGGTTTTGGGCACTATAACCTCTCGCTGCCAGCGTTTTGAGTTTAGGCCCATTCCAGAAAACCTCATAGCCGGGCATCTGGGGCACATTGCCAAGCTCGAAAACATAGAGGCCTCGCCGGAAGCGCTCACGGCGATAGCAAGGCTCGCCAACGGCGGCATGAGAGACGCCCAGAGCATACTCGACCAGATGATATCCTTCTGCGGGAAAAAAATAGGCGTCGAAGACGTTATTTCCGTTTACGGATTGGCCTCCCAGGAGACCATATCCGAGATACTCTCGCATATGGCAAAGGGGGACTACGCCGCCGTGATAGCGGATGTAGGCGGTCTGATAGACAAGGGGTGCGACCTCTACAGGGCCCTTGCGGATCTGCAGATTTCCCTAAGGGGGGCTATGATAGAGTCCTTCAAGAGCGGTTCCTACGACTTCGGCGGCAAGACGCTTTCTTCGGAGCAGATAATGCGCATGCTCGACGTATTGCAGGGCGCCGAGCGGGGGTTGAAGTCGGGCCTTTCCGAGCGCGCCAACTTCGAGGTTGCGCTGCTTAAAGCCGTGGAACAGAGCCGCACGCGGGCGATAAACACCCTTATTAAGGAAATCGAAAAACTCGAGGGCGCCTCCCCCGAGGTTCAAAAAAAAAATAGCTGAACTGCTTGCCGCGGCCATTGCGGAATCCGCAGAATGGGGAGAGGCGTTCAAAACCGCCAAATCTGCCGGTGCGCCGGGAAAGGCCGCAAACCGTCAATCCGAGGAAGATGCCGAAGTTCAGGAGGAGGGCTCAAAGCGCCTGCCAAAGGATTCTTTGGAATTTACCAAGGCTATATCGGCAATTCCCCACGAGCTTATAGAGCTTATCAACAGGCAGTTCGGGGCAAATCCGCGGGATCTTGCAGTGGGTGTCATTAAGCGGCAGGAGAAAAAGCGCAGGGCAAATTTGGCGCCGGATTCTGTGGAGGAGTCGGACTTTATCGAGGACGAAGATGTGGCCTCGGAGTTGTCCGACGACGATTAGTAGGCTGGCATTCCTCTCTTTATCTCGGATATAGCCCCGCTTCCGTTGCCTTTTTTACGACAATGGTCTTGAGGTTTCTTTCCATTCCTTTTACATTCAAAACTCCTTTATCTTCTGGGGTAACGTAAGAATGTAAAAAATATGGACAGGAAAGAATTTCTTAAATCCGCAGCGCTGGGGGTGTGCGCGGCGTCGGCTATGGGAAACTTAAAACTTGAGGCGGCGGAGATTAGGCCGGCTGCCGGTCCTGCAAACGGGGCGGCCTCAAAGAAAATACGATGCGAAAAAATAATCTTCCCGGTCGGCCGGGAGGTGGAGGTTCGCATGGGGGTTCCCGATGGGTTTCTAAACTCTAAAAAACTGTCTATACTGTGCGCCGGCGACGACGGGGGGTTCTTCGACGCAGGCGGAGAGCCTTACTTGAAGGAGAAAAAAACAATCCCATTTAGAGTCTCGGGGTCTGTTTTGTCCATGAGGTTGAAGTTTCCTCGGGAACAGAGATACACATTTCTGCTGTACAACAGGGAAATTTCGGACATCCGCCGTTCAAATTATTCCTTTGCAGCCAGGGTTTACGCCTTGGACGCGGATCTGTATGCCCTCACCCCGTTTAAATGCGACTTCCATATGCACAGCACGGGCTCCGACGGGAGAGAAACCCCGGAGGAGGCGGGAATAAAGTGTCTGGAGGTGGGCTTGGATTACCAGTCATTATCGGACCACTCTAACTATTCGTCGTCGTGCGGGTTGGCGGAGAAATTCAGGAAGTTTCCCTTATCGATGAATGCATATTTCGGAGAGGAGATACATAAATCTGAGGCGCATATACTATCTCTCGGCGCGAGGGGCGGAGTCACGGACTTTATAAACTCAAACAAGTCCGATTTCGATGCCTCCGCAAAAAAATACGCGGAATCGCTCGGCGGAACTCTTAACGCCACTGAAAGGCAGATTGTTTCGCATGCAATGGCGGAGGTTGACGTTGTTAGAAAGTTGGGCGGGCGTCCGGTGTTTGCCCATCCGTATTGGAGGCTGGGGGCGGAGAGAATAGGCGGAAATTTCGGCATGGGCATCAACTCTTATTTGTCGGAAAGGACAGTGGATGCATTGTTCTTAAAATGCCAGTTCGACGCCGTCGAAGCGGTGAACGCCACAACCCGCGACGAGCAGACAGATCTTATGATATCGGCATTGTCCGACCTGCGCGCACAAGGAAAAGACTATCCGATAATAGGAGTTTCCGACGCCCACCATCCCGACCAGCACGGCAAAGGCTTCACCGTTGCGTTTGCGAGGTCTAACTCGTTTGAAGACATTTGGGAGTCTATAATGAACCGCAGGAACACTGCGGTCGATTCCCCCGCAGACGGTCTTGCCCCCGTCATATTGGGAAGACGCAGATTTGTGCGTTTCACATTTTTTCTTTTGGAGGAGTATTTCCCGACTCACGACGGGCTTTGCTCAAAACAGGCGGGAATATTGTCCGCAATGTTGCAAGATGAAAATCCCGACGCCCTTATGCCGAAACTCAAAGATTCGGCAGATGCCGTTAAGAATTTATATTCGTCGCTCAGGTTTTAGGGGTATATGCGGATAAATATTGAGTTCCCATCAAGGCATCGAGGTGGCCTTTATATTTTAGGGCTGGGAACCTAGAAATTCGTCGATGAGTTCCGTGGCGGATATCCCTTTGGCTTTTGCGGCATTTTCAAGCTCATCGTAGGAGGCAAACTCCGCGCAGACTAAATCTATGGTGGAAAAGGGCAGCGGTATCATAAACTTATCCCATGTTTTCAGGGAATAATACTTGCGCGGGGAAAGTTTCAGCAGCATGATGCGGCTTCCGGCGCCGCGTGCAACGGCAAGAGCGCCGCTTTTTGCCTTGTAGCGCGGGCCCTGGGGCCCGTCCGGAGTGACGAACACGGAGGAGTTCTCCCGCTGCATTATCCTTATCATCTCGACAATGGCCCTGGCGCCGTGTCGCGTTGTGGAGCCCCTGGAACATTTGACCCCGAAGAATCCAAATAAGGCTGCAAGCCATGCGCCGTCCCTGCTGGAGCTTACAAGGCCGCACATGGGAAATTTTTTCCTGAAATATATCTTTAGCATGGGGGTCAGAAAAACCCTGTTGTGCCATGTAAGGCCGACGAGCTTTTCCTCGCGGCGCAAAGCCGCGTCGTCGGATTCAGATACGTTAAAACGCAGCGTAAGATACCACAATTTCAAGAATAGGGATATCGCAAAGCACACCGTCTTCTCAAAAGCGGTTGCGTAGTAGGTGTTGGTGTCGGTGTGTATCACAAAGTAAATCAATTAGAAAAAAGATGGTTATACTCAAATAAAAAATGCCTATGCATAGAAAAGATATGCGGAAGCCGCTACTGCGGGGTAATATTTAAATGCGGCGGATATATCCGTTTTAGCCGGAGTTCAGCGGAGGATGGCTTTTCTGGTGCAGTCTGTTAAAAAAAAATGAAAAAATCTCAAAAAAATAATTGACTAAGGAGTCTTAAAACCTACTGTAATGGGCTTTCACTCTTAAGGGGTGGTAGTTCAGTTGGTTAGAACGCCTGCCTGTCACGCAGGAGGTCGCGAGTTCGAGTCTCGTCCATCCCGCCATTTTAAAATCCGTAAGTTGGGTCAACCCCAAAGAGAGTGGATTTTAATGAAAGACGCCGCATAGAACCAAGACCCTCAATCTGTAATTTTGGAAGTTTCGATAACCGTAAGCCATTCGTTGTAT
>CALXLX010000039.1 GCA_944389315.1 uncultured Opitutales bacterium
GCGTCTTATCTTTCCCAAAAAACTCCGCCTTAGGGCGGAGTTTTTTTTGCCGCATAGCCGGCTAATTTTTATACCCGCAAGCTACCTCATTTAAGCTTGGAGCGGCAAGCCAAGCTGCATTTGCAAAAGAGTATATATTTGCATGCCCTCAGCATTTGCCGAATATTTAAACCCTTCCTTGCATGCTTAAAAAGGGTGGGGCGCATTTGCCGGAAATTCTTCCGTATTTTTTATAAGGAGTTTTTGCCTCGCGTTTGCTCAAAAAAACATGCGCCAATAGCGGCCAGAAAAGAGTGCTGCGGAGAGGGTAATCCTCCATAGGCAAAAAAAATGCGCGGCAAAATATAACTCCGCCGCGCAGATTCTTTATAAAATGTCTCTTTTTATCCTAAGAGATATACAGGCCGTCTTTGATTTCCGGCTTGGGCTCAAGAGCGTTCCACGCCTTAACAAAGTCGTCCTGGTTTGTGGCAAAGAGGGGGGATACCTCTATGTTTGCAAGGGGCACGCCTTTGTCGTCCACGGGTATTTCAACGCCCGCAGCCTTGAGCCAGCGCGCCCACTGCTTCTTCTGGTCGGCCTTGCAGGTTGCCGGAGAATCCACGCCCTCGGCATTCTTGACGGGAGAGAACTCGTCTCCGCGCGCGCCCTCTATTATCACCGGATTCTTCGACATGGGAAGCGCGTCGAATACGAACATCTCAAACTTTACCCCATTTGGCTTGTCGGGCTTTACAAGGTTCGCATTGGCATCTATGAAGGGAATCTTCTTGTTTGCCCTATGGAAGGGCAACTTAAGCGCCCCCTTATCCCCTCCGGCGCTTTCCACAAAGTCCGCGGAAAGTATGTGTATTGCAACGCTGCCGGCTATGAATTTCAGCTTTCCGTTCTCGTCGGTAAGCTCCTGGTACTCGGCGGGAAGGTCGGAATACTCTATGACGCACACCTTGTCCCCGTCCAGGCAGAAATGCCCGACCTTCTCGAGCGCGTAGGCCTTGGGTATCATCTTGCTGGACATGTCGGACTTGCCCAGTATGTGGAAACCGAGAAAATATGGGTCTATAAGGTCCACAAGCGGATTGTCCACCTGCCAGTAGCTGATGCAGTCTGCCCCGCGCGCCCTTATCTTCGCGAGAGCCCCGCTGCGGCACATGCCGCGCAGGCAGCCGCCGTGGCCGTCGGGCGTCATGACTATGCGCCCCTTGCCCTCCATTATTATCTTGCCGTCCAAATCGACCGCGGGCATCAGCCCCTGCGAGAAGAATATGACGTCGTCCTTGTCGAGGCCGAAATAGGAATTGTCCTCGAAGAACTTCACCGTGGCGGCGTTGTTTATCTGGCTTGTCATTATAAGCCACGGAATCTTCACACCGTACTTCTTGTCGGCAAAGAGTATCTTTTCGGCAAATACCTGGAACAGGCTCTTGCCGTTGACGGGAGTGACGGGATAAAGCCCCTTCGGAGCATCGAACCCCAAGCGGGTACCCTGGCCGCCGGCAACCGTAAAGCACGCCAAGCGCCCCTTGCGTATGGCTTCCTCGCCGACAAGCTTGGCGTTCTTCCACTGTTCGTCAGCGTCTTTGTTCTCGGGCAGGGCTATGTACGGAGCGGGCTTAAGAGTGGAGAAATCGGCCGCCGCCTGGCCGCCTTTGTTTCCGCCCTTTACAAGCGTGTTTACCAGCTCGTCAAGCTCGTCCAAATCTATCTGCTTAAGCTGCGCCTCGAGCGCGGACTTCTCCGCTTCGCCAAGCTCGTCCCAATACTTGAAAACGTGCCCCTGGTTATGCTTTTCAAAATATTCCCTCAGTTGCATATCTTTTCTTTCCGCAAAAATATAACTGTCGCAAAACAATCTATATTATTTCTTGTCCCCGTAGCCTTCCGGATGGGATTTATGCCACTTCCAGGCGGTCTCTATTATGCCGCGCACGTCGGTGTATTTTATCTTCCAGCCGAGCTCGTTTACGGCCTTGTCGTTCTTTGCGTAAAGAGCGGCGGGGTCTCCCTCCCTCCTGGGGCCGAACTCCACAGGAACTTTTAAGCCCGTCACTTCCTCCACGCCCTTTATTATCTCCATCACGGAATTGGGCGTGCCTGTGCCCAAGTTGTAGGCGTTGAATACCCCGGGCGTGTTGAGCTTGTCGAAGGCGGCTATGTGCGCCCTGGAAAGATCGTCCACATGGACGTAGTCCCTAAGGCAGGTGCCGTCGGGCGTGTCGTAGTCTTTGCCGAACACCTTTATCGCCGGGCGCTTGCCCGTCGCCGCGAATATCGTCAGCGGTATAAGATGGCTTTCGGGCGTGTGGTCCTCCCCTATGGAGCCGTCCTCCGCCGCGCCGCTTGCGTTGAAGTAGCGCAGGGCGACAGAACTCAGCCCGTAGGCCCTTCCGCAGGCCTTCAGGAAGTTTTCCACATCGAGCTTGGTCTGCCCGTAGGGGTTTATGGGAAGCTGCTGGTGGTCCTCGGTAAGCGGCAGCTTCTGCGGCACGCCGTAGGTCGCGCAGGTCGACGAGAATACAAACTTCTTGACGCCGTGCGCTATCATGGTGTCTATGAGGCTTATTACGCCCGACAAATTGTTGTAGTAGTACTTTATCGGGTTTGTCACAGACTCTCCGACGTTTATAAACGCCGCAAAGTGCATGACTATGTCTATCTTTTCCTTGTCGAGTATCTCGCCGACAATCTTCTTGTCCGCCAAATCGCCCAGATAGAAGGGTATGCCCTCCTTGAGGGCGCCCTTGTGCCCGTAGACGAGATTGTCCAACACCACGGGCCTGTGCCCGGCGGCGATCAGTTGCCTTACGCAGTGGCTGCCTATGTATCCGGCTCCGCCTATTACCAGTATGTTCATTTTTGTATCTTCTTTTGTTTTAAGTTTTCCGCGCGCTGAGATATGGATTGGGGTGCGCGCATTTTTTTGGGGTTCTAACAAAGTTTCGCGCCGTCTCCCGTCGCGCAAGTGAAAATCTTCGGCTCCTGGCCGAACTTTTCGGCGTATGTCTTTGCGACCTTTCGGGCGTCCTCCTCCGAGAAGGTCTCGTCCGTAAGCGCCATCACAGCACCGCCGAAACCGCCGCCGCTGAGGCGGGCTCCATAGACGTTCTTGAAGCCTTTCAAGGTGTCCACCAAGAAATCGAGCTCCTCGCAGGAGTTCTCAAAAAGCGTCCTAGAGCTGTTATGCGATGCATAAAGAAGCTTGCCAACTCCCTCTATATCTCCCTTGAGCAACAATTCCTCCGCCTTGAGCACACGGGCATTTTCCTCTATGACATGGCGCGCCCTGCGGTATTCAACGTCCGTTAGCTTTCCCTTCACGGCCTCCAAATCGTCAAGGCTAAACTCCCTCAGAAGCCTGTCCTCTCCGCCTTCCGACAAGACCTTTGCCGCGCGCATGCACTCGTTGTGCCTGTCGGCGTAAAGCCCGTCCACCAGGGCGTGCTTCTTTGTGGAGTTGAACAGCCAGAACCTGCATTTGCCCGGCAGGGGGAAGTTTGAGAAATCCTCCGTCTTGCAGTCTATGAACACCAGCGCATCCTTCTTGCCGAATCCCGAAACTCCCTGGTCGAGTATGCCGCAGGGCATGCCTACAAACAGGTTCTCGGACTTTTTGCCTATGCGCACCTTCGTCTTTAAATCAGCCTCAAACCCGTACAGGGCCGAAAGCGCAAACGCGCTCGAAAGCTCTATCGCCGCGCTCGAGCTCAAACCCGCACCCGCGGGCAGAGAGCTTATGTCCAGAAAATCAAAGCCGACTTCCGCCTTCAACCCGGCCTCGCGCAGATATTTGAACACCCCGAGCGGATAGTTCACCCAGTTTTGCTCGCGCTTGCGGGGGGTCAAATCGTCCATGTCAAGCTCGACTATCTCTCCCGTTTTTATGCTCGCAAAGCGCAGCTTCTTGTCGGCGCGCTTCGCGGCCGCGCACATTACAACCTTGTCTATGGCCGCCCCCATGACGTAGCCGCCGTTATAGTCGGTATGGTTGCCGATAAATTCTATTCGGCCGGGCGCCTGAGCAAAAACTTCGGGCGAGCGTCCGTAGATTTCCTTGAAGGATTTTTCCAGAGTCTCTTTCATGATTCAAAAATCTTTTATTTCTTAGAAGAACAAGCCGGAGAAGGTTATGTACAGCGCCGCCGTTATTGCCAGAATAGATACTCCGGCAATCTTGGCCCCAGAGGAGCTCTCGAGGCTCATGCTTTCGTTCACCGGCATTACAACATCGCTCTTAAGCGGCTTCAACACGGTAAGCAGGAACATCACCGCAAGCGAGAAGAATAGGGCTATTGCCATTCTGTTGAGGTACGCGATGTCGCTGAAGGAGAAATACAGTATGCCGTAGACGATGGAGCTCGTCAGTATTCCAATCACTCCAGAGAAGCGCGGCGTGCGCTTCGAGAACATGCCGAATATGAATATCGCAAGAACTCCGGGCGATATGAAGCCCTGGAACTCCTGAATGAACACGAATATCGTCCCGAGCTTGGGGTTCGCCAGCTGCGGCGCCACTAGGCAGCCTATCGCCGTAAATATCAGAACCGTCAGCCTGCCCATGAACACCTGCGACGAATTGGACGCCGACGGCCTTATGAACTTCTTGAATATGTCTATTGTAAATATCGTGCTCGCCGCATTGAGCATGGACGCCAGCGAGCTTACAACCGCTCCCAGCAGCGCCGCAAATATGAAGCCCCTCAATCCGAATGAATCCGGCAGGACGTTTCTTATGAGCATTGCAAGCGCGGCGTCGTACTTGTAGCCGTTGAGCACCTTCGCGGTGGATTTCGCATCCTTTGCGACAGTCGCATTCCAAAGGTCCACCGTCTTGGCCAGCTCCGGATTTGACTCCCGCCAGCCGTCGTCGGCCTTTACGGCGTAATCCTTGATAGCGCCGCTTTTTTTCATGGAATAGTACGCGCCCAAGAGCTCCTCGGCGACATCTTTGCCTATGATGTTTTGCTTCTTGCCGTTTATCTCGGCGCTGAAGTATTCCATGGCGGCCTCGGGCGAGGGAACTTTGCCCGCGGTCTCCATCTGGTGGAAATAGATGGGAGCGTAGGTTTTGGCGTTGCTCTCCAAAATTTTAGTGTCCCTCTGCGCCTCAAGGCGCAAGTCGTTGGCGTAAATGTTGAAAGCAAGTATGCCGGGCAGAACTATTATAAACGGGATTATCAACTTAAGCCCCGCCGCGAACATTATGCCTTTCTGGCCCTCCGCAAGGCTCTTGGCCCCGAGCGTGCGCTGTATTATATACTGGTTGAACCCCCAGTAGTAGAGGTTGGGTATCCACAGGCCCAAAACCAGCGCCGTCCACGGAACTTCGAGGTGGTCGCTGGGCATGAACATCGTCAGCTTGTTGGAGTTTAGCGTGAAGAACTTCTCCGCCACAGATGCGTCGGCCAAAGACTTCAACTGCTCGGGCGTGACGTTCGCAGTGGAGGCTATGTCCATAACGTCCATTCCGCCAAATACCCGGAAGGCAAAATACGCGATTATCGCTCCGCCCAATATAAGCGCCGTTCCCTGCAAAAGGTCCGCCCACGCGCATGCCTTCAGGCCGCCCGCGCATACGTATATTGCGGCGATGATTCCTATTATCCAGCAGTACGCCGGCAGGTTTAGCCATGTGACCTCCAAAAATACAGTGTCGGCCATCAGCGCACCCGAATAAATCACCGCGGATATGTTCACGCAGACCAGAACTATCACCATGATTAGCGAGACTATCGTGCGGGTGGTGGTGTCGTACCTGTATTCGAGGAATTGCGGTATGGTGTATATGCCGCTCTTGAGGAACTTCGGCAAAAACAGAAACGCCACCAAGACGAGCGTCACGGCCGCGAGCCACTCGAAACTTGCTATGGCCAACCCAGTTATGCCGGCGGCGCTTCCGCTCATGCCCACGAACTGCTCCGTGGATATGTTCGCGGCTATAAGAGAGATTCCTATAAGCCACCATGTCAGCCCGCGCCCGGCGAGGAAGTAGTCCTCAGAGCCCTTCTCGCCTCTGCTCTTTATCAGCCCCACCGCGACAACCGCCACGATGAAAACTAAGAATACCGTCACATCAAGCGCGTCGAATTTCAGACCGCCGACCGATGCGGAACTTACAGCATCGGCAAAGAAAGGAGAAATTATGCCAATATCCATATGCAAGTTATTTCTTGTCTCTTTTATGCGGATTGTCGAATATATTTTTGTACAATTTTGACGGAATAAATCTGCGATTTCTTTTATGGCGCAAAATCGGCTTTCGGTTTCTATGGTTGCGGCTGTGCCGTCGGGCGCGTTTTTATCGGCGGAACGAACGCCTTTTTAGGCCTGGACAGGCTTAATTTTGGAGAAATCCCGCCGAAAAATATTCCCGAGGAGAATAAAAGCATATAAGGATAAAAAACATTAAAAAAAAGCTTGTTTTTTGGACGGGAATACTTAACGTTAAGACCATTAAACAAAACGCAACCTTTCATCAGACAACAATAATAAAGGAAATATTATGAAGTTTTTAAAATATATCGTAATAGCTCTAGCTCCTTTGGCGTTGGCTCTTTCCGCCAATGCCCAGAGTGCCGCTCAACCCGCACCCGTAAAGCCCGTAGTGACAGAGACCAACACCCCTTCCGGTAAGATCACAGTAACTGTTACCACGGTTGCCGAGGGCAAAAAGAGGGTTGATGTCAGCGTCGAGACAAACAAGTCCTCTTCGCTCGACACTTTGAGGGATTCTATAGCCGCAGCCGCCAAGGCAATGCCCGAGGCTAAGGCCGCTTTCAGCGCTCTTCTTTCTTCCATAGAGGCTTCCATGAAGAACCCCAGCCAGCCCACGGATGGCAAGGTTGTCTTCACCGCTTCCGTAGAGATTAAGGACGGCGGAAAGAATATCTCCCTCGATGCAGAAACCACTATAGGCCAGCAGAAGATCTCCGCCAAGACGAATACCGTCATTGCGGACAGCGGTGTTGCTTCAACTTCCGGCGCGGTCAATGTTGAGAATTCCGTAACGGGCGAGATTGTCTCCAATCCGGTAAACCTCATGACCAATGCTGACGGCACCAACATCGGCACGGTAGGCTCTTCGAGCGTTGCGTCTCCCTCGATAGACGTTCAGACGCAGGTTGCCGCTCAGGGCGCCATCACTCTGTCCACTCCGGAGGACGCTTCCGCCCAGTTGCCCGATCCGACCATCATGGATCCGACGACAGCTGCTTCCGGCGACAAGTAATATCGCATTAAATCTTTAAGATAAAAGGCCTTCGGAGATTTCCGAAGGCTTTTTTTTGTGCATGTTTTCCTTTCCGCCGATGCGCGTGCTTGCTTTTTATTTTAGAGAGTCATTTGCGGTATGGGAGGATATGTTTATAGCATTGTGTTTTTTTGCGGCATCTCCCGCCTTCCGCCGTGGCTCGGGGCCAATTTTGATATGGATGGCGGGAAGCGTTCCTTGCATTATTATATATGCAATATTTAACTATTTTTTCCTTTGCATGCCGCGCGTCCTTCTGCAAAAGAGCGGCGCTATGGATTTATTTTGCTGCAAGCCGAGTGAGGAGATTCAAGCCTTTTTATTTTTGCGGCATACGAGGTTTCCATGCTTTAATAATCGAACGGAGGGGATCTCGAAATGGCGGGGAATCGCTATATAGGCTGCGTGCTTTTTGCGGATATCTGCGCTGGGAAGCTTGGGCGCGCGTGCATTTTTCCTTTCGGATAATTTTTGAGGCGAAATATGTTTTCCCCTCATGCGTAATATATAATATAGTAGCCACTTAAGCTTGCCTTATTGCGCCGCTGGGGTCCATGCGTTTATGCATGTTCTTTTTACGGGGTGTGGGAACGCCGTATTCAAAGGTTTGGTCATTGTTATATCCATAGAAGAAACGGGCGCGGATATGCACCACATCCGCGCCCGTTTCTTCTTATTTGCCGGGATTTTGTCAGAGGCTTTCGGTAGCGGAACCTGTCACGCTGTCTTCAAGCTCCTCGTCGGATTCCGTCATGAAATTTCCGCCTCCTTCGCGGGTCACGAGCAGGACTATCTCCTTCATGATTTTCTCCCTGTCCTTTGCGTATATGAATCTGTCGCTTCCGAGGTTCTTCTGCGCCCCTTCAATAAGCTCCCTCGGCGGGCGGCGCATCTGCAGCAGCTTGAGTATGTTCTTGTCCAGATTTGTGGAGTTGCCTATTTTAATGTCCATCTGCACAAGCCTCGTGAGCGCGAGCTGATGGTGCGGATCCTTGTCTACCGCGCTTTCAAGAAGCCTGTAGGCCAAAAACGTCGCGCCGAGATTGTCCAGCCTGCGCGCCGTTGCGATGAGGGTCTTCACGGGAACGGTGTTCTTCTTCATTATCTCCTGCAGTATGATCTCCGCCATGTTCGTATTGCCGGATGCGTAATACGACACGGTGCGCAGGCAGTTTAGAACGTCGTCATAGCGCTTTGCCCACAGGGGTTTCTCGTACATTATCTCGTCGACAAATGCGGACGCCTTTTTGAAGTCTCCCATGGAGAGCATCGCCTCCAAATAGAGCAGGCAGAAGGGCGCTATGGGATAGTTGCGCTGCAAAGCAGTCTCGTATATGCGGCGCATGAGATCCAAATTTCCCTCCACTGCGGCGAAATTGGCTATATAGATTAGTGACTTCGGGTCGTTGCGGTACTGCTCGAAAATGGATTCTATCTGTTTTGCGGCCTGCTCCTTCTCTCCGGATTTTGAGAGCAGCTTCAGATAGTCGACCTTCTGCTTCACCGAAAACGGATTTTCTATCGCGCGCAATACGGCATATTGGCGGGCGGTGTCGTAATCCTGCATGAGGTTGTAGAAACTCATGAGCAGAGAATAGATGCTCTCCTTGTCCTTTACCTTTGAGATGTTGTCCTTAAGCAGCTGAATGGCATCGTCTCTGAGCCCCTGCTCCCATAGATTCTTAGCCATGCGCACTACACCGGGGGAACTTTTGTCCAGCCCGTACTTTTTCATTATCTCGTTGGACTTAGAATAACTGCCGTGCAATGCATATACGGTGGCGGTTGCCATTGCGAGGTTTAGGCGCGCCTCGTCGTTTTTAATGCCCATCTCCAGCAGCTTTGATGCCACAACCACAAGCTTTTTGTCTTCCGCCTGCTCAAGGAGTATCTTCACGTACAAGACCACATATTCCGGATTCTCGCGGGCCTCGGGGAAACCTGAGTCGAGAGCCTGGATGGCATAGTCGTTCTGGCCGCGCAGAGAGTATATCCAGGCGAGCATCTTTTTCCCTTCGAGATTGTTCGGCGAGCGTCCCACTCCGGCGTGGAGATTTTTTATTGCACCAAGCCCGTCTCCAGCCTCTATGAGCTCTTTGGCCTTTCTTATATTGTAGTCTCCGACCATCGCGTTGTGCTTTGCCCTGTTGAAGGGCATCACGACAGCCTTGTAGAATGTCATCTCGTCGTAGTCCTTGACGTAGCGGAACATTATAAATATAAACAGCGAAAGGGCAAGCCATGCAAGAATCACCATTGAGGCTATCAGGACGCATATGCGTCCCCATCTAAATTTAAAGGCCCATGTTCCGTTTGGCTTCTTGTATCTGGTCGCAAATCCGAACAATGCCGAATAGGATATCGCGCTCTTGTTCGGGAGGGGGGATTTTTTATTTTCCATCGTGCCGGGTGTATTTTATTGAAAGGGTATTAGTACCCTTGTATGAAATATTGTTTAGACCCCAAAATACAGTAAAAAGTTTAGTGTCTTCAAGAAATTTCTAATATGAAAACACATGTTTAATGGCATAAAATATTTCAAATATACTCTTGACTTTTTTCGGTAGGGTGAAATATTTAAGACTATTAACAATTCCAATTTATTCAAACACAGGACTACAAAATGAAAAAAATCTTAGCTTCTTTTGCGTTGCTTGCGGTTGCGGCCTCCTCTTATGCCGCTCCTCTGGTAACGATAGGCGACCAGCTTGACCTTTTCTTCAAGGGTGCTGTTATGGGCAGGTGGGATAGCAATGTCCTTCTCTCCAGTGCGAACAAAAAAGACGACTATAGCGTGACTGTCCGTCTCGGCGTTGAGGCCGACTACGGCAGGAACAGCAAGTTCAAGGCAAACATCAAGTTCTATGAGGACATCAACCGTTATGTCAACTATACGAGCTTGAATTCCAACTTGGCAAACGTCTTCGCTACGGCTTCCTACACTGAGACGGTTTGGACCCTCACCACGAATTTCAGCTATCAACAGGTAAAGCAGAACACGAGCACCATTAACGCTCCCACGCTCGTTCGTCGTGACCTTTACAATGCCGGCTTCAATTTTGCGTATGACTTCACCGAGAAGATGTTCGGTGAGATTGGCGGCACCTGGTATGCGGAGCGTTTCCGTGATTACGAGATGACCTATTCCGACACGGACGTCTACTCCCTGCCTGTAAGCCTGCTTTATAAGGTTACCCCGAAGATCAGCGTAGGTCTCACCTATCAGCTCCGTTATTCCGACTTCAGCAACGGTGTCTCTAATGCGGCTCTCTATGGTACCGACCGTTGGGACAACTTCGGTGGCGTGACGGTTCGCGGCGAGATATTCGAGAAGCTCTCCACTGTCATCTATGCCGGTGTTATGAACCGCCAGATGAACAACGCCGACAGCTCCGATTTCACGGATTTCGCGTTCTCCGCGAGGTTTGACTATCGTGTAACCGAGAAGGTCACCGCCTTCGCTAAAGGTTATCGTGACTTCGGCAACGGTGCCCAGCGCCAGAGCTCCGTCAACACTGGTTGCGAAATCGGCGTAACATACGCTATGACCGAGACCCTCAGCGCGGTTGCTTCTTTCGGCTATGTCAACACCAAGTACAAGCTCATAGATCGTGATGACGACGAAGTTTATCCGAGAGTTGGCATAAGCTACAACCCCAACAAGTACATATCCTTGTCGGCCAACTACCGCTACCTGAACAATTCGTCTAACGTGTACGCGTACAATCAGCATCTGATTGACCTCACCTTCAACGTAAGGTACTAAGAGCTATAATTTTAAAGCTTAAAAAAAGCGGATTGCCAAAACGGCAATCCGCTTTTTTTTGTGCTATTTTCTATTGGAGGAAAAGGGGGATTATTTCATTTCGGCCTTGCAAGAAGTTTGTTTATGAACGCCATGTGGCGCCAAGAGTGCTGCCAATTCTCTTCTATGGCTTAAGTTTAATTTGTAAGAGTTGTTGTATTTGGGCTGCTTACGCACTCTTTTTAGGGTGCTGTGCAAGTTGCGTGAAATAAATTTAGCGGCAGTATGCGCAAAACGCCAAACTTTACGGCGCCTCAGAGTTATTTTTTTATGGGGCAATTTTTATATAAAAAAAGCGGGGTTGCCCCGCTTTTCTCCGTTAGATTTACGATAGGAGCTCGAGGGCTTCTTTGCCCGACATGCCGATTTTCACCCCGAGGCGTTCCGCCGCAGAGGAAAGGGCGATAACTGAGGCCTTTAGCATATCGTCGAAGCTTTTTACCCCGCTGACTATAGCGCAGGCGTGCCCGAGCTTTTCCGCCGTGGACGGATTTATGTATCCGCACGCCAGAAAGCCCTTCCCGCCCTTTAACAATAGGAGATTTGCCCCGTATAAATCTATTTTAAATTCCTCTATGTCTTTCTTGTCCATATTTGTCGTGTTGTGATTGATGTTCTTTCTTGCAAAGAAGTATCGGCTAGTTGAGGCATATTACAATAAAATTCTCTTCAAGGCGGCGGTGAGCGGGGCTTTTGCTGCTTGAATTTGCGTATTGCGCGGCGGGACGCCGCTGCAATATCTCAACTTTCATGCCTAATAGGCGGCATAGCCCGGTTGGAGACTGATGTTAAGGCGGTATAGGGAGAAATCCCCTCCGCGTCGGGGCGCGCCTATGCTGCTGTTTTTGGCCTGGCCGCAAGCAAAGGGAAAAAGCATTTTTTAATCTTTGTTGCCTTCTTTGGGAATAGTCAGGGCAAAGGCCGAATTTGCCAGCGCCATGATTGCGGCAAAGCTAAATAGCCATTCCACGCCCCATCGCGCCCATACCCAGCCCCCTATCGGTGCGCAGAGTATGGAGATAAGATGGTTTATAGATATGCCGGAAGTCAGCGTGCTTGTGAGTTCCTCCTTGGTCGAGGCTATTCTGCCGGCATAGATGTTAGTGGCCATGCTGGTCGTGCTCATGAGGTTGTCCAGAATGTAGTTTACGCATAGCACCCATACGGCTATGTGGTGGGGGAACATCTTGCCGGCGTATCCGTACATGAGGCATACGAAGAACAAAATTACGGTGTCGTATATCATTATGTTGCGGTATCCGAATCTGTCGGTAATTTTGCCTATGAGGGGGCTCCCGAATACGTTGACAAGCGCGCTTATGGACAGGAGAGTCGCTATTTTAGCGGTGTCGAATCCGTACTCTACTATCAGCAGATAGGGGCCGAAGGTCAGAAATATCTGCTTTCTTGCCCCGTAGAACAACTCCAATATGTAGAATCTTGAAAACTTCCTTCCGAAATAGAGCTTGGGCTTTCTGCTCTGCTCGTTGGGCGCATATGCAGTGAAGGTGGATATAAGCGAAAGCGCAAGCAAAAGCACAATGATAGCCCAGACGAAGTTGTATGCCGTGCGCGAATCCGAAAGCCCGAAATGCCCGCAGAGCCAAAATACAATGGCAACTACGAATCCGCCGGAGACGGTTCCCGCGTTCATGCAGGAGGTCATGAACCCAAGAGAGGTGCCGGCTTTCCCGCGTTTTGCCACGCGCATGGCAATGGCGCTTCTTACCGGCATTACGATATGTTCCCCCGCGCTGAAAAACATTATAAAGGCGGTCACGGCAAGCGTGCCTACGTTTGTAAACATGAGGCAGGCGGCCGCCATAGAGACGAGAATCCCAAGCCTCATTATGCGCCAGTCGCTCATCTTGCTCACCAATGCGAGAATGAACACGAGCATTAGGCCGGGAAGCTCCCTGAAAAACTCTATCCAACCGCGCCCGTATCCGCCTATGGAATGTATGTCCGCAAGAAAGTTATTCAGGGCCGCAGCAAAACAGCCGACTCCTATCCCCCAGAGAATAATGCTGGCAAAGAAAGCCCCCGCTCCGGATTCTGGAAGGAATGCCTCTCCGAATCTCTTTGGAAATGCCCGAACCTTAAATTTCATAAGGGTACGGTTATCCTTCAAATGCAAGTGTGTGTAAAGCCTTTTAAGAGGCCGTCTTAATATAAGGCGCCAAGAGCCTATTGGCTTTGGGCGGGGCATGTGAGCCAAAAAACGCTGCGTAAATATGCAAATAATCGCGCAGAAGAAGGGTGTTGCGCGGGCTTTTGCCGTCGAGAGGCGCTTTACCAAGCCTTTTTTAATTTCCCATGGAAAATTTTTCTTCGCTGCGAAGGGGCAATATGCCTCTTTATTAGGCGGATAAATCTGGCTGCGCGTGCAGGCTCTAAAAGCAATGTTTCAGCCACTGTCCGGGGAGATAAAACGTAAAAATAAATGGAGCCAGGTTCCGCAAAAGAGGGTGCCGCAAGGCTTATGCCCACCCCGGAAGAAGCCTCCCCGCCTTTGCGGTTATTGCGGGCGACTAATGCTTTCCCGCCCTGACGAATAGATATGCGCCGAGTCCCTGGAACATCAGGTTCGGCAGCCATATTAACAAGTCCGGGCGCAGGCTCGGGAATTTCTCCAGCCACGATATCAACACAATCAGCATGTAATACCCCATGGCCAGGGCCAACGCTATGGCCAGATTTGCCAGCGTCTCCGTCCTTGAGGCCTTTATCCCCAGCGGTATGGCAAGCACAACCATCGAGAATATGCTGAATGCCATCGCAAAATTCTTCTGTATGTGCGTTTGCACCTTCATCCTGTCTCTGCGCGCCTGCTCTGGGGTTGTGAGCTCCGGCGGGAATCTGTGCCAGGTATCCCGCGCGGCCATAAGCTCCCCGTAGGTCATAAGCGAGAGCTTGTACTTGTTCATCTCAAGGGACCCCATAATCTTGCTTAAGGGCAGTATTATCGGCAGCTCCTCAAATCTGGCCACGGGCACGGGCTTTCTGAGATTCTCGGGGTCTTCGCTGCGCATGATGTCCGCCGAGGCGTTTTTCATGGTCAGCAGTATCTCTTCGGTGTCTTTGTTGTATGTGATTGTCGCGCGCTCGGCCCGGCTGGCCCTGACTATCTTGCCGTTTTTTACCTCCCAGATTCTAAATCCCAAGAGTTCCTTGCCGTTGGAGTCTTCCGCATAAATGACGAGCCCGGGGAAATCCCTTATGAAATTTCCAGGCTGTATGAATTGAAGCGGATCGTTTCTTATGAGATTTCTAAGAAGGCTTTTGTATGTGTAGTCCGCAACGGGCGCGTAGTAGAAATTTATTCCCACGGAAAATATGGAGGCTACTATGGCTATGAAGAACACGGGCGCGGCCATGCTGTAGACAGACTTTCCCGCCGCTTTTATCGCGGTTACTTCGTTCTGGGCTGACATCCTCCCGAATACGAGCAGTATTCCCGTGAGCATTCCGAGCGGAAGCGCATAGGGTATCACGCTGGGTATGAGCAGCGCTATGATGTAGATGAAGAACTCCATGCTGACCCTGCCCGCGGCAAGATCCCCCATGACCTCCTTCATAACATTGCCCACTACCAGGACGAACACAAAGAGCCCCACCGTCATCAACGATGCGGCCAGCACCTGCCTGAAAATATATCTGTTGAGTATGCCCATTAAAAAACACAGCAATAAAAACGACGCTTCCGCCTTTAGGCAATTATAAAAACTTTTCGAATTTTACGGCGACGGAAAAATAGCCGTACAAAATGCCGTATTTTTGGTTTTTGCGCTTTTGTTGGCACGCGGCGCGCTTTGCGGCGCATTGAGGGCCGTTTTTAGGAGTAGGAAGCCTTCATGCCCATCGGATGCGGATATTTTTTTCCGCCAACGGGCATGGATTGCTCCGTTTTCGCGTTAAATAAGTGCGGATTTTCTGCGCGATATGCAGGTTTTGCGTTTTTTTTAAGAGCTTGTTTTTTTTCAGCAGGTTCTGCAAAATAGGCGAATTCTTTTTTTAACATACACCGTTTATGAAGAAGAAAACCCCTATAAAGAAAATAGAAAATTGCGAATTCTACACCGAGGCCACCGCCGAGAAGATGAAGGAGCATATTATCTGGCATCTGGGCAGATCTCTTGCGCGCGACGAGCGCACCGCGACAAAGCGCGACTGGTGGATGGCCACGGCACTCGCCATACGCGACCGCATAATGAACCGTTTCCTAAAGACTATGGAAACCCAGCACGGCCGCGATGTGCGCAGGGTGTACTATTTGTCTCTCGAGTATCTGATGGGGCGTCTTACGGAGGACACTCTCAACAACGCAAACCTGATGAAGCCCACAAAGGAGGCTCTCTCCCAGCTCGGGTTGAATTTTGACGAGCTGATGGACGAGGAGGTCGACATGGGCCTCGGCAACGGCGGTTTGGGCAGGCTGGCGTCCTGCTTTATGGATTCTTTGGCCACGCTAGACTACCCCGCGGTAGGCTACGGCATAAGGTACGAGTTCGGGCTTTTCACGCAGAGTTTCGAGAACGGCAGGCAGGTGGAGAATCCCGACAACTGGCTTAAGTACGGTTGCCCGTGGGAGTTTGTGCGCCCGGAGTTTACGATAAAGCTCGGCATAGGCGGCCATGTGGAGAACGTGGTAAATTCCAGGGGAGACTGGTCTCCGAAGTGGATTCCCGCGAGGGAGTTTTTGGGAGTTCCGTGGGATGTTCCGATAGTCGGATACACCGCCGAGACGGTCAACTTCCTGCGCCTGTGGGAATCAAAGGCCAATAACGAGCTTGATTTGGACGCCTTCAACGAGGGCGGCTACACCCAGGCCGTCCACGAGAAGGCCATGAGCGAGACCGTCTCAAAGGTTCTCTATCCCAACGACAAGACCGAGAACGGCAAGGCGCTGCGCCTTATGCAGCAGTACTTCTTTGTGTCGTGCTCCCTGCAGGACATAATACGCCGCTATTTCGACGAGCATTCCGACTGGAGCCAGTTTACGGATAAGACCGTCATACAGCTCAACGACACCCATCCGGCGATAGCCATACCCGAGCTTATGCGCCTGCTTGTGGACGTGCACGGAATGGATTGGGATAACGCCTGGGGCATAGTCACAAAATGCTTTGCCTACACAAACCACACGCTTCTGCCCGAGGCTTTGGAGAAGTGGTCAGTGGATATAATGGGCGCTCTGCTGCCCAGGCATATGCAGATAATTTACGAGATAAACCGCCGCTGGCTGGATTATGTCGAGAGCGTATATCCTGGCAACGACAGCAAGAAGAAATGCCTTTCCATAATAGAGGAGGGCAGCCCGAAGATGGTGCGCATGGCGTATTTGTCTGTTGTGGGCTCCTTCAGCGTAAACGGTGTGGCGGCGCTGCACTCGGAGCTTCTCAAGGAGAGCGTCCTGCGCGACTTCGCCGAGATCAGCCCGGAGAAATTCAACAATAAGACAAACGGCATAACCCCGCGCAGGTGGCTTAGAACCGCCAACGAGGGCCTCTCAAACCTCATAGACGAGACTCTCGGCACCCAGAAATGGACGATGGACCTCGACTTGCTCAAGGGGCTTGAAAAATTCGCCTCAGATAAATCCTTCCAGGCAAAGTACGACGCCGTCAAGAGGGACAACAAGGTGCGCCTGTCCAACATTATAATGCGCACCTGCGGGGTAGCCCTCGATCCTGACGCGATGTTCGACGTCCAGATAAAGCGCCTGCACGAGTACAAGCGCCAGCATCTGAATTTGCTGAACATACTTACCATATACAGGCAGCTGCTGCATAATCCAGATATGGACGTTCCCAAGCGCGTATTCATATTCGGCGCGAAGGCCGCTCCCGGGTACGATATCGCAAAGAACATCATCTGGGCGATAAATACCGTTGCGGCAAAGATAAATTCCGACAAGCGTATACAGGACAAGCTCAAGGTTGTGTTTGTGCCCAATTACAGCGTATCCACGGCGATGAACATAATTCCGGCGGCCAACGTCTCGGAGCAGATTTCGACCGCCGGCAAGGAGGCGTCGGGCACGGGGAACATGAAACTTGCGTTAAACGGCGCGATAACGGTGGGCACGCTCGACGGGGCGAATGTGGAAATTGCCGAGGAAGTCGGCATGGAAAATCTGTTCATATTCGGCCTGACGGTGGACCAGGTCCAGGAGATGAAGTCCTTTGGGTACAATCCGTGGTCTTTCTACAACTCCAATGCCGATTTGAAGGCCGCTTTGGATTGGCTGGTGTCGGATTATTTCATGCCGTCGAATCCGGAGGCGTTCATGCCGCTTAGGAAGTCTGTTCTGGATTGGGGAGATCCGTTCATGGTTTGCGCGGACTACCAGTCTTATGTGGACACCCATGTGCAGGTTGCCAAAGCGTACCAGGACAAGGCCCGCTGGAGCAAAATGGCCATTCTAAACACCGCCAGAATGGGCAAGTTCTCCTCAGACAGAACCATAACCGAGTACGCCGAGCAAATCTGGCATCTTAAGAAAATCTATCCTCCGAGGTAGTTTTTAGGCGGCTTAGGCGGACTTCTTTATATGCGCCGGGGCGGAAGCGTCTGCCCGGCGCGTTTTTTTTGACAGCTTTGCCCGTGCCGTGTTTTTTGCGGTGGGGGGAAACTGCATTCATTTCAAAGGGCATAGAAGGGCATTATTTTGCATGGGGAATTCTCCCGCATGTGGCAATCCGCCAGAGGGGGTGCCCGTATGTGCCTCAGGGCGCTTTCGGGGCTAAAAAAGATAAAAAAACTCTTGCTCTCAATAGGGCAAAATAAAGAATGAATTTCCAATTATGTCTAAGACGGATAAGATAGATATAGACTATGTAGCGCGCCTCGCGCGCATAGAGCTTACGGAGGCTGAGAAACAAACGTATTCGGCGCAGCTGAACCAGATTCTCGGGTATTTCGACAAACTGTCGAAAGTCGATGTATCGGGCGTCGAGGCGAGCGCGCATGCGCATGCAATGTACAACGTCTGGCGCGAGGGCGACCAGCCCGCACAGCCCATGAGCGTGGAGAAGGCCCTTATGAACGCTCCCGCAAAGCGCTTAAACCAGATTGTCGTGCCCAAGGTTGTCGACGAGGCGTAGGCCTCATTAAGGCGGGGCCGCTGCGCTTATGCCTGCAAGTAGGCCTGATGCGCGCCCACGCAGCCGTGCGATATGCCTTTCGGACGGGGAAAATAGCACCAAAGATAAAAACGAAAAAGATTTTTAACACAAATATGAGCGACATCGCTTTAAAATCGGTAAAAGAGCTTTCCGACATGCTCGCCAAGGGGGAGATTTCGTCGGTGGAGCTGACGAAAGCCTATATTGAAAGAACCGCCGCGCTCGACGGCAAAGTCCACGCCTTCCTGTTTAAGGACGAGCGTCTTGCGCTCGACGGAGCGGAGGCTTCCGACAAGCGCAGGGCCCGCGGAGAAACTCTCGGCGCGCTCGACGGCATACCGGTTTCCCTCAAGGACGTAATAGCCGTCGAAAACCAGCCGCTGACCTGCGCAAGCAAGATGCTTGAGCATTATGTAAGCCCTTATACGGCGACGTCCGTAAAAAATCTACAGGCGCGCGGGGCGGTGTTGTGGGGAAGGCTAAATATGGACGAGTTTGCCATGGGCTCCTCCTGCGAGAACAGCGCCTTCGGGCCGACGCACAACCCGTGGGATTTGTCCAGGATACCGGGCGGGTCGAGCGGCGGAAGCGCCGCGGCTGTTGCGGCGTGCTTTTGCGCATGCTCGCTGGGCAGCGACACGGGCGGGTCCATACGCCAGCCGGCGAGCCTCTGCGGCGTTGTGGGAATGAAGCCAACTTACGGTTTGGTAAGCCGCTACGGCCTTGCGGCGTTCGCTTCGTCATTGGACCAGATAGGCCCATTTGCAAGAACCGTCCAGGACGCGGCTATGCTGCTTGGCGCGGTGGCCTCTTACGATCCGAAAGACTCCACAAGCGTAAAAGTTCCCATACCCGACTATGCGGCCAATCTCGACGAAAATTGGCTTAAGGGCAAGAAGCTTGGGCTTCCCAAGGAGTATCTGCCCGACGGGCTCGACGCCCAGGTCAGGGCGGCCATTGAGAAATCCGTGGAAAAGTGCGCCGCCGCCGGGGCCCAGATAGTGGAAATTTCGCTGCCCCATACGGAGCTTGCAATACCGGTTTACTACATCATAGCCACGGCGGAGGCTTCGTCCAATCTTGCCAGGTACGACGGCGTGCGCTACACGCACCGTTCGGCCAAGGCTAAAGACATAGTAGATCTTTACTACAAGAGCCGCGCGGAGGGTTTCGGCGAGGAGGTAAAAAGGCGCATAATACTCGGTTCCTACGTGCTCAGCTCCGGCTATTACGACGCCTATTATCTGCGCGCGCAAAAGGTAAGAACTCTCATACGGCGCGACTTTGAAAAGGCATTTGAAAGCGGAATAGACGCTGTTATCGCGCCGACTTCGCCTTCTGCGGCTTTCAAGCTGGGCGAGAAAGTGTCAGATCCGCTTGAGATGTATTTAAACGACATATTTACAATAAACGTAAACCTTGCTGGCCTTCCGGGCATATCGGTGCCCTGCGCGCTCTCGGCGGAGGGGCTTCCCATAGGCTTCCAGATAATAGGAAAGCCCTTCGACGAGCAGAACCTGCTCTCCTGCGCGCATTCGTGCGAGGAATTGTTCGGAATGAGGGGCGTTTTGCCAAACTTGCAATAAACTTTTTCAGGGGTATCCAAAGATGGAATACGAAGCAGTAATAGGATTGGAAGTTCACGTCCAGCTGAACACGAAAAGCAAGATGTTCACGGACGTTCCGTACAAATTCGGGGAGGAGCCGAACACCCTTACGGACCCCGTCATATGGGCGTTGCCCGGGGTTTTGCCCGTGCTCAATTACGAGGCCATACGCAAGGCCATAAAGGCGGGAATGTTGTTCGGCTGCACAATACCGGATATCGCAAAGTGGGACAGGAAGAACTATTTTTATCCCGACAGCGCAAAGAACTACCAGCTTTCCCAGTACGACCAGCCGCTCTGTCTGGGCGGGGAGGTTGAAATAGAGCTTGCGGGCAAGGACGGCTCTCAAATGGGGCCCCACAGGAAGGTGAAGCTTACGCGCATACATCTTGAGGAGGACGTCGGCAAGCTGACGCACCATGCCGGAGAGTCTTTGGTGGACTACAACCGCGCGGGAACTCCGCTTATAGAGATAGTTTCCGAGCCCGACATGCACAGCGGAGAGGAGGCCTTCGCGTATCTTAATTCCCTGCGAGACTGCCTCGTATTTGCAGACATATCCGCATGCGATATGGAAAAGGGGCAGATGCGCTGCGACGCAAACATATCCGTGCGCCCGAAGGGGCAGGCTGAGTTGGGCGTCAAGGTGGAGCTTAAGAACATCAACTCCATGTCAAACGTAAGGCTCGGTATAGAGTACGAGATACGCAGGCAGATAGACTGCCTGAAGAAGGGCGTTGCGATAGTCCAGGAGACGCGCCGCTACGATGCGGCTCTGGGGGTGACGCAGTCCATGCGCAGCAAGGAGGACGCTCACGACTACCGCTACTTCCCCGATCCGGATCTTATGCCTGTGAAAATTTCCGACGAGTTGCGCGCGCAGATACGCGCGGAGTTGCCCGAGCTGCCCTTTGATTTGCAGCGCAAATTTATGGAGCAGGACGGCCTGCCGTATTCCGTGACGTCGGTTCTCTGCCACGACAGGGAGCTTAGCGAATATTTTGCCGAGGCGCTAAAGACGCACAACAACCCCAAGGCCATAGCAAACCTTCTTGTAAACGAGCTCTTGCGCGAGCTGTCCGCCGAGGGGCAGGCCGGCGGAAAGCACAATCTTGCGGACTGCAAGATAACGCCCGCATTGCTCGCGGGGCTTGTGAAAGTGATAGATTCCGGCCTCATATCAAAGCAGATAGGCAAGGAGGTTTTCGTTGAGATGTTTGCCACCGGCAAGAGCGCCGAGCAAATCGTAAGCGAAAAAGGGCTGAAGCAGAACACGGATTCCGGCGAAATAGAGAAGTTCTGTCTCGACGCCATGGCCGCAAACGCAAAGGCGATAGAGCAGTTTAAGGCCGGGAACGAGAAGGCCATAAACGCCCTAATCGGCCCCGTGATGAAGGCTTCAAAGGGCAAGGCCAATCCGGCGATGGTTCTCGAAACACTAAAGAGGCTGATAAAATGACGCTGACTGCGGTAATATTGTTCGTCATAGCCCTCATGGCGGTAAACGGCCTTGTCGACGCGTTTTTGAACTTTCTAAACGCTCGTTCGGCGGCGGCCCACAGGTTTGTGCCCGAGCCTTTTAAGGATTTCATCTCCCAGAAGGACTATTCGGAATCTGTCGCCTACACCCTGGCAAAGCTCAGGCTCGACACATTCTCAAGGGCCTACGGTTTTGTGGTAATGTCCGCCGTGTTGGTGTTTGGTTTTTTACCTTATTCATACAATCTCTCATGCTCTGTTTTAGGAGGCGGCGTATGGGCGCAGGCCCTGTGGCTTGTGGTGGTGATGATTGTCCTGTCTTTGCCCGACTTGCCTGTGGAGCTGTACTCGCAGTTCGTTATAGAAAAGAAGTTCGGGTTCAACAAAAGCACTTTGTCTTTGTGGGTGGCCGACAAGCTCAAGGGGCTGGTTTTGATGGTGGTTTTGGCGGTTCCGCTGACGGCGGTATTGGTGTGGTTTTTCGGGCGCTTTCCGCAGACATGGTGGCTGTGGGGCTTTGCGGTGCTGTCTGCATTCCAGATAATAATGCTCTTCCTTTATCCGCGGCTGATAATTCCGCTGTTTAACAAGCTTACGCCGCTGGAGGACGGAGAGCTTAAAGACAGGCTTATGAACGTGGCCAAGCGCGGCGGGTTTGCGGCCTCGGCGATATTTGTAATGGACGGCAGCCGCAGGAGCTCGCACTCAAACGCCTTCTTCACCGGCTTTGGAAAGTTCCGCCGCATAGTGCTTTTCGACACTCTTATAGAGCAGCTCGCCCCCGACGAGCTCGAGGCGGTTTTAGCCCACGAGATAGGCCACTACAAGCTCGGCCATATCATAAGAATGATAATTGTCTCTTTTGCGGAGACTTTTGTTGGGTTTGCCCTTATGGGGTATCTGGCGCGTTCGGCATGGTTTTACGAGGGCTTCGGATTTGGGGCGGACGCCGGAGGGGCGGTGCTACTGCTTTTGTTCGGGCTTTTTGCGGGCTTGTTTACCTTCTGGCTTACGCCGCTTGCAAATTTGTTTTCGCGCAGGCACGAGTACCAGGCAGACGACTTCTCCCGCAGGCTTTGCGGCGGGGCGTCGTCTCTGCTTTCGGCATTGAGAAAGCTTCAGAGGGAAAACAGGGGCAATCTTACACCCCATCCGCTTTACAGCGCATTCTACTATTCCCACCCGACTTTTCTGGAAAGGCAGAAAGCTCTGCTTGAGGCCGACAAGCGCAACAATTCCCAGACCGTCTGAACCGTTTGCTTTGCGCGCCGCGCTGGCCGTTTTGCCGCGAAAGGCCATGCCCGTTTTGCGGCGGCGGATTTGCGGGCGCATATTCTTGCGCGATTTCCTTGTTAATGCCGTTTTTTGCGGCAGGCTGCGGGGGAGTTTTGCTGTATATAATATGCGGGGATTGCTTTGCTTCTTGACTTGCAACAGCCGCGCATGAAGAATCGGAGAAACAAAGCGCGTAAAAACAATGGCTAAGGTAAAAGACATATTGGAGTTTTTCGACGGCATAGTCCGCCCCGGTGAATTTGCGGATTTCGGCGGCGCCTACAACGGGCTGCAGGTGGGAGATCCAGGAGCATGCACGGATACAAATCTAATCTGCTGCGCGGTTGACGCCGGCTCTTATGCAATATCCAAAGCCGCGGAAATGGGAGCGGGCATTTTGCTTGTGCACCACGGCCTGTTCTGGCGCGCGCCGGTGCCCATGACGGGGGCGAATTACTCGAAAATTGCGGCTCTTGTAAAGAGCGGCATGCTGCTTTATTCCGCGCATCTGCCGCTTGACGCCCATTCGGAATACGGCAACAACGCGCTGATTGCCGGGGCTCTTGGCCTCGAGCGCATCGGCACATGCTTTCCGGCTTTTGAAAACGACATAGGCGCGCTTTGCCGCCCGCCAAATGGCGGCAGGGCCGAGCTTGAGAGACGGCTGAAGGAGCTTTTCCCAAATACCTTTAAGAGGATAGCCTTCGGGCCCGAGGAGCCCATTAAAATTGCAATTTGCTCTGGGTCTGCCGCGGAAGCCGTGGAGGCCATGCCTCAGCTTGGCATAGACACCATGATAACAGGGGAAGTCAAAGAGCACTTCTACGAGCTTGCGCGCGATATAAAGGTAAACTTGTACCCCTGCGGGCACTACGCCACGGAGACTTTCGGCGTCAAGGCGCTCTGCAGGGCCGCGGCCGAACATTTTGGTGTTGAATGGGCCTTCATAGATGTGGATAATCCGCTTTAATTTAAATTAAGCCATATGAAAAAAATAGCCGTGATAAACGGGCCTAACATGGACAGGCTCGGCAAGAGGGAACCCGAGATATATGGGTCGGAAACTTTGGACAGTCTCGAATCTTCGCTCAAGGGTAGGGCGGCGGAGCTCGGGGTGGAGCTTGTGTGCTTTCAGTCTAACTCCGAAGGGGCGATAATAGACAAGATAGGCGCGCTTGCCGACGAAGGCTTTGAGGGCGTTGTGATGAATCCCGGCGGATTGACCCACACGAGCGTGGCTCTTAGGGACAGCGTCGCGGGGAGCGGCATGGCGTTTGTGGAAGTCCACATATCCAATATCTACAAGCGCGAGGGCTTTAGGCACGAGTCCTTGACGGCGGCCGCGAGTAGGGCGGTGATATCGGGTTTGGGTCTCAAGGGGTATTTTTACGCTTTAGAGTACCTTGCTTTGCTTTAGAGTTTGCGGGGCGCAGTTTGTGAATTTTCCGCGCGCAGTTTGGGCGCGGAGGCAATGGGCATACGTTCAAATTGGATATAGACTTTAAATCGGAGCTTAACGCCGAGCAGTATGCGGCGGTGACGGCACCTTATGACAAGCCTTTGCTTGTGCTTGCGGGAGCGGGGTCGGGCAAGACGCGCACTCTTACGTACAGGGTCGCGTGGCTTTTGTCTGAATGCGGGTTTTCCCCCCGAGAAATCCTCCTTCTGACATTTACAAACAAGGCTGCGCGCCAGATGCTCGACAGGATAGAGATTCTTACGGGGTATCAGCCGCATATGTTCTGGGGTGGGACTTTTCATTCCGTGGCGTACAGGTTTCTGCGCTATGAAGGTGCCGCGGCGGGGCTTGAGCCGAACTTCGGAATAATGGACGCCGACGACGCCGCAAAACTCCTGAAGGCCTCGACAGAGGAGATATTTCCAAAATTTTTCTCGGCTAAGGACAATCCCAAAGCAAAACTTTTGGCCGATGTTATAAGCTATGCGCGCAACACCCGCAAAAGCATAGCAGGCGCCATGAGGGAGCGCTTCGATTGGATATCGACTCCCTACGAGCAGATAGAGGCCATAGCGGAAGCATATGATGAGGCCAAGCGGCGCCAGAATCTGTGCGATTTCGACGACCTTCTTGAGTTGTGGCTAAAGGTTCTCGAGACGGACGAGAGCGTCCTTGAAAGATACTCTGAGAGATTTAGAAACGTCTTGGTCGACGAGTACCAGGATACTAACTCCCTCCAGTGTGCGATTTTGGATTTGCTCGCGCGCGGCGGCGGCATAAGCGCCGTGGGAGACAACGCCCAGTGCATATACTCCTGGCGCGGAGCCGACGACGGCAACATACTGCGCTTCCGCGAGCGCTGGCCCAACGCGCAAATAAACAAGATAGAATTGAACTACCGCAGCACGCCGCAGATTTTGAATTTTGCAAACTCCGTAATAGAGGGTTTGGGGGTCGGCGAGGAGTTTAAGAAACATCTTAAAAGCCCGAGGGAGGACGGGGAGTATCCGTCTGTCGTGAAGTGTTCTGACGCGGCGTCGCAGAGCATGCGGGTTGTCGACGCCATAAAGAACCTCGTTGAGCGGTACGACTCAAAATACTCCTACGGCGACATAGCAATTTTGTACAGGGCAAACTTTCAGGCCATGGACCTTCAGCTGCGCCTGCAGCAGTATTCAGTTCCGTTTGTGGTCAGAAGCGGTGTCAAGTTTTTCGAGCAGTCGCACATAAAAGACGTTGTCTGCCAGATAAAGTTCGCGGCAAACCAGTCGGATTTCGTAAGTTTTGAAAGGTTTGCGCGCTTCATTCCCAAAGTGGGCTCCAAAACTGCGGAGAAGATATTTTTTGCGGCCAAGGCGGAGGCTAAAAAAAACGGGATAAGCACGGTAAGAGCGATGTCGGGGAAATCTGTTTTGGCGAAGGTTCCGCCGGCAGGCAGGGAGGTGTTCTCCAAGGCGGCCGAGACGCTGTCGTCCCTCGAGGAGATGATAGCGCTTTGCCGGGAGGATTTATCCCCCCGCAAACCTGAGCCCAGATCCGCCGTTCAAACAGACATGTTCGGGGCTTTTGAAGGCGGCGCGGGCGCGGAGGATAGCGCCGCGGAGGGCTTAAAAAAGGTCATTTCACACGCGCCTAAAGACATGGTGAGAGCCGCCTGCGAGGGCTGGTATCTGGACTGCATGAAAAATTCCTACGAGGATTGGGCCGACAGATACGAATCTTTCGACGCCCTTTACGAGTATGCCTCTCGATATTCAGATTTCGACGAGTTTCTCTCGAGCGCGTCTTTGGAGATAGCCGAGGACGGGGCGGATACTCCGTCAGAAGGAGGGTTTGTAAACATGATGACGGTCCACCAGGCCAAGGGGTTGGAGTTCCCCGTCGTGTTTGTAATAGGGGCGGCAGACGGGCTTTTCCCTCTGCAAAGATGCATAGACGAAGGCGGCGAGGACGAGGAGCGCAGGCTGTTTTACGTTGCATGCACCCGCGCAAAAGACTTGCTCGTAATTACATGGCCGCAGCTTTCAATGAGAAACGGCCTCTTTGAGGCCCTCGAGAGAAGCCGGTTCATATCCGACGTTCCCGAGGAAGATTATAAAAGTAATTGTTGACTTGGAGCGTGCAAACCGAATTATCGAATTTACCCGTTGTGCGTTTTGCGCGCAAAAATATCAAACATTGGAAATAAGAAGATGTCAGCCATAAGCAAACTTTCAGCAAGACTGCAAAACCACCCCAAAAGAGTAGTCCTTCCGGAAGGCGAGGATCCGAGAATACTGCAGGCGGCCCGCCAGTTTACAACGCGCAAATTGGGAGTGCCTATTCTTCTGGGCGACAGAACCCGCATAGAGGAGGCCGCCAAGGCCTGCGACGTGCGGCTCGACGGCATGCGCATTATGGATCCCACTTTTTCTGACGACGCCCCCGAGCTTTTCAGAATCCTAAAGAGCCTGCCAAAGTTCAAGAATCTCGACGAGGAGACTCTCGAGGGATTTTTGAAAAACCCCAATTATTTCGCAACTCTCATGTTAGTCACGGGCAGGGCGGACGCCCTCGTCGCGGGCGCGTCCACGGTTTCCACGGGGGCTCTGAGGCCGATATTCCAAATAGTCCCGCTGCAGCGCACCTTTAAGACGGCCTCATCCATGAGCATACTCGAGTGCGGGAAGGAGTCTTTGGGCGTAAAGGGAAGCCTGTTCCTTGCCGACTGCGCCGTAATACCCGAGCCCAACGAGCAGCAGCTTTGCGACATAGCCATAAATACGGCGCTGCTGTTCCACCATCTTACGAACGAGAGGCCGAAGGTTGCAATGTTGAGCTATGCGTCAAAATCCCCTTCTGCAAAGCTGCCGAGCATACTGAAGATGAAGTCGGCAACGGCCATGGCTCACGAGCTTGCAAAGCGCGACATGCTCGAGATGGACATAGACGGGGAAATCCAGGTGGACGCCGCATTAAATCCCGAAATAGCCAGGGTGAAAGGTTTGGCAAGCTCGGTTGCGGGCAAGGCAAACGTTCTTATCTTCCCGGATTTGAACTCCGCGAACATAACCTTGAAAATGGTCCAGATGCTCGCCGATGTAAACACCTACGGACAAATCCTTACGGGGCTTACAAAGCCGGCAGCCCTGATATCGAGAGGTTCGAGCGCTACAGACATATACGGGACCATGGTAGTCTCCGCCGCGCAGGCGGTGGACAGGCGCTTCCTGTTCCCGAAGGAGTAGCGCGGTTTTTTTATATTTCCTCAGCGGAGGCGCCTTTCGCCTCCGCTTTTTTTTATGCGCAGGCAAATTTTTTCGGGCGGCAAATTTCTGTCCGCTCTGCTATGCGGGCAAATCCCGTCTTCCTTAGGCGCGCAAAAAAGGCATGCGAGAGCCATTGGAGGAGGGAAAACAAAAAAGTTTCGCAACCTTATTTTGTATTGCAAACTATTATTTTGTAATTTTATCGGTATTTTTTTTTTTTTTTTTCATGTAAGGGGCGCAGGGCATGTGCAGATTAAAAATTTCTGTACGGCATGGTGCCGTGCTCGTTTATCTTGTCGAAATGCCCGAATTTTTTGTGGTAATACTCCGCGGGCATGAACTCGTCGCCTATGCGCTTAAGCTCGCTTTTTAAAAGCTCGGCCATCTTTCTTTCCGTCTCGGCGTACGCGGGGTTGCCTGCAAGATTGTTCATCTCATAGATGTCATTATTCCTGTCAAAAAGAAATTTCCTGCCGTTTAGAAGCTCTGTATAGGAGAAGTCCTTCGTGCGGATCTGCCTGTACGGGCCCGGATTCTTCAGGGCGTAGTCAAACGGGGCGAGCCCCTGCACGAGCGCGCAGCCGTCCTCCGAGGTGTCCAGACCAAGGGCGCTCTTTGAGAAATCTCTGCCCTTGTTCATCAAGGGCGCCGGCTTTAACCCGGCAAGCGTTATTATTGTGGATGTTAAATCCGGAGTATTTACAGGCTTGAGGGTTCTTCCCTTTGCCTTGCCTGTGTATATAAGAAGGGGAACCGTCGCGGACTCGTTCCAGAAAGTATGCTTCCAGCGAATGGGGCAGGCGTGGGATAGCATCATCTCCCCGTGGTCTGAAGTGAATACTATTATGGTGTTTTTTATAAGGCCGTTATTCTTGAGAGATTCCATAATTTTGCCCACGCAGTCGTCGAGGACCGATATGTGCGCGTAGTAGCCCTGCAATTCCTTGTAGTCGGCCTGCTTGGGCTTCCCGCTTACATTGGGGGGAAACTTCAGCGTCTCTATGGGATACTTGTCCTTATAACTGTCGAGCGCTGTAAGGTGGGGGAAATGCGGAATGCCGTATGAGACCATGAGAAAGAACGGTTTCTCGCCGCCGGAGCCCATTTTTGAAGCTTTTTTGTCCATGTATTTAATGGCGTCCCCGGTCTGTGCGAAAGCGTCGAAACCGTCCCAGGTTTTTATGGAGGGGTCGTCGTTGTCGTAGTAGTTTGAATTGGAATAGTCGTGGGTGCATTCAAGAACTTTGAAATATTCAAATCCGCGCCGCCCCTCTTTGGGTATGTAGTTCTTCCTTCCGCCGCCGTTGATATGCCATTTGCCGATATAGGCGGTGTCGTATCCGGCATCGCGGAATACGGCGCCTATGGAAGGGGCGCCGTAGGGCAGGCGCACATCGTTGAAGTATACGCCGTTGTCCGACGGATACTGCCCCGTCATGAAAGACGCGCGGTAGGGCGTGCATACGGGATTGACGCTCACGGCGTTTGCAAAGTTTACTGAGATCTTCTCGAGCGAATCTATGTTCGGGGTTTTAACCTCCTCGAGATTTGCATACCCGAGGGAATTTGCCCGCAGCTGGTCGGCAAGAATGACAAGCACATTGGGCCTCGACCCGCCGCCCGCATCAGAAGCCGAATCTGCTTTGGCTGTATGCGCCGATAAATATGCGGACATTATAACCAATATGAGGAAGAATTTTTTCATAAGCGCATCTTTCATTGTACGCCGCAAACGGCATGCCCATAGCATTTTTTATTGTTCGTATTTGTTTGCAACCGAAAAAAAACATTAGGAGCGCGAAAAACATGCGCGTGTAAAACTCGTTAGGGGTTGGAAATTTTGCTGCGGCCCGTGGAAGATTCATATCCTTGTAGGCGCGCGGAAAATCTGGCGCAAAAAAAAGCCCCTTTGAAAAAGGGGCTTCTTTCTGTTTCTTATCGAAAAAATTACTTCGCGACAGCCTTCTTGAAGTCGGCGCCGGGTTTGAACTTAACAACGTTGGCGGCCTTGATGGTTATCTTGGTCTTAGTGCGGGGATTGATGCCCGCATGAGCCTTCCTCTTGGTTACGGAGAAGGTGCCAAAGCCGATGAGCTGAAGCTTCTTGTGCTTCTTGACGCCCGCCTTGATAGCGGTGGTCACAGCTGCCAGAGCGCGCTCAGCGCAAGCCTTAGTAGCTTCTTTGCCGAGGAGTTTCTGAATTTCAACGATGAGGTCTGCTTTATTCATATTTTTGTATGTTGTTTTAGTTTAGTGTGAAAAATTGTTTTACTAACTGCTTGCAATGCTGATGCCTTATCGCTTTTGCGTCAACTAAAAAATGCGTATTTTTAAGCCATTTTAAGTGAAAAAAAGACGGAGAATGTCCAAACAAAAGCCCCGGTGAAGCCTGTTTTAGCCGCCGCAGAAAATCGAGCGCGCATATTTTTTCCGGAAACGCGCGGAGAAAAGGGCCGTTTGCCTCCGGATAAAATTTGCACGTTTGAGTCATTTTAAAGCGCCGCTCCGCCTTTCCCCCGCGGGGTGGGGGAATTAAAAAGCAACGGCTGTTAAAATTTGGGCGCTCGTCTGTGAGAAGATAAAAGATATTGTTCACAAGAAATCTCGATATTCATGCCGTCGGGAAGATATGCGCTTTTTTTTCGAAAGACATACTCGGAGTTTCCCGGAGAAATGCGGGCGGGCAGTATTCCATGCATGGCGGCCGCGGGCTCTGCCACGCCTTACCAGACGAGATTTTTGACGAGCTGAATTTTTGCATCTCGCTGTGCGCCTTTTGCGGCGTGGTTTGCCAGGGCGAGCGCCCAGAACCTGTCTGAATGCCCGTTGGCCCCGCGGTCGGCGGAAAAGCGCGCGCCGCCCCCCGAAAAGCCCGAGCGCCTGATTGCGCCTATGTCCGCCCTGACTGCGGGAATGTCGGGTATCCTTATCCTGCAATCCTCAAAAGCGCTCTTTAGCGGATAGGCCAAGGCCTCCTTTGCGGCTGCTGTAAAACTTACGCCTTCCACCCTAACACCCCCGAAACGCTGCGCCGCGCGCTCTGCGAACTGGCGGCCCAAGCCGCTTTGGTCTATGCATGCCCTGCGCAAGTTGGGGTTTTCCAAATATGCGTACAAAACGGCCTCCTGGGAGGAAAATGTAGTGTTCTTAAACTCGTCTATGCGCCGCGTGTAGAGGGTGTCTCCGAGCTTTTCGAGAATCCAAAATACACTAAGGTCGTTGGTTCTGCCTACGTCTACTCCCATGTAGTAGGCTTTGTCCGCGGAGCGGAAATCGTCGTCGAGAGCAGTGTTCCAAACTTCTCCGTCCTTGTAGAGGCACTTCTCGAGCATGTCGGGCGGAATGAACCTGCCGGAGGCGTCGAGTGGCTGGCACATGTATTCCTGCATGAAACTTTCCATATCGGGGCAGGAGTCTTTTACGCTGTCGAAATAGGCGGCCTCGTCCAGGTCCAACAGGGGGCTATCTGGCGGCAGGGAGGCTTTTATCTTCGCCAGAAGCCCCTGCTCCAGGGCGTCCTGCAGGGTTACCCTATGCAGGGATATTCCTTTGGGATTGCCGCCGTGGCGCGCCTCAAGGACAAGCTCGTTGAAAAAATTGTCCGCGCCCCTATGGGTTGATACTATCTCCAAACTGCCTCCCCAAGTTATGCCAGGAAAGGCTATGGCGTAGAGCTTGCGCGGATCAGGGTGGAGGGCGAACTCGTCCAGAAGCCTGCTGCCGCGCTTTCCGGCCTGGGCGTCAGGGTTTGAAGACAGGCTGACTATGCGCCCTCCGCCGGCAAAAGACAAGTCGCCCGCTCCGCCGGCGCCTGCGGCCGCGGGCGAAAAATTGTATTTTAGCTTGCTGGCCGAACATAGTACGGAGGCAAATTTTCGGCAGTCGTCCATAAAGAGCTTCGCCTGGAGCTCGTCGCGGCTGCTTACCCAGGAGTCCAGCGTTTTTGCGCCGGCGCTTCGCGCGCAGTGCCTGCGCACCATAGCGTAGGCGCAGCACCAGCTTAGGCCTATCTGGCGCGATTTCTCCATGAGCTTTATGCGCGAATTGTCGAGTATCCACCTCCTCTGGTAGGGCAGAAAAAAGCCGCAGGAAGGCTCGTTTGCGGGGGTGTCCATTATTTATAGAAGTTTAAGCTCGTCCTCGAGCTCGCCGAGCTCCTCGGGTGTAAGGGCGCGCGGCGTCTGCTGGCCCGTGTCTGCTGGGCCGGTATACGGCGACTTTCTCAGCGCGTTTTTTGACGAGGCAAGTTTCTGTATTATGCCGGCGGCGGTGTTCAAGTCTGCAAGCTCTACGCCGGAGGCCTTCGAGGCGCAAAGCCAGTCGAAAACAGCCTCCCACGCGGCGTCGAGAGCCTCCTGGCAAATGTCGGAGGCGGAATTTTTTATTATTTCGTCGGCCTTTTTGCGCGCCCGCGAGATTTTGTCTATGTGCTCGGCAAACGCCGACCCTTTTCTTGCGGCCATTTTTCAGAATCCCGATTCGGCGAGGAAGTCCAGACCCTTTGCGCTTATTTTATAGCGTTTCTCGGAGGGGGAAATTTCAGAGCGGATTTGCGAGATGAAGTTTTTCTCGGCCAGGTATTCGCAGTCGGCGCAGAGTTCGGACTCCGACGGATAGGGGTGCATGGAGGCCAGTTTTAGGCCGTCCATAAGCGTCTGGAGCGGCAGCGCCGCGGGGTAGGCCGCCTGAAGCTGCAGCAGTATGGCAGTGCGTCTCAAAAGTTTTTTGCTTAGTGTCATGTCGGTTGTTTTTGTTTTTTTCTCGGCGCGCATGTGCGCGCGTTTTTGGCAAAATACGCGCATTTTTGCTCCCTTAAAAACCAACTTTTGGAACTTTTGATACTTTTGAGCTTTTTCTGCGCGGCGGAGAGTCTATATATCGAGTTGACTCGGGCGCGGAAATAGGCATCATACGCATACTCGGAACTTGAAAAACACCCCCATATAAATTCTCGAACATGAAAATATACGATTTCCAACTTGGGCCGATAGAGACCAACGTCTATGTCATACTGCCGGATTCTGGCACGGGTGCCATAGCTGTCGACGCGGCCGAAGGCGCCGAGGAGCAGCTGGGGGACTTCCTTAAGAAAAACGGCAGAAGCCTGACGGCGCTGCTTGTAACGCACGCGCATTGGGACCACGTTTGGGACGCGCGGCGTTTGCGCGATAATTTGGGGGCTAAGATTTACGCCCATGCGGACAGCGCCCCCTTTATGGAGGTTGACGGAGCCCAGGACAAGTACATGTTCGACTCGCGCCGCCTTGAAAGCGCGCACATAGACATGCGCCTTTCCGACGGGGATGTCCTGGATATAGACGGGGTAAAGATAAAGTGCCTTTCAGTCCCCGGGCACATGGACGGAAGCATGGCCTACGTTCTTGAGGACGAATCTCCCAAGAAGGCGTTTGTCGGAGACCTGCTTTTCGAGGAGGGCGTGGGCAGATGGGATCTTCCCACGGGAGATTTTTCAAAGCTGGAAAAGTCCATAAGGGAAAAGATATATACTCTCCCCGAGGATACGGTGCTTCTGCCCGGACACGGGCCGTTTACAACGGTGGGGCGGGAGAGGAGCTCAAACCCGTATGTCCGTCCGTAAACTGCAGGCTGCGGTGCACAGGCGTTATTTTTTTCAACCGGAATTTTTAAAGACGTGCAGAACAGTATAAAGGAAAAGTTGATGGCAAGGGCGCTTGAATTGGCCAAGCGCGGGTGGGGCGCTACGAATCCCAACCCGATGGTCGGCGCACTTATTGTCGATAAGAACGGGGACATAGTGGCGGAGGGGTACCACGCCGCCGACGGAGCGGCGCATGCGGAAGTGGCATGCTTGAAAAATATGCCGCGCCCGGTGGAGCCAACAGACACGATGTACGTGACTCTCGAGCCGTGCAGCACGAAGGGCCGGACGGGCGCCTGCACCGACGCTCTCATATCCGCAGGGGTAAAAAACGTGGTCATAGGCGCAACGGATTTCAGCCCCGAACATTCCGGACGCGGAGTGGAGATACTGAAGGCCGCCGGCGTGAATGTGGAAACCGGAGTGCTCGGCAGAGAATGCGAGGATTTGAACTTTATATTCAACCATGCCGCCAAGACATCAAAGGCTCTCCTTGCGATAAAATACGCCGCTTCAAAAGACGGCAAGATAGCCCTCGACGACGGAAACAGGGCGCACATAACCGGCAAGGAGGCCATGCACAGCGTGCATGAATGGCGCGCGCTTTTCTCGTCTATAGGCGTGGGGTTCAACACGGTAAAGATAGACAATCCCGCGCTTACGGTAAGGCGCGACGGAATACCGCCGTCGTGCAGGCAGCGCCTGATTTTCAGCGCCGAGCTTAACTTCGATTTCGACATGCTTTCCAAGCGCGTGTTTACGGACGAGTTTGAGGACAAGACCAGGGTTGTCTGCTGCGCGGATTCCCCCGCAGACAAGATGGACTTTCTCAGGCGTTGCGGCGTTAGGGTAATGCAGCTTTCCGCCCCCTCGGCGGACAGGGCTGCATTCTGGAACGAGCTTAAGGAAAGGCTGTTTTCGGAGGAGAGGATATCTTCCATATATGTCGAGGGCGGGGCGATAACGCTATCTTCCATAATAAATTCCCGCTCGGCCGACTACGCTTTCGTGTACCAGAGCCCGAAGGTGTTCGGCGAGAACGCGCTCGACGCGCTCGACGAGAGGGCCCGCGGCTCGTGGAAGATACGGAACCCAAAATTTGAGCTTCTCGGCCTGGACAAACTCTCGTACGGCGAGGTGGAGTATCTCTAAAGGCGCCGCCTGTCGGGCGCGGGGAAGTGTTCTTACGGGGTATGGATTCCGGAGAGGTAAAGGAATATTTTGAGAAGCCGGAAGTCGTGGCGGATTATGCCCGCGCGGCGGAGGAAGTCGGGCTTTGGGAGTCTGAGCGCATTGTCTTTGCGGGGCGGCTCAACCCGTCGGGGGCCCTTTTGGAGCTCGGCTGCGGGGCGGGACGCATAGCCTTCGGGCTGGAAAAATTGGGCTTCGGAAACATCGTCGCGGGGGACATATCAGCGTCGATGGTCGGCGCCGCCCGCGCGCTTGCAGTGAAGAACGGCTCTAAGGTGCGCTTCAGGACGCTCGACGCCGTGAAGCTCGATTTCGGCGATGCTTCGTTTGAATCCGCGGTGTTCGGCTTCAACGGGCTGATGCAAATACCGCTGAGAAAAAACCGCCGCGCGGCCATGAAAGAGGTCTTCAGGGTGCTGGTTCCCGGGGGGAAGTTCGCATTTACCACGCACGACAGAAACGCGGAGCGCAACAGTCAGTATTGGGAGATGGAGGCCCGCAGATGGGCGCACTCGGTGCAGTACAAGAAGCTCGACGAGTTCGGAGACATAGTTTACGACTCGCACGCTGGCAGCGTGTTTATACATTCGCCGTCGGTTGCGGAGGTCGAGGAGGATCTGGCCATAGCGGGTTTTGAGCTGGAATTTTGCAGCAGGCGTTCCCAGATAGCCGAGGAGAACGCCGCAGTCTGCGAATTCTCCGACGAGTGCATATTTTGGGTTGCAAACAAACCCTCCGCTTAGGAATATTTTTCCCGTTTTTTTGACGCGCGTTTCCGCGGCGCTTGCCTTTTGGCCCGTCAGGGCCGATGGCGTTTCAATATGAAACATTTTCCCGGAAAACGGCTCTATAAAATAGTCTTTAATATGAAAGAAATTATGCGTGCAATTTGTTTTGCGGGGGCGTGCGCCCTCTGTGGTTCGGTTTCGGCGGCCGAGACGGACGCCGTGGCGGCGGATTCGGAACTTGTGTCGGAAATGCTGCCCAACGGGGTGATGATTGCTGTCTACCCGAATAAGGAGCCGCCGGACAGGGTGTCCATGAGGCTTGTAGTCAGGCGCGGTTCGCTCGCAGAGACGGAAGCGCAGCGCGGATTGGCCCACTTTACCGAGCACATGGCCTTCAAGGGGACGGACAACTTCCCGTCGGGCGAGATGATAGAGTATTTCCAGCGCATAGGCATGGCCTTCGGGGCGGACACCAACGCGTACACGGGTTTCGACGAGACCGTATATAAGATAGACATGCCCGACGTATCCGAAAAATCGGTATCCGACGGCCTTAAGCTGCTGGCAGACTACGCCGGCGGGGTGCTCTTTCACGAGAGCGCCATAGAGCCCGAGCGCGGGGTGATAATAGCCGAAAAGCGCGCGAGGGATACGGCGCCGTACAGGGCGTTTGTGTCTCAGTGGAGGCAGATATGGGGAGAAGGCAGCCCGTATGCGGTAAGATTGCCAATAGGCGAGGACAAGGTTATAAAGTCGGCCCCCAGGGAGGAGTTCCTGAAGTTCTACAAGGCAAACTACAGACCGGAAAATATGGTCGTGGTGATAGTGGGGGACGTTTCGGTTCCTGAGATAATGAAGTCCGCAAGGGAGGCGTTCGGGAAGCTCGCTGCGGATAAGGCATACGCCAAGGCGGATTTGCCCGAGGTAAAAATCCCGCAGGACGAGAATTTTGAACCGTCGCTAAAGAGCCTGGCCGAGCGCGTGAACGCGGAAATTTTCACCGATACGGAACTCAAAGGATCGTCGGCGGACATATACATGCTCTCCAAGGATATGCCACGGAAAAATACCGTCGGGGAGCTTGAACAGCGTGCGAGGCTTTCGGCTCTCGAGTACATGCTCGGGCGCAGGTTTGAAAAGCTCGCCCTTCAGGAGGGCGCGCGCATAACAAGGGGAGACGCGTCCTTCGAGCCTGTAAACGACATGATTTCAGCTTCATTTATATCCGTCGCGGCCCCCGCGGGAGATTCAAAATGGGCCTTGCAGAGCGCCGCATTGGAGCTTTCCAGAGCGTTGAAGTACGGCTTTACGAACGCCGAGCTTAAAGAGGCCAAAGCTGAGCTTCTAAACCGCGCGCGCCTGGGAGTTAAGGAAAAGCCCACGAGGAAAACCCAGGAGCTTGCAGACGCCATAGCCTCCCTCTACGCGCGCGGCCGCACCGTGGTCTCTCCCGAGACTCTCCTTCAGGCGGCGGAGAGGGCGTATGCGTCTTTTACGGCGCAGGACGCCTCCGAGCTTCTGCGCGCCAGATTCTCAAAAGGGCGTTTCTTCGCGTTTGTGGCGGCGACAAAGGCCCCGAAGTACGATGCGGAGAAATTCTTAAAGGAACTTTCGGCGGCGGAGCTGTCTGCCCCGGAGGACAAGTCTGACATTGCGTTTGCGTATTCGGAATGCGGGAAGGCTTCGCCTGTGGCGGAATCCTCCGCGGACAAGGAGCTTGGAATAGAGCGCGTGGTATTTGAAAACGGGGTCAGGGCAAATATCAAGCGCACGGACTTTTCCGCCGGCAGCGTGCTTGTGCGCGTCGACATAGGGGCGGGCAAGCTGGACTTCCCCAAAGAAGACGCCTCTTTGGCCCTGCTCGCGGACCTGTGCTTTGAGGCGGGCGGGCTGAAGGCGCATACGCGCGACGAGCTAGAGTCCATATTTGCAGGCAAGACCATGTCTTTTTCGTTCTCGGCCGAGGACGCCAGCTTTGCGCTGTCGGGGCGCACGAACGCCGACAATCTGCGTGACCAGCTTCTGCTCCTGCGCGCGTATATCACGGACTTCGCCCTCAGGAAGGAGTGCCTGTCTGTTGCCAATAAGAAGGCTGAGGAGCTTTACCGCCTCGCGGGGACTACGCCGGAAGGCGCGCTGCGCGCGAAAGTGATGAGAACCCTGTTGGACGGGAATGTCCTTTTCGGATACGAAGTGGGCAAGGTCTACGGGGCGGAAGATTTGGACAGGCTCGGCAAAATATTGAGAAAGGCCTTCGACGAAGGCTGGCTCGAAGTTTCTGTCGTGGGTGACATAGACGCCGATGCCTGCGAGAAGGCCGTTTCGGAGGTGTTCGGCTCTCTGCCTAAACGCACCCCGTCGAGGGATGGCTTTAAGGACAGGCTGGGGGTGAAGTTCGCGTCTGGAAGGATAGACATAGGCATAAAAAGCTCGCTGCCCCGCGCGGCGGCTCTGCTAATATGGCGCAGCAGCCCGATGAAAGACATAAACGTAGCCCGGGCGGATTCCCTGCTCGGCGATATTCTCGACGACGCCATACGCAAGGGCATAAGGGAGAAAACCGGCGCGGTCTACAGCCCCTTTGCGTACAATAATTCGAGCAAGGTTTATCCGTTCGGGGTGCTCATAGCAGGAAGCATCGTGGAGGCGGACAAGTCTGCGGCGGTGTCGGAAATGCTCGCCGATATATCTGCGAAGCTTCCCCAGTCGATAAGCCCAGACATGTTCGACAGGGCCAAGACGCCCCTCGTAAAGCAGATAGAGAAGATGCGCAGGGACAACGCCTATTGGATATCAAACGTGCTTTCGCTCTCGCAGGCATATCCGGAACGCCTAGAGTGGGCGCGCACGATAGTTTCAGGGTTCGAGAATATATCGTTGGACGACGTCAGAAAGAGGGCCTCGGAGATTCTGGCAAAACCTCCGGTTGTCATAAACATATCCCCGGAAAAATAACCTCTGGCCGGCTTTTATGGGCGCAAAGGCAAAATGCCTTAAAAAAGTGTTGAACACCGTCCGCCATTTGGGTCATACTTGCGCCTATAAAATACAAAGGCCGCACCCCGCCGCGCATTTCCGCGGCGCGTGCCAACACAACTTCAAACATGACACCCAAATATAAACGCATAGTCCTCAAAATCAGCGGAGAGGCTCTAAAAGACGTTTCCAACGGAGAGGCCCTCGACCCGAAAATCCTCAGGAATATGGCTCTGCAGCTAAAGGAGATAAAAGAGCTGGGAGTGCAGATATGCCTGGTTGTGGGAGGCGGAAACATCTTCCGTGGGTTGGGAGGAGCCAAGAACGGCGTGGACAGAACCACGGGCGATTATATGGGCATGCTCGCCACGGTGATAAACGGCTTGGCGCTGATGAACGCGCTGGAGAAGGAGGGCGTCAGCGTCCGCGTCCAGACGGCTATCCCGATGGAAAAGGTCGCAGAGCCGTTCATATTGCGCAGGGCGATAAGGCATCTGGAGAAGGGGCGCATAGTCATATTTGTAGCGGGGACGGGGAATCCGTACTTTTCCACGGACACCACCGCCTCTTTGCGCGCAAGCGAGATTCAGGCGGACTGCATACTCAAGGCCACTAAGGTTGACGGCATTTACGACAAGGATCCCAACAAGTTCCCGGACGCCGTAAAGTACGACAAAATATCCTATCTGGAGGCCATAGAAAAACGCCTTGCCGTGATGGATTCCACGGCGTTTTCCATGTGCATGGACAATAAGCTGCCCATAATAGTGTTCAACATGAACTGCGACGGAAACATAAGGCGCGCGGTTATGGGGGAGCCAATAGGCACTTTGGTGTCGTAATATTTTTCAGCAAAACACAAACAATAAAAAAGGCGGTTTGAAATGATACTTCAGGACGAAATGAAAAAGCTCGACGCGGCCATGAAGAAGGCGGTCGAATACACAGTGCACGAATTTGACGGCGTTCACACCGGCAAGGCGACTCCCGCCATGGTCGAGAACGTCTCCGTCGAAGTTTACGGCAGCTCCATGAGGCTCAAGGAGGTTGCTGCAATAACGACTCCCGACCCCAACACGATACGCATACAGCCGTGGGACAAGGGCGTCTTGAAGGACATAGAGAAGGCCATACTTGCGGCCAATATAGGCTTTACGCCTTGCATAATGGGCGAGGCCGTGCGCTGCCCTATACCTCCGCTTTCGCAGGAGCGCAGGAAAGAGCTTACAAAGGTATGCTCCGAAATGGCCGAGGCCGGAAGGGTGCGCGTAAGAAACATACGCCGCGAGGCTATGGACGCGTTTAAGAAGGCTCAGAAGGACGGCGCCATAACCGAGGACGACCTCAAGCGCACGGAGAAGGACGTCCAGAACCTTACGGACAAGAGCATAGCCTCCATAAACAAGGCTCTCGAGGAAAAAGAGGCCGACCTTATGAGCATGTAGAGGGATATTGTTCTTTTGTATCCCAATTATATTATGCCTTCAAAGTTTTCCAAACGCATAGTTGTAAAACTCGGCACGGGCGTGCTTACCCGCGATGTTGGCGCGCTCGACGTAAACCGCATGGACGGCATCTGCGGGCAGATTGCGGAGCTTAAGAAGCGCGGCATGCAGGTGGTGCTTGTCAGTTCCGGAGCGGTGGGGCTGGGCATGGGCAGGCTGTCGCTAAAGCTCAGGCCAAAGAGGCTGGCGCTGCTTCAGACGTGCGCGTCGGTCGGGCAGGGGCTTTTGATACAGACGTGGGCTGAGTTGTTTGAAAAGCGCGGCCTGACGGTGGCGCAGATACTCCTTACCAGGGACGATGTTGACGTGCGCAACCGCCACAGGGCCCTGAAGGACCTGCTCAACGAGCTTTTAAAGATGGGGGTTGTGCCCATAATAAACGAGAACGACTGCGTAAGCGCCGCGGAGCTGAACATAAAATTCGGAGACAACGACGTGTTAAGCGCGCTCGTTGCTACAATCGCAAAGGCGCAGGATCTTGTGATAATGTCAACCGCTCCCGGGCTTGTGGATATGGACGGCACGGGGGAGATAATAAAGGTTGTCGAGAATATAGACTCTGTGAGGGACAAGGCCAGGGGCACGAGCAGCTCAACGGCTGTAGGCGGCATGGTCACAAAGCTCAAGGCCGCGGATATCGCCACGGCGAACGCCTGCGGCGTTTACATAATAAGCGGGGAGAGAAAAAATTCCCTGTTGGAGGTTTTCGACGGGAAAAATCCGGGGACGTATTTTGTCCCGAGCAAGACGGCGTCGAGCTCGAGGGACAGATGGCTGAGGTATTTCGGCAAGAGCATGGGGCAGCTTTTCATAGACGAGGGCGCGCTCAATGCCTTAAGGAACAGGGGCAGCTCCCTCTTGGCGGCGGGGGTCAAATCCATAAAGGGAACCTTCAAGGCGCACGATTTGGTGGAGATATGCGACGAGACGGACAAGCATGTCTATGCGAGGGGCATGGCGGAGGTTTCGTCCGACGAACTCCGCAAGATTTTGGAGTCGAACGCGGGCAAGCATTTGAAGACGGGAGACGTGGCCGTGCATAGGGACCGCCTCGCAATGGTGTAAGAAAGATGGAAGCAGGAAAAACGGAGTCTCCCATAAGTCTAAAGAGGGCGGTAGGCGCAATGCTCATACCTTCGGGGGAGCGCGTGACTCTTGCTGAAGGCGCGAAAGTCTCCGTGCAGTTTAGGCTGGGCGGAAATTTTACAGTAATAGGGGCATTCGGGCTTGCGCGGATAGCGGGGGCTGATTTCGACGCCCTGGGCGAGCCGAGCGCGCCCGAAGGAGCGGTATTGCCTAAGGAGAGCGCTTCCTCGGGTTCTTCTTCCGTGGCGGAGGCCGCAGAAGCGGGCGGGGCAGATGCTTCTTCCGCCGCGGGGGCTGATTCTTCCGCAAAGGCGGAGCCTCCGGAAAACGCAAACCACAAGTTTCCGATGCCGTCTTCCGAAGATTTGTGGAGTGTGGCAAAGACGGTTTACGACCCTGAGATTCCTGTAAACATAGTTGATTTGGGCCTGGTTTACAGGCTGGAGCCTGTAGAGGAGGCCGATGCTGAGGGGAATGTCATAAGAATAGTCTATGTGGACATGACTCTCACCGCGCCGGGCTGCGCTTTAGGGCCCATGATAGCCGACGATTTGAAAAGCCGTCTTGAGTCTGTCCCAGGCATAGACAGGGCGAAAGTAGAGATAGTTTGGGATCCGCCTTGGAATCAGGACATGATTTCCGAGGAGGGCAAGATGATACTCGGCTTGGTGTAGCGTCTGCGAATGGGCGCCGGGTTCCTTTGAAAACGGAATCGGCATTTGCGTTAAAATAAACGGCCCGCCGGCCTCGATGGCGGAATATGAAAAATTTTTTTGCGCGGTAGGGCAGATTGCGGGGCAGCCGAGATTTTTCGCGTACTTTAATTTAGCGTTTGCAAAAAAGAGGCGCAGCCCTATGGTGCTAAATGCGAATAAACATTTTATTTTCTGCACAGATGAAACTTATATTCTCCAAAATTTTTTGCCTAACAACGGTTCTTATGTGCTCGGCGGCGTTTTGTGCGGGGCAGTCCAAGGCGGTGCGCGTGGTGGGCAGCGATATTGTCGGTCCAGTTTTGAGGGACGCGTCGCTCGGCTCAGCAAAGGAAGCTTCGGCGGAGGCCTCTTACGACATGCAGGGAACGTATCCAGCAATGCCCAAACTCGCAAACGGCGAGGCCGATTTGGGAATCATAGCGGTGCCGAAAGGAAGCCCGCTGCCGGAGGGTTTTGTGGCAATCCCCATTCTGCACCATGCTGCGATAGTCGCGGTCAACGGACAGAATCCTATCGACGAGTTGTCCGTAACGCAGCTTAAAGGCATATTCGCGAAGAAATCCGCCAGGATAGAAAAGTGGGAGGGAATCTCCAAGAATGTGGCGCATTTGCGAGCAATTCAGCCGATGATAACAAATTTTACGGACAATCTTGTAGTCGAGATTTTCAAGAACACGGCGCTTGGCGGAGACGACATAGGCCCGTGGGTGAATGTTCTTCGGGACAAGAGGGAGGCCGTGAACGTCTTGGGGACGGGTGCGTCCGTCATAATGGTAGTGGGCAAGGCTGCGGATTCGCAGCGCGTCAAGGTTCTGCCCATAGCCTCGGGAAAAGATTCCGGCGAGTATGCCTTCAGGCCGACAAACGAGAATATCCACAACGGCGACTATCCTTTGGCGCTTACTTTTTACATAGTATTTAAGCGCGAGAAGGCCGAGCTGGTAAAGCCGCTTGTAAAAGCCATGCTCTCCGACGATACCGCAAAAAACATAGATGCAGGAGATTTTTACAGCGTGCCGAAAAATTTTAGAAAAAGATACGTTTTGGAACTTGACACGCTGAAATAAATATACACTATTCGAGCGCATAATTTTTTGCGGGCTTAGCTCAATTGGCAGAGCGCGACCTTGCCAAGGTCGAGGTTGTGAGTTCGAACCTCATAGCCCGCTCCACTTTAAAAAGCGCAATCCTTAAAGGGTTGCGTTTTTTTATTTCCCCCAAGGTATGGTAAAATCGGGCGGCTGCGCGGGAAGATTGCGTTGATGTGGCGCGCGGAGGGGGAATTTCCCCGGCGTTTGCGCCTTCAATTTAGCATGAAGGGCTGCGGCCTTGACGCATGCTCGGGAGAGTGTATGTATTATTTCCCCATGGAAGAGGAATATTTCGGACATTTTGAGTCCGGCAGACCTCCCTCCGAGGCTTCCGCCTCGGAGGAGGCTCTCGGATTTATTCGCAGGCTGCCCCGCAGGTTTGTGGACATGCAAATAGACGCGGTTTCCAAGGCCATAGAAGGCGACAGTTCGTCCCTCAACCGCTTCAGGAGGTTTTGTCTTTTCGGTTCTCCGAAATTGGACGGAGTAGATTTTTACGACGGGCATATACCCTTAAGCGACGGCGAAAAAATGCGCATAAGGGTTTACCGCAAAAAAGAAGAATATGCCTGCGATACGGACAAGCGTGCGCTTGAAGGCGGAAAAAGCTCCTTGATACTTTATTTTCACGGCGGTGGGTGGTGCATAAACGGGGTTGAAAGCTGCATGCGCATATGCCAGGACTATGCTCTAAGAACAGGCGCGGTTGTTGTGGCGTGCGACTATAGGCTCTCCCCGGAATATCCCTATCCGGTTCCCAACAACGACTGTCTCGACTGCCTAAAATGGGCGTGCGAAAACGCCGATAAGTTGGGCATAGACAAAAGGAAGATATTTTTAAGCGGCGACAGCGCCGGCGGCGGGCTTGCGCTTTCAACTGCCCTTATGCTGGAGGATTTCCGAAGCGGAAAGATATCTGCCCCCGAACTAAAAGACTGTAAGATAGGCGGAATAATGCTGTTCTATCCGGCCGTTGACGTCGATAACACGAATAGGCCCTCATACGAACTGTTCGGCAAGAACTTTTGCCTGGACGCCGATCTTATGCGTCTTTTTGCGCGCGCCTACGCTCCGGACGAAGCCATCGCAAAGAGCCCCTATGCCTCACCCATAAAGGCGGATTTCAAATTCGGTTTTCCCGTTCTCGTATTGGCCTCCGAGTGCGACATTCTCCACGACGAGGCCGCTGAGCTTGCCTTGAAACTTTCTGCAAGCGGCATAAAGACTAGGTATGTCTGCCTAAAGAGCGCAACTCACATATACATAACCCGCGCCGGCATGGACGAAGCATATGCAAAAGCCTTGCAGGAGGCTTGCTCGTTTGTAAAACGCGCTTTGGATACGCCATAGCAGGGTTGCGTAATTTTTCGCGCAGCGGCCTTTGCTCGCGTGTAAGATAACAGGGGCATCTATTCAAGGGAAGGTCTTTTTTTAATATGCTTTCTCTTTTGCCTTCGCCTTGTTTTACCCGCCAGCCGCCCCGCCTATTTTGCAGGATAAACATCGGAGCCGTTTATCTGTAAATGTCGCATTTTATTTAGTTCATAGCTTTGAACTTGAAGTTATACTGCGGCATCTATATTTTATACAACAACTATAAAAAACACCCCAAGATGTAAGAACATCTTTTTGCCAGGAAAACGAACTTTACACAGCAATACTCCATTCCAAAGGAAATAATATGAAAATGCGTTTTTTTAAGGCATATCGTTCGGGTAATAATACCAATTTCGGCTTGAGAAATATTTTTGCCGCGGTGCTAAAAGCGTCAAAAATATGCAATATTAAAAGCAGCTGTATATTCTCGGCGTTGTTTATATCGGTAGTGGCGCTTTCTTCAAATGCGCTTTATTCTAACGATTTGTACTTGTTGGAGGCGGCAGACTCCGCGCAGGCAGATCCATTTCTCGCCTCGGCAAATCCGGACGGAGGCTGCAAGTATAAGATTGTCTCAAAAATAGATTTCGATAAGGAGATTTTTTCAGAATTGTCCGCAATATTAGGCAAACCCGCTGCGGCCGACGCCGGCAGCCCGTTTGCATTCCTGGGCCCCGTGGTGGATTTCTACTATACAGATTCAAAGCTGAACCGCTCCATGCTGCTTTCCATAGCTTTGACGCATATAGACAAGGACATGCTCTATTGCCAATTTTCAGATTTCAAAAATTCGGGGCGGGAGATAATTCAAAAGAGCGGGGCGGCTAAGAAGTCTTTAGTCTTAAAGGATCCGCGTCTGTTTGCATTTTTGGCCGGCAAGTACGGGCTTCTGTTTTCCAATGGGAAATTCAATGCCGCATTTCTTTCTGACGGGGGGTCTGCGCCTGTTAAGATAAATCTTGCCAAGTATGTGTTTACCCCCGGGGTGGACTTCATGCAGGGGAAACCCATCCAGAGGGCATTGTTTGTCTCTTTCAGCTGCGGGAATATGGATCCGAAAGTTTTTGGGAAGGGGTATGAATCGGCCGCAGATAAAGATGAATGCGCAAACCTGCTAAAGAAGCTCGCCAAACAGGCGGGCCTCCAAACCGCAGATTTTGGGAGCCTCGATATATTTACCCGGCCCGGAGAGATTCCCAACACCCAAAAGCTAATCTATTTGGACAAAGAAAACAAATGCGGATACGCGCTTGAGGTAATGTATAAATAGAATACGAAAAGGCGCTAGGCCCTCTCCAGTTGGGGGCTTTTTAACAATGCCGCCTGGGCATAGAAGAAAAACTGCTTCTTGCGGCTGATTGTGCCTGTAAAAAGGGGGCTGGATAGCCGAATTTTTACGCCTTGAAGTTTGACGCCTTTGCCGAGGCCCTTCCGGATATGAAAAATCGCGGAAACATTCCGCAATTTTCGGCTGTTTCCGCGACCTTCAAAAGTGGGGTGGTAGACGCGACTTGAACGCGCGACCCCCGGAACCACAATCCAGTGCTCTAACCAACTGAGCTACTACCACCATTGGTAAAGCAGCCCATTCAAAGAAGGACTCTTTCTTTGTCAAGCAGACTTTTTATATTTTTGCCATCCTATGCAAAAAAACTCCATAAAGACACTTTCGCGCCTTGCAAAGGCTGCTTAGTTATGTGTAGGCGCGGGGGAAAATTGCCCGCGCAGACCTCTCCGCCCGCGCATAATAGGCGACATCTTGGGAGTGGCGGCCAGAATTTTTTTCTGCCCTGTATGCTTGTGAGGGGTAGGGCTTGTTTTGGCTCTTTAGTATTTTTTACTCTAAATGGAGAATCTTTTGCAAATTTGGAGAAATTTTGGCGGGTTTCGGGGAAATCGGCGGATAAAAGTTCTTTTATCCCCTGTGTAGGCGGGGTGACATTTTTGTGCTCCGAAACGGAAAATGCTTTTGCAAAAAATGAAAAAACAAAAATTTTTGAAAAAAATGCGTTGACAGGGTTCCAAAAAAAGCCACTATGACGCTCTTTCTTTTTAAAAAAGAAGAATAATAAACAAACAACTCAAACGACTAAAGCAGGTCTAAATGCGCTGAAAAGAGCCTGATTTAAGGCAATTTAAAGCCACCTGCCGCTTAGCAATATGATACTAATCGGAAAAAAGTTGGGCATGACCCAAGTTTTCAACGGGGATAATTCACTCGTTGCGGTCACTGTTGTTCAGGCAGGACCGTGCCCCGTTACCCAAGTAAAAACCGCCCAGGGCAAAGATGGTTACGACGCCGTGCAAATCGGTTTCGGCGAGCAGAAAGAGTCTCGCATGAGCAAGGCTGAGCTCGGGCACTTAAAGAAGGCTGGTATAGAAAAACCCCTTACGGAGCTTGTGGAGTTCCGCACTCCCAACGCTTCCGAGTTCAAGCCCGGAGACGTTCTTACGGTTGAGAAATTCTCCGAGGGCCAGAAGATAGACATCATCGGCACGACCAAGGGCAAGGGCTTCCAGGGTGTTATGCACCGCTACAATTTCCAGGGTCAGCCTGCCACGCACGGTCACATGATGCACCGCAGGCCCGGTTCCGTCGGCTGCCGCCAGACTCCCGGCCACGTCTACAAGGGCAGAAAGATGCCCGGCCACGAGGGCCAGGTTCGCCGCACGACGCAGAATCTCGAGATAGTCAAGATTATCGCCGACAAGAACATCATGCTCATCAAGGGCAGTCTTCCCGGCGCAAAGGGCGATGTGGTGATAGTCCGCACCGCTAAAAAGGCAACCAAGTAATTCAGGAGATCGACGCTAATGAAACTTAAAGTTTACAATACTGACGGGTCGAGCTTCTCGGAAAAAGATTTCGACATACCCTCTTTTGAAGGCGACAAGGGTCTTTTCGCCCTCAAGGAAACAATAGTTGCATACCAGGCCAACGCCAGGCAGGGCAACGCCTCCACTCTCGACTACGGCGAGGTCAGCGGCTCCTGCGCAAAGCCTTTCAAGCAGAAGGGCGGCGGCCGCTCGCGTCACGGCACGACCAAGAGCGTGATACATCGCGGCGGCGCGGTTGTATTCGGACCCAGGCCCAGGGACTGGTCCCAGAAGATGAACCGCAAGGTTCGCGTTCTGGCGCTCCAGAGGGCTTTGTTCGACAAGTGCTCCGAGGCGGCTTTGAGCCTGATAGAGAAGTTTGAGATGGCCCAGCCCAAGACCAAGCTTATGGAGGCTCTCCTCTCCAAGATACAGCCCAAGGGCAAGGTTCTGATAGTAGACGACGTCTTTGCCGACAATGTTGTTCTTTCGGGCCGCAACATAGAGCGCATGTTCTTCTGCGAGACCGCCTCGCTGAACGCTCTGGATTTGGTCAAGTTCTCAACTGTAATAATGAGCGAGCAGGCTTTGAACACTCTGCTTGCCCGCATTTCCAAGTAAGGCGCAAAAGACATGGCTAAGAACATTCTAAAATCAGTCAGGGTCACGGAGAAGGCCACGAACCTTCAGTCGACCGTAAACCAGTACACCTTTGAGGTTGACGACAAGGCCAATGCGACGGAAGTTGCCGAGGCTGTCGAGAAGGCCTTCAAGGTGACGGTTGCGCGCGTGAATATCCTCAACGCTGCGGGCAAGGTGAAGATTTCCCGCATGAGCAAGGCTCGTCCGGGCGTTAAGGGCAAAATGAAAAAGGCTGTGGTATCCCTCAAAAAGGGCGACAGCATTCAACTTGCGTAAATTAGGAGATATTTAAGATGCCTATAATCAAGAAAAGGCCCTTGACCCCCTCGCAGAGGTACACGGAACTAGTCTCGGGCGAAGTCGACAAGAAGCGTCCGGAGCGTTCGCTCACGGAGAAGATACACCGCGCGAAAGGCCGCAACTGCTACGGCAGGATAACCTCGCGCAGGCGCGGCGGCGGCCATAAGAAGCTGTATCGCCGCATAGATTTCAAGCGCGATATAATAGACGTGCCGGCGACGATAGTTGCCATAGAGTACGATCCGTTCCGCACGGCCAACATAGCGCTGCTGCAGTATGACAACGGCGAGAAGCGCTACATACTTGCTCCCAACGGGCTTAAGAAGGGCGACAAGATCGTCTCCAGCAACAAGCCCCAGGCCGAGTACACCGCAGGCTTGGCTCTTCCGCTGAAGCTGATACCTCCGGCGATGAAGATTCACGCGGTTGAGCTTCTGCCCGGCAAGGGCGCGCAGATAGCCCGCGGCGCGGGCGCAGGCGCCCAGCTGGTCGGCGTAGAGGGCGACAAGGCCACCGTTAAGCTTCCCAGTGGCGAGTTGCGCCTGATAGACGCCTCCTGCCGCGCCGTTATAGGCGTTGTGGGCAACAGCGACCATGCCAACCAGAGTCTCGGCAAGGCCGGCAGAAACAGGTGGCTTGGGCGTCGTCCGCGCGTGCGCGGCGTGGTGATGAACCCTGTCGACCACCCGATGGGCGGCGGCGAAGGCAGAACCAGCGGCGGCGGCCAGCCCGTATCTCCGTGGGGCCAGCTTGCGAAGGGTTATCCGACCCGCAAGAAGACCAAGGTTTCCAATTCGGCTATTCTTCTGAGACGCGACGGCAAAAAAATTAAAAGGAAATAATCCACATGGCACGTTCAATTAAAAAAGGACCTTTTGTCGACCCCAGCCTTCAGGACAAGGTTGACGAAGCTCAAAAGACCAACTCGCACAAGCCCATACAGACTTGGTCGCGCCGTTCGGTCATAACCCCCGATTTCATCGGTTTGAACTTCAACGTCCACAACGGCAGGAAGTTCCTTCCCGTTTATGTGACGGAGAACATGGTCGGTCACAAGCTTGGAGAATTTGCGCCCACGCGCTACTTCAAGGGACACAATCCTCATACCAAGAAGGCCGTTCAGTAATAAATCATGACGAGGTTTGGCAAATCGGCGATTGCGTTCGCGGCGGGGCTAGTTCTCGCGGCGGGGCTTTGCCGTGTTGCCGCCGCGCCGAAGTGGGCGGTAAGCAATGGTCTGGAGGGTGCGGTAGGCGCGAAGGTTGTTCGCGTGGACGCGTCCGACGAAGGGCCGGAAGTTGCGCTTTTTGCTTCGGATACGGGCTCGATAAGAATCGGGACGGTGTGCGTTTTTATGCGCGGGGACAAAATCGTAGGCAAGGGGGTTGTCGCGGACTGTTCGAGGAACGGCGGGGCGATAATTCCTATGGGCGATTTTTCTGCGCGCGAGGGCGACGCGGTGTATCCCAACCTCACAAGAAACTAATTTAACAGGAATAACTATGGAAGTTAAAGCTTTAACAAAGTTTGCGCGCATGTCCGATAAAAAAGTGCGCCAGATTACAAGAAACCTCAGGGGTATGAATGCGGCGGTCGCGCTTGAGACACTCAAGCTGGTTCCCCGCAAGAGCGCCAAGCTCGTGGCCAAGACTCTCGCCAGCGCGATAGCCAACGCCGAGAACAACAACGGTTTGTCGGCGGCCAATCTGAAGATAACCGTTGCCACCGTCGACCAGGGAGTGGCTTTCCGCCGTTTCCGCGCGGTCGCCAGGGGCAGCGCGCATCCCTACAAGAAGAGGACCAGCAACATCACAATCGTCCTTTCCGACGAAAAATAATTTGGAGAAAACATTATGGGACAAAAAGTAAATCCGAGAGGTTTCCGTCTTGCAGTTCGCCGCGATTGGGATTCGCGCTGGTACGCTACCAAGGGCGACTACGCCGCCGCTGTGAATGAGGACTACCGAATCCGCGAGTTTCTCCGCGAGAAGCTCAATACCGCTTCGGTGCCGAGAATCTTCATAGAGCGCGCCGGCCAGCGCATACGCGTCAAGATATTCACGGCGCGTCCCGGCGTTTTGATAGGACCCAAAGGGGCGGCTCTTGAGACGCTCAAAGCGGAGCTTTCCAAGTTTGTAAACAAGGACGTCATCGTCGACGTTCAGGAGGTGAAGAAGCCCGATCTGGTGGCGTTCCTGGTTGCAGAGAGCGTTGCGTTGCAGCTCGAGAGGCGCATATCTTTCCGCCGCGCGATAAAGAAGGCTATACAGAATTCCATGACGATGGGCGCCGACGGAATCAAGATACAGATATCCGGAAGGCTCGGCGGCGCGGAGATAGCGCGCGTTGAATGGCAGAGAAAGGGCAGGATACCGCTTCACACTCTCCGCGAGAACATAGACTACGGCTTCACCGAGGCCCACACCGTTTACGGAAAGATAGGCGTGAAGTGTTGGCTGTGCCTTAAGAAGGACGATGCCCAATAATCACAAACGCATAGGAGATTTTAACAATGGCTAATATTATTCCGGCAAGAACGAAGTATCGCAAGATGCACAAGGGGCGCAATCGCGGCAACGCCAAGGGCGGCGACACGATTGCCTTCGGCGATTTCGCCATACAGGCTTTGGAGCGCGGCAAGGCGTCTTCCCAGCAGCTCGAGGCGGCCCGTGTTGCGATAAACAGGTTTTTGAAGCGCAAGGGCAAGATGTGGATGAGGGTATTCCCCCAGAAGAGCGTGACCAAGAAGCCCGCCGAGACCCGTCAGGGTAAGGGTAAGGGTGCGGTCGAGTACTGGGTGGCCGTCATCAAGCCGGGCACGGTGCTTTTTGAGATAGCGGGCGTTCCGATGAGCGTTGCGCGCGAAGCCATGAGGCTTGCGGACGGCAAGCTTCCCTTCCAGTGCCGCTTTGTGGTTCGCGAAGGCGTAGAGGTACTCTAAAAAAGGAAAGGTCTTACACAGATGAAAGCAAAGGAAGTAAGGGAGCTTTCCCTCGACGAGATAGAGCAGAAGCTGCGCGAATGCCGCGCCGAGCTCGACGGTTTGAACATACGCAAGGTCACCGGCCAGGTGGAGAACACCGGCAGGATAAGGACGTTGCGCCGCGATATTGCGCGCTTGGAGACCGTGAAAACCCAGAAGCGCAACAGTTAATAGAAAGGCCTACGAGAAATGTCAGAAGAAAGAAAGAGCCGCAAGAGTCTCACGGGTGTGGTAACGTCCATATCCGGGGACAAGAGCATAAAGGTCACCTATTTCTACAAGGTTCCGCATCCGCAGTACCACAAGGAGATACGCCGCAAGACGGTTTTGCACGTTCACGACGAGAAGAACGAGTGCAAGCTCGGCGACAAGGTAGAGGTGATGGAAACCCGTCCGATAAGTAAGCTGAAACGCTTCCGTATCGTTCGCATAATTGAAAAGGCCCCGGTAGTGGCCGGAGAATAAGGAGCATATTCCATGATTCAGATGCAGACAAATTTGGTTGTCGCCGACAACACGGGCGCCAAGGAAGTTATGATGGTCCGCAGGCTGGGCCAGAAGAAGCGCATAGCTTCCGTGGGAGACGTCATAGTTGTGGCGGTAAAATCTTCAATCCCCGAGGCCACCGTCAAGAAGGGTACGGTTGCCAAGGCCGTGATAGTGCGCACCAAGGCGCCGATACGCCGTTCTGACGGCTCGTATCTGCGTTTCGACTCCAACGCGGTTGTCATACTCGACGGCACGGGAAATCCGCGCGGCACGCGTATTTTCGGACCGGTTGCGCGCGAGTTGCGCAAGAATTACATGAAAATAGTATCCCTCGCACAGGAGGTCATATAATATGAAGTCATCTGTTAAAAAAGGCGAAGAGGTTGTCGTGATAGCGGGTTCGGCGAAGGGCTCGCGCGGCAAGGTTTTGGCGGTGTTCCCCAAGACCCAGCGCGTTTTGGTCGAGGGCGTGAACATGCTCACGCACCACGAGCGCAAGAGCGACAAGAATCCCGAGGGCGCCGTCGTAAAGCGCGAGGGCGGAATCCACATTTCAAACGTAATGTCTGCCGGGCGTTTCGATTCGAGGAAGAAGGCTTCCAAGAAATAGGCGTAAGCGGAGACCAAACAAACAACGAAAATGAGCATACCTGCACTTAAAAAGATATATCAAGATAAGGTAGTCGCCGAGCTGAAGAAGAATCTCGGCGTCGAGAATCCGCATCAGGTGCCCAATCTCGAGAAGATAGTAATCAGCTCCGGGATACGCAGCGAATGCAGCAAGGACTGGATACAGGAGGTCGCCAACGAGATCGCCAAGATTTCGGGGCAGAAGCCTGTCATCACGAAGGCCAAGAAGAGCATAGCAAACTTCAAGCTCAGGGAGGGCCAGCCCAACGGCGTAAAGGTGACTTTGCGCGGCGAGCGCATGTGGGATTTTCTCTACAAGCTTATAGCCATAGTTCTGCCCTCCATACGCGACTTCCGCGGCATACCCGGCAGGCTCGACGGCAACGGCAACTACAATTACGGCATAGCCGACCATACCATATTCCCCGAGGTTACGGTGGATCCGAACCGCAAGAATTTGGGCATGGACATAACCATAGTGACCACGGCCAAGACTGACGACGCCGGCAGAGAGCTGCTCAGGCTGCTTGGCATGCCTTTCCGCAAACCCGCCAAGACGGCAAACAAGTAGGATTTAAACATGGCTAAGAAATCATCAATACAGCGCAATCTCAAGCGCCAGAGAATGGCGGAGAAGTACGCGGCCAAGCGCGCCGAGTACAAGAAGATAATCGCCGATCCGAAATCCTCCGACGAGGAGTTCTTCAGTGCCTCGAGGAAGCTGGCCAAGCTTCCCCGCAATTCGTCCAAGGTGCGCATACGCAACCGCTGTTCGATAACCGGCAGGCCGCGCGCGTTCATACGCAAGTTCGGCTTGAGCCGCATAACCTTCCGCGAGCTGGCCAGCGACGGCAAGCTTCCCGGAATAACAAAAGCATCTTGGTAGGAAAGGACGTTTATCATGGCATCACACGATAACATCGGCGACTTTTTGACGATCATACGCAACGCCTACAAGGCGGGCAAGGAGAGCTGCTCGGCATCCCACTCGAACATACGCGAGGGCATAGCCAAGATACTCAAGGACGAGGGCTATGTGGACGCGGTTGAGATAAAGGGCGACAAGCCCGCCGAGAAGACCATAGAGCTCACGCTCAGGTATGTTGACGGCGTTCCGGCCATCACTCAGATAGAGCGAGTCAGCAAGCCCGGCAGGAGGCTTTATTACGAGTATCGCGCCATACCCCGCGTAATAGGCGGCATGGGCATATCCATACTCACCACGAGCAAGGGCGTTTTGAAGGACTCCGACTGCCGTTCCCAGAAGGCCGGCGGCGAGCTTCTTTGCAAGGTCTGGTAATTTAACAGGAAAAACAGGACAATGAGCAGAATAGGCAAACTTCCAATACATGTCCCTGCAGGCGTCAAGGTGGCCGTCGACGGATTGACGGTCACTGTTGAAGGCCCTAAGGGAAAATTGTCTGAAACATTCAACAATGCGGTTTCCATCAGTTTTAAGGACGGCGTGATAACCGTTTCCCCGGCGAACAATTCGCGTTTCGCAGACGCTATGTTCGGCACGGCCCGCAGCATAATAAATTCGATGGTCATAGGCGTCCAGCACGCCTACGAGAAGGTTCTCGAGATAAAGGGCGTAGGTTTTAAGGCCGAGCTTAAGGGCAAGGTTTTGACTTTGGCTTTGGGTTATGCGCATCCGTGCATATACGAGATTCCCGAGGGCATAACCGTGACCATAGGCGAGACTCCCGACAAGAACCCCCTCGTTACGGTGACCGGCGCTAGCAAGCATATGGTTGGCCAGGTTGCCGCCGACATCAAGGCGTTCTATCCGATAGAGCCCTACAAGGGCAAGGGTGTGCGCATCCACGGCGAGTTTGTTCGTCGCAAGGAGGGCAAGAAGACCGCTTAGTCTTGCGGCTTAACATTTAATGAAAGAGTAGGACGATGAAACTCGAAAAGAAACAGGATTTGCAGCAGAAGCGCCGCTGGCGCGTTCGCGGCAAGGTAGTCGGCTCGGCCGACAGGCCTCGCCTGAGCGTATGCTTTACCAACAAGCACATATACGCGCAAGTTATAGACGACAAGAAGGGGATTACTCTTTGCAGCCTTTGCTCGACGAGCAAGGAGCTTAACGGCCAGAAGGTTCTCGCCAACAAGGCGGGAGCGGTTCTGCTCGGCAAGGCTTTGGGCGCAAAGATGAAAGCCGCAAACATATCGGCAGTCGTGTTCGACCGCGGCAGCCGCAAATATCACGGCTGCGTCCAGAGTTTTGCGGACGCGGTGCGCGAAAACGGCATCAACTTCTAACATCTTGATAAAATGAGCAGAGAATTCAAAAAACAAAGGGTGGAGGAGAACTCCGGCCCCGAACTCATAGAGAAAGTGGTTCACATCAACCGTTGCGCCAAGGTCGTAAAGGGCGGAAGGCGCTTTTCCTTCGCGGCGTTGGTGGTTGTCGGCGACGGCGCCGGCAACGTAGGTTTGGGCTACGGCAAGGCCAAGGAGGTTCCGGACGCAATCAAGAAGGCGACCGACAGGGCCCGCGGCAAGATGAAGTCCGTAAGCCTGAAGGACAACACCATACCCCACGAGGTTGTAGGCGAGTCCGACGGCGGCGTTGTGATGCTTCGTCCGGCCACTCCCGGTACCGGCGTCATAGCCGGCGGCGGCGTCCGCGCGGTTCTCGAGGCGGTGGGCGTCAAGGACGTGCTCAGCAAATCACTCGGCTCCAACAACGACATGGCCATGGTCAACGCCACTCTGGCGGCTCTCTACCAGCTGCGCACCTTGGAGACCATAAGCAAACTCAGAGGCAAATCTGCCTAATAGGGGAATTATAGAAAATGAAATTGCACAATCTTTCAAATCCTGCGGGTGCGAAACATTCGCACAAGCGTTTGGGTTGCGGTGTGGGCAGCGGCCACGGCAAGACGTCGGGACGCGGCCACAAGGGTATGAAGGCCAGAAGCGGCGGCGGAAACCGCCCCGGCTTTGAAGGCGGCCAGATGCCCCTGTATCGCAAACTTCCGCATCGCGGTTTCAACAACAAATTGCGCGTGGAGTTCGCGGTGGTCAACGTCGGCTGCCTCGACGCTCTCAATGTGGAGGAAATCTCCCGCAAGGAGCTGGTTGAGGCCGGTCTCGTGCGCGCTTCCGACGCTTTGGTTAAGATTCTCGGGCAGGGCAAGCTGACCAAGAAGATAACCGTAAAGGCCGACAAGTTCTCCGAGAGCGCAGTCAAGAAGATAGAGGCTGCGGGCGGCAAGGCCGTTTTGACAAGCGCCAAGTAATCCATAAGGATAGGTAATGTTTTCCGCGTTTACAAATTGCTTTAAAATCCCGGAACTGCGCCAGCGCATAATGCTGACGCTCGGGTTGATTTTTATCGCTCGCGTGGGCGCGGGCATTCCCCTTCCGGGCGTGGATCCGGCTCCGCTTCAGGCGTACTACGCCTCGGCGAGCACTTCCGGCGGCGGCCTGATAGGCCTGTACAATATGTTCACCGGCGGCGCTATGATGCAGGGAGCTCTCTTTGCTTTGGGCATCATGCCCTACATCAGCGCCTCCATCATATTGCAGCTTATGGGAGCGGTGGTTCCCAGCCTGGCAAGGCTCATGCAGGAGGGCGAGATAGGCAGGCAGAAAATAGCGCAGTACACGCGCTATCTGACGATACTCATATCCCTCATACAGGGCTCTTTGATAGTCTACGCTCTGGTCGCTAAACCCGAGACTCTGTTTACCGGTTTCAACCAGGCCGAGTACGGCAGCATAGTCCTGGCAACACATATCCCGTTCTTCTGCATAACGAGCGTAATTTTGCTCGTCAGCGGCTCTGTGATACTCATGTGGCTGGGCGAGCAGATAACCCAGAGGGGCATAGGCAACGGCATATCCATACTCATAGCCGTCGGTATTATCGCCGACTTGCCCGGTGCCTGCTCCCAGGCCTACACGATATTCTTCAACCACTCCATAGGCACCGAGGGCGCCGAGATGGGCACGACGCAGGCATTCCTGATGTTCGGCCTGCTGCTTTTGGTGACGGGTTCCATCATAGCGGTCATACAGGCGGTTCGCAAGATCCCCGTCCAGTATGCGCGCAGGGTCGTGGGCAGGAAGATTATGGGCGGGCAGAGCTCCTACCTGCCTTTGAAGGTCAATTATGCGGGCGTTATGCCGATAATCTTCGCCAGCGCCATAATAATGTTCCCGGAGCAGATCTTCGGATATTTCGGAAACACTTGGCACAATGTGACCTATGCGGTGCTGATATTTGTGTTCAGCTATTTCTGGGTGTCGATAATGTTCAAGCCCCTGCAGATAGCGGACGATCTGAAGCGCAACGGCGGTTACATCCCCGGGGTTCGTCCCGGAGAGGCCACTGCGAAGTTCCTGGACTTCGTAATGACGAGGCTCACTTTGGCGGGGTCCATATTCCTCGTCGGCATAGCCTTGTTGCCGAGCATACTTATGGGGCAGTACAACATACCCCCGAAGATTGCTCATTTCTTCGGCGGCACGGGTGCGCTCATCGCGGTTGGCGTCGCGCTCGATACGATGAGGCAGGTTGAGACCTATCTGCTGCAGCGCCACTATGACGGCTTCCTGAAGAAGGGCAGAATACGCGGCCGCAGCGTTGGCGAGGCACGCCAGGTGCTCGACACGAAACAGCTTAAGAATCTTTGGGCTCTTTGGACTCCGCTGATAATCATACTTGTTGTGGGTATATTGGCGTGGGTGGTCCGCAAGTGGGGCCTGATGTAATTGGCTTTTGAGGTTTTCTGGCGCATTTTTTCAAGAGTGCGCCGGGGAGGCCTCGGACGTTGAAAATTTCCGCGCGGGAAAGATTCCGCGCGACGGAAAAGGGGGCTCTTCCGTAAATCGGGTCCCGAAAGGCAGGGCGCGCCTTTGACGGCGTCCAAAGAAAAAATGTTCTTTAAAAATCCAAACTTAAAAAACGGCGCGACCGGCCATGATACCGATAAAATCAGATAGAGAATTGGTGTTCATGCGTCAGGCATGCGTGATCGCCGCCAACGTGCTCGA